>JAFGSA010000026.1 GCA_016934855.1 Elusimicrobiota bacterium
CGCGGTACCGTTTAAGAGGTTCTTGTCAGCCGGCTCTATGTCATAAATATCTGTAGTCACTATGCTCGTGAGTATATTCGTAGTAGTGTAGACCACATTATAATATTTATCCACGGCGTTCACTGTTATAGTGAAGGTGCTGCCGGCTACCTGGTCGTCCGGTATGGCTGCGGTCTTTCCTGTCCCCGTTCCCGGAGCCGCTACTTCGCCGGGCAGGAGCACCTGCAGTCTTTCCGGTGCCGCCGGGTCCACCGTTACCGCGGCGGACAGGTATGACGTGAGCCCGCCGGCGCTGGCGGTCGCGGTCCAGGTGGTGTTTGCTGTCTTATAAAGTATCTTGTACGTCGTAGCGCCGTTTACCAGGGCGCGCGGCGCGGGCCCAGTTCCGTTCGGATCCGTTATGGATACGCTCACGACCGGGCTGGTCGTTACCTTGTTCCAGTAGGTATCGCAGGCTATGACCGTCAAAGTGAATTTCGTGCCGGCAGTCTGCTTCTTCGGGGTTATGTTCGCTTTCTTGCCAAGCGGCAGAGTCTTGTAAGGCGACCCCACCCAGTTACCCGGTTTATGCACTTCATCCGGCACGAGGGCAATGAGTTTCACCGCTGAACCCGCCCTTACGTTGACCGGCGACGATGTGTTAGAATATGTGAGCGGACCGGAAGCCGTCACGGTGAAAGTGCTCCTCGCGGTAACAGGCGTCACTGTGAAAACGGTTGTCCCGTTCGTGAGTGTCTTAGAGACCGGTTCGGCGTCGTAATGGTCATTCGTGTCTATGTTGGCTACGACGTTTGTAGTCGTGACTATGTTCCATACGGCGTCGCAGGCGTTCACGGTCACGTCAAACGAAACTCCGGCGTCCTGGTTCCTTATTGTCCCGCCTTTGCCGCTGGCCGTACCGGGCTGGTTCGTCTGGTCCGGGACCAGCACCTGGTACCTTACCGGCACTCCGGGTTCCACCGTTATAGAAGGACTCGTACCCGTCGAAAGCACGTTATTGAGATAATCATATGCCTCTATGGTATGGTTTCCCGCAGTCACCATGGTGACTGTAAAATCGCGCTTTCCGCTTATGAGGCTCTTTATGGAACTGTCCACGTAGCCGTTGGTATCTGTTACCGGGTCTACAAGCACGCTTATATTCACATCCTCGTCGATATTACAGTATTCGTCCATTGCGTAGACCGTTATCGGGAATCCTACACCGGCATGCTCTACCGTGACCGTGCCTTCAAGGCCCCAGGTCGAACCCGAAACCTTGTACTGGTCGGGGACTTTCACCAACAGTTTCGTCGCTGCACCCGATTCCACCATGAACTCGCTTGTAGTGTAAGTGCTCAGGTCGACGTTCACGGCTCTTAATGTTGCGGTATCCATGGCTTTTGTATAAGTGATTATGAATTGCTGCACGCCGCCCGAGAGAGCCTTTTTATCTTCATAACTGCCATCGTTCGGGTAATCCGACGAGAAAAGTTTCACAACGTGGTTGAGCGAACTAGTGTCCGGGTTGAGGTTGTACCAGTTATCGCAGGCTTTCACGGTTACCGTGAACGGCGCGCCGGCGACCTGGACATCAGGCGAACCCGATATCCCCAGGCTGGCCAGGTTGCCCGGGTCGTGCTTCTCGCCTTCCAGTATGACGAGTAGCTTTTTCACGCTGTTATACCTGACATCGACCGGGGTGGTTATCGTGTAGGGGGTCAGCGGCGCAGACGAACCGCTGTTATCCGTGACCGTTATAGTGTGCGTCGAATCCGTGACCAGCGTCATATCTATCTGCCTGGTGCCGTTATTCAAAGCCTTGTATATGTCTATACCGGCGTGCGGATCGGAGGAGACCACGTGCACCTCGAGCGACGTCGAGGTGTCCACGTTCCAGTTGTCGTCGACGGCGTTTACCGTGATAGTGAAGCTCGAACCCGCAACCTGCTGGCTCGGAGTACCGATCTTGCCGTAGGTCGTACCTGGAGCATAGGTCTCTCCGGGCATTATTATCTGGAGTTTCGTTGCGGCGTCCGGACCGACAGGCACCGGAGTGGACGTAGACCAGGCTATATAGGCCCATTCCGCCCCGACGGGTTTCGTGTATATCTTCCATGTACCGCTAGTAACCATCGTAACGTATGTTATTATCTCTCCCTGGTCCAGGTCTTCATTGAAATTCACACCATCATTCGGATCTTCCGTGGTTATATTTACTGGAGCCGTCGCAGTGTTGACCAAATTAAAGTAGTTATCGGTACCCCTGATTATTATGGAATACTGCTCACCCGCGACCTGGTTATTGACCGTACCTTTCTTACCGTCGGAGCTTCCGGGATCGAATTTCTCGCCGTCGGCTATTACAAGCAGTTTAGTGAAAGCATTAGCGGTGACCGTCACGTGGTCTACGGTGTAATCCGTGAGTCCCGGCGTCGTTGCTTCTATCCAGGTCGTAGCACCCGTACGCAAAGTAATAAAGAAACTGGTCAATCCGCCGGAGGTATCCCTGTCGTTGAACGGCTCAATAAGCGGCGAATTAGTATCTCCAAGATTAATATGTATAGTCTGCGCCGGCACAGTCGTATCCAGGTTCCAGTTATCGTCCACCGCCCTGACAGTTACGGTAAATCTCACTCCGGCAGTCTGGAGCGCCGGCGTTCCGGTCTTGCCTTTAGCCGTACCTGGAGCGTAAGTCTCGCCCGGCGGTATAACTACCAGGAGCTTAGTTGCGTTATCGGCATTCACAGGCACATCGGGCGAAGTATAATTCAGAAGCGGACCGGTCGTATCGGCTGCCCTGATGTACCAGCCGCCGGTGTTCTTCGTGAGGAACGTCACCGGGAATGTCGTCGTGCCGTTCGTGAGCG
Source organism: Elusimicrobiota bacterium (assembly GCA_016934855.1). Lineage (GTDB taxonomy): Bacteria > CG03 > SLGR01 > SLGR01 > JAFGSA01 > JAFGSA01. Next base: position 2,850 of record JAFGSA010000026.1, read on the forward strand.
TGTTGTCTGCAGGCGGAGTCGCGTTCGTGTCCTCCAGTGTTATCGCCGCGACCGGCGCGGTCGTAGTGACCGTGTTATAGTAATCGTCCACCGCGTACACGGTTATCTTGAACTCAGTCCCGGCTACCTGCGTTGACGGCGTGTTATCGGATTTTCCGCCGTTAGGCTGGTCTCCCGGATCGTACGCTTCGCCCGGGCAGATGATAAAGAGCCTCACCGGATCGTTCGGGTTCACCGTTATACTCGGCGTGTTCACACTGCCGTAATTTGATCCGTAACCGTCCACGTCCTGGGCGGTCAGAACCGTAGTCTTCGCGGTGCGGAGTTCTATCTTGAACGTGGTCGTGCCGTTCGTCAGCACCCTGGAAGAAGGTTCAATGGCGTAATTGTCATTTGACGTAACAGCCACCCCTACCTGCGGCGTAAGGTTATGCTTGATATTATAGTACTGGTCTACTATATTGACCGTAACCGCAAACTCGTTGCCGGCCGTTCTGGGCGACGGGGTCGAGCCCGCCGTCTTTCCGTATGGACTATGGTTATTAGGCGCGCCGCTCCAGTTTCCGGGATCCGCGAATTCACCCGGGGTCAATATCTGGAGTTTGTTCGCCGAAGCCGCGTTAACGGTCAGAAGCGACGACGTGCCGGTACTGTAGTCTACCCCCACACCGTCGTCGTCGTAGGCCTTTATGTAGGTGGTCTCGGCAGTATAGAGTATCACCTTGAACCCGGTCGTGCCGCTCATCAGCTGCTGTGTCTTCGGGAGCGTCGAATAGTTATTGTCCGTTTCCAGTTCCACCAGCGGGTTGGCAGCCGTGACCTTGTTCCAGCGGTCATCTACGCAGTTGACCGTGACGGTAAACTCCGCGCCCGCTGTCTGCGCCGTCAGGCCCGAAGAGTCCTTTCCGCTGGGAGAACCCGGATCCGCGACCTCGCCCGGAAGTAGCACCTGGAGCCTGGTGGCGGAACTTACTCCTACGCTGATATTCGATGAGGTGTTCGGCAGCATGTTCTCGCCTGCCGCAGTGGACGCTATGACCTGCCACGGGTCGTTGGTCGCGTCGTTCAGGATCACCCAGAAGTTTGCCGTGCCGTTAGTAAGCACCTTCGACCCTTCGGCCTGGTAATACTCGTCCGTGGCGGTTACCTGGACAGTCGGGTTGGAGGATTTTTTCAGGTTCCAGTACGCGTCGACCGCGTTCACCGTGACAGTGAAAGACGAGCCTGCGACCTGTTCAGGTATGGAGCCGGTCTTCCCGCCGCCGGCGACGTTACCCGGGTCCGCCTGCTGTCCCGGGCCCAGCACCTGGAGTTTCACTCCAGTGTTGGCGCCGAGTTTTATCTGGGAAGACTTGTATGAGCTCCATATGGGTTCCGATGTCGCCTGGGCGGTTATAGTATGGGTAGCCTGCTGGGTACCGAACCAGGCCGTGCGGTGAGTAACGGCAAACCATATATGCCCGCTGCTCAAGGATTTCTGCGCAAACGGTATTATCCCGTTCGTGTCGCTCGTATTTATGTTTACCACGGCGTCCGTATCGTCTACGATATTCCAGTACTCGTCGCACCCGTTGACCGTTATTGTGAACTGCGTTCCCGCAACCTGCGTAGTAACCGTTCCGTCTTTACCGGATAAGGTTCCCGGTCTAGCCGTCTCGCCGGGAACGAGCACCTGGAGTTTCGTGCCGGTCCCGTATTTCACGGTGAAATTGATACTATCGGAAAGCAGGCCCGAATCCAGGCACTGCGCCGTTACCGTGTGAGTACCCGCCACTATCATCTGCAGGTCGAAATCGAACGTACCGCCCGAGAGCGTCTCGGAAGGCGGATCGTTGTCATACTCATCTGTCGTAGTTATCTTGACATCGACGGCCGTCGAAGTATTGACGTTCCAGTAGTTGTCGCAGGCGTTGACCGTCACGTCGAAGTTCAGCCCGGCGTACTGGTTGGAGGCCGAGCCGGTTCTGCCGTTTATCGTACCGGGTTTAGCCGTGTATCCGGCCATTATTATCTGGAGCTTGGCAGGCGTTCCGGGCAATATCGTAACGGCTTTATTTGCTCCTCCCTGCATGAAATCGGTGTAATCTTCGTCACTCGCATTACCTTCGACATACTGATTTCCGGCGGTATACATCTGTATCACAACATTGGTAGAACCCTGCACATATGTATACCCCGGTTCCTTGCCCCTGGTATTGTCGTTCGGATCGGTTGTCGTCACATTGATTGTATCAGTCGCGGTCGTGATGTTCCAGTAGTTATCGCATATGCTTACCTGGGCATTTATAGTGCCGCCGGCGGGGGTAGGCGTCGGCAAACCGGTTTTACCTGTAGACGTACCCGGAGCAGCCGTTTCGCCCGTGAGTACTATCTGCACGCGCGCCGGGTCAGACGGCGTCACGGTGTAGCCGTCATCCACTCCCCATACTTTCGTGATGGTAGCCATACTCGCCGTATCATACACTATAAGGAATCTGTCCGTTCCGGCGGTCTTGAAGCACATCAGGTTCGTGAACTCCATGTATCCGCCTTCCGTGCCGTCGAAAGTATACTCGTACTTGACGGCTTCCCCGGTGTCTATATCGGATTCGGACCATTTAGCCTGAGGATAGGTGGCCTCGAAGTAATCCTTCTCATCGGTCGTGGTCAGTTTCGTGATGAACCTTATGGTGCCGTCATACGTCAACGACGGCTCGCCGTTAGTATCCAATGCCTGCACCGCTACGGTTCTCAATGTACCGGCAGTACCGTTGGCCAGCCCGGATACCTGGAAACTGGACGCGGGCAATACCACCTTGAAGGTGTTGGTAAGTATGCTCGACTGCACATTGCCGGCTTTGTCCGTGGCCCTCACCCTTATCTCGTACTCCTTACCGGTTATCCAGTCGGAACCTTCTATTCCTCCGTATGACCAGTTCGTCCAGGGCTGGGTGACAGTGTGCCACTGTATAGGAGCCGCCCACGTGGAACCGTTCCAGTAGTAGTTGCTTCCCGGCGGATGATCCAGCGCCCTGACGGTTATCTGTACAAGGTTTACCTCTCCTGGATAGACATCCGAGGCGGTACCGTAGAGTATGTTCAGCGTATCGTCGTATATGCCCTCGTTTGCAGGCTGCTGGACCCTGGACTGCGGCTGAGTTTCGTCGTAAACGAATTGCACGGTGAAAGTCGAGGTCCTCATGTTCCCCACATCATCGGTCGTCCTCGTCTTTATAAAGTACTTTTCCCCGTCAGCGAGCGCGCCGGGCAGAGCGCCGCTCAGGTATGACCAGTTAGTCGTATCCGGGGCAAGAGTCGTGTTCTGCCAGGATTCCGTCTCGTAATCAACGTCAAAAAGACCGCCGCCGTTGTACCATTGCGTAGTACCCATCTCAAGTATGGAGATATCCACATCGGCCACAGCGCTCGTCTTATCCACGCAGGTGCCGTATATCTGCCCTATTCCGCCCGACTTGTAATGCTGGTTATTGACGGGCACCTGTATCACCGAGTACGGGCCGAGGTTATCGAACGTTATCTCGTGGGAATTATCATCGCCCGGGCTGCCTATAGTCTCTATGTTCTCGGGTAAAGACAGGTCTGTCGCCCTCGACTGGATGAGATAAGTGCGGTTTGTCTGCCAGGTAACATCGGAGAGATCCTGGGTCCAGTCAACGTTACCCGTGGCAATACTCCACGAATTCTCCGCGCCGCCTCCAGTGGTCCATCCGGGCCATCCCCAGTAATAGTTATCGTCTCTTTTTATCCTGATCTCTACTATATATGTATCGGGATCCGCCGTACCTGAGACCTCCGTAAGTTCATTAAGAGTATCATTATGGTCCGGGAATTCTATATATGATCCCGGAGCTTCAGTATCAAAAGTGAATGTGACAGTGGAATATGCAGGTTCCAGATTAGAAGCTTTATCCACAGCCCTGGAATTCAGCCTGTACTGAATACCCGAAGACCACGTATAAGTAGCCGCCGCCCAGCCCCATTTCTCGAAGTTCGAATAAGTACCTGTGGTTACGCAGGTATTCCAGTACTCGTCGACCTCCCAGCCGCCGTCAGGAGGAGTAGTCTCGTTCCAGTACCTGTTCATACCTATTCTGAATATCCTGAGCTGGACGCCGCTTACTATACCGGGAGACGTATCTGACGATGTTCCTTTTATCCTGGGCAGCTCGCTGACAACCGGATCGGTCGAGGTCACTATGCTATCGGGCGGCGTCTCGTCATTTATTATGGTTATCCCGGCGCCCGGGGTCTCGATATTCGGATCGGAACCGGACACGTCCGTAGCCTGATCTATGACCCTGGACTGGATTATGTAGGTATGCCCGTCCGTCCAGTCGCCCCCGATACCGCTGGTGTTGTAACTCCAGGATATTCCGCCGGTAGCGTCCTGCCAGTAATCTTCCGGGTCGCCGGAGAAGAAACCGGTGCCGTCCCAGTACGTCGAATCGTCGTCGTCTTCCAGCCTCACCTGTACTTTTTCAATACCCGCTTTCGCGTCGTAACCCGAGCCGGATACCGAAGTCAGCCGGTTGTGGTGACTGCCGTTAGCTGGAGACGTAACCGCCGAGGTACCCGGGGTTATATCATACAGGAATGCCGCGATCGAGGCGGTCTGGGCGGTATTTCCTATATTATCGTATACTCTTACCCCTACCGAATAGGAATGCCCGTCGGTCCAGGTATTGACTTCGTCGGCAATATTATAATACCAGGTTATCTGACCCGAACCGGAGCCGGATATACTGAACCACTCCGACGCGGGAGCGGTGGACCAGGCGGTGCCGGTCCAGTATTCTATCGGACTTGCGGACGTATCTCTCAACCTGAGCTGCACCAGCGATGTCTGGGAAGTCACATCGTTAGCGGTACCGTTTATCTGGGTCAGCGCGTTGAGCTCGTCTCCAGGCGCCGGCTCTGTGATGTTATACGCCGGAGCCACGTTGTCATAGGTAAACGAAACCGTACTATAGTCGATCTCGAGGTTGTTTATGGTATCCGTGGATCTGGCGTTCAACCTGTAATCATGGTCCGACGCGTAGGTTATAGCCACGGCGTAAGTCCAGGAAGCCGAGTTGCCGGCTTCCACCCAGGCCTCGGTCGAGGACATGCTCGCCCAGCCGCCGCCGGACCAGTATTCGTCATCGGTCTCGTCATAAAGCCTTATATATACCGTACCCACGCCGGCCGTCGCGTCGGCCGCGGTACCCGATATATCGGACATCGTCCTGTATGTCTGGCCGTCGGCAGGATAAGTGATGACCGTCTCCGGCGGCGTATCGTCGAACGTGAAGACGCGGCCCGAGTTCGGGGTCTCCGTGTTGCCCTGCCCGGTCGGCAGCGTAACGTCATCCACTGCCCTCGACTGTATGCGGTACGTGGTGCTCGATACCCAGTTCGGCAGGGTGTTCCTGAACCAGTTCTTTGTAGCGCCGCTGGTAGTTATCCAGGTATTGGACGAACTCACCCAGTTGGAACCGTTCCAGTACTCGGGCGCAGCTTCTTCCGTCTTTATGCGTATCCTGACTTCGGCGACATTGGATGATTCGTCGTTAGAAGTACCTGTGATACCGGTAAGCGCGTTCAATAGCGGCGCTGTCGGAGCGGTGATACGCGACTGCGGAGGCAGATTATCAAAGAGGAACGTTATAGTGGAGAATGACTTCTCGAAATTATCCGCGAGGTCGCTCGCCCTTGATACGATACGGTAAGTAGTGCTCGACGTGAACGTCGGCGCGGCATAAGACCATGACGAAGGATGTATATCGGCGTTCAGCCATTCGAAAGAGCTCCAGCCGCCCCCGTCATAATAAAGGCTGTTCTTTACATCGTATATCGATATCGTCACGCTCGATATGGACGTGTGCTGGTCCAGCGCGGTACCTGATATACCGGTCACCTGCCTGTAGGTGTTCCCGTCCGCCGGGAACTGTATATAGGAGTCCGGGAGCACCTCGTCGTAGATGAACTGCGCCTCGACCTGCTCTGTCTCCACGTTGCCCGCAACGTCGGTAGCCCTGGTATATATACTGAACTGGGTACCGTTGGTTATGCCGTCGGTCCAGGCCCAGGATGAAACGGCCATCTCCCAGCCCTCGTCATTCGAGTCAAAACTGTCAACCGGATCGGCATCGTTCCAGACCGGGTCCGTGTCCCAGAATTCATTATTCTGGTCCCAGTAGCCGCCGGAGTATTCTATCATGACTTCCACGCCCGCCACGAACGTGTTATCGTCCGTCGCGGTTCCCTCTATGAGGTCCAGGTAACTCACGTACGAATTATCACCGGGCACGCTGACGACGGTATCAGGCGGAGTTATATCATAATAGAAAGTCCTTCCGGTGGAACCCGCGTCTTCCTGGTTGCCAGCCTGGTCAAGAGATCTCGCCTGCACCTTGTAGGTGTGATGGTCGGTCCATATCTCGGTAGAAAGTACGGTATGAGTCCAGTTGGGTTCGGTATAGTCATCGGCCGGTATCCATACGCTGATAGTGGACCAGCTGACGCCTGTCCAGTACTTGGAATCGGTGACATCGGTGATCCTCAGTTCCACCGATATCACCGGCGCGTACGCGTACGTCACGCTCCCGGAAAGATCGTCCAGCTCGTTAAGTTTCGCGTTCTGCGCGGGGCTTATTATATTGCTCCTGGCGTTTCCCGGAACGTTGTCGAATACGAAGGTCTTTGTGGTTATCGCGACTTCCTCGAGGCCGACATTGTCGGCGGCCCTGGAGTTCACTTTATAGGTGTGCCCGTTCGTCCAGGTAACGGAGTTCGTCGGGCGCGTCCACTGCGCGGTGCTGTTTGCGAGTATATAATCGAAATCTGCGGTCCTGGTGGACCACTGGGTGCCGGTCCAGCACTCCTCGGGCGAAGCGGTCGTATCTACCAGTTTTATCTCGACCTTGTCTATCCCGGAGTTCAGCCACGGAGATTTCGGGTTATCGGCTGCCGTACCGTCGATACTGAGAAGCTGTTTGTAATACGGATTGACCGGTTTTGTTATCCGGGATTCGGGGTTCTGTTTATCGTAGTAGAAGTCGGTGATACTGCTCACGCTCTCGTTAGTCGCCCAGTCTTTCACTTTCATCTGCACCCTGTACCTCGCTCCGCTCGTGAAATTGGCATCCGCTATATTATAATCCCAGTCTTCCAGGCCGCTGGATACGTTCGGCCACGGGTTCGGAAGTCCGGCGCCCCATTTTATAATGGGCCCGTTCCAGTACCTGGTGGTAGTCGGGGTTATCTGGGTAATAAGTATCCTGACATTCGCCACTCCCGAACCGCCGCCGATACCGGAAACGTCATCGCCGGCTGTACCGGATATCTTGGTAACGGAGCTGACGAAGACCCCGTCGGCGGGCGAGGTCGGTATCGAATCCGGGTCTGCCGTATCATATATGAAGGTGTGGGTAGTTATATCCACATCCAGCTCTATGTTCCCCGCGTCGTCGTAAGCTTTTGACCTTACGTGATACGTATATTCGCTCAGCCAGCCGACTGCCGTGGAGTTCCAGACGTCCCATTTCGGGGTAGTCGTCGAAAAAGCGTTCAGCCACTGCTGCCCCACCTCGTCGTTCCAGATGCTGCCGTCCCAGTAGGCGCCGTCGGCGTCCCTCTGCATGCAGACTTTCACGTTGCTCACTTTGCCCGGGTAGGTATCGCTCGAGATACCGATTATATGAGGCTCTATGTTGGTGTAATACGCGTGGTTCATCGTGGAGACATATACCACGTCCGAATCCGGGCTGGAATTATCATACACGAACGTTATGGAAGATACGGGCACCTCGGCGTTCGGGAAGAACCCGTCGACATCTGTGGCGGCGTCCCAGCCTCTTGTCATGACAAGGTACTCAGTACCGTTAGTCCAGGTCCTGGTCGACAGGTTGAATTCCCAGCTTACCGTGTTGGAACCGTTCGGGGTGGTATTTACTATGTTTATTACAGCGTCATCCCAGTCCCAGCTGTTGCCTACGAACTTGTTGGCCGGGTCCGCTGCCGTAGATTCGTAATATTTATTGGTATCCTTGTTATATATCATCACTTTTACCGTATCCACCCCAGCCTTGTTATCCTTGCATGTACCTGATATCTTAGTGAACGTGGGCGGTTTCACGTACCCGCCGTCGGCAGGAGTCGTAACTCTCGTATCAGGCGCCTGGCTGTCGAACGCGAAGGTAATGTTCCCGGACGGAGTCTCGATGTTCCCCGAGTTATCCTCGCCTATGGATTTCAGCGTATAATCATGGCCGTTACTCCACGTGTCGGTCTGCGAGTCTATATCGTAATACCAGCTCCCGAGGTCCGTGGCCGGAACCCACCAGGTGTTCGTCGACCATTCCGTTCCCGTCCAGTACTCGTCCGGGGTCGGGGTGTTGTCTACCAGCTGTATCCTTACCTCTTTCAATCCCGAGTAGTTCATGGCCGAAGGCTGGTCTACGGCAGTACCCGTCAGCTGCGACAAGTTGTTAAAGGTAGAACCCGAATTCTCGGGAACAGTGATATTGGAAACCGGCGCGGTCTTGTCTATGTAGAACGTGATAGTCGATATAGTAATCTCCTCGTTCCCTATATTATCAAAACCTTTGGTGTTCAGCCTGTACTCGTGGCCCGTGGTCCAGTTGGCGTTATTGAAAGTGAACGTCCAGGTCTCGGTCCCGCTCGCCTGCACGTAACCGTAAGTTGCCGACCAGCCGGAACCCGTCCAGCCTTTCACCGGCGCAGTGGAGAGGTCTATTATCCTGATACCTACGGTACTTATGCCGGCGTTATAAAGCCCGCCGCCTGTCGGAAGGTCCTGGCAGGTTCCCTGCAGGGAAGTGAGCGACGCGTAATACTGCCCGCTTGCAGGCACCGTGGGCTTGGAATCCGGCGCCGCCTGGTCATAGGTGAACGTCGATGTCGAATAGGTCGTCTCGGGGTTCCCGGCTTTATCTATACATCTCGATATTGCCTGGTAGTTGTGCCCGGAATCCCAGTTGAACCCGGCGTCAGTCTTCACGTAGCTCCAGGTCGGCGTCGTGACCGATACTCCCGTAGCAGTGGAAAGCCATATCACGGTAGTACCCCAGCCGCTCCCGTTGAAATAGTACGTGGTCGACGTGGTTATATCCCTTATCTGCAGGCGCACTCCGGCGACACCGCTGTTTACAGTGCCGTCCGTATCTTCGCAGGTACCGCTTATCTCGGCGACATAGTTCTGCGGTCCCACCGGGTAGGTTACAGCCGAATCCGGTTCATCTGAATCGACTATGAAAGTAGCCACCCTGTTGTTATCGGGCTCGACAGGCTTGCTCTGCTTGTTGCCCGTCTTATCTTCCGCCCATACCCTTACCAGGTACTGGTCGCTGCTCCAGTCCGGCAGCCGCGACTGGTCTATGTACCACTCGGTTGTGCCCGTCGCCAGGAGGTCGCAGGTAAGCGCATTATACACGCTCACCCATATCTTTGAAGTGGTCCAGTACTGGACCGGGTTGACCGTCTCTATGTTCAGGAAGACGTTCGTGACACCGGACGTTAGGTCGCCCGCCGTGCCGTATATCTGGGTAAGTATGTTATCGCTCTCGTTGTAATAGCCGGAATCATTCGGATTGGGTTCCACTATATATGAGTACGGGTTTTTAGTATCTACGGAGAACCTGTTGTCGTTTACCCCTATTGTGAATACGCTCTCGGTCAGGGGAACTCCGTCTATCGCCCTTACTTTGAGCTCGTACCATTTGCCGTCGGTCCAGATGGTCGTCGATACGCTGTTATCCCAGTTAACGCCGGCGTTGTCCGCGGATAACCAGCTCGCGGCTTCGCTGCCCACGTTGAAACTGTCCGTAGAGTCCGTACCGTCCCACCACAGTCCGTTGCCCGGCACTCCCGCCCAGGTGATGTTCCTGAGTGATATCTGCACGTTGGATATGCCCGCGGTCGCGTCGTACGCAGTACCGGAGAGCACCGATATATCATCCGGGTTATAACCTTTATCGTTCTTCGGATTTGATATATAAGAATTCGGCCTTATATTGTCGAATATGAATACTTTAGTCGAATAAGCGGCCTCGTAGTTCGCGCTGTGGTCGCAGGTGTCTATAGCGCGGGCGTTCACGCGGTATCTCTCGCCGCTCGTCCAGGCCGCGGTGCCTCCGGCCATGTTGTAGCGCCAGTTCTCGGCCGCATCGCCCCACGGGAGCACCGTTGCGGTCGTGTTCTTCCAGTTATTGGACGACGCGACCCACGTGGAACCGTTCCACCAGAACGAGGAATCTTCTTTCTTTATGAGCACCTGCACCATGGATACTCCGATATCATCTACGGAAGTACCAAGTATCGAAGTTATAGCCGAGTAGTAGGGGCTGCCGCCGTAATCGTCATACTGCGGCTGGGTGATAGTGGAAGTCGGGGTCTTCACGTCCAGCCAGAAGACCCTGGTCGAGAAGTTAATTTCAATGTTTTCCGACGGGTAATCCACTTTATCGTAAGCCCTGGAGTTAACCGTGAACGACGAACCCGAGTATTCGGTCGTCCAGGCATCAGTGGTTATATCTATCGACCAGTCGGTAGTACCGGCAGTTAGGTTCCAGGTATCGGAGTCTCCCAGCCACTGCTGCCCTGTCTCGTCCCAGTAAAGGTCATCGTAGCTCCTTATCCTGACTTCCACCTGTTTTACGCCGGCCGGGTTAACTCCCGATTCCTCATCAGACGCGTAACCGGATACAACGGACAGCTGGTTATACGAATCGCCTTCCACCGGTTCGGATATACTCGATGTCGAAGCGTAATTATCAAAATAGAACGTGTTTATGTTCTGGACGGCGATCTGCTGGGTATTCCCTGCCTGGTCTGTTGCGTATACCCGCACTTCGAATTTATGGGCGTTCTTGGCGACTCCCCACGGGTTGGTCCAGGCCTGCGCCAGTTCCGCGTCGGTGTAGCTCCAGTTGTTCGTAGCAGGCGCGTAACTCGCGGTCAGCCAGTAAGCCCCGGTCTGCCAGCGGAATCCGCCGCCGGGACCGCGCCAGTACTGGGTGGGACTCGCGGTGAGGTCCGCTATCCTGATCTTGACTCCGGCCGCGCTTATATCAGAGTTGATCCCGACCGGTATATCCGTTGCGGTACCCGTAACGGCAGCCAGTGAACTATACCATTTTGTAGTTACAGGAACGGTTACCCGCGAACTCGGCGAAGAGTAATCTATTATGAAAGCGTTGGACGAGGAGACAACGGACCAGTTGCCTGCTTTATCCCTGCATTTTACTTTTACGCTGTATTCGGCATCCTCCACCCAGTCAAAATCCCCGGTGCCTATCCAGGTCCAGGAGGAATTCCATACCGACCCGTCTATCCACGGCGTACCGTATAACGACGCTGTGTTCCAGTATTCCGTGCCGCTCTGCCAGTCGCCGGCGCCGGCCGAGAGGCTCTGGTTCCAGAACCAGTTCCCGGTCCTCCACAGGCACACCTGCACCTGGTTTATCTCTCCGGGAACGTCGTCATGGACCATCCCTATCACGGTCGGCGACGTGTTTATGTTGTCCTGGTCCGCGGGATACACCACTTCGCCGTCAGGACCGGAAGTGTCGCAGGTTATGACCACCGAGCTCGGCGTCACGTAGTAATTGCCCGCATTATCGTAAGCCTTCGCGAATATCGAGTATTCCCGCTGGTCTTCCCACGGCCAGCTTGACGCATAGATGCTGTATGTCCAGGCGTGGGATACAGGATTATAATTTGTGACCGTAAGCCACTGCTCGCCGAATGTACCGGGATTACGCCAGTACGAGCCATAAGCGGGGTTATATTCCAATCCGTCATCCCTGTGGATCTTTACTTCGACCGTGTCTATATCCGTACCCAATGCCGGGAACCCGGGATCAGAAGCGTTTCCGGTAAGCGTAGCGGGCGCACCGGACGGATAATAGGTCTCATCAACCGGATATGTCATTGAAACCGTAGGTGAACTCGTATCATATATGAAAGTTACGAATATCGACCCGGTATTCGAGAGGCTGCCGGCGCCGTCGTACGCCCTGACCCAGACTTTATACTCATGCCCGTCGGTCCAGGTCTGGGTCGGGTCCGGCACCTCATAAGTGAAAGTGGTCGAAGCTATATTGAACCACATAGACGAATTCGTCCATTGTCCGGTAGTCCCGTTAAAATATGTCGTCGAGTACTCCAGGTCCTGTATCCTGAGCTGCACAAGTGTTATACCGGAGTTCAGCCTCGGCGCCGCGGGCAGGTCGTAAGCCGTACCAGATATAGTTACCGGAGCGGTGCTCGTATAAGAAGCCAGTGAGGTCACCGAGCAGTTAGGAAGCGTGTTGTCGTACAGGAATGTCACTGACGATATATCGACCTGCGTGTTCGGGAGCCTGTCATCTATAACCGGTGTTACTTTGAATTTCCTTCCGGAATACGCAGTGGGTATGCTGAGCCCGCTGTACACCCAGGACGATATATAGACATCGACGCTGACTTTCTCCCCTGCCGTTACCGTCCAGGAAGACCCCGTCCAGTATTCGTCCGACGCCCACCCGTATGCCGCGTTCGAGAGACCCACTATCTCAAGGTCCATTGGATATGACGGCCAGTCGTCGTTTTCCGAAGACCAGTCGTCGTAGCAGGTACCCCTTACACTGGTCACGGAATTCTTTTTTGAATTATCCGCAGGAACCGTAACCCTGGATACAGGAGGCATCGAATCGAAAACGACCTCAAAGATATCGGGTGTGGTCTCCACATTTGGCGGAGTGGCCTTATCCGCGGACGCCCAGGCAGTTATCCTGTACTTGTGGCCGGATTTAAAAGTCTTACTGTTAATCACGTACGCGTTCTGCCAGGGATCGGAGCCCAGGGTCGGAAGTTCGGATACGGGAGTATCGTAATCGGCACCGTTCCAGTACGAAGTTCCCTGTGTCAGATCCTGGACATAATTCTTCACTGTAGCATCATCAATACCGGCGCCGCCGTCTACAACGACTCCGCTGACTTCCGGAACATCATCAACGTAATTGTCAGCAGGAGCTAGTATAGTAGTGTCGGGAGCGGCATTATCGAACTCCATATTCGTCTGTGTTATAACCGACGTGGACCCTGCCTCATCGAAAGCTTTCGCTCTTATCTCGTATTTCCAGGTGTTACCCCAGGATATTCCGCTGGAATTGAAACTCCAGTTATCCGTGCCCGATACAACTATCCATTCATCGCTGGAATCATCCGAAGCAAGCCACATACCGGTTTTATAGTACTGCGTCGTATCGCGTCTGAGGATATGGATCATAACCTTGTTAATCGGGAATTCATCCGATGCCGTACCTTCTATAAGGTCGAGATCGGAAGGATACTCAAATGCCGGATAGTTCTCGTCAGTTGGCGTAGTCATGCCAACGACCGGTGCTTCGGTATCATAAGTGAAGGTTATCACCGAACCATAACTTTCGTTGTAGTCTCCCTTATCATCATTTATGTCGTCCGTCACCCAGCAGCCGGCGTTATATGAACGGCTGTGTTTCCATAATACCGTATCCGTAAAGTTCCACACGCCTCCGGTATAAGAGGTAGTCGACCAGAGGATGCTTCCGCTGTCAACCCACGTCGACTGGGATACGTCCCAGTAATAATTATTTGAATTATCCCTGAGGTATACTTCCACTTCCCTCACCTGTGACACGGCATCGTTGGCGGTACCTGATACTGCGGGTATAGAATTCATATAACTTCCGTTCGAAGGAACCGTGAGCTGCGCTGTCGGCGCAGTAAGGTCCATCGTAAACTGCTTATTCGTCTGCGCCTTTATCTCATAATCCTGCTCGTCACCCATACTGGATCCCCATCCTTTTGACGTCACTTTAAAATCAATTCCGTTGCAGCCATCGAAAGCTTCTGTAGACACAGGCATATCCCAGTCACCGGAAGATACGATCCTGACGTTCCACTGGAAAGTACCCGAAGCCTTCCAGACCTCCTGCCCCGCGCTCTGGTCCCAGCACTGGAAGGTATCCATTCTCTGGAGTCTCACTTCCACATTGTCCGCATATTCTGCCGTACCCACTATGGCATTGAGACCGTTGGGTTCCCTGTTATACTCGCCTCCTTCCACTGGATACGTTATCACTGAAACAGGCAGATTACCCTGCACATAGAATGTCGATACATGTATCTGGTCTTCTATATTCCCCGCCTCATCGATAGCCCTTACATAAAAGTAATGCAGCTGCTCTTCTTCAGGCTTCGACCAGCCAATTGCATCAGTATCCCATTCCCAGTTTGAATCGCCTGTAGGCTGATGTATTAAAGGTTCTTCGTTTGACCAGGTCAGTCCCGCGCCTGTTACCCAGCTTCCTCCCCCTTTATAATTCTTCCCTTCCGTGGCATTCCTGAGAGCAACTATTACTGCGTTAGGCTGACCCGGGGCCGAATCCGTGCAGGTACCTGAGAAATCAGGAATGTTATCAGTAGTATAATGAGGACTGCCTGCGGGGGGAGCCGTTATTGTAGCCGTCGGTTCGCTGATATCATAAGTGAACGTAGCTATAGCTGTCTTGTAATTCGAGGCCTCGTCCCATACCCGCGATTCCACTCTATACAATATACCATCCTGCCATGTAACAGTAGAAGAATTGTAAGTCCAGTTTGCTATACCCGAAGCATTGTGCCACTCTTCGGTCGCAACCCAGCTCGAACCCGCCCAGGTATAGTTACCCGAAGATATCTTAACCTCAACGTAATCGACCCCGCTGTACGCGTCCGTCGAGGTGCCGCGTATATAATCCATCAAATTATAATGTGTCGTATGAGTCGGGGTGGACATGGATATTACAGGATTTATATGATCATACATAAACACGGACTTGGTCTCGGATGCGGGTGTCCAACTGATATCGCCCCAGTCATCTCCGTCACCCTCTTCGAAATTCCCCGCTTTATCATGAGCTTTAAGCTCTATATAATACGTTTCCTGGTTGGAATTATAGAACTGGTTAAGGTACGTCGAAGTCATAGTCCATGTAAAAGAATCTGTATATACAGTCACCGGCAGATCGACTTCTCCGGCTCCCCAGTTCGGATGCTGCCAGTATTGGCCGTTTTCTTTTCTTATTCTTATATGGAGCTCATCCACTCCTGAAGGCACGCTTGGTGACGGGTCATTAAACGTACCGACAAAAGTACCTATCTTTACAGTGTACGCATTGGTATCCGCGGGATAGGTTACGGTAGATGTCGGCCTGGTAACATCATAAAGGAACTTTGCCTTCGGCGTCTGATCCGTTAAAATATTAGGTATGGTCTCGGTAGTGCCGCCGGGAAGCGACGTATCCCACGCTCTGACCCACACCCTGTGATAATAACCGTCGTTAAGCTGGATGCCATCCGCACCGGGATCAGCCGGATAAGTCCATGTTTCTGTTCCGGAAGCCATATTCCATGTCAATCCGGACACCCAGCCGCTGCCGTTCCAATACCTTCCTCCCGCCCATTCGCCTTTAACCAGTATCTGCACCCCTTCTATATCGGAATACATATCCTCCGCGGTACCGTTAACGGCGAACGTTCCTGTGGCTGTATTGATATTATCGCTTGTAGTGACATTCGTAACTGCCGACGTCGGCGCGCCTATATCATATGTAAATGATGTGAAGGATTTAAAATCGTAATCTTCCACGTTATAAGCATTATCAGTGGCTATGGATTTAACATCGTATACCTGTCCGTATGACCACGGAACGGTGGACGAGTTCCAGTTCCAGGGGCTGGTGTCGGTCGCAGAAGATATTATCACCGGTGTTCCAGAAGCGAAATCCCATACGCCCTCTGCCGGGTTGAAATAGTTGCCGAGCTGCTCCATCAGGATGAGCCGCACGCCTTTTATCCCCTGCGTATCGTACGAAGTACCCGTTATAGAATTCAGCGTGTTATAGGTCTTGTTATTTACCGGGGAAGTTATAACCGAATCAGGCAGATTGTTATCTATTGTTATCTGCGACAGCGCAGGCGTCGTGTCCCAGTTGCCCGCCTCATCCTGCACCCGCGCGTAAATCCTGTATATATGCTGGTTGTCCCAGTCTACGAAAGTGGAATCCCATTCCCAATCGGCATCGCCTATTACATTATCTATCCATACGGCGGTATTCGTCCAGGTAGACGCATTATGGTCCCAGTATGTAGTACCTCTCGTAAAATCCTGTATCTGGATCTGCGCGTCAACTACATCGCTCAGAACATCGGAACCCGTACCCGATATGAGAGTGACGGTCTGGTAGGACCCGCCGGTACCGGGTGACTGTATATAGGTCTGCGGGGACACGGCATCATATACAAAAGTAGTAGTAGTATAGCTTACTGTTTCTTTACCGCCGAGGCTGTCATACGCTATCGTGTTTATATCGTAGTAACCGTAAGACGGCCAGGCAGGCGACGGGTACGTCCAGTCAGTCGTACCGGAGACAAGGTTCCACGTGTTAGGTTCGTTTATCCACGGCGGCGTGCCCGGCCAGTATTTACTGGTAGCCCTGTTGTATATCCTTACCGCTACGCTCGATATCTGTGCCGGCTCGTAGTTATGCGCCGTACCGGTAATACTGGAGAGAAGGTTATAATGGCCATCATCAGCCGGGGCTGTTCTGACAGAATACGGTTTGGTAGTTATAGTAATATTGAACTGATTCCCGACTGTCGTGCCCAGGTTGTCGAGCACCCTTATCGTGTGTTCGCCGGGAGTGTTTACAATTATTTCGAAATCTGTCTTCTCTCCGTTATCGCCTGCTTCAAAACCGTAGCTGGCCGGATCGGCGGAGAAGCTCGCTCCTGTAGGCGATGTAAAAGATACGGTTCCCACATAATCCTCATATATATTATTATACTGGTCACGCGCTGTTACGGTCATTCCCGTAGTTTTATGTCCCACGGTCTGCGGATCATCGATTCCATCTATAGCAAGATGGTGGAGTGTCGCCGGGCTTATAGTTATACCGCTCTGCTCGCCGGTAACAGTCTTTGACGACGGTATCGACTGGTAAACTCCTACAGTCCAGTCGGGAGGACTGGCTTCCTCGAGCGATACGGAGAATGCCTTTCTTCCTTTATCACCTGCGATAAAAGCGTAAGTCGCAGGCGTGACCGTCCATGAGTTGTTATCCGAATAGAACGTCACCGTCTTATTGTAATATATATCCCTGTTGCCGTACTGGTCTCTGGCTTCCACAAAGAACCCGTCGGAACCGCCCGCAGCCATGTCTGCTATACCCCACACGCTGAACTGAGTCGTTGACGACGGATACACTTTTATATTTTTAATATTCCCGCTGTATGTCTCGCCTATATCTTCGGCAGTTATATACCATGCGGCTATCAGGGCCCCAGTGGCCGTGTATGAAGCGGCTCTGAATATGAACGATTCCGCTCCCGTCCAGGTGTATTCGCCGGAACTCAGAGAGTTTATCGGCGGAGGCAAATAGCAGTTCGGGTTTGTCGTTGATTTGAACTGTATCGTATCCGAGCAGGTCTGATCGAGATTTCCGTACTGGTCAAGCGCTCTCACAGTTACCGTAAACGGTGCTCCCGCGTAGACTTCCGTCGGGGCAACTACCTCATAGTGGTCCCTGTCATCTGCGATTATCTGCACCGCCTGAGCGCCGATCTTGGTGGTCTGGAGCGAATCCCGGACTTTTACATCTCTCGATGCCGCAAGTGTTATAAGCCTTACAGTAGTTGACGCCACGTCCGCAAGGAAAGTGTGCCTCCCGTTATCGGGTGATAAACCTGAAGTAGTGAACTTATAGTCGTCGGGCAGGAGTACATCCTCATGTATATCCTGGGGATCGGTATCGAATTGAACCCAGCCGGCGTAATTCTTCTTCCTGTTATTAAAGGCGTCCTGAGCCTCTACGGTCACAGAATGAGAATCGCCTGCCTGTACCTGCGCCGGCAGTCCGCTTACGACAAAATGATCCAGAGTCGTCGGGTTGACATTTATCCCTGTCTGCTGACCGTATATGCCGGATGCTGTCATAGTATCATCAGCCCTGATATACCAGCCTGTTGTATAGTTAGTTGATCCTAAGTATATACTGAAAACATGGTCTCCCTGGTCAGTCTCGGAGTTGAATTGATAATCTACGGGCAGTCCTGCGCCTTCGCTAACCATAGGATCGTTACTGGTAAAGTATATACTGCCTTCGTAATCCTTAACCAGGTTGCCCCATCCGCCGTTACCGCTGTGCTGTTTATCGTATATCGCCACGGTAACGCTGTCGTTTACTCCGGCTTCGGAAGGATCGTTCATTCCGGTTACCCTGATATACTCTCCCGCCTGCGGCTGCGCCCATATGACGCTTACCGCGTCGACATCCTGAGTTATGCCGGCGGCATTAGCCGTTACGTTCCAGGTGCCCGGAAGACTCGTTTTCTTCAAGTTGATGCCCGTCGAGGTAGCGAAATCGAATATATGCACACCGGCATCGGTCGTAGTAAATGTATAATCATCAGGGAGCACCGCCTGGCCTGAATCCTCGTTAGTCAGGAATGACACAGTTCCCACGAATCCCAGCGCCGGCGTGAGGTCTTCGTTCAGCGCGCGGACCTGTATGTCAATACCCTGGCCGGCTGTCAGCTGGTATCCCGCGAGATCGCCGCCGCCCGACAATTCCAGAGAAAGAGAGGCGGCCGGCTTGACGTAGGTTATACTGCGCACGGCCGGGCTGAGATCGGTATTACCCACGTTGTCGTACGCTTTAGCGTATATCCTGAACTGCTGGTTATCCTTCCACATGACCTTCGAAGTATCCAGCTCGTACTGGCCGGAATTTAATGACGTTGTGTTGTACACGACCGCGAATTCCGATGCCGTCCAGCTGTCGATCGAGACGTCCCACCAGCCCTTGTTCCCGAACCATTTCTGTACACCTATCTGGACGGTGTTTATACCGGATACCGCGTCCGTACCCGCGGCTTTGACCAGGTCCAGCGGCCCTTCGACTGTCGTGTTTATTGCCGGAGCAGTGACCGACGAATCCGGATCCGAATCGTCGTATGTGAACGATTTCGATATCGGCGCGGATTCGGTATTGTTCGCGTTATCCACCGCGCGCGCAGTCACCACATATACAGCAGCGTCCGTCCAGGAAGGAACGCTGTCATAAGTCCAGGAAGAAGCATGCACCGACGCGTCGATATTGGACCAGTAATCGGCGGTCGTCGTCCAGGACGTACCCGTCCAGTAGAACGCGCCGGAAGATATTCTAATCTCTACCTTATTCACACCCGTGAACGAATCGTAAAACACGCCCCATACATAGTCATCTATAAGATTACCCGCGGTATAATATTCAGCGGCGCCAACAGTCACAGGAAGACTGACAGAAGATGTCGGAGGACTGACGTCATAATAATATGTAGATTTTATACTTACCGTCTCTTCATTCAAAGCGTTGTCTATACCCTTTGTTTCTATTTTGTACGTCTGGTTGTCTGTAAAAGCTGCTGCTTCGAACGCGTAATCCCACGGGTCTACATCGGTTGCATTAAAATCATAATACCCGGGCTGCCACCCTAATCCATTCCAGTACCATCCGTTTGTTTTCTTCAAAGCAACTTTTACAACTGAAACTCCGGAATTAACCAGCGGATTGTCCTCGGAAGTACCTGTTATATTCCTGGCGACATTAGCATTATTCAGGTAGGAGCCGTTAGCCGGTGCACTGACATATGTTTCGGGGCTGTTATTATCAAACTGGAACCGGGCTGTCGATAGGACCGTGTCGTAGTTACCCACAGTGCTACTCTGGGTCCGGGATTCATCCTCGGACCTCGCGACTATCTCGTATGTAGCTCCGGAAGTCCATATAGTACTTGAGAGATGCAGGTACCAGTCGGTCGTACCTGTTGCCAGCAGCCACTCAAACTCCTCCGGGTCATCACTACCGGAGAAATCCTTTGTCGCGGATTTATAAGAACCTCCCTGCGTGACGTTCCTCACATAGAATCTGACTTCGTCTATACCCGCGGCATCATCCGAAGCCGTTCCGGAGATATTATTAGCTGTCATATAACTCTTATTAAAATAATCTTTGCTGCCGGGATATTTAGCCGCGTCGGGTATTAAAAGGAGAGTATCCGGTTCGACGTTATCACCGAAGAAATTCACGGAATCCACGATGCTCTCGTTGAGCGCGGTATCAACGGCTTTTGCCTCTACCTTATATATGGCGCCGGACCTGAGCTGGCTCGTTCCCGGACCGCTGCTGTAGTTCCATGAAGCCAGGTTTGTCGCTGTATGCCACTGGTTAGCGTCAGCCACCCAACCGGTACCATTCCAGTATGTAACATCTGGCCCGGAAGATATCCTGACTTCCACATAAGAGAGCTCCTTGTTGTCCTGCGCCGTCCCCGTTATTTGTGTGAGTGAACGGTAATAGAGGTCTGCCAGCGGCTTGGTGATCCCTGAGGTAGGATCGCCTTTATCATAAGTAAAACTGTGCGTATCGGGAACGGTCTGGGTGCTCCCGGTATTGTCATACGCCTGTACCGTAATATTATATTTCCTTCCGTCGGTAAAAGTATCTACCGACATATCGTAATACCAGCTTACCCATGAATTTGACGACACGCATTGCAGCCAGGTTGCGTTCGTTTCCCACGAATCCCCGTCCCAGTATTTGAGCGTTGTCGTAGAATATATAGTCATATTTACTCCGCCTATGCCCGATACCAGCCCATCGCCGCCTGGAACAGGATCGGAACAGGTACCCCTTAACTGGGTGACCTGGGAATGATAGTCCTCATCGGGATATTTGATCCCGGAAACCGGCGGAGATTCATCAAATAATATCGAAGTGAAATGATAGCTGCCGTCATCATCGTTTGTCGCCAGGTCCGTTCCTTCAAGATAGAGTTTATATGTATTCCCGTCCACAAGGGCAGCATTGAATACCGTTATCGTCTGCTGATTTGTCGTGTTTCTCTCGAGCGCCGTCATCTGGTGCCAGCATTCGGTAGAACCCGCCGTTTCGCTGTTATTAGAGGTCTCGGCTTCAAAGATTATCCTTCCTGACGCAAGGACTTCCGAATTATTGAAGGTCACTGAAAGAGTATTTATCTGTGTGCCAGTAGAAGGAGTAACGCTCTCGAACCGGGGTTCCGTCAGGTCCCAGGTAAAAGTGCACGTAGTAAGCGACACTTCGACGTTTCCCGCATAATCCTCGGCCCTGGGTATTATCTGGTATACGCCGTCCGCAAGTGTAGCGTCGAACGGATTGACGTCAGCCTGCCATACCAGCGTACCGGGATTGTAATTGCTGGTGTACCATTGTATCGAATTCGTCCAGCTGGTACCGTTATAGTAACCCGTACCGGGCGGCGTTAAAGCTTTCTTATATGACACGGATACCGCGCTGACCGTTGAGATAACAAGGTTTACCGTAGTATCTTTGGCCGTTCCGGTCACGTTGGCTATGGAATTCTTATAACTGCCGTTAGCGGGATTTGTCACCTTGGAATCTGGTTTTTCATTATCGAAAAGTATAAGGTATGAATTGTACGGCGATTCCATATTAGTGGCTTTATCCTCGGCATAAGTCAGTATTTCATACTGGTATCCTGAAGCCCAGTTCACATTGCTGTAAGTCCAGGATGAAGTATATACGTGAAGGTTGGCATCGGTAGCCGAGGTCCTCCATGCCTCTCCCGGGACCCAGGCGCCGCCGCTCCAGTAGTATGTCGAAGCCGCGCGAAGCTGTTTTATCTGAATATGCTGTTCATCCCACAATCCGGGCGAAGTATCTTCCGCGGTACCTTGTATCTGGCTAAGTATGTTATACATGTACTTTGACGGCACCTGTATATGGGATGACGGTTCGGTATTGTCTATCACTATATCGGCTGTGCCCCATAATGATGATGTTTCGATATTCCTGTCAGGTTTGGTGCTGTCTTCACCCGCCGTTTTTATCGAGTAACCGCCTTCTTCTTTCCAGCATTCGGTCGGCACCGTGACCGTCCAGGTCCAGGGGTCGGATGTCTCATTAAAGGCGCCGTCAACCGCGATCGCGTTTATCCACGTACTTTCTCCCCATGAAGAACCATCATAATAATTGCCTCCATGCTCCAGCCTTATCTTTACAGCGGCCATCTCTCCCGGAGCCACATCAACCGCCGAACCCGTGAACGGGGCCATATCGGAAGATTTATAGTGGCCGTTATCTGCCGGGAAAGTTATATCCGTATCGGGTTTTTCCCAGTCTATATAGAAATATTCGAATTCATCGGGAGTCTCGTCGCCTGCAGGGCCGTTACCTATTGAATATAATTTATATTCGATCCCGTTAGCCCACACATTGGTGGATATAGTGCATATCCATGTACCCGGGAAACTCGCCGGGGTATCTATCTGGTTCTTACCGGCTGCCTCGCTTCCCACCCAGGTCTCGGTATCGTCATCCCAGTAAGTGCTGAATCCCGGCCCGGAAGATATAAGCACGTATACGCTGTCATCATTTGTATACGTGTCTGCGGTACCGAATATCTGCGTGGGTATATAGTAAAAATCCGGATTGGATTCCAAACCGGTAGGGTTGGTTATCGCAGTAGTCGGGAAAGGCGATTTGAATGTCCAGGAATTCGACGTCTCCGAACCTTCGTTCTCTATATTACCTGCCTCGTCTACTGCCCTGTACCATGTTTCATATGTTATACCGCCGGCATTCGCTTCAAAGTCTATATCGGATGTCGTCCTTGTCCAGAAACCTGACACGTTGACATTTATTGCACCCGACCATGAAAGGGCTGTACCCGTCCAGTCGCTCGCGACCCAGTTCCAGTAGCTGTTTGTATACGTCCCGCCCCCCGTCTGCCTTATCCTTATCTGGACATAATCCGGCTGACCCGGAGACGTATCAGAAGCCGTTCCGTATATATTATCAAGATCATCGTATACTCCCGAAGCCAGCGGCATCTGCATGTATGATTCTGGTTCTGTGGTATCATACACAAAAGTCCTGGTAGTTATTGATAATTCGATATTAGGATTTGAACTGCCGTCAGAAGTTGTTTTATCTATTGCCCTGCTGTTTACTGTATAAGTTGACCCGTCGATAAAAGCTCCGGATATGGAAGTATATGTCCAGGAAGACGCCAGCTTGGCATCTAACCACGCATTCGCCGGTGTAGTATTTATCCAAGAGTCTCCGTCCCAGTAAGCCGACGGACCCGAGGATATCCTCACCTGGACTTTTTCAAGCCCGGCCGCCGCCCACCTGGTATCTCCGTCAGGATCGACAGTACCTTCAGTCAAGTCTTCCGCAGTACCCCATATCATAGCAAGATCGTCATTCTCGAAATTACTGTCCGGGTCATTGAGGTAGGAATCGGGTTTCTTCGTATCGTATATGAAAGTAGTCATCTTATACGTTTCCTGGTTCCCGGCCATATCGCTGTATCTGGCCCTTATAACGTATTTGAAGCCGCTGCGCCATGTCGGGGTCGTTTCGTATACCCAGTCCGGGTCATTGGATGTCGGATATAATACAGTATTTCCGCCCCAGGCGACATCGGTCCACCATTTCGTGGTGCCTCCCTGCAGCACTTTGGTTATCTGGGCCCTCAGACTGGCCGGATTAAGACCGGAACCGAAACCGGACGGCTGGTCTTCCGCTGTACCGTTCACCAGGAACGGGCTGTTCCTGTTGTCATTCTGCCCGGCATTGACTATATAAGTCTCCGGATTATCGGTATCGTATTTAAAGGTATTGGCTTCATAAGGCGGCGCTTCCAGGTTATCCTTGTCATCATAAGCCCTCACCTGGACCGTGTAACTCAGCCCGCTCGTATAGGTGAGTTCCGGGAACGAATACGAGTAGCTCCAGGAAGACGTATATACCGTCGCGTCCCACCAGCTGTCATCTTCTTCCGTCTCTGTAAACCCTTCATCTTCTTCATCCCAATAAGCGCCTACGCCCTTCCTTATACTTACTTCGACCTTACTCACGGATATGTCATCATCGCAGGTTCCGCGTATCTCCAGCGCAGGCGGCTGGGCGGCATTGATATTCGAGTTGTTCGCAGGATACGTTATATCCGATTCCGGGAGCGTAGTGACGTATATCCCGCTTTTCTGGCCGAAAATATCGTCCACACCGTAACCGTCCGCGGGCTTATCCGTTGCCTTAACGTAGAAGGTGCCGCTGGTTGTGAACTTTATGCCGTATGGGAATGAATGTATCCCGTTATCGGTTCCGCCGCCGCCGGAAGTAAACCTGTAATCCGAAGGCATTGTAACAGAAGGGGACGCATCGGACGTAAAAGTGATCTCTCCGTCGTAATTCGTCGCCCTGTTATTATTATCGTCAACGGCTTCTACTGTTATCGTGTAACTGGAATTTATAGTCAGATAAGTGGATATCGATATAGTAAACTGCGTTGCTTCCGCCGGAATTACCTGTATGCTGGATTGAGTACCGTAGCCGATACTGTAATTCCCTATATCATTTACATATATATCCCAGTATCCTGTCTGATCGAATATCACCTGGAACGGCTGACCGCCCTCCGGGTTCGGATCAGTAAAATTATAATCAGCAGGCAGATCAACCTTGGCCGGCGGACAATTTGAGTTAAACGTTGCAGTACCCGTATAGGCATAATACTGGTTATTGTATACGTCCTCGGCTTTCACGTATACATAGTTATTTTCCTCACCGGCTATAACGGGAGAAGGATAATTGTACGCTTTCAGATGATGTACCGCCGCGGCTGTGACATTTATACCGGTCTGCGTGCCGGAATAATAAGGAGGTACGTTCTCTTTTGCCTGCACCCAGGCGCCGGTCGTGGATTTTGTTATCCGCACCCATTCGGCAGCAGTACCCGTACCGTTCGTGATATTATAGACGCCTTTATTGTTCCACTGGCCGCCGGGCATTGACGAGTAGAACTGGAGGTTCGCCGTCCTGTTTACTTTATTGGAGTACTGGTCGCGGGCTACTATCTGGACGTCGTACCATACGCCGGCAGTGCAGTCCTGCTCCATTGCAACGTCATAATGATGCATGGAAGCCGCAACAACCTGTATATCGGATTGCTGGCCTTCTATATCCGCATCGGCTGCTTTTACCCACGCGGCGGTATTTGCGGTTATTAGAATAACAGTCGAGCCATAAACATGGTAGCCGTTATCGCCGCCGGGACCGGTAGTGAACTTGTAATCTCCGGGCAAGCTGACCTGAGCATGACTATCGGAACTTGTGAATGCAACAGTCTTCAAATATGTCTTATCATAAAGGTTCGTTCCGGTCGAGCACCTGTTATCGTATTTATCCACTGCCTCTACGGTTACAGTGGATTTGACCGCGCCCGCCACATGCGGCCCCTGGTTCATTATGACGTTAAACCGCTCCTTGTATGCGGGATAACATTTTATATTGGATAACTCGGCGTATACCGTACCAACTTTTTCTTCTACTATCAGGTCCCAGCCATCATTATTGGCGTTACCTGAACCCACGTTAGCCGTCCTGAACGTTACCGAACTTACAGAGAATGTATGTACGCCGTTATCGTTACCCGTTCCGGTTGTGAACTTGTATTCCGCAGGGACGGTCGCGCTTCCGTCACTGTGAGTCCCCCAGGCAAACTGTACCGTCCCGTCATAATCGGTTTTCGTGTTGCTGTACACGTCTTTCGCAGTTACTGTGATGATATTGCCCTGTCCAGCAGTCACAATAGCGGGATGATCGGACAGTACAAAATGATGTAAATCACCGGGAAGCACGTTATACGTTGTAGAAGTGGAGATGTTCGGGTTGTTGTCCTGGTCGCTTATCTCGAGGTATTTTGTACCCGCCGTCTTGAAAACAAGGCCTCCCGTCCACGTATGCACTCCCGCGTCAGTCGTAGTAAAAAGGTAGTCGGACGGGAGCGTCGCCGCGCCGTCGTCGCTGTCAAAAGTCACGAGCTGCCGGTACGCCGAGGCTACGCTTGCTCCTGCGCCGTCCCAGGCCGTGCCGGTGATATTGTAGGTCTCTCCCGCTACCGGGTCGCCCGACGCAGAGATACTCATCTTGAAAGTAGTAGCCGCCGATACGAAGCCTATCTGGTTCTGGTTATCGCCGTCAGTCGACTCTTCGCTGTTCGCGCCGTCCACCGCGTGGACTGTTATGGTATAGCTGTTGCCGGGAACCCAGCAGCTCGCCGGGGTGTTTATACTGAAAGTCCAGTACGAGGATGCTACGCCGACAGCCTGTTCGTTCCAGTAAGGCGTCGCGCCGCCCGTGTCAGTCCAGCTCGCGGACGTGTTGTTCCAGTGGAAGTTGCTCCCTACCCGCCTGATATCGACCTTTATTATCGAAACGAGGAAGTTGTCGCTGGAGGTACCTTTTATATCGTCCAGTATTTCGTAGTCCCAGCCGTCATACGGTATATCCACTACCGTGTTCGGAGGAGTGAAATCGGCCTTGAAAGTAACGGTGCCGTAACCTACCTGCATATTTGCGGCCGTATCCCGGGCCTTGCAGTTGGCCTTGTAATTCTCTCCCGATTTCCACCAGGGGCCTATCAGGTGCCACGCGGTAGCGTTGAGCGAAAGGGTCGCCGGGTTCCAGGCCTCGGTCGAAGATATGGCCGACCAGGTCGACCCGTCCCAGTAGAAAGAATCAGACACCTTCTGCACCCTGACATATACGTCATCGAGCACGCCCGCCGGGGTATCGAAGCAGGTACCGCTTATATCTTTCGTCTCGGAGATATATCCGCCGGCAGTCGGGTAGACTATCCTGGAATCCGGAGCCTCTATATCGTACACGAAAGTTACAGTAGTATATTTATTCTCGTAATTGCCGGCCATGTCCTTCGCCCTGGATATGACGCTGTATGAGGTGTTCTCTACCCAGAAAGCCGCGGTGAAATTGTTGTATACCCAGGGATTGTCTCCCGGCGCGAACCTGAAAGAGCCGGGCGCGCCCACCCAGGCGGTATCGTTCCAGTACTGGTTGTTGTCCAGCCTCCATATCTTCACATACACGGGATCGACATCATGGAGCATCATATCGTCAACGGACGTACCCTGTATATTCGCGAACTGGGAATTCACATGCTGGCCGTTACTGAGCGATGTCACGACCGAGTTCGGGTATTCCGGCGGACCTGTGTTATATATATCATAGGTAAATGTCACCGTATCGGCATAGTAGACGTAATTATCCGCCTTATCGGCGACCCTGACTATGACGCGGTAATCCTTGGTATCGCTCCAGGTGGGAGTGGAGTCCCCTCCTCCGTACGGGTATCCCCAGGTGCCCGAGGCGCCGGCTACCTGATAGGGAGTGTATACAGCCGGACGCCAGTATCCTGCCGTCTGGTGTTCTCCTATGTCCCATTCGCCTCCGTCCCAGGTGTAGCCGCTCGTGTTATAAATATTTACCCGCACTTCTTTTATCTGTTTGTCCGCCGCGGTGGTGTTGAGGTCCGCTGACGTACCGTTGATCTCCTGCACCGAGTTGTAATAGCTCCCGTTCTCCGGGTAGGATATCCTGGCCGCGGGATACTGGGTATCATAGTAGAATTCGCAGTCCTCGTTGACGTTCGCGCCTATATCGGCTTCCTTGGCCGCTGTGGGGGAGTTACCCGCGTCGTCTTCGGCCCTCACCCAGAGCCTGTAGGTCTTGCCGTCTTCCCAAACCACGGTTGATGTATTAAGTGTCCAGTCAGTATCGCCTTCACATTCATTCCATACCACAGACCCTACACCCACCCATCCAGAGCCATCTCCGTCCCAGAACGATGCAGGGCTCAATCTCCTTATGCAGACATAGACTTTCGCTATATCGGAAGTCCCCTCGCTGTCGCCGGCGTTCCCGGAAATCTCGTCGAGGCCGTTGACCCCGGCTCCGTCGGCGGGAGAGGTAATAGTCGCCGTGGGGTTAGTGGTATCGTAAGTAAACAGCGTGGAATCCTCGACGACCTGCTGGTTGGCCGGGGCAGCGTAGTCCCAGGCGCGGCATCTTATAGTATATTCCACCCCGTCTGACCAGGTGACACCGGCAGCACTGGCATCATATGTCCAGCCCGTAGCCGGGTCGCCTATATTCGCGGCTTCCACCCAGTCATCAGTGAGCGTCCAGGAATCTCCCGCCCAGGTGTAAGCTCCTGAAGATATCTGTATTAAAACATAATCGACCCCGGCGGCCGTCGCGCCGAGGTCTTCACAGTCGCCTGTTATCGTGTCCATCTCATCCCGGTGCTCGAGATAAACGGGCGATGTAATGGATGAATCAGGAGCGGTCTTATCCACCTCGAACTGCCGGCTGCCGAGAACGGTCTGCGTCCCGTAAAGGCTGTCATAGGAGCGGGACTCTATCCTGTACTCGTAGTTATTGAGCCACGAGGTAACTCCGCTGTAGCTCCAGTCGGCAGTGTACACACCGCTGGTCGATAATACAGTTATCCAGTATTCCGAACCGGAGTTCCAGCCGCCGGCCTGCCACCACATGCTGGGAGCCCCTATCCTCTCTATGTTCACCTGAACCCCTTTCAGCGTGGCGGAAGTATGCTGGACGGAACTGGTACCCTGTATAGCCGGGACTACGGACCAGTGGGATACGCCCGAAGCGGGAGCTGTTATACCGGAAAGCGGCAGACCGACTACCCTTATGTTCTCCTGGGACCCTTCCTTCTCGGCGACCAGGTCCTCGGCTTT
This sequence comes from Elusimicrobiota bacterium, assembly GCA_016934855.1. GTDB lineage: Bacteria > CG03 > SLGR01 > SLGR01 > JAFGSA01 > JAFGSA01. Next base: position 31,522 of record JAFGSA010000026.1, read on the forward strand.
TATGTATAGAAGGCCGGTCGAATTAAAGACGACATACGTCGAAGCTGTGACCGTGAACGCGCGATACCCGTTGTCGGCCCCGGCTCCGGTCGTAGTGAAAGTGTAGTTCGCCGGCAGGAACGTGTAGTCGTCGGCATCGCTCGAGAAATCGACCGTACCGGCGTAACCGGTTATCCTGTTGCCGTACTGGTCAACAGCTTCCACGGTCCAGCCGGATCCGTAGCCGAGGGACCTGGGGCTTCCCACCCCGGCCACGTTGAATTCATACAGGGCGGCCGCCGCCACGTTGTTATTCGCCTTCTGCCCGTATATGCCGGATACCGTAGAAGAGGCCTTTACAATCCTGTTCGAACCGGCGGTCATCAGCCATACGCCGTTGGGGGAAGTGAACGTCTTCTGGCCGTTGTCGGCCGGGAGGAACGTGTAGGTAGCCGTATAGGGCGCGCCCGCCGCGCCGTCGGTATCGAACTGGTACTGCGTCGAATTGGGAGCGGTCATCTGTATCTGCTCGGTGTAGCCGGTCGCCACGTTCCCGTAGGCATCCCTGGCTACTACCTTGAAATTATACCTCACGCCCGCGGTAAGGTTTACGGCCAATGTATGGTTAATCAGGTTATTCACGTATACTTCGAGACTCGCGGCGCCGGCCGGGTTCACCCTTATCCCGGTCTTCTGCCCGGTTCTTGTCCCGTCGGCTATATCCGTGGCGCGCACCCAGTGGCCCGACGACGCGGGATAATTCAGGGTCACCTGGCCCACGTACGTATGCAGACCGTTATAAGCAGCAAGGAAATCATCCGGGTCCACCGAGAACTCGAAGTCGGTGCAGTCCGTGTTGAAATCCAGCCCGCCGCCGCCGCCGGTCGTGCTCTCGTAGCTCTCGTCCCTGTTGTTATACGGGTCTTTCGCTTCTATCGTTATGTTCTCCGCAACTCCTGCATACACTTCCGTCGACATCGTCACCAGGTATTTGCTGGCGGGGGCGTTACCTACGGTTATAAGAGCGGACTGGCCGTTTACCGCAGGGAAACCCGACTGCTGCACCCTCAGCCTCACCGTACCTTCAGCCTTGAAGACAGTCGAGTCGCTTTCCACGCCGTAGAAAGTATGGATACCCAGGTCGGTCTCGGAAGTGAAGGAATAATCCGAAGGAAGAAGCGGCTGCATACCGCCGCTTCCCGTAGCGGGAGTATAACTTGTCGTGGAAAAAGTTATGACCTGGCTGTAATCCTGACGCCTGTTGCCTGAAGTATCGCAGACTTCCACCGTCACGTCCAGGGCATCCCCCGCGTCGCATGTATTGGAGGACGGCGTGACCGTGAAAGAGGCCGCAATATTGACCTGGACGACTATGCCGGTCTGGGCGGTCCCGGTGATACCTTTTGCCGGCACGGTATCGTTGGCGACCACGTACCACCCGGTACCGGTCACTTTCCTCAATGTCACCCCGCTTGCGAAAGTGTGGACGCCCTCGTTTACTGCGGGGAACGTATACTGGGCCGGAAGCGACGGCGCCGGGTAACCGGCATTTCCCGGGTCGTTGGTCAGGAACGCAATTGTCCCTGTATACGCCGGAGAAGAACAGACGTTACTGTAATCGTCGTAAGCCGTGACTGTGACATCCGAAGCTATGCCCGCCGTAAGGGGATTCGTTATACCCGATGTTACGAGTTCCTGGCAGACGTTATTGATGACGGTGGTGTACACTGTCGTGGATATCTCCGGAGCCGCGTCCCGGTCTTTTACCTTCACCCATACGTCGGAACCCAGGTCGTAGGTCGCGTACGTGAGTTTGAGTTTCCCAGAGGGAGTTACACCGTTAAAAACATGGGTGCCGTTATCGCCCGCGGTGAAGCTGTACGTACTCGGCAGAACCGTCGTCCCCCTGCTGTCATTTGAGGTGAACTCGACCGTACCCCTGTACCCGGTGGCCGTGTTATCGTTCTCATCCAGTGCCCTTACTGTGACATTGTACTCCGCTCCAGCGGTGTAAGGATTCGGTATACCGGTCATATTGAAAGTAACGGCCGGAAGAGTGACGGTGAACGTGTTCCAGCCCGATTCAGCTCCCTTGTTACCTCCGAAATCTTCAGCTATGCATTTCACCCTGTAACTCGAAGCGCTTGCCCAGACCACATCCGCCACGTCGGCGCGCCAGGTAGCCCAGGTTCCGCCCGCAGTATCTTCGGCCGTCTGCCAGCTGGAACTGGAATTGAAAGACGTCCATTCCGACGTGTGGAAGTTCCAGTACAGGTACCCGCCGAAATTCTGCTGTACGCAGACGGAGGATACCATAACGCCGATACCTATCCCGTCATCAGCCGTACCGTATATCCAGTCCGGAGCTTCGGCAGTGGAAGAGTCTTCCGGCTGGGTCACTGCGCTCGTCGGTCCGCTCTTATCGCAGTGTATCGTGATGGTCGAATACGACGCTTCCAGGTTGGAAGCGAGGTCCTCGGCCCTCGAGTTTATGACGTAACTCACTCCCTCCGTCCACGAGGGGACGTTGGTATAGGTCCAGTCATCTGTCCCGGAGGCCAGGTTCCACGTGTCAGAAGAGGATACCCATGTCCCGCCTGATACACTGTAATAGTAGTTATCGGAATTCCTCTTTATCCTGATCCACATATTATCCACGCCCGAGAACGAGTCGTAGGCGTTCCCCGTAAACGAAGATATGGTGCTGATATAGTCCCCGTCATCCGGGAAAGTCACGGCCGAGGTCGGGGTCACGGTATCGTACATGAACGTGGCTTCCAGGTGTACCGTCTCGGTATTTGCCGCCAGGTCGTAAGAATATACTTTTATCTTATATGTAGTGTCATTGTCCCAGCTCACGGACATCGTGTTCTTCTGCCAGGAGCCGCTTTCCGCGGCATACGGCACGTTCATCCAGTATGTGGCTCCCCAGGTCGTATCCCGCCAGAACTGGTTCGTGGGCGTATCCCTCTTAAGCTGTATCAGTATCTGGTCCACATCGCTGCCCACCGTGGGGTTGGGCGGCGTGCCCTGCGACGTATGGCAGGTACCCTGTATCTGGGTGAATATATTGGAAGCGTTGAAGGCCTGCCCGTCCAGCGGCTGGGTCACGTGTGTCTGGGGCGTGGAAAAATCCACCTGGAAATCCAGCGCGTACGCGGTGGGGGTCTCTCCCTGGGATGCCTCAGTGTTTATCACGGCGTCCGTGGGCTGAGCCTGCTGGTTCCCCGCCTTGTCAAAGGCTCTCGTCCACACCTTGATATAGTGCCCGTCCACATCGTTCCAGGAGACCGACGACGCAGGCATATCGAAGTCCGTGGGGCCGGGTCCAGTATCAGCCACGTTCGCTATCACCCATTTGCGGGTAAGGCTGTCGAAGTTATTGCCGTCCCAGTACCTGTTTGTCGTGCCGGAATATATACAGAGTGTCATCGTCGTGAAATATATCACGTCTCCGGCCGTACCCGATATCTCCGGCGCGTAGTTCATGTAATCCCCGTCAATGGGGCTGAGTATAGCCGAGTTAGGCGGTGTCCTGTCGTAGTAGAAATTCCTGGTGAGCGGCGGCGGGTTCGCCCCCTGCCCGTTGTTGTAATGATAATGGCCCGCCTTATCTCTGCCGTAGAGCTCTATCTGGTACTGCTCGCCGTCCACCCACACGTCATCCAGACCCGGTTCGGTAGTACCGCCCAAAGACCAGGTCCAGTCTCCCCCCGTCTTACTGGTGTTTATCTCGTTCCAGTTGGCGTTCTCCGTAGATATCCAGACGCTGCCGTTCCACCATTTATAATCGCCGGCTATCTCGAAAATCCTCACATAGATAGTGCGCTCGTTCCATTTATAATCGATGTCATCCACGAGTTCGCCTGTGATCTCTTCGAGCGTTGTATAATACTGCTGCCCCAGCGCCGGCGCCGTCAGGGTCAGGGTGGGCCTTATCACGTCGAAAATAAAACCTTTCTCCAGCGTCACTTCTTCCGGATGAGCAAAAGCGTCCCACCCGTTGATGAGGACACGGTATTTCTTGCCGCCTTCCCACGCGGGACAGGGCGGACTGGAGAGGCTGGTCAGCTGCACTATCTTCGGGGAATCAGGCGTGCCCCAGGGAGAACCGGGCACATGGCTCCAGGTCTCCTCGGTGACCCAGGACCAGGACGAGCCGCACCACGCGTAGTACTTGTCGTTCGTTGTAATGTCGTCCATGAGCACGTCTTCGGCGATCCTTATCACCACCGAAGAAACACCCACCCCGTAATCCACCCCCTGGGCGTCTATAGTCGTAAGCTGGCCTTCCTTGTAAGCCCATTTGGCTTTGGGCGCGGTCATGGTCAGTTCCGGCCCGTATTTATCTATAGTGAACTCTATATCCGTACCGGGAAGGCCGCGCCCCTCATCATCGGATCTTCCCCTCGACATTATTTTGAACTGATACCCGTCGGACTGCATGTCCGTGCTCCAGTAGCCGGATTTTCCCGAACTCAGGGTCCACGGGGAAGACGAATCCATCGAATTCCAGATCTCCCCGTATTCGTCGCCGTACACACCGGGATTCCCGAAATCCGACCCGTACCATTCGAGATCGGTGATATCCTGGTCGTTGTACGCGTCGGCCTCGGTGGGTTTCGGGTCGTCCGTGCAGATTATCCTCAGGTCCGAATCTATAAGGAACGACGGAGACGGGTCCTCGCTCATGCCGTCATTGAGCGAAGCCGTGCCGGATATATAGCTTATGCCCTCGGTGAAATACTTTCCTCCCGCCAGGACAAGGTCGGATGTAAGCGGGTACGTGAGCTGGGAATGCGGCGCGCTCACCGTGAACGTCGAGGATACCATGGCCGACTGCTGCCCGGTCGGGTTCTCGAGCCATATGGAACGCACGGTGCCCGCGGCGGCGGGCTCGATAAACACCGTCATGTCCGCCGAAGTCGGGCTGTTATAGGTCACTCCGCTGCAATTTACGTTCGACCCGGAGAAATTTATGGTGACGACATTCTGGCCGCCCCAGTTCATGAAATAGTTCCCGGTTACAGAGAACGTCCTCGTGGATTTCTGCCCTCCCGAATAGTAACCGCCGTCCTCGTCCTGTATCGAGCTGATGACGGGCCTGGGAACGTTGAAGCAATCCTCCAAAATAGAACTCTGCGCTCCGTCCGGGTTCGTGACCTGCAGGTCGTAGCTCCTGTCCGCGGAAGGAAGGGCAAGAAGCTTTATCTCGATGTATATGGTGTCGGCCGCAAGCACCGAAGACGACGATATGGTCACCTCGCTCGTGGATTCCCCGTCAAGCAGTATGGAGATATTAGTTCCCCCGTATTCGCTCTTGAGCTTGAATCCGGAACCCGTCACGGTCGCGGTCGTGTACTGGGAGGTATAAGAGCAGGTCGATACGCTGAGCGAACTCAAAGTCGGGGCGGGCCAGCCGGATATTATTATCCTGTCGAACATCACGTTGGCGTTAACCGTGTCGGTCCATATGATAGCCGCCGGATAGGGATATTCGGCGTAATCCAGGAATACCGGGTACGCCACGTCGGTATACCCTTTCCAGTCCACTTCCGTGTGTTTATCCCACTGGGCACTCGTGGTACAGGCCGACGACGGGGCCCAGCTGTAGCAGAGCGTATCGTCGGAAGAGACCCAGGCCGCGAATATCCTCCCGTCAGCCGGGTTTCCCACCATACACAGGGTCGGGGAGACGCATCCGGTCGCGCCGCTGGAGATATCCACTCCCGTAGTGCCGCCGGGCGTCCAGGCGCCGCTTACCCTCTTCTGAAAGCGTATTATACCGGTCAGGTCCGGCGCCGCGACGTAGACGTCGGTAGATTTATCGACGACAGCGGTCGCCGTGTAAGGCAGGTCTGTATTGGTGCCCGTCGTCGATCCTGTCGGGTTCGTGTTGAACCTGAGTATGTCGGTCCCGTTGCTTGCGGCGGGATTGGTGTTCCCGTTCGCAAGACAATACCTGAGATTATCCTCCGCATCCGCTTCTTCGACTATTATTATGGCCTGCCCGTCAGCGGCGCTCCTTACTATTATCGGCTTCATGAACGGGTGGTCGTCGTCTATCGTCACTTCCGAGTCGGAACCGAACGTGAGGGAAAGGTTTCCGTTAGCCAGCCTCGTCGTGGCGTCGTCGGCCTGGTTCCTGGTGCCGGACCTGGGGTCGCAGCCCCAGGCGACGACGCGAAGGGGGTTACCCCCGTCGGCGGAGCCGGGAAGATAGGCTATATCCACCGGGCCGTCGGGCTGGATGTCCTCGCCCGTATCCATGTTAACGTTGTTCCTGATAGTCCACCTGACGTTACCTTCCTCGTAGCTTCCCGTATCCGACTCGTTAAGGTTTCCCCTGGCCACCCAGATATCCGGGTTGACCGTACCCGGCGCGGCTATGAAGACGACCTCCTTTCCGGACAGGTCGGGTACATACCTCACGGAAGCCCGCGTGCCCTCGTCGGCCGTGTTAGTGAATATCTCCTCCGGGGTATCGGGAGACCACTCCCCGTCTATCATCGAGCCCCAGGATATGCCGTCCGCGGAATACATCGAGGATAAAGTCCCCCCGAAACTCGTGAAAACGTAGTACCCGTCGGCCGATTTGATTATCTTTCTCTGGGAGGAGACCTCGGTGGTACCGGAGCCCACTACCTCGCAGAACGCCTTTCCCGCAGATATAAAAGCAAGGACAAGCGAGACCAGCAATACCGGCAGCATTGCCGATACAGCCGGCGGGAAAGCAATATGCGGTTGTAAGGCGGTCTTCTTCATCTCTAGTTACCGGTATCTTCCCCCATGTACTTCAGTACGATCTCCGCGGCGCCGCGCACGAGTCCGTCCTCGTCTTTAAGAGCTCCGTAGAGAAGATCAAGAACGCCGGCATTCTTCTCCTTTATATCCCTCAGGGCGAATATGGACTCGCGCCGCACGTCTGCCCTCTTGTCTTTTGCTCCCCGGACGGCCGCATCCAGGCCGCTGGTATCCCCTAGCCTTCCGAGCGAACCGGCCGCAACCGAGCGGACCATCGGGTCCTTCGAACCCAAGAGCTTCTTCAGTTCGCCTATGGCTCCCGCATCGCCCATGTTGCCCAGCGCCTTTACAGCCTGAAGCCTCACTCCTTCGTCTCCGTCCCCGAGAGCGTTAACGATGGCGGGGACAGACCCGGGATCGGCTATCCGCGCAAGCGATTTTATTGCCAGCATCCTCATGACCGGTTCTTCGTCGCTAAGACAGTCTTTGAGCGCGCTGACAGTTTCAGGGCTCTTATGGTTACCGAGTGCCCTTATGGCCGTGGATCTTATCATGCTGTCACTGTCGCTCCTGGCTGCTTTTATCAGTTCCGGAAGACCTTCATCCGTGGGCCTGTTCCTCATGGCCCTCGCCGCCCGGCGCCGTTCCTCGGTATTGCCCTTCTCGAACTTATCCAATCTCGAATCTTTCCTGGCGGACGCCGTATTAACAGCAAAGGATATCCCCATCAGGATTATGACGAATATCCTGCCGGAAATCTTAATAAAGCCTTTATTCAGTTTTTGTCTTATAATTTTCATGTAAAAATCCAGTTTCCGAACATATAGAGCAATATCAAAAGACAATACTCTATATCTTAGGATCTGATTTTACGGGATATTACTGGTTTATTCTAGGAATACTGGAACTCGGAACCTCGGCTCCTTATCAGATCGGGGGTTCGGATCGTAGATAAGGACGAGGGCGAGCATGAAAAGAAGGTAACCTGTCTTTTGAAAGGCTGTATTGCAAACGTGTTTCTCGGTAAAACGCGGGTAGCTGCTCCTGGAACTATACAAAAAAGGCACCGCTATGAACGGTACCTTGAAAAAGCTGTTATGATAGATCATCGTGTCGTCGTCTGCCAGAGGCCTGGACCATCGGCCGGGTCCCAAAGGCGCAGCGGCCGAATATGCGTCAGAGAAGGCCGACTCCTCGAAAACAGGAGCGGATTCAACGGGCCTGTTATACGCGTCGCGCGCGTCCACGCGCATAAAATGGCTATCATACGCGCTATAATAAGCATGCCCGGCCTGAATTAAGCCGAACATCAGGCATATGACGCCTGCTATTACGACAATCTTTTTCATTTGTGTCACCAATAAAATAGATAACACGCGAAAGCCTTTTTGTCAAGCTTTTTCACAATGCTTAGTTATAATATTATAAAATTTCCCAATATTCCTATTATATTCTCAGTCTTATGCCGGGAAAGCCGGATTTTCTATTATGAAGTCAGCGTTACCCTTCTGCGGTTCGATATATTTAATATGCATGGGCCTGACAATATCGCGGAAGCGCTCCCTGGTCCTGCCAGCAGCCCTTCCCCTGCCCTCCGATATACCCCTGTCTATTTTTCTGTTCAGTCTCGTTTCTTCGGGGGAATCTACGAATACACCGTAATCCACCAGTTCCAGGACGGGCGGCATCAGCCCGAAAAGCCCTTCGACTATCAGGATACTCCCTTTTCCTATAACTCTGTACCCGCTCCTCCTGTATTTTTTGATATCGTATACGGGCACCTGTACCTCTTTACCCTCGAGCCACTTCCTGATATCCCCGACTGCACAGTCAAGGCGCTGAGCTCCCGGTTCATAGAAATCCAGTCCCATCCCGTCCAATTCTTCCTTATCCCTGTAATACCCGTCAAGCGAGAGGACCTCTCCGGCCAGAGCGGAACACAGGTGCCCCTTACCAGAAGCCGTTCCTCCCGAGACTCCTATTACCGTCTTGTCCCCGGTCCCGGCGAGCGCGCGTATCCTGCCCCTGACTATTTCAGCGCCGGCTTCCATGCCCGCCCTGCGGCTCCGGAACAGATCCGCAAGATCATCTATTTCATTGATTATCAAATCCGCATTTTTCGGGGCATCCGGGTCCCGATAATGGCCCCTCACCAGGATACATGGCATGCCCAGTACATCCGCAAACCTGATATCCGATGAGGAATCGCCCACGTATACTGAATTATCCAACGGTATGTTTTTTTCCCCGAAAGTTCTCTCCAGTGTTTTTTTGTCGACAATCTTTTTCTTCACGAGAGGCGCCTCTAAAACAGCCGAGAAGAAACAGGCTATGCCTTCCCTGTCCAAAACAGCTTTGAGCAGACCCGAAGAATGAGTGGTTGCTATGGCGAGACCGTATCCCCTGAGATAAAGCTTTTTCACCAGGGCGGGCACCCCGGCAAACAGGCGTCCGTCCGCCTTAAATTCCCTGCTGAATATCTCCCTTTTCCTGGCCGCCGGATCCCCGGGCGTCTCTCCCGGCGCACCCAGCCGTCGGGCTATCTGCTCGGAGGAACATCCGTCATCAAGAAGCTTTTCTATCATACCCTCGTCAGAAACCCCGGCATTTTTGAGCGCTTCTTTCCAGGCGCTGATATGCATACGCCAGGTGTCAGCCAGGGTACCGTCGAAATCGAATATTATCGTGTTTACGTTATCGAATATTTATTTTCGTGCTCCTGGGAATATTCCCTGAAAAAACCCGGTCTATCCTTCCCGGAAAGTTGCCGTTGAGGACCAGGCAGTCTATTCTGCTCTTCTGGATCAGTGAAGGGGTCGTTTCGTCGATACATGTCTTTTTTCCCGAGATTTCCGGCGCCCCGATATCCTTATAAAGAACGGCGTCCGCATATTTTTTCGGGTCTTTATCGAATATACCGTCAACGTCTTTCAGATAAAGCAGCCTGGCGCCCGTCCGGCCGGCCACGTAAGCCGCGCAGTAATCGGAAGTAAGCCTGTCTATATCGTGTACTCTGAATGGGAAGGACGATAAAAGATACCTGGCCGGAGCAAAGACCTTCATCCCCCGGGCGGAAGAAATCTTCCCGATCGAATCCGTTATATCGCAGCCCAGGATATCGGCTATGATAAGGGCGTTCATATCCAGCGCCCTTACAGCCATGCGCTGGGCGGTTATCCCTGATATCTTTATCTTGCCTATGTAATCCCTTATGAGAGAAGCAAATCCCCAGCCGCCGGGCATTAATACTATGCCGTGTTTCCCGCTGTACTTTCTGCAGACCCGGCCTATCTCCCTTATTTTTCTCACGTTTCCGCCTATCTTAAGCAGGTATTTCATGAGGGTCCGCTCACGAGTATGAGCCCGATCCAGTGAAAACTGTTGTCGGGGTACTTCTTATAATCCTCAATACCGTAAAGCCCTGCAAGACGGTCGACATCCATTCCGCATGCTTCCAGCGATGACCTGCACAGCGCCGGCGAACGGCAGGGTCTGCCACGTGGAGCGCCGCATCTGATATGCATGGCGCAGGCGCCTGCTATGAAACCGTTCACTTTGTACCCGCTCTTCTCTGCCGTTTTTTCCAGACTGAACACAAGTTTCTGGAGGCCCCTGGTATACTTGACATAGAAAAAATTCCTCAGCATAAGGCCCAGCAACCTGTTCTTTTTGATAAGTTTAAGGGGAACGTCCCGGACCCGGCGTACGAGAAGGAATCCTCCCGATGACTTTTCGATCACTTCCCTGGTCTTTTCAGCGGGCCAGGAATAAGGGGGGCAGGAATACCTGTTCTTATACCATTTGCACGCCCTGCAGTTTTCCCTTATCTTCTCGCTGACATCGATGTCTTGCGGGTTTATCATGATACCGCAGTACCTGCTTTTTTCCAGGACCCGCAGTATCTTGTCTTCGATACTACCCATGAACCAGGATATCTTTGAGCTGGGAGACCTTCTCTATCTCCAGTCTCCCGTTTACCCTGTCATGGCCCGAGCATGCTTTTGTCCTGGCTCCCAGGATATCCGGTTCCAGGTCTTTCAGTATCCTGAATTCTTCGGAACCCAGCGAACCTGACAGTACGGCTGTCAGTTCATAGCTTTTAGTCATATCCACCCATCTTCCGATATCGTCCAGGCTCATGAAATCCAGCAGGGTTCTGCCCTTTTTCACCTTCGTATCGAGTATCGCGACGGCGCAGCCTGAATCCCTGGCGACTCTGGGTATGTCGAAAGGCTCCACAGCCCCGAAAGATCCGGCGTCGGCGAACCCCACGGCGGCCATCCTGGATTCTCTGCCGAATTCTTTTACCGCTTTAACGCACGCCGTCATGACGTCCAGCGCCTGCTTATAGTCTTTCGGCCCGTACAGCGCAACTTTTATATAGTCTATTCTCACGCCCAGCGAAGCTACCCCCAGGGCGGCCTGCGCCACCGTGCCGGGCAGATAAGGAACGTCTCCCACTGTCGCGCTTGTGATTATCTTTTCTGGCGCCGCACGCATTATGTCCCTTATATTAGACGGGGAATTGGCGCCCAGAGACCCCTCTAAAGGGTTTTTGGTGTCGAGAATGTCGGCACCGCCCCTCACCGCCACATCCACTTCTTCCGGGTTAAAAACACTTATCAGCAGTTTGATCACGATCTACCCGCCGTCATACATCACAACTGCCAGGCCGTTTATCAGAAGATCCGGATTGTGTTTCAAATACAATATCAACAAGATAAAACAGACCAGATACCCGCCGAAAAACAGCTCCTCGTTCCATTTTTTCCTTAAAACAAGAAAAGCTCCCGCGGCACCCACGGCGGCCGAAGGAAGCCACAGGCTCCGTATCTTCAGTAACATAGGCACACAGACAAGCGATAGAAAAACCATAGATGATATGATTTTTTTCGCGGCGGCGTCACCGAAAATCGTAGAGAGGGTTATCACGCCGCCTTTCCTGTCGCTCTCGGTGTCTTTAAGATGGATTATGTTCGAACTCAGAAAATAGAAGATTATCAGCAGTACCATTACCTCGGGCGGGAAATATACTATAGAGCGCGAGCCTCCGAAAAGAGAATAACCAAGCAGAAACGCCGCGACAGCTTCGACGGCCGTCATCAGGCTGTTCAGAGGAAAAAAACGCTTGAGCCTGAAAGGGGGGATATTATACACGACATGAAGGCATATAAAAAAAACGAGTACCACGAAACAGGTATAACTCACCGAAAAAGCAAAATACAGGGAAAAGAGCAGATATACAAGTCCCGCCGACGCGTACTCTCCTCTACCAAGGCCGTTCTTCAGAAACGGGTTCCTCCCTCCGCCGTCCGTTTTGATATCGCAGTAGTCGTTGAGCACCACCATGGCCGTCCACGCGAAAAATATCGCCGAGCATAAGCCGATGACGGCCAGATAGGAAAAAGGATGCGTGAACGGTTCCGGTTCAGGAAAATAATCCTTCAGAAGGAGCGAGCCCAGCAGCGCCCCGGACAGGGTCAGAAGCATATAATGCATGCCCCTTAATATCCTCATGTTCTTAACCAGCAGGACAAATTTCCTGCCGTTCAGCCTGAAATACCATATTCCCAGAAGCACCACGACAAGTAAAAGGTTCACCAGTAGAAACCGTTGCTCGCTCGTACGTATGATTCCCCTGCCGATTCCGTAGAAAAGCGATTCGGGAGTGAGATTCAGCATTTTGGATTTCATAACAGCGCCCAGAAACTCGTAGACTATAACAGGGAAAACCACTATCAGCCCGCTGACGAACACGAAATGGATCATTATCACGTTAAGCAGCGTTTTATACCATTTTCCCGTCTTTACCCATACATATAAGGTAGTAAGGATAAGTATGCACAGGAATTCGGTGTTGAGTCCCGGCGTCGAGCCTTTCGTATCCTTAAAAAAAGTGAATATATAAGTCAGATGCCTGAAATATCCGGCCCAGTCATACGAGAACCATTGCCATGCCCCGCGCCCTCCGGTCGCGGCCAGGTCTATAAAGGGCACCGCGAGTATCATGGAGAAAAATATCATGATCGTCCTGGAAGTATTTTCTATCCTTTCCCCCGTTATGAAATGCAGTATGAGGATCAGGGTCAAGGCGTAGAAAAGAAAATTGACGGGATAATGCCCGAAGAAACAGGACTGGGCCTCGGTCATGCGCATCAGAGAATAGAAGCTTATGTGGTGCGGATTCTCGAATATAGATTCAATAAAATTCCTTATCGTTATTATGCAGAAAAACGAGACCAGCCAGTACACGAAATGTATTCTTACATTTTCCGTCAGCCCTATTATCCTCCGCACCCGCTTAAACACTCGCCTCTCCGTAGCTTCCCTGGGGTATCCATTTCCCGGTTACAAGGCCCGACTTGACTATCCTGGGGATTACAGGGAACGCCTCTTTTGCCAGCCGCAGCCCGCTTTTTGTGAATAAAAGCCGCGGGATCCTCTTCCGGGTATAGCGGTTAAGCTCCCTGTATGCCCATATCGTCCCGTCTTCCAGCTGTTCTTTCGTCATCCTGGCAGGCCGGAATACCGCGTTGAGCCAGTTATATTTACCCCAGTCATATGTCAGTATCCTGTTCTGCGCCTTCAGCCTGCTGAAAACAGGGGTTCCAGGGTAAGGAACCAGGATAAAAAATATGGCAGAATCTATTTTGGAGGTTTTTATAAGATTCAGCGTCTTGCCGAATATATCAGGCCCGTCGTCGTCAAAACCGAACATGAAGAACCCGTTCACGAAAATATCAGCCTTGTGAAACCTCGCGATCGCCTCGCGGTACTCGCTTAAGGATCCCAGTCTCTTTTTATAATGCAGTTTTTTGAAATTAGCCGAATCCAGTCCGCAGCAGACCATCCAGCAGCCGGCTTTCCTCATCTTCTTGAGGAGCCATTTTTCCCTGGATATGGATACGGGAGCCTGGATGTACCACACCTTGTTGAGGTCTTCTATCGCTTCGCACAGCTCAGCCGCGTAGTTCAGATCCGTGAAAAGACATTCGTCAACTAAGAGAAGATACCGGTTGCTGCATTTCTTCAGCGCCTTATACACTTTTTCTATCGGTTTCCTCCTCCACTTCTTCCACGGGACATACTGGAGATAGCAGTACTCGCAGTTATTGCTGCAGCCGCGGCTTACCTCGAAAGGAGAAAGGAAGTTCTTCGACTTAAAAAGGTCCCTCCTGGCATCCGGCACTTCCCTCATGTCGACAGGGCTGCTTTTATAGACCTTCTTAAGCCTGTTCTCTCTCATATCGGACAGAAGGCGGGGCCAGACTTCTTCCGCCTCGCCGACTACTACGCTGTCGCAATGCCCCAGTGCCTCATCTGTCATTATAGACGGATGAACGCCGCCCATCACCACCTTTTTCCCCAGCTCTCTGAACCTGTCGGCAATCCGGTACGCCCTGGGAGACTGCGCGGTCATGCAGGTTATACCCACCAGGTCGGCATCAGAAGAAAAATCCACCTTCTTCGTATCCTCGTCTACGATCTTCACATCGTGCCCGGCGGACAGGGCGGCAATTATACCCAGCCCCAGGGGGGCTACCTTCGATACGCCGGGTCTCGTATAAAGCCCGTAATCATGCAGTTTGGGCTTGATCAGTAATATCCTGGACATAAATTATCATCATATTTTTATTATTTTCTACCGTATTGATATACTAACATTTATCTTTCGCATAAATCAATTTCTCCAGTTCCGCTATCTCCCTCCTGACATCCTCCAGTATCCGGCCGCCCCCTATCCTTCTTTCAATCTTTTCTCCCGTAGCCAGCCTTAATGCCAGAGCCCCCCTCGATACGGATATGCTCTTGATATTTACCTTTGACGCCGATATCTTTATCTGTATTATGCCGAAAAGATTTTCCAGTTCCTCCGGCATAACCCCGAACCTGTCCTTCATCTCATCTTTCATGCTTTCTGCCTGGTCCTGCCGCGTCAGAGAAGACAGCCTCCTGTAAAACGCGAGCCTGAGGTCCGGCGAGCCTATATACTCTTCGGGGATATAGGCGTTCACAGGGAGAGATATATCCACTTCCAGGGGCTCTACATAGTCTTCTCCCTTGAGATGCGCAATCTCCTCCCTCAATATGCTCGAATAATACTCGAACCCGACTTTCATTATATTGCCGTGCTGCTGCGGCCCTAACAGCTCCCCGGCACCCCGAAGCTGAAGATCCCTCAAAGCAAGCTGAAGCCCCCCTCCGAGCGACGAAAAAGAGGAAAGGGCCGAGAGCCTCTCCCTCACCTGCGGTGTCATATCCAGGTGCGGCGGGTACATGAGGTAACAGTACGCCCTGATATTGCTCCTCCCCACCCGCCCCCTGAGCTGGTATATGTCCGCAAGACCCATCATATGCGCAGAGTCCACTATCATGGTATTTACGTTGGGGATATCCAGCCCGTTCTCTATTATCGTGGTTGCGACCAGGCAGTCCAGGTCCCCCTCTATGAACCTTTCCATCACCCGGTCGATGCTCTCCGCGTCCATCCGGCCGTGTATATACCCGAAAGTGATCCCCGGCAGGCTCTCTCCCAGGGTATCGGTGAGCTTCTTTATGGTGCGGACCCTGGGATGGACATAATATGACTGGCCGCCGCGGCTCTTTTCGAGCTGCAAGGCGCTCTTTACCGTCTCGAAATCATACTGCATAGTCCTGGTCATTATTCCCACTCTCCCGGGAGGAGGAGTGTTTATGAGAGAAAACCCTTTTACCCTGCCCAGGGCCATCGCGAGCGTTCTGGGAATAGGCGTGGCCGTTGTCGTCAATAAGTCTACATTATTGAACCTGAAACGCAGTTTTTCCTTCTGTTCTACGCCGAAACGCTGCTCTTCGTCTATGATGATGAGCCCAAGCGCCGGGAACCTGATCTGCCCGGACAGAAGGCGGTGAGTACCTATTATTATGTCCGCCTTGCCCTCGTTAATATTGCTGATTATCCTTTTCTGGTCCGAACCCGAGACCAGCCGCGACAGCATCTCTATGACGACAGGGAATTCCCTGAACCTCTCCCGGAAAGTACTGAAATGCTGGCGCGCCAGTACAGTCGTAGGGGCGAGCACCGCCACCTGTTTCCCGTTTATAACCGCGCGGAACGCGGCCCTCATGGCGACTTCGGTCTTCCCGAAACCCACGTCCCCGCAGACCAGCCTGTCCATCGCGGAGCCGGATTCCATGTCGTCCAGCACTTCTTTTACGGCTTCTTCCTGGTGCCTGGTCAGCCTGTACGGGAAGAAATCAGTGAATTCCTTTTCCATGTCAGGGACGGTACTGAAAGAAAAACCCGCCTTTTCCCTGGTCCTGTACAGCCTCACAAGCTGCTTTGAGAGCTCTTTCACGGATTCTTTTACCTTGAGCGCGGTCTGACGCCAGATCCTGCCGGAGAGCGAGTCAAGTTTAGCGCCCCATTTGACGCCTATGTATTTCTGTATAAGGTCCGCGTTCTCCACCGCCACATACAGCTTTGCGTCATCCCTGTATTTTACTTTCAAAAAATCGGTTATAACCCCGTCGTGCTCTATCTGTTTGATGCCGTCATACTGCCCTACGCCGAATTTCCTGTGCACAACGTAGTCACCCGCCCTGAGGTCCGCCAGTTCCTCGACATAGCGGGTAGAAGGCGGCTCGTACGGCAATCTTCTGTAATAAGGCAGTATGCCGCTTATCGAAATCACTGCTGTCTTTATACTGTCGGCAACGAACCCGTCGTCAAGGGAAGAGACGAACCCGTCCGGCAGTATATCCGCTTCTTCCGTAAGGAGGTCGCGGACCTTTTCGGCTTCCCTGGCGGAAGGAGCCGTCACAAGTATCCTGTAAGAAGCCTCTTTCAGGGGCTCCAGCTCCTTTTTTACATTATCGAACGATCCCGGGTAGACAAACGGCCTGGAACCCAGATCCGCATCGCACGCAGAAACGCTGACCCTCTGTATAACGGTGCGGCCGGTACCGATAATATCGCGAATATCGGCATCCTCTCCGTAATCCTCTTCCGCCAGGACAGCGATATAATCCTTTCCCATATAGTCCATGACGGTTGCGCCGCTATCCGATAAGAATGCCGCGGGCAATATCTGCGTTTCGTCTATATCCCTGTACGTGAGCTGGTTTACCGGATTGAAGAGTTTAAGCTTCCGTATAGTGTCTCCGTAGAAGAATATCCTGACCGGATCCGGCTGGTCCGGAGACCAGAAGTCTATTACCTCGCCCCTGCGGGCATATTCTCCCGGTTCGCTCGCTATGTCGGCCCTTATGTAGTTGCCCCTCACGAAGGCGTTTATTATCGATTCATACATGCCGTCCGCGCCTTTTTCTATTTTCAGCATGCTGCCGGCAAATTCCCCGGGGGGGAGCACTTTCTCTTTGACGGAATTCACGCAACCCACGACAATACAGGGGGTACCCGACAGGAGCTTCTTAATAGCGTCTATCTGTTTCACCTGTATACCCGCAGGGAAGACCAGCGATGATTTACCGCCGAAACTGTCGATCGCGCTGCGGTATCTTTCCACGTCCTTTTCCTGTCTGGTCACAACGAGCATGTTCCTCGCGGTACTGCTGAACACGGATGAAATAAAAGACGAGAAGGAAGACGGGGTGCTCCCGCCCACGGCCAGTGTGCCGGCGGGCTTTATAAGGGGCAGTATCTCTTTAAGTACAGGAGTGTCTTTCCATATGTCCATGACTAAGCTGTGTAAGGTTTGATGTGTAAAGTGTAATGAAACAGAAAAATAATTTAATGGACACAATTAGATACTTTATACTTCTCATTACACATCACACTTTTCACATTACACTCTATTTTTATATACCATCTCCAGAAGTTCCAGGTCGGAACTGTAATTCAAAAGGCCGGCGGCTTCGTTGCGGGTCTTCCACGCCGTCTCGTGCACATCCTTATCATGTTCTCCCTCTTTACTTACGACGGACATACCGTACCATGTGACTTTTTTTATGACCAGTCTCCCTCTGCGCTCGAATATATAACCGATATCCTTCAGTTTCCCTTCTATGCGGCACCCGTACCCGGTCTCTTCCAGGACCTCCCTGAGAGCAGCTTCCGCTACAGTCTCTCCTTTCTCGACCTTCCCCTTGGGGAATGTCCATATGCGGCGCCCCGCCAGGTTGTCGGTGAGAATAAGAAGGACCTTACCGTCCTTTTTTACTATACCCCCTCCCGAGAATTCGAATTCTGTTTTCATTATTTTATTTATTACGTTTCACGAGATGCGTTTCACGTTTCACGAAAAGATGAAAGCTTCTTTTCATCCGGCATCTGCTATCTTTTCTTATAACTTAAAACTTACAACTTATGACTCATTAATCATACTTATACTCATTCTCGCCGCTGCCGTCTCCCAGCGCTTCCTTTATGAACCTTGAAGGTATATGCCATCTGCTCTGCCCGTAGAGCATCCTCTGTGAAGCGGATGTCAGGTAGAGCAGGTCCTTGGCCCTGGTCATCCCCACATAGCAGAGCCTGCGCTCTTCCTCCATCTGCTCGGGATCGTTAAGGGCATCGTAATGGGGGAAGAGCTCCTCTTCCAGACCTGTCAGGAATACTACCGGGAACTCCAGCCCCTTTGCTATATGTATTGTCATAAGCGTCACGTATTCTTCATCCTGCTGCCATTTATCGACCTCGGTTATCAGGGTTATCTCGTTCAGTATCTCTTTTACGGTCTTCCTGGCGTTCACGTCCTCCGCGAAAGCCGATACGAGTTCCTCTATGTTCTCGAGGCGCGTCCTGGCCTGCAGGTCCTCGTCGTCTTCGAGCATATGATGGTAACCCGATAATTCTATTATTTCCTTTGCCAATAGCGACGCATCGTCTTTTTCGAGGGTCTCCTTGAGGCGCGCCAGAAGGTCCCTGAGCGGTTTTATCTTCTTCTCCACGGACGCGGGTATATCCTTATGCCCTTCGGTTACGATCTTATAAACAGAGCTGGACTCCCGGACGGAAATCGACTTAAGCGCGGACATGGTCTTCTTGCCTATGCCCCGGGGAGGGTTGTTTATGACCCTTTCCATGCTCACATCGTCAAAAGGGTTCACCAGGACCCTCATATAGGCGATTATATCCTTGATCTCCTTCCTGCTGTAGAACTTCACCCCCCCTACCACCCTGTAGTTCATACCCATCGCTCTCAGCACGTCTTCGAAAGCCCTCGACTGGGCGTTCACCCGGTAAAAGACCGCCATATCTCCCAGGTTGTACTCTCCCTCCTGCACAAGCCTTCTTATCTCGGAGACGACCGCCAGCGCCTCCTCTCGGCTGGTAAGGAACTCCTGCTTTCTGACTATCTCGCCGCCTTCCCTGCTGGTCCAGAGTTTCTTATCGCTGCGGGAAGGGTTGTTCTTGATCACGTTATGGGCGGCATCCAGTATATTCTTTGTCGACCTGTAGTTCTGTTCCAGCTTGAGCATGGTCGCTTCCCTGAAATGGTTCTTGAACTCCAGTATGTTCCTTACGTTGGCCCCTCTCCAGCTGTAAACTGAATTATGAACTACGAAATTATCGGCAATATAGTTGCGCAGATCCGGCATGGATACATCATATACATAACCCTCATAATCTGCCAGCGAAACCTTATTTACTTCTTCTTCGACAATACGGTTACCGTTAAAAACAGGCACAAGCATTCCCTGCTGGATTTGCGAAGCCGGCAGAAACACAAAGGATTTTCCAGGCGTCAGGCGCGCTTTCTTAACAACATCGATATCTGCCGCAGAAGATAATCCGGTTATATATCTTTTTGCCTCAGAGTAATCTTTTCTTGAAGTCTCTACTCTCCATGTGTCTTTTTTGCCGAGTCTTACGCTAAAACCCTTGCCGGCTATCTTCTTTTTCAGTCTATTATCGGATGTATTAAGCTGTATCCTGTGCGCATGCCATGGCCTCATCCCTCCGCAGCGGTTTTCTCCGAACATAGTAAAATTAATGATTTTCCGGTCAATATGCCCGTTTACATAACCTCCGGCAACAAAATGAGGAAATAACGGATCAATTAACATATCTCTCATTAATTTTTCCGCACGGCTTACAGTATCTATCGATTTAAAAAGGTTCCTGATACCCTGTTCATCAAGTGTTAATTTGCGCCCTCTTGAATGAAATGTGTATGTCGGGATCCCATATTGAAAAGAATAATACTGCTCATAATATACAGCTTCTTTATGAGTTTTGCATGTTTTGATAATCCACAGTTTATCTCCATTTTCCTGGTTTATCCTGACCATAAGACCGGAAACGCAGTTATTGGACTTCCTCTTGCTCCTGACTCCCTGCGTGATACCCATCCTGAATCCCATGCTCTTTTTTTGCATAAGATATACATAATATAGTCCCATACGGGGCTGAAGCCTGCCGAACAGCATGTGATTTGGCGTTACCTTTATTCTTTTTCCCGTTTTTGTAACGATTTGGACTACTTTTCCTTTATATTTCCTCTTTGATATCCTGTCGGGTTCTTCCTCCCGGTATTTACCCCATCCTGAAGCAGCGGCGACTTTAGTTCCATTCTGCAGTTTTTCTATTTCTTTATACCCGTCCTCAGTTTTTATTTTTGTCCCACGCACAAGACACTGGTCGTCGTCGCCCACTACGCATATATTGTTCTGCGGAGGAGAAAGGAGCTTTATGAGCATATACTGCGCATAGTTAGTATCCTGGTACTCGTCAACCATGATATACCTGAACCTGCGGCGGTACTTCTCAAGTATATCGGGCTTATCTTTAAAAAGGCGTATTGTCTCTACCAGAAGGTCGGCAAAATCATAGCCGCCGTTAGCTTTCAGCAGGTCCTGGTACATCGCATATACCCTGCTCATATTATAGCGCGCGGCATCCGAATGGGCAGTCGCGTTAATACTGTAGCTCTCCGCGTCCATGAGGTTGTTCTTTGCATTCGAGATTATCTCCCTGATCTTCGAAGGAGGGAACCTCTTGGGATCGATATCCAGCCTCTCCAGGCATTCTTTAATAACGACAGTCTGGTCGTGCTCGTCATAGATAGTAAAGTCTTTTTCAGACTCGTCCCTGAGAATCCTCGATGCCAGCGAATGGAAAGTGGACACCCAGACGCTTGTTCCCCTGGACCCGATGAGCTTTATCACCCTGTCCCGCATCTCCTGCGCAGCCTTGTTGGTGAAGGTCACAGCCAGTATCTCGTACGGGGAGATCCCCTTGTTAATCAGCTCGGCTATGCGATGCGTTATGACCATGGTCTTGCCGCTGCCCGCCCCCGCGAATACCAGGACCGGCCCGTCTATGGTCTCAACCGCTTTCTTCTGCTCGGGATTTAGTTTTTTCATATCATGATACGATACATATTGTGTAATGTGTAATGTGTAATGTGTAAAGTATAATAAATATATTATTCATTAATCACCCTGATCAGTTTACCAAGCATGTTACATATATAAACACAGGCACTTCTTAAAGAGGAATATTCTTCTTTTGAAATCTGTTTTTCAGTTAGCAGTAAAGTTATCATTGGGACACATTCCCTTGCGGAACTTAATGCGATACCATAAAATTGAATTTTGCCTTTTTTCGACTTTTTACCGCTTCCTTCAGCTATATTATTCACAACCGACAGGCCAGCTCTTGTAAATTGAATTCCAATTGAATATTGATATTCTTTTCCTATACTATTATATACCCTATAAATTCTGTTAACAAATTGGAGCGCTTTTTGATATACGTCAAGTTTTTCAAAATCAAAAATATATTCTCTGTCTTCTTTCATTACACTTTACACTTTACACAAATATCATATAGCGCTTTCACGGCTCTATCTCCACCACCGTCTCAAGATGCGGCGTGTGAACGAACTGGTCCACGCCCGTTACGCTCTTTATCCGCCAGGCCGTATCGCTTCGTATATAGTCCAGGTCTTTCTTCAGGTTCCATAGGCTGCAGCTAATGTACAGAATGCGCTTTACCCTGCCGTTTCGGGCATTTATCCTGCCCAGGTGTTTCCATATGCGGTAACTCATGCCTCCGCGCGGCGGATCGAGGATCACATAATCGTAGGATCCGGCCGTACCCGACAGGAAGTTCTTCACGGTGCTCTCTATAAACCTCATGGTTCCTGGCGGGTTTATCTTTTTCAGGTTCTCGGTAGCGTTGAGGATGTTATACCTGCTGTTATCCACCCCGGTTATATCCCTGTCGTGCCGGGACACGAAGAAAGCTATAGTACCTATCCCGGTATAAAGGTCCAGTATCCTGCCCTCGGCGATCTTCTCCTCTACCACGCCGTACATCCTGTCGATAAGATAGGAGTTGGGCTGAAAAAAAGAGAAAGGCGATATCCTGAACGGGATATCCTTTATCTTCATCTCGATCGAGTCTTCGCCGAAAAGAATATCGAAATCTTCAGTGAGAGAAGAGTCGCCGCTCGAATGCCTCCTGGCCAGGACAGCGGAGGCTATATCAAGGCCGCTCTCTTCCAGCATCCGCGCCCATTCTTTTTCCCGGCTGAAATCATTGCCGTTCACCACAAGTATCACCATTATCCTGCCGGTGAATTTGCTTTCCCTGAGTATCAGGTATCTCAGGACTCCTTTTTTATTCCTCCTGGAATAATAAGGTATGCCGTACCCGGAGGCGAAAGACCGGACCCTGTCCAGGAATCCCCCCACCCATTCCGAGAAAACCGGGCATTCTTTCACGTCGAATACCCTGTCGAAGCTGCCCCTCGCATGAAGACCCAGGTTCGAACCCTCGAAGGAGTATTCCATCTTGTTGCGGAACCCCGATAACACGGGAGACCCTATGACGGGGGGATCTTCCATCCGGGAAGCCTGCGCCAGAGCGGCCTTCTTGTTATCCAGCTGTTCCATGTAAGGTATATCCTGGAAACTGCATCCCCCGCATTCCTCAAAATGCCTGCAGATACGGCTCAAGATAAACTCCTTTGTGTAAAGTGTAATGTGTAATGTGAAAAGTTAAAACAGAGATAAGATATTATCCCATTCCCATATAATTGAAGTTTCACATACCATATTTTTGCTGCAGTATCTATCTGTAAATCATTATTTATATATTCTAAATTAATCATATCAATCTATTTTCGCGTTATTTTTCATCACACATTTCACGTTTCACATTGCACAATCTTACTGTACCATCTTCTCGAGCATCGTCTTCGCCTTGTAATTATCCGGGTTCTGTTTCAGCACTATGGTGAATTCCGCGGAAGCTTCCTTGAGCCTTCCCTGATGATAGAATATGTATCCCAGATTGAAATGCGCGTCCGTGAGGTTCGGATTTATGTTTATGGCCTTTATATAGTAATTCGCGGCCTTTCCCCTCTCCCCAAGGGTAAAATAGATGTTCCCCAGGTTGTTATACGCCCCGGCCAGGCGGTCGTCGAGTTCTACGGCTCTCTCGAAACTGCCGATAGCTTCCTCGAATTCCCTGTCCTTAGCCTGTACCCATCCCAGCTTATAATACACCATTGCGTTATCCGTGCCCTTCTCTATTATCCCGGAAAGTTCGTCCTTACTGTATTCCCTTTCGGTATCGAAGAAATCCACTTCGCCCGCCAGCCGCCTGTGGGATATCAGCGGGTCCACCGCTTTCCTTCCCCAGAAACCGATAAACAGCAGAACCGCAAGCATAAGCGGTATCCTTTTTTTAACGGACGGACGATACCCTGCAAGTGCGTCGTCAAACCCGTTCATCGATATACCCATGAGTAAAAAAACCCAGATACTGGATACCGAGAACCTCATATTCACGGAAACAAAACTGTGAAGAAGGACTGCCGTGACGCCGAACAGGGCACCCTCCCTGATCCAGCCGCTGTCTCTCCGCCTCATACCCGCGGCGTAAACCATTACTATAAGCCAGGCGTACAGTCCGAATCCCGCAATTCCGGTCTCGGAAAGTATCTCGAGGAACTCGTTATGCGCGTAATTGACGATGAATTTGCCCGGGGGCAGAATCTTTTTCAATTCTTCCGAAGCATACGAGGGAAATTCATTGTGGAACTGACCTATTCCTACCCCCAGCACGGGATTGGAAACCGCCATTCTGAGCGTATCTCTCCATATAAGCAGCCTCTGCGTCTGCCTGGTCAATTTATCCGCATTTACGGCCGTAAAAATTACAATGAGGAATAAAAATGCTATTACGACCTTCCTGCTTGGCCTTTCCTTCCTGAGCACGAAATACCACAGCGCGGACGCTCCCGCCAGTCCCAGCCAGGCGCCCCTGGTCTGGGTAAAATACATGGCCAGTATCATCAGGACCAGGCTTGCGGATATCCATATCTTCTTTTTTTCGATCAGAGCAGTTAGCCCCAGGGGTATGGTCCCGGCGAGGAACGACGCCAGAAAATTCGGGTTGCCGAAAGTGGCGTATACCCTCTGCAGCCTGGGCACACGGATGATCCATACCCCTCCGTACTTCTGCAATACCGCGTACAGGCTGATGAGCCCCGCCGCGATAAGCAGTGTATTGAAGATATTTTCCCTATATCCGCACGGGAGTATCCTGTAAGCCGCGAAAAACGCCAGGCAGCTGAAGATAATCCTCTGCCACTGGTCGAACGCCGAAGGCCTGGACCCGGGCACGAAGTAGAACAGGCTGAAAGCGGCCGCAAAGGCAAATACAGGGTAAAGGGAGCTGTCTTTCAATATTTCATACGGATCCCCTTCTCCCCGGCATGACCACAGGCCGAAAAGCGCCAGCAGTGACAGTTCCATGCCTATCAGCTTATACCTGGTATGTTTAAGGTCCGCCAGAAAAACCAGCGAGAATATATAAGCCAGCCATACGCATACTACCGCGATCTGTGCCGCCCGGGCAGGAAGCTTTCTGTCTTTTTCTCCGGTGATTTTCAATACTATTCCGCGCTCTGGTAGGATATATAAACCGATTTGCCGTCTCTTATGACATCGAATACCACGCCTTTTTTAAGATCCGCGCTGTTCATTATATCACGGAAGTCGTCTACGTTTCCTACTTTCTGCCTGTTTATCTCTACTATTATATCACCCACGCGGAGACCTATCTCATAGCATTTCTTGGAAGGGTCGAGTTCTATCACAAGCACCCCTTCCGAAACCGGAAGATCGTATTGCCGCCTGAGTGTTTCGTCTATATTCCTGGCCTTTATGCCTTCGCAGACCGTCACGCCTTCGGCATTTTCCTCCCTGCCTCCCGAACCGCCCTGTAAAACGGGTTCTTCGGGTATTTCCCCAAGTTCCGCAGTGAGCATTTCCTCTTTTTTGTCCCTTATCACGGTTATACTGATCTTCTCCCCCGGAACGGCGGAAGATATCTTCTTCTGAAGGCTGCGGGCGTTCTCAACGCTGCTGCCGTTGATCTTTACTATGACGTCCCCCCTTTTGAGGCCCGCCTTAAATGCCGGCGAACCGTCCATGATGCCGTTCACCAGTACTCCCTTCGTGTCTTTCAGGGCAAACTGTTCCTTCAAGGCTTCGTCCAGGTCCATTATCTCTATGCCGAGCCAGCCTCTGACCACTTTCCCGGTCTGTATGAGCTCCGTAAGTATCCTTTTGGCCTGGTTGACGGGTATCGCAAAACCCACTCCGGAGAACACGCCGGTTGGGGCGTATATCGCTGTGTTTATCCCTATAACTTCACCCTGCAGGTTCACCAGGGGGCCTCCGGAATTCCCCCTGTTTATGGCCGCGTCGGTCTGTATCAGGTCGCTGTAGGAAAGGTTTTCCACCTGCACATCCTGCCTGACCGCGCTGACTATCCCGGCCGTGAAAGTCTGCTGCAGCCCGAAAGGGCTCCCGCCCGCCAGCACCCAGTCTCCTACTTCCAGAGCATCCGAATCGCCAAGCCTGATCGCGTTGAATTTTTTCATGGATTTTATCTTTACCACGGCCAGGTCTGTCAAAGGATCCTTGCCCACGACTTTTGCCTCGTATTGATCATCGTCATATGTCGTTATCTTTACTTCGTCCGCGTCTTTTATGACGTGATAATTTGTAATCACGTACCCGTCCGGATCCACGATGAACCCCGACCCGGTCCCCTCGTACCTGTATTTTTCCGTCTCGGGCTGGGCGCGTTTTCTCCTTCCGGGGCTACCGAAATACTCGTTGAAGAAATCTTCGAACGGATCCCCGAAATAAAAGTTGTAGAACGGCGTCTGCACTTCCACGATGTGGACGGCGGAGATATTGACCAGGGCGGGCTTCACGGTCTTTATGACATCCGGGAAAAGTCTTCCCGGCAAAGCGGTACCGCTCTGCATCTGAGTGTATGCGCCCGCGCCGGGCACATTTTTCCCCGCAGTCCCCTTGCCGGAAAAATCGAACATATCCCTGGTATAATGCCCCAGTACCAGGCCGCCAGTCAGTATCAATAACACTATAAAAAGGTTCTTCTTATCCATCGTGTTTTTATCCTCGCTTTTTTATCGTTTTAATGACGCAGCATCAGGATGCAGGATGAAAAATATGACGATCCTGCCGGATGCCGAAAACCGGACGTTTACCTTACTTCTTTCTCAAAGCCGGGAGCTCCACGGCCTTGCCGTTTCTGTTAGCGCCCAGGATTTTCCGCTGCTGATACCCGGGAGGAAGGATGGCATCTATGATATTCGTATCGGATTCGTATTTTCTGCCCCGGAATTCATCCGCCTCGTTTTCAGACTTGCGGATGTTTATGACGTTTCCCCGGTCATTGCCCGCCATGAGCACGGGGATCACTCCCCAGTTGTCTATGGAAGCAGGTATAAGTTCGTCCGGGACAAATATGTTTATGGTCTTGTCCCAGGGGCTTACGCTTATCTCGGGTTCGCCTATCTTCCTGCCCGCGGTATTGTAAATGCTCTTCCCCCACCCGTTTACGGTTATGCAGTATTCCCAGGCATCCTCGGGCACGGTATATGCTTTTCTCCCGTCGAGCAGATTAGTATTTCCCAGGCCCGGCCGGCCGTTGATATCGATGTATATGTCTATAACCTGCAGACTGAATCCCTCAGGCGCCGCATAATAATTTTCCAGGTAAGACAATTCGAGAGTTATCACTTTCTCGTCATGTCTCTTATCCACTTCTATCCTCCTCAGATCGAAATTACTGTTAATGTCACCGGTGGAATTAAAGCAGACATAGTCTCCGGGACCGTAATTGTCCCCGGCCGGATCGATATAGGATAATTCCCCCCTCGATACTTTGAAATCCGGCGCGGTCAGCGTAAAGAAGTTGTCTTTCGGATATATCTCCCCGTCCGCGTAGACTTTCTGATATATTTTCTTCCTGGGCTGCGCAGAAAGGTACTTGAAAGGCAGCGTAAATTCCACTATGCTGCTGGAATACCCCACATCGTAGTTTCCGGTGAGGGTTTCCCATTCTTCGTTACCGTTGGTCCTGTATATAACCGTTTTTTCCGGCACGTCCCTTCTCCAGTTCACTTCAAGGTACAGCGGAAAATCCTGGATATTGCCTATCTCGGGCCCCAGGCCGCGGGGCGCAAGAGATGCAGACCCTACGTTCATATGACCCACGATCACTCCGGCGGAGCTCACATCACCCGGTATTTTCACAAGATAATATATATTGTCCTTGTCGAAACCGCACCTGAACTCCCTCACAAGACCGTCCTTGATGCGGACCCGGTAAGACCCGTTCCACTCCCCCGGACCGGCTATGCCGTCGCATTTAACTTTAAGCATCGAGCCTATATCAGAATCGGGCAGATACGCATCGGATTCCACCACGGGAATGAAAAGCTCAAGAGGAGGAGATATACCTATCTTCCTGTATATCTCTATGAGCGATCTCCTGAAAAGCCTTTCGTACTCCGGGTTGTCTATTTCTTCGTATATCCTGCCGGACTCCGCTACGAGCAGCCGGTTCTTGATGTCCATGAGCACATCAAGGCTGGCGCGGCCGGAGTTCCTGTATTCATATTCCATGATCCGGGCGTCCCCGATAAGACGCTTTATCTTCGCGAAAGTACCGTCGTCAGGCATCCCGGCGCACCTGTACGTAGATGAACTCAGCCTGTGAACAGGCGCATCATCCCCTGATATCCGCCTTACGACATCCTCGAACCCCAGGAACGTAAGGCTCCTGCTTTCCAGTATCTCGGCAGCATGCCTGTATCCTGACATGAGTATTCCCGGCATCTTCTCGTCGTATTTTATCCGTTTCTCCAGGTACTCGGAAAATTCTCCGGCATCCGGGTCGCCGAAGAAAAAACTGTCTGAATATAATACCTGGGGAACAGTGAGGGAATACCCGGCCTGGCAGGTAGATACAGCGACCACCCATTTTATGTTAGTTTTTTCCAGTTCTTTTATCGCGCTTTCCGTAAGGTAACCGCCGCGGGGAATGAATCCATCGGGAAACTGACCCCGCCACCTCTTGTAGTTCACCATGCTCTCCAGTATCTGCACTTTGGTCCTGTCTTCGTCGAGAAGAGTAAGATACGCATCGCTAAGTGAGGTCGTCGCTTCCCCTATATTTTCCATATCGAGCACCATTTTAAGCAGGGTACTGAAATCCGATATCTTTATCTTCACGAAATCGAGCAGTTCTTTCCTTTCTTCGGGCGTATAGTCCCTGTTTTCCAGGTATTTCTTAACGAACGAATGCTCCGAGAGGTCCTCTCCCAGGTATCCCAGGAGCTCTTTTACCTGGGCATTGATAAGAGCCGCCGGAGCGGTGCCGGTGCCGTATTTGTCAGCCAGGTACTTTTTCTGCGGCTGTTTGAGTTTACCGACAGGCATTTCCACTGTATCTTCGAGCTTTATTTCCTCAGCCGAAAGAGATGCAAGCCTTTTTATTATATTACCGGATACGCTTATGACCATGGGGACCGAAGGGTATTCATCCTTTATCTTTATCAGGAAGTCTCTCCAGTCGCCTATAGTGTTACGGCAGAATCTCTCCTGTGATTCATCTATCTCCGGATAGTCTATTCTGGCTATGAGCAGTACATCCTGCTTCTTCCAGCCCGTGGAATCTATGGTCGGTTCCACTTCTACCCTGCTTTTTCCGCAGCCCGCCATGATAAAAAGCAGGACTGCTGCCAGATAAAGCCTGCTGTTTCTCATTTCCCGGAACCTTCCAGCTTTATCTCAAAATCCCTCTCATCCCCCGGGGCAAGCTTGATGTCATTCTGCCACTTTTCGTAACCTTGTTTTATGACAGTGAGCCTGTATTCACTTTTTGAATCGACAGAGGTTACCTTGAACTCTATGGGGGTCATCCCCCTGAAATAACCGTCAATGAATACTTTCGCGCCGTCGGGTACTGTCTTTACCTCGACACTCGCCGATATTTCCCGGGAAACGGCCGGTTTTGCCGGATCCGGCGTTACAGGCGAACCGGCACCTCCGGAAGACAGGTAATATACGAGGGACCCTCCGGACAACACGAGAAGAAGCGCGTTTATGCCTATAATTGTATAAAGGACCGGCTTATTCATCCTGCTGACTATCCTGTTTCTCTCCGGCCAGTTCGTTGAGGTTCTCGTGGATGGCATCCAGTATCTCCTTGAGTTTTCCTATCAGTACGTGCTCGTCGTCGCTTATCTCCTGCCCGGACTGGCGCAAAGCTTCTATTTCATGAAGATAATCTTTTATAATAGACAGCCCCTTGTTGTCCCAGCTCTTTATTATCTCCACCAGTTCCCCCCTGTCCTCCGGCATGAGAACCGATGCAGGAACCGGGGTCTCCTTCAGCCCGATCAGGACGCGCTCCATCTCCTTAAGTTTATCGAGAACGCCCCATAGCTGGTCTTCCAGCTTGGACAGCTTGTCGGTCTCCGCCTCAAGTCTTTCCTTCAGGATATCCAGGGCTCCGGTATCTATGCTGATATCTGCCGGCAAGCCCGAGGCCCTTTCCGGGCCTTTCCATAACAAATACCATAAATACCCGTTTATCAGGGCGAAAAGTATGGATAATACAGCAAAAAACACCGAAGGATCCAGCTTGAATATACTCATAATCAACTCCTTGAATATGCTATACAATATATATATTTCTAAATTTCAGATTTTAATTAATTTTAAGGTAATTATCAAATCCGGGTTACTTAAGTCTCTCGAATATCCTTTTCCTGTATAATATTATCGATGAAAACTCAAGAGTGGACACGATCGAGCAGGCTTTCATGAGCGTCCGGGCTGCCGCGAACACACCATGACCCCTTATAATTACGACCGGGTTCGCGTTAAGCTGGCCGGGCAGCACTTCGGCGACTTTCGATGAAGCGATACCGCCGTTCACCGAGATAACAGGCACGACAGGTATATAAAATTTCCCTTCGGAATCCTCCAGTTCTATCCTGTCTGTATCGAAAGATAACGCGATCGCGGTAGGAGTGTGCGCGTGAACGACCGCGGTGTGATCCGTATTCATGTATATAGCCCTGTGGACATCTATTTCAACAGAAGGCTTTTTCTGAAAAATATTGCCCGCCGAGGGCGCGCGGCCGGGGTTTACCGGGGCGTTTACGACATCACCGATACCAAGGTCACCCAGGACGCTGCCCGTAGCCGTAATAAAAATATCTTCGCCCTTTCTTACGCTCAGGTTGCCCGCGGAAACCGATACCAGCCCCTGCTCGAAAAGAAGCCTGCCTACACGGCTGAATTCCCTGTATATGCTCATCTACCTGCCCCCCAGCAGCCTGGACAGACTTGTCAGCGCATCGGTCTGTCCGTACCCTCCGGATTTCAGGATGAAGTATTTTTTATCCGCTTCCGTGAGAGCTATTCCGGGAGCCATGGATTTTACCACATTAAGAGTCTTTATTCCCGCAGCAGCCATGAAACCATACGCGGTATCGCCCCCGTTAAGGATTACCCTGTCCATCTTGTTCTCCGTCCATAACTTATATGCCGCCTTGTTGAGCTTTTTCAGTATGCCTTCTTCCCTGAGCATCGGCGTCTTTATAAGAAGGTCTTTTGCCGGATCCAGGGGTTCCTTAATATCTTCGGCTATGATGCTGGCGGACCCGTTTTCCTCCCAGTATTTGACCTGTTCAAGACTTATCGGGTTTAAGCTCCCGCTTATAACAAGAACTGGTCCCGGAGACAGCGCTATAGGCTGTACTTTCCTGTTTGCAGTCAGCCAGGAATCAGCCAGATATCCCGCAAACGCGGCGGCGCCGGCAAATACGTTTCCCTTGATACCGCGGCTCATATTTTCAAGGTCTTCGTTGGTCGCGGCATCCTTCACGTCGATCCTGCCGGAATCTTTCATCTGGAGCTCTATTATCTTCCTTATCTCGGAATTACATGATTCGCAGCCGGTATCCTTTGCGTACGGCGTCTCTTCGAGCCTTTCACCCAGGACATAATGCACCCCGCCTATCGTGGTCTTTCCCATATCAGGAAAGGCTGCACAGAAAGGTATGCTCTCGGCCCCCAGTTCATCGGCGAACACCTCGAGTTCGGCGCCCAGGTTTCCCCTCAGCGTAGAATCAATCTTTTTGTAGAAATATTCGGCATTCCACGCTTTCAGCAGGATTACGGCTTTTTTCACGCTCTTTACCGCCTTGTTCCGGCTGATATCCCTGCTGTTCGTATTTATTATCCATACTTCTGCGCCGTCGGGAGTCTCTTTAACACTCTCGACACCGGTACTGATGACTGCTTTCAGCCCGCGGCCGGCAAACTGCGCGCCGACATCGCCGGCCCCGGTAAGATCATCCGATATTACACCTATCCTCGGTGAATATTTTTCGTTCATTATTTAACCTCTTTTTTGGGAAACAACGGGTCCCCCTTCTTTATCCGGCTGAAATCCGTCTCGATGTCTATATCCAGGATTTCTTCTTCCTTCAGTCCCTCTATTCCCATCTGAACGCGCATCTTCCGGGACGCGCCCGGCATAAACGGATAAATAAATCCCGATACGATCCTTAAAAATTGAAACCAGGTGCTGAGGCACCCGTTCAAGGCCCGAGTATCGTTCTTTGCCAGTTCCCAGGGTTTTTTATCTTCAATATCACGGTTGACAGCCCTTACCATCAGCCAGATCTTTTCCAGCACTGAATAGAAATCCAGTCTCTCATAGTCATCTATGAAAGCGAACAGAATATCTTCTCTTTTATACTCTTTTTTACCATATTCGCTGCCGGTTGTAAATGTCATGTAATCCGTCTTTCTCGCAGCTTTTCCGTCATAGCACGCATCGTACTTCAGTATCATGCTCAGCACCCTGCTCAGGAGGTTTCCCAGCTCATTGGCCAGTTCGGTCTCGTATGTCTTTTTGAACCCGGCATAGGAAAAACTGGCGTCCTTTCCGAACAGGGAATTCCTGAAAAGATAGAACCTGAACGCGTCTGTGCCGAATTCCCCGACAAGATCGAGAGGGTCCACCACATTCCCCAGGGACTTGCTCATCTTCTCATCTTCTGTCATCCACCAGCCGTGGGCGAATATCCTTTTGGGGAGGCTGTAGCCGAGCGCCAGCAGCATGGAAGACCAGTACACGGAATGCGTAGTAAGGATGTCCTTGCCTATCAGGTGGCAGGTCGCGGGCCACCACCGGACATCGCCGGGCATAATATACCTGGTCGCTGAATAATAGTTGATCAGGGCATCGAACCATACATACGTGACGTAATCCCTGTCAAAAGGGATCTCGATACCCCATGAAAGCCTTGCCTTGGGCCTTGATATACAGAGATCTTCAAGCCTGTTGTTCTTTAAAAACCCCAGCACTTCGTTACGGCGCACATCCGGCATTATGTAGCCGGGATTAGCCTCGATATGGCTTATGAGCGCCTGCTGGTATTTCGACATCAGGAAGAAGTAGTTCTCTTCTTCTATATTTTCCACTTTCCTCCCGCAGTCAGGGCATTTACCGTCGACCAGATCCTTCTGGGTCCAGAATCTTTCGTCCGGCACGCAATACCATCCGGTATATTTCCTTTTTTCGATCTCGCCTTTCTCATACAGGGTTCCCAGTATTTCCTGGACGACTTTCATATGCCCTGCTTCGGTAGTACGTATAAAACCGTCATTGGAAATATCGAGTTTCTTCCAGAGATCCGTGAAACTGCCCGCCATCAGGTCTGCATGTTCCCTGGGTGTCAGCCCTCTCTCTTCGGCAGCCTTGGCAATCTTCTGCCCGTGCTCGTCCGTACCGGTCAGAAAAAATACCTGGAAACCCCTGCTCCTGTAATATCTCGCCAGTATGTCCGCGGCTATGGTAGTATAGGCATGTCCTATATGGGGGCTCCCATTCACGTAGTAAATAGGGGTCGTAAAATATTTTATTTTATCCATTTTTTCAGTTTATCTTTCACGCCTGCCCGCAGCTCCGGAAGCCTGTACTCGTTTACCAGCCCCGTCTTGATCTTCACACAAACCGTTCCCTTGAGGTAATTAACATCTATAACCTCGCCTTTTCCTGCCGGGGTAGAGATCTTCTTGCCTATCCTGGGAAAATCTTTTTTTACTTCCTCATAATAACAGTTCTCATATCTGAGGCAGCACAGGAGCCTGCCGCAGTTTCCCGCAATGGTCTCCGGGTTAATGGACAGGCATTGATTCCTCGCCATATCTATATTGACCGTTTCTATGTTCTTCAGGAACTGATGACAGCATACTTCCCGGCCGCATATTCCCACTCCGCCCGCGATGGACATCTCGTCCCTGACGCCTATCTGGACCATCTGTATCCTTGTTTTCAGCCGGCCACCCAGCACCCTTATCAGCTTCCTGAAATCCACCCTGGAATCAGCGGTATAATATATGAACAGTTTCTGCCGGTCATATATATACGCCACATGGGTCAGGCTCATCCCGAGGTTCTCTTTGTTTATTTCCTCGCGTATCTGAGGTACGATCTTTTTCGCCGCGATACGGTTATCTTTAAGCACCTGGTAGTCATTCTTGTTGAGTTTGCGTATTATCTTGTTATCTATGTTATTTCCCGCGATTTTTTCGGTCTCGACGACCTTGCCCACTTCGAGCCCGTTTTCCGTAGATATGAGGACTTCGTCTCCGAGCCGCACGTCGACACGGTCGGCTACAGCCGGGCTTTTTTCCTTCAATTCCCTCAGTTCCACGGTTACAGCAATCATGACCGCTGCGCCTTTCCTGCCCGTGCAATGTGCAATGAGCGGTGTGTAATGAATGAATAGTCAAATATGATGTCCATGTTCATAACCGTATTCTTTTTCGCCATATTCACCTTTTTAATAAATACTGTTAGAGATTCACGTATCCCAGCTTAAGAAACATATTAGAGACAGCCAGCTCCGGGTTAACATTGCTCTTCACCTGGTTCAATGTATCCTCCATTATGTTTATCCGGGCGTATCTCTCGGAAGAAGGAGATTTACGGAAACCTATGCCCTCCAGCTCTATGAGCATCTGCAGCTTGCGGATGCACTCGCCCGAGCTGGAAAACCACTTGCTTACTTCCAAAAAGAAATCCTCGGGCTCCATTCTTTGAGGTATTATGTTCTCCAGTTCGACGAACCTCAGGAATTTCCCGCAAGATCCCGAAGAGACCCCGACCAGCTCATCGGCCCTCCCGGCGGGGAGACCTTCGGCCAGCCCTTTTCTATCCAGCACTCTTTTAAGTTCTTCTTCTCCCAGAGGGTTGAACTCAAGCCGCTGGCATCTCGATGTTATAGTAGACAGAAGCGCCTGGATCCTCGATGTAACCAGGATGAAAAAAGTGCCCGCAGGAGGCTCTTCCAGCACCTTGAGAAGACAGTTGAGCGCTTCCGTGCTCGCTTCGGAGATATCATCTATTATATATACCTTGCTGCTTCTGCCGTAAGCCCGCAGACTGGCGTCGCGTATTATTTCCCTGACCTGGTAAATGTTTATCTTTGCCGTTTTTCTCTTCTTATTGTCTTCGTCCGCAGAGACTATGTTGCTTATATTTATCACACTGCCTGCGCCGAAAACCGCTTCTATGCCGGATTCATTCTTCGGGGAGCCTATGAATTTCACGGAAGGATGGGTGCCGGCCCTGAGCTTCCTGCAGGATTCACACTCGCCGCAAGCCCCTTCCTCCGAGCGCTTTTCGCAGTTTACCGCTGCCGCAAGCGCCGTTGCGGTGAGCCTCTTGCCTATCCCTTCGATCCCGGAAAAAAGAAGCGCATGAGGAAGCCTGCTTTCGGAAAGCATCTTTTTTATCAAGCCGATATTTTTCCTATGTCCTTCTATATACCCGAAATTCATATAATGTTCCTGCTGCGCAGGATGTCGATGATATGCGCGTGGATATCCTCACGCGAATTTCTTGCATCCAGGGTCACTATCCTCGGATCGGTACCGGCCATGCTGAGGTAGCCCTGCCTCACTCTTTCATGAAAAGATATGTTCTCCGATTCAAGCCTGTCCAGGGATCTGTTGGATCTTTCGACTCTTTTCAGGCCTTCCGCGGCCTCTATGTCCATGTATATAGTGATATCCGGGACAAGGCCTCCCGTTGCCATATCATTGAGTTTCCTGATAAGCTCTATATCGAGTCCCCTGCCGTACCCCTGGTAGGCTATACTCGCGTGTATGTATCTTTCGCATACCACGTACTTGCCCGATAAAAGAGCCGGCATTATAAGTTCTTCGGTATGCTGCGCCCTGCCCGACGCATAAAGCATAAGTTCCGCTTTAGGGAATATCCTGTTATCCTTGTTCAGAAGTATCTCCCTAAGTTTTTCGGAGATGCTTACGCCGCCGGGCTCCCTCGTATGGATCACGGGACGCCCGAGCCCGGCGATATATTCTACGAGCAGCCTGGTCTGAGTGGATTTTCCCGAACCTTCCGGGCCCTCGAGAGTGATAAATCTCCCTCTTTTACCTTCACCCGGCATGACAGTCCTTAAGATCCGCCGCGGCCTGCATCTTCAGGGCTCGGACAACACGATCTCGCCACTCGCGGCGAGGACCCCGCCGACATACACTTCCCCGGATACGGTGAACGAGCCGGCGCCCGAACCCAGAACCCTGACTTTTATCTCCATTTTGTCCCCGGGCTCGATCGTCTGCCTGAATTTCACTCTCTGGACTTTTTTGAGCACAAGGTTTCCTTTTCCAAGGACTACCATCGCCGTCTGAGTGATGGTCTCCACTATGAGAACGCCGGGCATCACCGGTTTACCCGGAAAATGCCCTTCGAAAAAGTACTCGGAGCCGGAGAGCTCCTTTATACCAGTCCCCTCTTTGCCTTTCTGCCTGATATTCACGTTATCTATCATAAGATACGGTTCTCTGTGAGGCAGTATTTTTTTTATTCCATCCTTATCCATATTATCCCGGGCGTCCTATCTCCTGCTCTGCCTGAATATATCGGTATAGATGACGCCTTCTTCTTTTTCTATTCCGTATACGACTATATCTTTACCCACATAACTTTCCAGTTCGTCGTTTTTCTCTCTCTGGAGCGCGGGACCGAAAAGTTCAACTTTCTCGGTTCCCATATATAATATATACGCATCCCCCTCTTTCTTGAGTTTACCCTTCATTGAACTGGCGAATCTGTACGGATCCATCTTGCCCAGCGCCCATGATATGTATCCGCTTATCACTTTCGGCGCCCTTTCCGACTCATCCTGCAAAACCATTATAAGTTCTTCCTCATTGTATTCCGCGATCAGGTAAAGCAGTTTCTGCTTAAGAAAACTATCCGCCCTGCCGTACATATCCCTCAGCTTATCAATACTGACCTTTCCCATCTTATTTATCGAAACGGATATACCCCTGGCAACATCCAGCTCCGGCTCCATCCTGAGCGCCTCCAGCATTATATCCATATTTTCTTTCAGCACGGAAGGATCGGGCCTGGGCATCGAAGCCATCAGCTCGGCAGCCTTTTTTCTTATTTCTCCGTAAGGGGAATCTCTCAGCATCGGCCGTATCATAACCGACGCTTTTTCCCCGCCTACGGCCACCAGCTCGTCAAGAAGTTCAAGCCTCGGCATTATATCCTTTTCCCTTATATCTTCCATCAAAGACTCGAGTTCCTTTAAAGCGCGGTCCTTATCTCCCGCCTTGTTCCAGCACCTTGCGATGTATACCCTGGACGAAATACCTTTTTCGGAATCGACGCCGTACTCTTTGCTCAGCTTTATAAACAGTTTTTTTGCGCCGGGATATTCGCCTTTATCATACAGGTTCACGGCCTCTTCATAACTTTCCGGCTGTGGCCCGCAATAGCAGAAGGGACATATGATGAGCAAAATAGACAATATTATTAACGATTTCATATAGAGTTTATTATATAAAATAATGCCTTTTATATCAAAAAATTAGCCCCTTTTACCGTTATCAGTAAAAGGGGCTAAATATTTATGTATTTATTTGTATTTAATTATCTTCTTTTCTTTCTTCCCCTCGCCATTTTCGACCTGCCGACATCACCGTCTTTATCCACATAGTAAAGATATCCGGATTCTTTCTTAACGCCGGTCTTCGCGATCTTTTTCGGTTTTCCTTTTCCTTTTCCGCCGCGAGCCATTTTTACTTCAGCAATGTCGCCCTGTTTATCTACAAAGTAAAGATAACCAGCTTTCTTGTCTACTCCGGCTTTTGCAACTTTCTGTCCCATAGTTTCCTCCTTGACTTTATTTATAAATCAGACTCTTTCAACCGAACTTTATTCTGGTTAAAACCGTCTATTACATAATTCTTCTATCAAATTTTTCCGAATATGTCAATAAGTTCCCGCAACTGTCTTAGCCTGTATCTTTTCCCATAATTTCATAAGCCCCGGAACGGCCCACAGCGATACCACTCCGACAACGAGTCCGGCAATTACATCGGTTACATAATGATACCTGTTATAGACTACCGCGACGCACAGGATCGTCACCAGCGGCAGGTAATAAAAGAAAAGCTTTCTCCTGTAAATCCATAGGACCATCATGCAGACGAAAGCCACCGCGATATGAGACGAAGGCATGCATCCTCCGTGAAGGGAACCATAACGCATTATAAAATCCTGCATGCCCGTAAACGCGTATCCCCTGAGAGCCATTGTGTCTTTTCCCGCCACATCTTCTTCTACCATGTTGCCGTAAAATTCCTTTATATTGACCCTGTAATCCTTCCGGTACCTGTCATACAGGTGGAACCTGGGGCCGCGTACAGGATAAAGAATAAACCCTATATAAGATATATAGAAAGCAAGGCAGACGGTGGACAGGTACCTGATATACGCTTTTCTGTTCCCTGAAACATAAAGGAATGCGGCTCCGACAGGCACCATAAGGTAATAGGTGAAATAGTCGAACTTCATCAGTTCCGTTATCAAAGGCCGGGCCAGGCCGTCCAGCAATAAGGAAGGATGAAATCCCAGAAGGCTTTTCTCGAAAGCCAGGATGGATGCGTCTCTCCACTCACTTACTATTATATGCGTGAATGCGTTTATTTCCTTATAGTTAAACGTGAAAAGGAGCACGGGATACCACCACCTGATAAAAACGAGGAGTCTTCTGCCCGATTTCTCAAAAAAGGGGACCACATACAATATAGAAAGGATAAGAACGCCGTGTATCAGAAGGTATACGCCCCACCCCCTAACTCCTTCATGGAAAAACAGTATAAGCAGGCTTAATATAGACATGTAGCATGCAAAAAGCAGATCTATCAGTGTCAGACAGGGTGATATTATCCCTTTGCGCGCACCGTGATGGAGACCGTTTTTTACACCCGTCATTTTTCCCGTTTTCCCTGTCCCCTGAGATACACCATAACGGCCGAAACAGCCGCGGGCGTCACGCCCGATATCCTGGACGCCTGGCCGACAGTCTGCGGCTGTATCTTATTGAGTTTTTCCACTACTTCAATAGACAGGCTTTTTATCGCGCCGTAATCGAACTCCGGTTCGATTCTCCAGTCTTCCATGCTCTTCAGTCTCGCTATATCCATCTCCTGTCTCCTGATGTATCCCTCGTATTTCACTTCTATATTGAGCTGGTCGGCAATTTTTCCGGATATACGGCCCGCTCGGGGACATAAATCCTTAATGTCTTTCCATTTTACCAGGGGATTCCTCATCAGTTCCTTTAAAGTGACTTTTTTCTTCCCGCCCGCATTACCCGCAGCGCAGGACGGATCTTCTATTTTCTCATTTTCGATTATTTTCCTCGCTTTTTCAAGCTCCTGACTGTATTCCTCAAATCTTTCACGCATCTTCCGGTCTATGCATCCGTACTCACCGGCAAGACCGGTCAGCCTGAGGCAGGCGTTATCTTCGCGCAGTATAAGCCTGTATTCCACCCTGGATGTGAACATCCTGTACGGCTCTTCGGTCCCTTTTGTTATAAGATCGTCGATAAGAACGCCCGTATACGCCTGATCTCTTCCGAGAACCAGAGGCGGCATCTTTTTTACGGACGCTGCGGCGTTTATCCCGGCGACTATTCCCTGTGCTGCCGCTTCTTCATATCCAGTCGTCCCGTTTATCTGACCCGCGAAATACAATCCCTTTATTTTTTTTGTCTCAAGAGTCGCGCTGAGCTGCGTCGGATCTATTACATCGTGCTCTATGCCGTACCCGTACCTTATCACCTTAACTTCTTCAAGCCCCGCAATGCTGTGCAGGAACCTGTCCTGGACATCTTCTGGCAGGCTGGTGGATACGCCGTTCGGATAATAGACATCGTTAGCTAGACCTTCGGGTTCCAGAAACACATGGTGCCTGTTCATATCAGGGAACTTTAAAAGTTTATCCTCTACAGAGGGGCAATATCTGACCCCGGTCCCTTTTATCTTACCGGTAAACAGAGGCGAACGCCCGAAACCCTCCCTTATAAACCCGTGCGTCCGCTCATTGGTGTACGTTATATAGCACGGTACCTGTTTCTCAATAAGGTGATCGGTCATGAAGGAAAAAGGAACAGGAGACCTGTCGCCGCGCTGCACTTCAAGCCGTGAGAAATCTATGGTGCTCCCGTCAAGGCGGGCCGGCGTACCGGTTTTGAACCTGTACATCCTGAAACCCAGCTCCTCTATAGACCCGGAAAGCGAAACTGAAGATTCCTCGTCAACCCTTCCTCCTGCGAAATGATTCATGCCTATATGCATCATCCCGTTCAGAAACGTACCCGGAGTAACGATGACCGCGCCGGAGGATATTTCATCCCTTCCTGCCAGTATCCCCCTTACAACGCCATTTTCGACAAGTATCTTTTCCGCCAGGCCTTCGGCGATATCGAGACCTTCTGCCTCCTCCAGCCTGCTCCTGATGAAAGTTTTGTATTTTTTCCTGTCTTCCTGCGCTCTTGACGACCATACGGCAGGCCCTTTCGATAAGTTGAGTCTCTTGAAATGTATTCCCGCGTAATCGGCGGCAAGGCCCATTATGCCTCCCATGGCATCTATCTCCCGGACAAGCTGCCCCTTCCCCACCCCTCCTACAGCCGGATTACACGACATCTCACCCAGGTTATCCTTCTTCATGGTCACGAGCAGGACAGAGCACCCCATCCTGGCGCCTATATACGCGGCTTCTGTACCTGCATGCCCCCCTCCTACCACTATTATATCATAGCTCTTTGTCATGTTTTACCCAGGAGATCTCCCTGATATATTCCCTGCGATACCATCCTTTCCTCAATACTTCTTAATACCAGGTTCTTATCCGTTATCCAGTCCGGGGCGATAAGATAACCGCCGAAGCAGTCCGCGGTCATCCTCTGTATTACGGTCTCAGGATGAAGATGACCCAGAAATTCGGCTGCCAGCGAAGCATATTCTTCAAGCTGCATGGGGAGATACTGTTTTGCCATGTACATCTTTTCAAGCTCTGTCCCCCTGATGACATGAAGCGGATGTATCTTTACGGCATCGGGCCTTAGCCTGCCCAGTTCGCCGGCAGTCCTCATGATGTCCTTTACTGACTCCCCGGGAAGCCCTATAATCACATGAACGCAGGTCCTGATACCGCCTGCTTTCACGGTCAGGTCATAAGCCCTGAGAAATTCGCCGTAATCATGATGCCTGTTTATCAACGCGAGGGTACCGTCGTTAGCCGACTGAAGCCCTATCTCCAGCCATACTTCATAATCATTCGCGTAGTCTCTCAGAAGCGATACTTTTTTACTGTCGATGCAATCGGGCCGCGTCCCTATAGACAGGGAGACGATATCATCGAACTCCCTTATTACGTCGTATCTTTTTTTAAGGATATCCGGGGTGCCGTAGGTATTGGTGAATGCCTGAAAATACAGGATGAACTTTTCGGCCCGGAACCTGTTTCTGGCGAATGAGATACCTTCGGATATCTGTTCGCGCAGTTCCTTATCGATTTTTCCCGCGTTGCGGCTGAACCCCTCGTTATTACAGTAAATGCAGCCGCCGCTCCCTCTGGTTCCGTCGATATTCGGGCATCCGAAGCCTGCGTTTACGCTTATCTTGAAGACCCTTTTATTGAACCTGTTTTTCAGGTACTCCGAGAATCTGTAATATCTGCCCCTAATCATGCTCTTGATTACCGCGGACCGTTATACCACCTTTGTACCTTCCTTCAGAAATCAGCCGGATAACGAGGTAGCAGGCCGCAAGCGATAAAACCGAGCCTGCCAGTCCCCCCGGTTCTTCCAATACCAGGTAACCGCCGATAAATCCGGCTAAAGCGCATAGAGAAGGAACGAGATATAAGAGAACCGAGATCTTGATTATATCGGAGCAGGGCACATCTAAAAGCAGAATATCGCCTGTGCTGACACCCTCTTTGTGCGGGAGACTGACAGTCTTCGATTCCCCGGTCCTGCATCTTCCGCAATCTCCGCATTCAGGCGGCGCTTCAAGCCGGAGATACATGAACCCCCCGCATATCTTTACGACCTCGGCTCTGACAGATCTGGTTTCACCGGATACTTTCATAAGCATTTCTTATAACCCGACTTTATTTATTTGCGCACAGAATGGAGCGGAGATATTCAGGACATCTCATAGATGCACTTTGTCGGGCACTTTATCTCATCTATCTTTATGCCCGGGTCCTGCCGGATGACGCCGGAGAGGTTATCTTTCACCTGGAAAGTCCCTTCCGGAGCTTTTTTCTCGCATATCCTGCAGGCTATGCACCCCGAAACGCACACTTTTCTAGTCTCTTTCCCCGGCTGTCTGTTCGAACAGCCGACGTACACTACTCTTCCGTCAATTACCCTTTCCAGGGTGATCAGATTTCTGGGACATGATCTCACGCAGAGGCCGCATGCGGTACACAGGCTGAAATTTATCACAGGAAAATTATCCTTATCCAGGCTGATCGCGCCGAAAGGACATGCCTCCACGCAGTCTCCGTAACCCAGGCAGCCGTACTTGCAGGCCATGCCGCCGCCCGTAAGATGCGCGGCGGCGCATGTCCGGGGACCGGTATAATCAGCCGTGCATTTCCTTTCCTGTGTCCTGCACCTGATCACCGCCTTGAAAACCGCGCATTCCTCCGAGGAATCCATGTTCATGATAAAGGCGAGTTTCTTCCTGACTTCCGGTCCGCCGGGCCGGCACAGGTCTATGC
Source organism: Elusimicrobiota bacterium (assembly GCA_016934855.1). Taxonomy (GTDB): domain Bacteria; phylum CG03; class SLGR01; order SLGR01; family JAFGSA01; genus JAFGSA01. The sequence continues at coordinate 73,682 of JAFGSA010000026.1, forward strand.
CGGCTTCCCCCTTTGCCAGGAGCACGGCATACTCATGGCAGGACGCGCAGCCGCACGATCCGCAATTCAAACCCGGGAGCGATTCCAGTATCTTCTCGACCTTAGGATCTTCTTCGACTTTAAGCTTGCTGTAAGCGATGACGAGGATTATACCCGCCACCAGACCTATGCTGCCGAAAACAATGATACTCTGTATCACGGTCATAATAAATCCCGCACCTCCCGGCCGCCGGCAGGAACAGATACCGGGCACTCGGCGCCGGATATCAGATGTAAAGTGATATTCTTACGGATCTTATTATTTTTAGCCTGTTTTTGCATCATTTTATAATTTGAAATTTACAGTTTATAACTTATTACGGCGCTATTATCCCGGAGAAACCCATGAATGCGAGCGCGAGCAGTCCCGCTGTTATCAGAGTTATCGGCGCACCTTTGAATATTTCCGGTACGGGAGCATATTTAATATCTTCCCTTATGCCGGCCATGATGACTATCACCATGGTGAACCCTGCTCCTGCGCTGAAACCGAATACTACCGTCTCTATATAGCCGTATTCCCTCAATACCATGAAAAGCGCCATCCCGAGTATCGCGCAATTGGTCGTGATCAGAGGAAGATATATCCCGAGAGCCCTGTACAGGTTATGGAAGAACCTGCGAAGGAACATCTCGACGAACTGCACAAGCGACGCTATGACGATTATGAATATCACGTACTCCAGAAACGGCAGCCCCATCCCCGTATCCGCGGATAGCACGTAATAGTTAAGCGGCCACGTGACCAGCGCCGTCATGGTCATGACGAAAGTAGTAGCCATGCCTATCCCCAGGGCGGAATCCAGCCTGGAGGATACCCCGAGGAACGGACATATGCCCAGAAAGTAATACAGGACAAAATTGTTCACGAGCACAGCGGAGATGAATATCGTCACTAATTCTCTCATGTCCTGTCAGCCTTCTGATTCACGAGATTATACATCGCGGCTATAAGACCCAGTGTTATGAACGCTCCCGCAGGCAGCACCATTATGACCAGCGGCCTGAAAAATGCCGGCATTATATGCATCCCGAATACGCTTCCCGAACCCAGGATCTCCCTGATCGAGCCCAGGACGACAAGAAGCAGGGTGAACCCTAAACCCATGCCCAGCGTATCGCATACCGAAAGAAGCACCGGGTTCTTTGAAGTAAAGGCCTCCTGCCTGCCCAGGATTATGCAGTTTACTACGATGAGAGGGACATACGGGCCGAGCGCCCGGCTGATATCCGGGAAATACGCCTTGAGTATCAGGTCCACGAGAGTGACAAAAGTTGCTATGATCACCGTAAACACCGGAATTCTTACCTGGGAAGGTATTACATTCCTGAAAAGAGAGACTATTATTCCGGACGAGACCACCACGAAAGTCGTAGCCAGTCCCATAGCGATCCCGTTGACCGATGATGTTGTCACGGCGAGCGTGGGGCACATTCCCAGCAGCTGCCTCAGAACCGGATTTTCCTTCCAGATACCTTTAAAGAATTCTTTTAGCATCTCCTATGGCCCTGTTTATTATCTTTTCCACCGCCAGCGACGATATCGTAGCCCCGGTTATCGTATCGACTTTTATCTCACCTTCCCCGGGGATACCCATCTGTTCGAACTGCTTCCCGAAATCCGGGCCTTTGATCCTGTCGCCGAGTCCCGGCGTCTCAACAGAATCCAGCACCGCCATGCCTTTCATCATATGTATATCCGGGTCGAGACCTATCAGAAGCTGTATGGTTCCCTGGAAACCCATGCCTTCGTACAAAACGGCATAACCTGCTATTTCTCCCTGTGTCATCCCCTTGAAAATGACAGGCTCGGAGTTTATCCTTTCATAACTGTCTATGCCTGCCAGCACTTTCCCTACGGCATCCCTTATCCTGGCTTCCCTGTTCTCCCGTATCCTTTCCGCGGTGGAAATATGAGCATAACCGAGAAGACCGGCGGATATGACGCATATTCCCGCAAGAACAGCCAGCATTTTGAGATTAGAATATTTCTGCTGCATATATCAGAGTTTCCTCTTTCCCGCCTTGAACTTGTACGTCAGGGGCACGCCGCAGGGGCATATATAGGCGCAGCACCCGCACTCCATGCAGTCAAGGAGCCCCTCGGATTTCATACCTGCGTAGTCTTTTCCGTCATAGAACCTGTTCAGCCGCTGCGGCACCAGCCCCATGGGGCACACATCGACGCATTTACCGCATCCGGAACAAGGATGCTCTACGGTCTTGCCGGCATTATCCACAAGTATCCCTGATGTGGTTTTCATTACCGCCGAGTCGATGTCATCAACGGCAAAACCCATCATCGGTCCGCCGATCAGTATCCTGGAGGACGCCGTTCTTATTACCTGGTAGTAGTCGATTATCTCCCTGATTCCTGTACCGATGCTGACCCTGATATTCACGCTGTCTATCAGCTGCGGCCCCGCCAGCGTAAGCACCCTCTCTATAAGGGGTTTCCCTTCGTTTACAGCCTCATAGACCGCCAGGCATGTTCCCACATTGTGAACCGAGACGCCTACATCGTGGGGCAGTCCGCCCGAAGGGACTTCTTTTCCCGTAACGGCCGTGATCAGCATCTTTTCATATCCCTGGGGATAGACTTTGGGCAGGACGGACAACTCTATATCTCCGGACGAGCCCGTAACCTGCCGCAATACTCCTATCGCGTGTTTTTTGTCGTCTTCTATGCCTATTATCCCCTTTTCCGCCCCGACCGCCTTTTTTACCAGCCTGAACCCCTCCACGACCTTTTTCGCATCCTCGATAAGAAGCCTCTCGTCCGCCGTCAGATAAGGTTCGCACTCGCAGGCGTTTAAAAATGCGGTCTGAACCGGCTTGGGAGGATCGAGTTTAACACTCGCTGGAAACCCGGCGCCGCCCATCCCTACTATGCCGGCTTCGCTCACCCTGCTGCGTATGCTCTCGGGCGTTATATCCTTTACCGGCTCCATCAGCTGGATCGCCTGGTCGCCTTCCCTTGCTATGACAACCGCTTCGCATACCAGACCATCCGGACGGGGCAGCACAGTTATATCCTGGACCTTTCCCCCTATTGAAGCATGGAGGTATGACGAGCACCTGCCCTGAGGCTGGGCCACTGCCTGCCCTCTTCTTACCTGTTCGTTCTTTTTGACTATTATCCTGGAATGCGCTCCTATGTGCTGCGAAGCATAGAGCGTCACTTTCTCAGGGAACGGAAGACCCTCGATCTTTTCGTGCCTTGTGCTCTCCTTGTAGGAATGTATCTTTATTCCGCGAAGCATGTCCGTCTCAGTCAAATATAACTGTCTTGGCATTCATGTCGGGGCCGTATACGAGCACTTTGCGCTCGATATGCCATCTGACCGCGCGGGCAAGCACTACTTTTTCCAGGTCTTCCCCCTTGCGCTGCATATCCGATATAGAATCCCTGTGACTGACCCTCACAACGTCCTGCTCGATTATGGGGCCGGCATCCAGTTCTTCGGTTACGTAGTGACTCGTCGCTCCGATTATCTTGACTCCCCTCAGAAAGGCCTGTTCATACGGCCTGGAACCGACGAAAGCGGGGAGGAAGGAATGGTGTATATTAATAATGCGGTTTTTAAACTCATTCACGAATTGCCCCGTAAGAATCTGCATATACCGGGCAAGGATCACGAGTTCCACTCCCTTTTCCCCGAGCATCTTCAATTGCCGCTCTTCCTGGTCAGCCCTGTTTTCTCCGGTCATGTCGAATTTCGCGAAGTCTATCCCGAATCCTCTTGCCAGCTCCTCCGCATCCGGATGGTTCGATATTATCACGGGTATCTCCATCATAAGCTGCCCCATCCTGTAACGGTACAATAGATCATACAGGCAGTGGAGTTTTTTCGAGACGAACACCGCTGCTTTCGGCCTGTAATCGGTAAAATACAGATGCCAGTCCATCGCGTATGCCCGCGCAACCGGCGTGAATTTCGCGGATATGTCTTTTCTCGGTATGCCGAACCCTTCCAGAGACCACTCTATCCTCATGAAGAATATGCCCTTGTCCTTGTCTACATGCTGATCTACGTCCTCGATGTTGCCGTTGTTCTTATATATAAAATCGGTGACAGCCGCTATCAGACCGCGGCGGTCGACGCAGGAAACGAGTAGAATCGCATGGGCAGAATCTCTATCCATGCGTAAAGTATAATAATTTTTAATATCGTTTACAAGGGAAAAATATCGGGAGTATCCCGGGAAAAAACAGTTGCCGGACGCCGATGTTTTTAAAGGCAGCCCGGAACTAGAACCTGGCCATGAACGTCATTCTGTGCGTATCCCCCAGTTCACCGAAGGGAGCAAAAGTATAGTCGAGCCCCAGTCCGAAGTACCTGAAACCCATGCCTCCGGAAAGCCCTACATCATCCGAACCCAGTTTATCGGTGTCGTAGCCGTATTTATATCCCCCCCTGAAGCCGATGATACCGAACAGCCAGTACTCCGCTCCCACACAGGCATAGAGCATCTCGTCTACGATATATTCGTTGATATCACAGGCAACCGTCAGTCCTTTCAGGGGCCTGTACGCCGCGCCGGCCTTGAAATTAAGCGGCAGGGGATCCCCCTCGTCCTTGAATTTGACGTCCATACCGATGTTCTGTATGTTGAATGCAAGAGAGAGCCTGGAAGCGACAGGGTAGTAAGCGCCCAGGTCCACCATGGCGGAAAAAGCGCTCTCGTCGTCTATCGTCTGGTATATGAACCTTAGGTTCGCTCCGAGATCAAGGTTGTTTATAACCGACGGAACCGCGTTCTTTCTCGCGTATGCCACGGATATCGCGGTATCCATCGCGTCGAAAGTATCGACCCCGGCAGTGCCGTCCGGGTCATCTATGTCGTCGACCCCTCTCCTCTGGATATCGGGTACTCCCAGGTAATTTATCCCTAGTCCCAGGGCGCCCGCGCCCAGGGGCATCACCCCCGCAAGGCTCCCGTAGTCAATAGACTGGAAATACTCGACGTAGGTTCCGGAAACTTCTTTTTTCTCCAGGCGCGCCAGGCCGGCGGGGTTATAGAACACGGCGTTGCAGTCATCGGCTACCGCGCAGAAGGCCCCTCCCATCCCCAGCGGCCTTGCCGAAGGGTCTATCTTGAGGAACTGAGCGCCGGTAGTGCCGACCCCCGCCGCTTCCGATATACCGTAAATCGCCGCGATTAATATTAATAACGCTGATATTTTCTTCATGAGCCCTCCTGCATATATGATAGCCTTATCATTTCACTATCGCCATTTTGTGCGCTTCGTCTACAACGAGCTCGTCATCTACATATGAGAACATGAGATATATTCCGCTCGCGCATTTTTCTCCCTCGTCATTCAATCCGTCCCATTCGGAGAAATATATGTATCCGCCTTCCCTGACGGGCTCGACTATGGTCCTCACGAATTCGCCCGCTATATTATAAATATAGAATCTTATCGTCGCATCATCCCCGTATTTCTCGGGATAGTAGTACTTAAGAACCGTGCCTGAAACCGTCTTATCCCCTTTCAGGCTGGAATTGGTACCCGTGTTCTCCAGCGTCACGGTCTTGTCTTCGAGATCGAAAGGATTCGGGAAATTATATATCCTGAATTCGTCGCCTGTATACCTTGCGTTGGATTCTTCCTCGCCCTGCTCGTCGGGTATGGCGTATGTAGGCTCCTGAGTGAATACCGCGAACTTCAATCCAGAAAGTATAGTCTTGATCTTTACCGGTTTCGCCCTTGACGGGTCATATCCCTTGCCCTGCACGTACGGAGCGAACGAGAGCAGGGATTTTCCCGATTCCGTCGTTATATCCTGGGCGTTGAAATCTATTTCAAGCGTTCCCGTGACAGGGTCTTTTGTTATCGTGGCTTTTATCGGCAGCCATTTGCCGGACTGGGGATCGTAATAACAGACCGTCACTGTCTCCGTATCTTTTGTCTCGTCGTAGTCGAATGTAAACGTCAGCGGGCTTTCGCCGGAAAGTATGGCATTTACTATATCGACTAAATATATGTCGCTCGCGGTCAGCCCTTTTTCCTCCTTTCCTATGGAACCATCATCCGCCGCAGTATGCCTGTCGAGATTCATGGACGGAGTTACCGTGGATCCTGTTATTGTCAGCGCCCCGGGATTTATCGTTATCTTGGTGAGGTCGTCACCAGATATATCTATCGCCACGTCGCCCCCGACCGCTATTATGTTGGATATTATCAGCCTGACTTTTATCTGAGCCTTGGATATATTGAACACGGCCGTCCCCACTCCCTCCCGGGATCCGTCCGTACCCGTGACTGTCATCGTTATATCCTTTGAAAGATCAAAACCCGCCGCGGAGAGATCGCCCTTATCAAGCGTTCCGGCTCCCGCGGTATTATTTACAGTAAGGGTGTATATCTTTTCCGCTCCTTCCGCTACATAAGAAGAGATATCGATCGAGAAACCCTGGGTGAAAACCACCTTAGGCTTCGAGACCAGCGTCTTGTTGGACTCGATGTAGAAATTGATATTCGAGCTCGCGTCGCGACCCTGGTATATGGACATCCTGGGAGGATCGGGCTGCAGGACGATGTCCTGCGTTTCGGTATATGTAGCCTTGCTGACCGTATACTGCGACAGCCTGTAGCCTTCGGCCATGACATAGAGCTTATACACATGCCCGGAAGCAAGGTCCATGAAAGCGTATACCCCGTTCTCGTCAGTTACGGTCTCCTGTTTGGTCGCTACTTTCTTGACAGACGACTCCTGCTCGGTCTGGTCCAGCAGGACCACTTCTGCTCCCTCGTAAACCCTCGGGTACGGCATCTTCTGCTTGTACACCGTCCCGGTGAGCTTGCTCCTGACCACGTACTCGAACTCGAAGTTCTTCGTGGTGTTCTTCCCTTTCTTTACTTCTACTTTGTCTTCCCTGAAACCGTAGCCGGGAGCCGTGACCTTGATCTTGTAGATTCCCGCAAGCAATCCTTCGAAAATGTAATTGCCGTTAGTATCGGTAGTCGCCTGCTTTTCCTCTTTTCCGACATACAGCATCAGCGTAGCCCCCGCGATAGTCTCGGTGGAATTCTTCACTTTCACGTTCCCCGATATCCTGCCGGATACGGCAGCGAGCGCATCGAAATCCAGGTCCTGCACGACATCCGCCCCCGATACCGTTATCTTCCTTACTATCGGCGCGTAGTTCTTGGAAGTCGCAACAAGAGTATACGATCCGCTCGGCAGTCCCTTGATGATATACTGGCAATTATTAATATCATCAAAGTAATTCTGTATGGACGCGACGTCGGCTTTCGCTATCCATTCTTCCAGGAATTCCACACCGCCGTATTTTCCGCCGTCCAGCGTCAGGACAGGAACTATCGCCCCGGCCGCCTTCTGCACCCCGGCAGAGTCGAGAATCGTTATCCTGGGTATGAGGTCTATGAAATAATCGAAATTCGAAGAGGCTTTCTTGACATCATCCTCCTTGAAGAAATATTTTCCCGCTGCTTTTCCTTTAACGGAATAATTTCCCCTGCTGTAATTAAGGGTCACGGGTTCCGTGGAAAGGCTGACGCCGGTCTTCTTGTCGAGTATCGTACCGAACGGCGTCTTGTTGCACCAGTAGAAATCCTCGTTATCGCCCCAGCTGTTCATTATCGACCCGAAATATACCAGGTACAGATCGTAGGTGCCGTATTCGAGCATCAGCTTGCTCCACTTCCATTCGGACGTGGACTGGTTCATTGTACCCCAGTCGATATAAGCGCAGGAGGACGAGTCATCCTGCCCCGCATCCAGCACCATGTCTGCCATGACGAACTTCTCGCCCGGGTCGACGGCTATTACAGACAGATTGGTGCAGAGGCTTCCCGTTCCCTCTTCCCGTATGCTGGATACGACGGAGCTCGATATCTGGGGCACATTCAGCACTAGCTCCTGGCCTTTGCTGAACCTGTAGTTTACGACCGTCGTCTCCCCGTACTCGACTATTATATTTTTAATGACCTTCCTCGAATAATCCAGATCGTCATCGGAGAAATTAGGTCTTAGCATATAGGTACCCGGAAGCAGGCCGTTTATCATGTACTGCCCTTCCCCAGTGACGTCCGCCCAGGACCGGCACTGGACATTATCCCCTTCCGCCTGCATACACATCCACTCGCCGTTTTCCGTGTCCGGCTTATATAGCCTGCCGTCCGGCTTTCTTACGACTCCCTTTATCTTTCCTGCGTGCGCGATCTTGAAATCTATCCTGTTGCGCACGGTCCCGGTGCTCTCGAAAGAAGCCCTGTATTCACACTCCCCCAGAACGCCGTTCCTGGAGGAATTGATCTTCACATAATACGTGCCTGTCGGGACTTTTATCGTATAGTCTATCGGATTCGCGGTATAAGTAGAAAGGTCGATGTAAGAGACCCTCGGCGCCCTCTTGTTGCCCCATTCGTTCACGTCCCATTCCGGGATGGAATTCCAGTCCTCCCTGGCAACTATCATGGTGCCAGAAAGGTCCATTCCGCTCTTGAGGAGCGTCACCCGCCCGTTGATAGCGCAGTCTTCCTGTCCCTGCGCGTCTTCTTTTTCGAGTATTATCCTGATGGGATTTGCCTGGTCGGCTATCTTTACACCGCTTGTCACCTGGTACACGGCAAAATTGCCGTCGGAGACCGTCACCCTGAGATCGTCGTTCGACTCGTACTGGCCGTCTTCACCGTTGTTGTACATGTAGCCGTTCTGGCTGAATTCGCTCCAGATTTCGAGAGAATAGTTGCCGTTACTGAGACCGGAAATAGTAAAAGATCCGTCAAATGAGCTCACATGCCCGTGAGAAAGGCCGGGATCAGACGGGATGCCGCCGTAAGACCTGTGATCCGGCCATATATTGACGTCCGCCGAGATCAAGGTATCGGTGCTGCCCAGGTAGACATAGCCGCTTATGCTTCCCGACGCCGTCGTCAGGGGATAATTCAGCGTCTTCTTCCACCCCTGGTACGTCCTTTCGTAATCGGAGTACTTGCCCGTGTCGGAACCGTAATAATCTTCCATGCCGTTATACTCCTCCGCAAAGACCGATACTCCGTAGGTGTTATTATTCGGATACCCGCCCTTGGGCCCGACATAGTTGGGGTCAGCGTTATACAAAGGCAGATCATAAAGTATGTATTTTCCGTTATAGTCAGTAACCACTTCAACAGGACTTTCTATTCCCGGGTTATAGTCGTTTTCGTTATAAGCGTAGGAACGGAAGGTCACTCTTGCGTTTTCTATTCCCTCGCCGTAGTCGTAAGAACCGTTGGAGTTCTTATCTTCATATACATACCCGGTGAAAGCGGCGTCTTCATCCGCATCGTCGGCACCGCCGGAGCTCGAGAGGGTTTCCACGTCTTCGAAATCCAGGTCTATCTCAACTGCTCCCCCGACGCCTACCGTGCTCCCTACTACTTCGGACGTCCCGATACCGAAGACCGGGTCGAATACGCTGACCTTGTATATGTTGGTCTTTTTCGCGGTCTGGATGTTGCCTATGCTGTAATACAGCGTTTTCGCGGCAGCCGGGACCATCGCAAAATTGGCGGGTTCGCCCGTGAGCATGTTATCCACCGACATGAGCAGCACCCTGGGCGTGCCGGAAAGCCTTACGTTAAATATCTTGCCTTCTATCATCCCCACCTTCTCGTATTCCTGGGCTACGGACGGATCCGGCCTTTCCCTGAGCGTTATGGTCTTGGATCCCGCGGTCGCGGGAACGGGGTAATTCCAGGGATCCGTCATCTGCACTTTTACGGAAGGTTCGTAATCGTGTTTACCGGCCGCTATTATATAATCATAACCCTGCTGCAGGAAAAGCCTGCACTTGCCGTCCGATTTAGTATACCCGGCGCGGCTTATCACGGCATCCGGCTCGTAACTGAACTGGTCGAAACTTACGGCGCCTACCAGAGCTCCCTGTATGTTATTTCCGCTGCCGTCTTTGACCGTCACATCGAAGGGGACTTCCCCTGTCTGGGCAGTCATAGCCGCCTGGCTGCCCGCTATCCTGAGCGTACCGGTCGACATCATGCTGTCCGAGGGATTGGTCACTGATATCTTGCAGGTTCCCGATACCCCGGCCGCTATATCCACGTTCAGTGCGATCTGAGAGAAATCTATGTATTTGACGCTGTTCAGGGTTATACTCGTTGTGGTTATATTAATATGAGAGTTGTTTATGCCGCTTGAGAATCCGTACCCGAATACCAGGATGTCGAAATCCTGGCTGCCGGCGATCACGGTCGAAGGCATGAACTCTTTCACGTCTATGGTGCTGGGCTGCCGGAACGTGAGGTTCACATTCTTCACTGCCGCGCCGTTAGACACCATTATCGCCTTGGGGGAATCAAAACTGCCGTATACCTGTTCGGGCTCTTCTATCACGCCCGGGATATGGTCCGGCATATTGTTATCGTTGGTATCTATATAAACGCCGAGGTAATACCTGCCGGAATCGGCAAGCCCCGTTATGCTGTAGGTGGCCAGAGCTACACCGGCCTTCGCCGGGACTTCTTTCATTTTAAGAGGCGGCCCGTTAAAGATATAGCCGTCCCACAGGGCCACCATATACGTGCCCGTGGAACCGGAATTATTATAGAGTGTACCGGATATCGAACCGTTGCCCACGGCTGCATCCTGCCCCGATACGGCCGGGGTCACCACCAGCTTGTTCAATCCTATGCCGCTCGTCCCGTCCTGGTTTAAGATCCTCACGTTCCTGAATCCTTCCAGCGATGTCGCGGATATATCGAGGTCGGCCTCAAGGCCTATCACGGCCGCGGTACTGTCATATATAAGCGAAGTCGAGGATATGGTTATCCCCTGACCGAACTGTACTTCGGCGCCGGGCTGCACTCCCTGCGCGAATATACTGACCGTATCGGTGGTCCCCGCCATCACGTATTTCGGAGATATATAATCTATCGTGACCTGCCCGGCAGAAGTAGATGAATATATATCATACACGGTCATATCCACCCGGGTCGTCTGCCCGTCGGTGACTTTCACCGGGTTGAACTGGTAGACGGTCTGCGGCTCGTTTATATCCGGCATCATATCCATGTTTATATCGACAAACGAGAAGATGCTGTAATTGTTCGATGCGAGCCCCGGTATCTGATAATTAATATTGGAAGGCGCCGAAGCTACGTAACTGCTGTATGTCTCTTCCAGCGGCGGGCCCTGGAATACTCCGCCGGCCCAGACGGCGACTACTATGTTGCCGTTTTTCGTACCGCTTCCTGTTCCCGAAGGATCCACGTAGGATACGGAGCCCTTTATCTCTCCCGAACCGCAGGTCCCGGTATCGGTTATCCTGAATATTCCCCTGACTGATGTCACGTATCCCTGCGCGTCCGTTACAGAGATAGTCCTGTCACCGGTATATGCCGAAGCTGATATATCTATCTCCGCGACGATCTCATACTCGTGGGCCGTGAAAGTAGCCACAGTAACTCCCGGGCCGAAATTAATAATACCCGTATCCTGGAGGTTTCCGCCGAAAACGGCCACAGACACTCCGGAGGAGCCTTTTGCCGCCGAGTACGGGTTGGCCCCGGAGAGGTACGGTTTATCGAAATTCTGTTTGAAGACCTGGAAATCAGCATCCTGGATAGACTGGCCGCCGTAAATGTAGACCGGGTTATAGGGATACATGCCGCTTGGCTCATGCGGCTCGAGCGTCAGGCCGGTGCCGTCCGTGTCCATCAGCGCGTACACGCTGTATATGCCGTCCGGAAGACCGGTGAAACTGTAGCTGTAGGAGGTCGTGGGGTCACCGACCGAATACGCATACCGGAACATCTCGTCGTCGTAAGACGCTCCCTTGAAAAGCCCCGCGTATATCGTCCCGGATGACCCGTCAACTGAAAAATCGGGGTAATTCACCTCGCCTGATATGCTGTTTGACCCTATCGAGCTGTTGATATGAAATATATCGTACGCCTTGGCTGAACTGTTTCCCGTCGTGACTATGACATCGTAGGCGCCGGCGTATACATCTGACGATATATGCACGGTTGCCTTGAAAGAATATTTATCTATGAATGTCACGGGGTTATCGACGGTTATAGGAGGAGACGACGGGTAGAAGCTGAGCTGCATCCCCGGAACAAACCCGTTCCCGTAGACATAAACATCTTTGCTGAGCGGAGCCTGCCCCGGCTGTCCCTGGAGGGCCGAAGGCGGATCTATCCCGTATACCTGCATGCTTATGGTCGTGCCCACAGCCGAAGGATCCTTTACGTCTATGTCAATGAAGTTAATGAAACCGCCCGAGATGAGCCATACCACGGCGGGATATTCCCCGGTCGTGCCGAAATACCTGAAATAACCGTAAGGCTCCGTATTCGTCGAGACAGAAATATCCTCTGTGAAACCCCCGTCGCCGTTCCTGTCCAGGAAAGAAAAGACCATGAGATCCCTGTTAGCCAGAGCGTTGTTTATCCTGTAATGCCCGTAGCTGTCCGCGGCCGCCGATCCCTTCCATCCGCCGTGCGGGAAACCGGTTATGAGCTGGTTGACGACATCGGTCGACGCGTCCACGTCGCCCTTGATCTTCATCCTCAGGGCCTGGAGAGCGAGCTCGTTCTTAAGTCCGTCTGATACCTCGGAGAGTTTGGCGGTGTATGTTATCTCATCTATATCGTACCACGTATTCTGCGGCGAGTACGCCTTCGCCGCCTTGATATACTTGGTTCCTGTTTTACTTCCGGAATAGTATACGTTGCCTTCGATGGAACCGTAGGTCAGGCCTGAACCCGGATCGTAAGTATTAAGGTCGGCTGTCCCGCTCACCAGCCCCTGCGCGGAAGCTGTGATCCTGATGGCGCTGTCGGGAGTGCTCTTTGCCCTGACGGTCACGGACGCTTCGCCGTAAGACGCCCACACAGGATTTGACGACGCGATATCCATCGCGCCGGATACAGAAAATGTTATCTTATCGGCAGCAGTGGTTACCCTGTTATAATTGGCGTCCACGATCTCCGCATGCACTACTGTCGTTACAGCGGTATCGGCGGCCATGCTGTACATATCCGACCAGCACAGTATCTGCGTAGGAATGCCGGAGCCGTAATAGTTGTTGTCGTTTATATACATCATTCCCGGCGCTACGGCTTTAGCCACGCTCATGCTGCTCTTTATGACCACGTCATAGCTCCCCGGATAATCGTAAGTACTGAGCAGCAGGCTTCCCATGAGTGAGGTCGAACTGATGTAAGACGTAGAGGTGACATCGAGCGAACCCGAAGGAGATTTTAACTCTACGGTATCGGCGCTGTAGAACCCGCTGCCGTAAACCGTGAAATAATAAGTGGTATCCGATGCAGGCAGAAGGAAACTGTACGGCTGTATATCGTATACCTGGGCCGTGAAGGAATCCTCGCCCGGGTCGCTCATGAAGAAGCTGTAATACCTTATGTCTCCCGAATAGAAAATAAGGGGTTCGGGAACGGACATGTTGTTCGGATACGGGAGGAACCCCGCGGGTTCGCTGGAGCTGTCGTATTTCTTATTCGAATTGAGATCCTTGAAACATAGAAGGTAAAGGGTCTCGTTGACGGGAGCGTTGCTTATATAGTATGACCTGTCGCTCGCGGCTTTGATATATGCTTTTATCGTTGAAGTATCGGAAGTAACGTCAAGGTTCTGCGGTATCGACGAGGCACTGGAAAGCATAACGTATATACTACCGGACGCGCCGCTGTACTGGCCGTAATAATTCACGTTTCCCGTTATGGTGGCGAAACTGGAACCCGTAGACGAAGAATAAAGAGATATATATGCGTACCCGTCCGAGAGTCCCGGAGATTCGGCTTTTATCTCCAGGTTCATGTTGTAGGCAGTGCCTGCCTTGACGTTTATCGTCGCCACTCCATCCGAGGCGGGGACAGGGTTAGTCCCCACGAGGTAACCCGGCCCGCTTATACTGAACGTAACAGTATTAGTCGCGCCGTATATGCGGTTGCAGTTATTGTCCTGTATCTCGGCCTTTACCGTCGTCTGCGATACTCCGTCCCCGGGCAGGCTGTAGCTGTCCGAATAACATCCGAGCATCGAAGCGCTTCCGGCGCTGCTGGAGTCTATTATCTGTATCGCGCCGAAAAGCGTCTTATCGGCATAGTTCCCCCTGTTGTCTTCCAGGTTAAGGTTATAGTAGCCGTTTAAAAGGCTGGAGACGATATTGAGCTTGAGCTCGATGTGGGTCTGGCTTATCACATTTTTAGACTGTATCTGTATAGACGGGGAAAAAGAAAACGTCGTATCGGTGGAAGCGTCCGTCTTGAAATCGCCGTAAACGTGCACGAAGACACTGTAATTATACGTCCCTTTGGTTATCTGGTAGGGAGACACATAGTTCATATACATGTCCGACTGGGTCACCCCCGCGTCATTCATATTTATATACACATTAGATACATACCCGTAAGAATTGAGCCAGATGCTCTGCGGCTCCGTCGAATTATACATTGTATATACCCCGCTGGGTTCCGAGTTAGAGTCGAACAGCCCGTTTGAATTTAGGTCCTTGTACGCCCTCACGTACAGGTACGTATCCGCTGGAGCGTTGTTTATCTGGAACGGTCCGGTCTGCGGTATCTGTATCGACGCGGCAGCGGGCGGATTGAATTGAGGGTTATTGAATACCTGGATCTTTATCGGTTCGGTCGAACCGGCATATGAGCCGTTATAGGAGACATCGCCTGATATCGTGCCGAAGTTCGCCGACTCCCCCTCGCCGAAAACACTGAGGTATATAAAATTATTTACCAGCCCTGGTGAAGTGACAGTGAAATCGACGTAACCCGTCGTCGAAGGCGCTAGATAATAATAGAACGCGACGCCGTTCACGGCATTAACCGTCACAGCCGTCGTCGTATCGCTCTCCCCCACAAAGTTCCCGTCTCCCGATGTCCTCATGAACGTTACGGCATTGGTCGCATCGTTCACGGTGTACCACATATCGTCTTTTATTATCGCTTTCAACGTAGTCGTGCTGTTTACTTCGAGATTATTCGGTTCCGCGAAAGTATGCAGCTGCGTAGCTGCGCCTGTATTGCCCCCCGATTGCTGGACATATATCAATATATCGTTATATACGCCGCCCGGGTTGGTGACCCTGACGGTCCTGCTTCCCGTAGGGGCTGAGGAGAGTACCGAGACGTACATCTGAATATGGCTGTTGCTGCTCCACATATACGATTCCACTACGGTATCGGTATCGGAAAAAATAGATACCACCGCCTCTGAACTGAAAAAGTTCCCGAATATATCCACGTATTTCTGGTAATCGCCCTGCATTATGTTCATCGGGTTGAGATTATTCGGCTGCGGAGCGACCAGGTACTTGAATTCCGCATCCGTGCTGGATTCGTTGCCGTCTATATCCTCTGCCGTGACAGTATACTCGTAATGATGCCCCGCGGCCAGGGCAACCGATGACGCCACGTAAGTGACAGAGAGGTTCCCTGCTTCGTGCAGCTGGCTGAACATATTATTGTTTGTTCCGCGGTCGGTCAGGCGGAACCAGTAGTTATCCGCGCCGGCGACGGACGACCACGTATAGCTGCCGGGCTCTACTGTCAGGTATTCGCCGCTGGCAGGAGACAAATCCGCGGGGAGCGCCGACATGAAAGCCGTTACAGTCGATTCGTAAACAAGCGGCTCGCCTCCGTCATACACCTTTATCGTATAGTAGAGCGGCGGGGTGGGAGGCGAATACCATCCCCCTATTTCAGTGGAAGACGAAGCCCATGTTGCCCATTTCCTCTCGCCGTAATCCTCGTAATCGAGTTCCATCTCGCCGGATACGCCGTATCCTGATACGGTGACGGATGAAGCCTTGGCGTCCCGGTCGATCAGTATTATCTCGACGAAATATTTCTGCTGGTTGTCGACGAATTTCCTGTGAGAGGAGAATATTTCCAGCTCATAATCCTCCTGGAAGAACGGGTTGGGATGATCTATAGTTCCGTCTATGAGCGTCATATTCACTCCGGCGCTGCTGACGACCACACCCACGATATTCGTTTCGGCATCGGTACTGTCGTACACCGCCCACGGGTCCGTGGATTTTACCTCTAAATACTCGGGACCCTGGTAGACATCCTCGTTTATCAGCGCCGCTATGTAATATGTGGCCTTATGGACCAGCCCGCTTATATGATAATCCACCGGGTAGCCGCCGCCGGTCATCGTGGACATATAGACGGGTTCGTCCTCCAGCTGGGGATTATCCCATAACGCTATCAGTATGTCCCCGGTATGGGCGCCCGCATAATCGAGTGATCCCGAGATGGAATGAATATAGTCGTACCTGTAATTGAATGTTATCGAGGCCGAACTTGCTGCGATTGACGTAATTTCAATCGCCGTCTCTTTTCCCTCTTCCGTCAGGAAAGTGTAGCAGCTTCCCACATCCGGCTGGAGATGGTTGGAACCCGAACCTGTATTGGTGAACAAACTGATGCTGTTTAAGGGAACCGCGCCCAAATCCACTATATCCCCGTTAGATACCTCGAGTTCGACTATACCCTCCGTATACGTACCCGAGCTGAAGATTATATCGGCACCGGACATCCACTCAGCGCTCGCTTTCTCGGAGAAATCATACCCGTTAGTGTCAACGTCAATAGTATAGGACGCCGCATTCAGCCCGCTATACCCCAGCACCCCGCATATAAGCAGGAAGAAAAGGATTTTTTTATAGTTCATAAGAAATAGCCTCCTATGATTAGCATGGCATTTATAAAAATGTCGTTAAATAAGTTTCTTTTCATCTAGTTTGCGCCGAACCTCCAGTTAAGTCCCAGGTAATAGTTGGATACCGTGTAGTTATATTTATAATTTGCCTCATATTTCATGTTGCTGGACATGGTCCGCCTGTTAAGCTGCGCCGTAACCGACAGGTTGCGGTATACCGGATATTGATAGGATACTCCGAACCCGTTGTCCGTCTGGGAAACCTTATCGTCCAGATAGTCAGCTTCTTCGTCCTGGGCCAGCCTTTCCAGATATTTTTTAAATTCTATATCCCACCAGAATCTCAGTTTACTGGGTCTCGCCGAGCCAAGATAGAAAATCACGCTCGGGGTGAATTCCGACGAATAATACGAATAGAAATCCTTATTGAACCTCGTGGAACTCGCATCATATGAATTCTGGTTGGATTTACTGCACCTTGTCTCGTTTTCCAGCCGGAGCGCCATGCTGTTCATCCTGTAATTCAGCCCGGCTGACAGCGAATTGACTATATCCGCGCGTTTTTCCTTCAGGAACGAACCGTCATCATCGACAACAGTCTGGTCCTTGTAGTCCCTGAGGTCTATCTGGTAATAATAAAAAGCACTGAAACTGCCCGTATAGTCCCTGGAGGCCTCGAACGTGACCGCAAGATTCGAATAATCCAGCACGTCTTCGCCCGCGTTCTCCGAGAGCTCCGAATAGGTCTGCGTATCTATGGAGCTCTCGTATTCGTCCTCAAATATCAGGCTCGCGTAATTAGGAAAAGTAACGATGTAATAGTCGCATGACAGGCTGAAACTGTGCCGTAAGAACGGCGTCTGCACGGTAAGACCCCCGAGAAGCCTTTCGTAATCGAAAAGCCCCTCGTTCCACTTCTCGTCCTTAGCCTCGTTAATAAAGGATTTTTTATACCCGACCCTGGTCTTCGCCTTGGTATCGCCGAAAGAATGGACATACTTGACTGTCGCGCCCGCATCGAACGTCTGTCTCGTGAGCGTCCCGCCGCCTACGAGATCTTTCACGTCCCTGGTGCCGTTATAATTGATATTCAGAACCGGCACCAGTATATCCTCACGCGTGAAGTTCACTACCGGAGAATAGTATATATCCGCGTTCCCCCCGAAAGCGGAGGGCTCACTGTCAAGATAGTACTGCCCCCCGTATAAAGAGATATTTGCTACGGGTGTCACCTTTGGCGCTGCCGCAAGCCCCGCGGCGCAGATCATGAGTATCAAAGCCGGGCTTAAAACTTTTCTCATCAGAAGGCTCTCCTTTCTTACGTACATCTATCGGTCATCCCCGTCATAGGCCACGGAAAGCATACCCGAATCCAGGAGCAGTTTTGTTGAAAACACTATATCGATATTCCTGTCTCCGAATTCCGAGCTTGTATACTTCCTTTCGAAATTAAGTTTAGCCAGGTAGTCGGTAAAAGAAGCGCCTCCCAGCGAAGACTCGAAATTCCGTTCAAGCTCTTTCGATGTCTTTATATCGCCGTCGTCGTCTATGAGGTAATCATCTGCGGCAAGCCATGTTCCTTCTCCATATATTGTCTTTTCGTAGAAGTGAAAAGTATCATCGCCGTCCGGCCGCGTTCCGGACACTTCGGGATCGGAACCGCCCAGGTACACCGTGTCTATATCCCTGTTTTCATATGTGCCGTCTATATCCGCTATCGTCTGGGTCCACAGCACTTTTCTGTCCCTGCCGTAACCCTTGATGGAGAACTCGTAATTCCCGAAATAATGCCTCCATGCGTTGTTTGAATCCTTTATCATATCCCCGCCGGACGCCAGCTCATTTATCTGGTCCTGCGTATTTGATATGACCGAGATCATGTCGGTGAGTATCCATATGGGCTTTGCATTCGAGTCCGAATAATACATATTGCGCGTGACCTGAGTCAGGTCTTCGGGAAGCTCCCTGTTGAAAGTGAACAATATCTTGCTGAAATCGAACCTGTCTTCCCTTTCGTTGAGCACCACGTATTTGAACTGGTAATCTTCCGGCCTTACTATGTATTCCTCAAGACGGACTCTCCTGCCATCGACGTCCAGCATCGCTTTGCCGTTCTCGTATTCGGCCTTCTTTATCTCTTCCGCGGCCCGGGACATCACGGCATCCTTGGATATCTCTTCGAACATCTCCGTGTAGGCGTCCCTTAATACCTCTTCTTTCTCCCTGGCATCCACTTCTTTATACTGGTCGGCGTCCACCCCGGATAATTCGGGGCTCCTGTTGCTGATTATCTCCGAGGACTGTCCGGCGAATATCTCTATTGAGTCCCCCGTCATAAGTTCTTTTGCCTCGACTATTCCCTCGTATACCTTCACATCGGTCCTTCCCCCGGCTACATTAACATCGAAATCAGTGCCCCTGACTGCGCATACTGCCTGCGGAGTAAGTATCTCATATCCCTGGGTAGAAGACAGCTGCTTGACCTTAGACCTGAGTTTTCCTTTAAAGAGGTCCAGGCTGGTTTTATCCTTTTTTGCGGAATTGATGACCATTTCGCTCTTTTCTCCGAGTATGGCGTCATGGCCGGAACTGAAGTGGATTTTCGCGCTGGAATTCCCGGCAGTCTTCAGCCTGTCTCCCTCCTCCAGCTCCATCCCGACCGCCGCATCCTGCCAGTCCTCGGCCCCCGTTTCGGCGCAGGAAACCTTTCCTTCTATCTGCTCTATCTTTGCCACTCCGGCCAGTGCCGCCGAATTGGCGGTTATGAAAAAGGCCAGTATATTGATAAAAATCCTTGGGCTATTCATATCAAACCTCCCGCTGAATTATCTATTAGTATGATAACAGGACACCATATATTATTCAGTGATTTTAATCACAAGAATAATATATGTCAGTTTTATATCTTAATACCGGTGATCTCGTATACCTTGACCGGCTTCTCTTTTCCTTTTACCTTGAGGGGTTCGAGCTTTTTAGCTTCGACTATATCGCTGACTTCTTCGTATGTGCTCTCACTTATGATCAGTTCGCCGCCCTTGGCGTTTTCCTCAAGCCTTGCAGCAAGATTCACGTTGTCGCCGATGACGGTATAATCCGAAAACTGAGAAGACCCCATATTCCCTACGACAACATCTCCAGTATTCACGCCCATCCCCACCCTGATGATATGCTCCTTCCCTTCCGAAGCCCATTTCTCCTGCAGTTCCTTAACCTTCTGTTTCATCTCCCAGGCAGCCTTCACCGCGAGTTCGGCATGGTTTTTCTGCTCCATCGGGGCGCCCCATATGGCCATTACGGCGTCGCCGATGAATTTATCCAGAGTGCCTCCATGCTTGAATATGATATCTATCATCTCTGTCAGATACTCGTTCAGAATACTGACGACTTCTTCTGGCTGGAGTTTTTCGGACATGGACGTAAATCCCCTGATATCGGAGAAGAAGACCGTGAGCCTTTTTCTCTCCCCTCCCAGCTTGATCTGTTCCGGATGCTCCAGAAGAACGTCTACCACCCGGGACGATACATACCGCTGGAATATACCCCTTATGACTTTTTTCTCTTTTTCCTCGGCGGTGAACCTGTACATCGTTATCGTCGTATAGGAAAGAACAACGGCGAGAAAAGGATAAAAAGTTGTTATCACGCAGTTGCTCTTGAACAGAAGGTAACTGCCGAGGAAATAAGCCGCGACGACTCCTGTGTTCAGAAGGGCAGACGAGACCGCCCGTAACCTTATCGTGAATAAAGAAGCCGCCAGCCCGGTAATAACTATCAGCAGATAATTCAGCCAGCCCGGAGCGGACCGCAGGAACTGCCCGTTTATGATATTGGCCGAAGCGCTTGCCAGAAAACCGACCATCGGAAAAAGCGGAGTAAAAGGAGTGGGCCTGAGATCGGCCGTTCCCGTAGCGGTTAGCCCTACAAAGACCAGCTGGTCTTTAAGACCCGCAAGATCCACCTTGGGCTTCCTTCCCGCGCTCATGTCATCAAAAGCCTCGACTATGCCCACGTAAGGCGCCATGGGCATGATGCCGGGCCTGAAAGGGCCGGCATGGTTTACGAGCATCTGGCATTTCTTGTCAACGGGGATTTTTACGGTCTTTTTCCCGTTGCTGAGCATTATATACCTGCCGGGCTTTATAATGATGTCTTTTTCCTCAAAACCCATATATCTTATCGCCGCGTAGAAAGCCACGTTGGGCACCAGGTAGTCGTCATACTGCATGATGAGGGGTATCCTCCTGGTCACACCGTCGACATCGGGCATCGCGTTGACGTAACCAGACCCCCTGGCCGTGCCGCTCAGGAGAGGAATGGGCATTACGAGCCTTTTGGCCTTGATGAAATCGGCTGAAACGTAGTCCGATGCTTTTCCCACGCTTATCCTACCGATAAGTTTCAGATTAACCGGATCGAGCGTCTTCCTGTACCCCCTTATTTTCTCTGTGGATTCCGGTATGCAGAAGAACGGGAAATAGACGTTGCCCGATATCTCGGCCTGCTCTGCGAACGTTATGTCGTCACCGGCAAGCTCTCCTTCGGAGGGTTCGGTAAAAAGTATGTCATATATCATGGTCTTGGGACCATAGGATCTCAGTATATCTATCAGTATGGCCATATAGACCCTTCTCCAGGGCCATCTTCCCACCGCCTCAGGAGATACGCTTTCGTCACCTATGGCGACGACAAAGACATCGTCTTTTATGGGCTTTTCGCCCCGGATGAGGAACTGCCAGTCCATGATCTTCAGCTCCAGGACATTGCCTATTTTCATGGCTGACATGAGGATTACCATCAATATTACTATGCAGGGCAGAAAGACGAGTGTTTTATTCTGTTTCATCCGGCCTCTTAATATTTATAAATTTTATATAATTTAAGGACTAATTACAAGAATCGGGGAGGGGTATCCTCACAGCAGTACTGGGTGTGCCTGACGGGTTTTACGCGAGGGGATCCCCCCGAACGCGGGTTACCCGAACCTTATAACAAACCTGCACCCTTTCTCGCAGCTTATATGTATGTCTCCGTGCAGCTGTTCCTCCACAAGCTGATTCACAAGGCATAGCCCTATAGTCTCAGCCCGCCTGATATCGAAATCGCCGGGCAGGCCCATGCCGTTATCTTCAATTATAAGCTCGTATTCATCGTCCGTCCTGGAGATAGAGATGCCTATCCTGTTCTTTTTCTTCTTCTCAAACGCGTGTTTGATGGAATTGGAAACGAGCTCGCTTATTATCAGTCCGCAAGGCAAGGCGTAATCCACATCAAGCATCATCTTCTGGGCGTCTATTTCCAGCATGATGTTTTTATCATCGGCATCGTGATACCTGAACAGCTCTTCCGTTATCGTCCTTATATAATCATCGAAATCGACGCTCATGAGATCCTTGGAATAATATAGTTTCTCGTTGACGAGTATCATGGACTGGATCCTGTTAAGGCTCTCTCTAAGAAGACCCCGTATCTCCTCGTTTTCTATCTGCCCGGCCTGGATATTTATCATAGTTGATACTACCTGCATATTGTTCTTCACCCGCTGGTGTATCTCGCGAATCAGGAATTTTTTCTCCCTTAACGCCTGCTGTATTTCTTTGTCCGCTTCCTTCCTTTCCGTGATATCCCTGACTATCGCGAGGACCGCGTTATCCCCCGAAGGTATCACCCTGGCTTCGTAATAATACACTTTTTTGTTCATTTCAAGAAAATACTCGAAGACCTGCACCTCATCGGTCTCGAGGGCCTTCCCTATCTCCTCCATCGTCAGTTCAGCTACTTCCTTCGGCAGGACATCGCGTATATTGTTGTTCAGAAAGTATTTCGGATCCGTATAGAGGTCTTCTTTCGAAGCCTTGTAACTCAGGAAAATACCGTCAGCCGATATCTGGAACATCAGGTCCGGGATAGCTTCGAGTATCGCCCTCATCTTCTTCTCGCTTTTGATCAATTCGTTCTGTTTTTCCTTCTTTTCCGTTATATCCCTGGTCGTGGCTATAAGGCACAGGGGGTTGCCCTCGGCATCCCTTATGACAGAAGCGTTAAGGTCTCCGGTGAAGACCGAGCCGTTCCTTCTCAGCAAAACGTATTCCCTGTTCTCCACATAACCATTTTTCAATAATTCCTCCACCTGTTTCCTGCCGCGGGCGCGTTCATGGGGAGCCAGGAGCAGGAATGCGTCCATTCCCAGCATTTCGCTCTCTTCGTCATAACCGTGCAGCTCCAGCGTCTTCGAGGACACGTACAGGAGCTTGCCTTCCAGATCGGTCAATGACACGGCGTTCGGAGATGTCTTTATGAGGTTTTTATACATCTCTTCGGATTCTTTTAAACGCTTTTCTTTTTCTTTGTATTCGGTTATATCCGAGCATATCTGTATCATCTGACTCACGACGCCGTTCTTTTTTTCCTTTACCGGGATCACCCTGGTCCTGTACCAGCGTACCGCGCCTCCCGATCCCTGCCCTACCGTCTCATACTCCCCCATATTGCCTGTCTTCAATACTTCCCTGATCACGCTCCTTATCTTCTTATGAAACTCATGAGATATATATTCGTAGATCGAGGTTCCTATTATCTCAGTTACAGGCCTGCCTATAACGCTCCTGTTCATACCCAGTATCGTCCCTTTCCGGTCGATAGTCATGAGGATGTCCGGTGTGTTCTTTGACAGATAGTCCATGCGCGTCATGTAATCGTCCAGCCTGTCTTTGATCAGGCTGTAATCTGTCACGTCGATAAGAGCGTTCCTCAGGCCTATAACCTTTCCTTCCCTGTACATAGGCGCCGTGTTGACGATGCATTTTATGAACGAGCCGTCTTTCTTTATCATGGTATACTGCTTGGCTATGAGCTTTTCGCCCTTGATAGCCCGGGCTATCCGCTCTTTTGCCAGTTTGTATTCGGTGGGATGTATGAAATCCCTGACAAACAGGCCTTTATCAATGTCTTCCTGAGAATACTCGAAGATACTCAATCCCGCATTATTCACATAGGTGATCCTCATATCCAGGTCGAATTCGCATATTATCGTAGACAGGAGGTCGGCAGTTTCCCTGAACCTCTGCTCGCTCTCGAAGAGCATCTTCTCCGAAGTCTTTCTCTCTGTTATATCCCTTATAATTGCGATGATATAAATCTGTTTCTTGAACTGCAGGCTGTAAAGGTGGACCTCGGAACTGAACTCGTTTCCCTTCAGACCGCGGAATTCCCATTCGAACAGCTGAGGGATCCCGTCTATCGCTAACTTGATTTTATCCCGGCATACTTCCGCGGATCTCTCGCCGCCCGGCTGTACATCAGGCGAAAGTTCCCATAATTGTTTCCCCATCATCTCTTCCCTTCGCCCGGCGAAAAATTCCTCGGCCTTTCTGTTGCAGTCTATGCATCTTCCGTTATGCAGGAAAAAGATCGCATCGGGAGCTATCTCTATTATCTTTCTGTATTTTTCTTCTATTTCCGAGAGTGCGTCCTTCATCTTATGCGTTTCAGCCGTATCCCTGGCGATCACCATGACGCCTCCGGCCTTCCCGTCGAGTTCCATAAGGTTGAAAGTACACTCGAGGTTTGCACTGTCACCCGCGTCTTTTCTTAACTCTATGCATAAGGAAGGCCTTTCCCCTGTAAAACATCTCGAGAAAGCATTTACGAGCCGCGGGGTCTCTTCTGGCGGGAAGATATCAAGCTCCATGAAATAGCTGCCGACGAGGTCTTTTCTGCTCTTTCCCAGCACCCGCGCTGCCTCCCTGTTTACATCCGTTACGTTTCCCGTATCATCAAGATATATTAGACAGTCGCCGGCGGCCTCGAATATGCTTTTGAAATCCACCTTCTTCCCGATCGAGACGGAATCTATCTGCTTCAGCCTGTTCCTGCTGAAGACCATGAATAAATGAAGCCTTTTCATATGCCCGGCCAGCGCGCCGAGCATGACAATGACCAATGAACCCGCTATACCGCAGGAACCCTGTATGATCTCCCAGCCGTACCCGGATGCGGCGAGCATGAAAACATTAAGAAGGAAAAGGATTACTCCCGCGGCGGCGCCGTAACCCGCACCGAAATAATATCCGGTCAGTACCGCGGGTAATACCCCGGCCATACCCGCTATCCTCCCTACACGGGGGTATAGCAGAATGAATAGCAGCGAATAGGAAATAACCGCTGCTGCCACAAGCAGACTGTTATTGACGCGTGTTTTACCTCTCATAGTATTAAAATATTCTTGGTTATATTTAAATTGAAATTAAGAATCGCGCTTATAAGCTATCCGGGGTAATCTCAAAAAGATGGAATGGTGGATATAAGCATGGGATCCAGGCCCGCCCCGATAAATACCCCCTGTCTCAGCAGATATTACTAAAATCGTCTTTAAATGTAAATAGGCTGTCCAGGGACCGGACCAGCCCCAAAGGATCCCCCGAGCAGGACAAGAGGGACGAAACCGCCACTATTCCCGAATATTTAAGCACCCGGGGGATATTTTCCTCATTGATACCGCCTATCGGGATTACGGGTATTCCGGCGGCTCTTTTCACTTTAAGGTATCCTCCGGGACCCAGCGGCTTTCTATCGAGTACCTTGGTCGATGTCTTGAATATCGGGCCGCATCCTATGTAGTCGGCGCCTTCCGCGGCAGCCTTCGCCGCGGCCCTGGGCGTATGGCAGGATGCCCCTATTATCCCCCCGAATATCTTTCTGGCCGACCGCACAGTCATATCTTCTTTCCCGAGATGCACGCCCTGGGCACCTGCAGATATCGCAATATCTACGCTGTTATTGATTATAAGCGGTATTTTTCCTGAAAGGATTTCCCTGATTTTTAAAGCATAGCCCGACAAAAGATGCCCGTCAAGAGAAGGAGACCTCAGCTGTACCATGGCAAGATAGGGAGCGATCCTGCCGAGCGACCTCTCCCAGGTCCGGTCGGACCACGTCTGGGGATCGAAAATCAGGTATAAACCCCTGTCCGGGATGAACATCACTTTATAAGAAGGACCTTGCCTTTTATATCCCTCAATGGTATGGTTTTCATCTGCATACCCTCATCTTCCAGCCAATCCCTGGAATCCCGGCTGACCGACCTGTTGTCTCCCATGACGAAATAATGATCCTGCGGAATCGTAAAGGGGTCGATATTATCGCCTACGAACATGGTGTCGGGCCTGGAACAATAAGCATAATTCTCGTCCAGGAGATTCCCGTTTATGAATACAGCCTTGTCTTCAATATGAAATATCTCCCCGGGGAGTCCCACAACGCGCTTGACGAGGTCCTTATCGGACACGGGAGAACTGAACATGATGATGTCTCCCCTTCCGGGTTTATTGAATAAATACGCCGTTTTATTGACTACCACCTGGTCTTTGACCCTGATAGAGGGTTCCATGGAAGGTGTTGCTATATACACGACTTCAAGACAAAAATGCCGGAACAGCAATGCGAGGACTATGCCGACAGCTATTATAAAAACAAGCCTTTTCACTTTCCGTACATTTTTCCCGGATCCTTGACGATTTTATCGATGATTTTCCATCCGCTGCCGGAAAGTTTTCTGTAAAAACATGACCTGTATCCTTTATGACATGCGCATTCTCCTGCCTGCTCTACTTTGATCAGTATCGTGTCTTTGTCGCAGTCTATGAATATTTCTTTTACTATCTGTACGTTTCCCGATTCCTCACCTTTAAGCCATAGCTTGCCGCGCGACCTTGAAAAATAGCATGCTTTTCCGGTCTCTATGGTCTTCTGCAGAGATTCTCTGCTCATGTATGCCATCATCAGTACGCGGCCGTCGCCGCTGTCCTGTGTTACACAGGGTATCAGCCCGCGATCATCGAATTTTATGTCATCGTAGTTCATCTGTGGCTCCTTGATATTATCTGGCGGCCTCTATTGCCGCGGGCAGCAGCACGTCATCCCTGTATAAGGCTTTACCCACTATCACACCCGCCAGATTCTTTAATTTCAGCTCCTTCAGCCTTACTATATCATCGATACTCGAGATTCCCCCCGAAGCGATGACCGGTATCTTCACCGTCTCGGCTATTTTCTTTATCCATTTACAGTTAGGCCCCTTGAGCGTACCGTCTTTCTTGATATCGGTCACTATTATCTGAGAGATACCCATGCCCTCTATCTCGGCCGCAAGGGATACGGCTGATTTATCCGTTATGCTCTGCCAGCCGCCCACCGCCACTTTCCCCGACGAAGAGTCTATTCCCACTATGATCCTTTTTTTCCATTTCTTTACCGCACTTTTCAAAAGCTCGGTGTCATATATGGCGGATGTGCCCATGATCACCTTATCCACTCCGTTATTCAGGAGGTCCCTGATGGTATCATAATCCCTTATACCGCCGCCTACCTGCACAGGTATATCAAGTTCCTTGGTTATCCTGAGTATTATCTTCCTGTTCACGATCTTACCGGAAAAAGCTCCGTCAAGATCCACGACATGCAGCCTCTGGGCGCCCTGGGCCTGCCAGAGCTTGGCTACTATCAGAGGTTCCCTGGAGTAAACAGTGCCCGCGCTGGGAGACCCCTGAGTAAGGCGCACGCAGTTTCCGTTCATTATATCGACAGCCGGAATGATAAGCATTTTCAGATCACCCCCTTCGTAGACGGTATAGTATCCCCGGTCACTCTCACCGCCTGCCTAAGCGCGCGGGCCAGTCCCTTGAACACCGCTTCGGCAATATGATGATTAGTGGTAACCTCCCCCTCATAAGAATGATGGAAAAAATGCATTGTAGCCTTCATATGGTCGGATAGCGCTTTCATAAATTCCCTTATAAGCACAAATTCAAAGTCCGATTCTTTCTTATCCGCAGAATTATCAAAATACACTTTATATACGAGATTTGATCTGCCTCCCAGATCCAATGCGACATCGCATCTTACCTCGTCCATGGGCATCATCACCCACCCATACCTCTCTATTCCCTTTCTGTCATCCAGCGCTTTTAACAGAGCCTCCCCGAGCACTATCCCGATATCCTCTACCGTATGATGAAGATCCACTTCGGTATCCCCTTTCGCCGAGATATCTATATCTATGCCGGAATGCTTCGAGAGTAATTCGAGCATATGATTAAAAAATCCGTTTGGAGTCTTTACGGATGAACTGCCTCCTCCGTCAAGATTTACCCTGATATTTATCTGTGTTTCCTTTGTATTCCTTGTTATTTCTGCAGATCTCATTTGCCCTCCTGTACGGACTCCGTCATGACCTCTATGAAACTCCTGTTCTCGTTCTCGGTACCAACGGTTACCCTGAGATAATCCCTCAGGTTCTCCGAAACGAACCTCCTGACTTTTATCTTCCTTTTCTCCAGTCTTTCCATCGTCCTGTCAATATTGTCTATTTTAATAAGGATGAAATTGGCATCGCTCGGATAAGGGCTGACACCGCTGATCTTATCGAGCTCCGCCATCAGCCTTCCGCGCGATTCTATTATCCTGCCGACCGTTTTTAACACTTCCCCCCTGTTTTTAAGTATCATCTCAAGTACGCTCTGGTTTATAACGCTCATATTATACGGGAGCTGTACTTTTCTCAGCTGTTTTATAAGGCTTTTACTGCATATGATGTAGCCGGCCCGGATGCCGGCAAGCGAAAATGCCTTTGAGAAAGTCCTCAGGATCATAAGATTTTCATAATCCTTAACGCAATCCGCAAAGGTTTTCCCGGAGAACTCATAATAAGCTTCGTCCACCACTACAAGCCCCTTTGATTCCTTCAGTATTTTTTCGATGTCTTTTCTTGAGAAACAGTTACCCGTAGGATTATTCGGATAAGCTATAAAGACGATATCCGGTTTGGTCGCAAGTATCTTCCTGGGCTGAAGGCTGAATCCTTCCCCCAGGGGGACTTCCGCGTAAGCCGTGTTAGTAAGCTTAGACAGTATGCCGTACATACTGAAAGTGGGCGCGGGGCATGTCACTGTTTTGCCGGGACCTCCCGATGCAAGCAGTATCATGAGGATAAGTTCGTCGGAACCGTTGCCTACCAGTATATTATCCGGATCGGTGCCCGAATATTCTGCCAGAAGTTTTTTTAGCGCCGGATATCCCGGGTCGGGATACCTGTTCAGGCTGAGAGCCCTGAGCCCCTCTTCAATTTTCCCCTTGATGTCCGGATCCAGGTCATAAGGATTTTCCTGAGCATCCATCTTGATCTCGCCCTCTTCCATGTCAGGGACGTAATAGGGTTCCAGTTCTTCTATGTTCCTATTTATGAACTTCAACTGTTATCCAGCCTTTTTCTTACAGATTCCGCATGATAATTCATGCCTTCTTCCTGGGCCAGTTTTTCGATCTGTCCGGCAGCTTCCCGGACCGACTCCTCGCTGCAGTTGATAAATGATACTTTTTTCATGAAGGTTCCCACATTAAGCCCTTCGCTGAACCTTGCAGTCCCGCCGGTAGGAAGGGCATGAGAAGGCCCTGCCCAGTAGTCTCCGATCGCAACGGGAGTGTTCCTGCCGATAAAAACAGCCCCGGCATTCTTTATCCCGGACTCTATTTTCCTTATGTTTTCCCGGCTGCACATGATCTGCAGATGTTCCGGCGCTATCTCGTTTGCCTTGTCAACCGCCGCGTCAAGACCATCGACAGGAGCGTATTCTATCACTCCTTCGAACCTGGCCTTGCCTAAAATCTTGAGTCCGGCAATTTCCTCCTGGACTTCCTCTATCAGCTTTTTCGAATCGCTTATAAGCACCGCCTTCGCATCGGCCGCGTGTTCGAACTGCGCCATCATATCCACGGCTATGAGCCCCGGGTCCTGTTTCCCGTCAGCTATTATGCAGACTTCGCTGGGGCCCGATATCATATCTATGCCGACCACATCGGAAACCAGCATTTTCGCGCACTGGACATACACGTTGCCCGGCCCCACGATCATATCTACTGACGGTACGGACCTGGCCCATCCGTAACCCAGCGCGAGGACCGCCTGGGCACCCCCCAGCCTGAAGACCCGGTCGACCCCCGATATCCTGGCCGCATACATCACCGCCGGGGTGAGGTTTCCGGGAGGAGTCACCATGACAATTTCTTTGACTCCCGCTACCCTCGCGGGTATAACGCACATCATTACGGTAGACGGATAAGAATAGTTACCCCCGGGAACATATACACCGACCTTCTCTATCGGAATATATTTATCGGTAATCCTCATTCCTCCGTTCGTATATTCGCGGTTTTTGTATATATTCTGGCTCTCGGCATATTTTTTTATATTCCCGGCGGCACGGTCGATCACATCTTTTATTTCAGGATGTATCTTCCCGGCCGTTTCTTTCCACTCCTCTTTTTTTACCTCTATATCGCTCTCAGTTATATTCACGCCGTCGAATTTCAGGGTGTACTCTGCAAGAGCCGCGTCGCCGTGCTTACTGATATTCTTCGCAATATCTTTTACACGCTTTATTATATCTTCGCTGAATATCCTCTTCTTTTCTATTCTTCCCATATATTTGCTCCGAGGTTTCTTAGATTCTCTACAATATTCTCATATCCTCTCTCTATATGATAAACTCCCGATACTTCGGTCCGGCCTTCGGCGGCAAGCCCTGCGAGTATAAGCGACGCGCCGCCTCTCAAGTCCTGAGCGGTTACCGGCGCCCCGCTCAAGCCCCGGACTCCTGTTACTATCGCGGAATGCCCTTTTATCTCTATCTCCGCGCCCATTCTCATGAGCTCGGCACAGTGGAGATACCTGCTCTCGAATATTTCTTCCGTAATCACACTTACCCCCGACGCGGTTGCCAGAAGAGATATAAACGGCGCCTGAAGATCGGTGGGAAACCCCGGATAGGGAGAAGTCCTCACCTCTGTGCTCTTTAGAGCATCCGGACCTTTTATATATATCCCCCCCGTGTCCGTCCTGATATCCGCGCCGCACTCTATCATCTTCTCTATAACTGCCTCCAGTGACCAGGAATCTTTAAAACCTATCTCCACCTGAGAACCGTTTATCCCCCCCGCTACCAGATATGTGCCAGCCTGTATCCGGTCGTCCATCACGGTAAAATCAACCGGTTTAAGCTTTCCCGATTCGTATACCGTGAGAGTGTTTCCGCTGACCTCTATACGCACTCCCATTTCCTTAAGGAAATCCACCAGCTGCATGACTTCCGGCTCCCTGGCCGTGTTCTCTATTATGCTCCTGCCTTTTGCATGGCATGCGGCCATTACCAGGTTCTCCGTGGCTCCCACAGAAGGGTAATCCAGATAGATAGTCGCGCCTGCCAGACCGCGTGACCTGAGGTTCACGAATCCCCCCGACACGCTTATTTCCGCGCCCATCTTTCTCAAGCCCTTGAGATGAAGGTCTATGGGCCTTGTGCCTATCGCGCAGCCGCCCGGCAATGCCACGCGTATCTTGTTCTTCCTGCCGGCCAGCGCCCCCATGACCAGTATAGATGCCCTCAGTTTTTTAACCAGGTCATAAGGAGCCTCGCCTTTCAAATCCTTAAACGGCTCGATCACGACACAGGAATTCTCCCTGTTGACCTTCTTCCCCAGGATCTCGAGCATTGAGATCATTGTTGATATGTCTCCCAGATCAGGAACGTTTCTGACTGTGCATCTCTCGTCGGTTATCAACGTCGCCGCCAGTATGGGAAGAACGGCATTCTTGGAACCGGATACATCCACCTTCCCTTTCAATACAGAAGGTCCTTCTATTATGATTTTTTT
Organism: Elusimicrobiota bacterium; assembly: GCA_016934855.1. Classification (GTDB taxonomy): domain Bacteria; phylum CG03; class SLGR01; order SLGR01; family JAFGSA01; genus JAFGSA01. The sequence continues at coordinate 105,112 of JAFGSA010000026.1, forward strand.
CCCGTTGTTATTATTCACCTGATGTCCGCGTATATTATCCTGTCTATGCCGCTGTAATCCTTTATGAAACCATATCCCGCGATATCCCTGATTCCGTCCACAATGTTTATTATATCTTTTTTCTGCCCATATCCAATTTCCACGTACAGCCTGGCGCCGGCCCTCATATACTCCGGTCCGCGCTTCAGTATATGGCTTATATACTTCAAGCCTTTCCGGCCCGCGACGAGGGCCATCCTCGGCTCCATTCTGACTTCGGCCTGGAGAGACCTGTAATCCCTCTGCGCTACATAAGGAGGGTTAGCTATGAGTATTTCGAACCTTTTTTTATCCCGGCTGCCCAGAGTATCAAACATGCTGCCTTTCTTGAACTCGATTTTTCCTGATACGCCGTGTCTAAACGCGTTATAACGGGCGACTTTCAGCGCCTTTGCGCTCTTATCCACCGTCATAACCCTGGCATCCGTTAATTTTGCCAGAGAAACGGCTATATTGCCGCATCCGGTTCCTATCTCGATTATATCCGATACCCCTCCCTGCTCTACAAATCCCATGCATTCCTCCACCATCAGCTCCGTCTCGGGCCTGGGGATAAGCGTGTCGGCAGTCACCCGGAATTCCAACCCCATGAATACTGTGTCACCGAACAGGTATTCAACCGGCACCCGCCTGCTTCTCTTCTTGATGAATAACCTGAAACTGTCCATTTCTCTTTCGGCGAGCGGCCTGTTGCGGTCAACATACAGCTGCGGCCTGGTCATTCCGAGAATCCTGCACATTATATACTCGGTGTCTCTTTCCGCATTCTGAAGGCCCGCTTCACCCAGATATCCTTCGGCCCAGGCCAGCATACTCCGGATATTGTTTTCCGCCGCGACTTTATTGCCGCATCTGTTTTTCGAGGAACAGCTTTTTGATCTCATTTATGAATTTACCTATATTCCCGTTAAGTATGTCCGAAAGATTATACACCGTAAGATTAACCCTGTGATCGGTAACCCTGTTCTGAGGATAGTTATACGTCCTGATCTTCTCGCTCCTGTCGCCCGACCCTATCTGCTTGCGCCGGCGCTCGTCTTTCTCATGCTCCTGGTCCATCTTTATCTTATCTTTAAGCCGGGCCCTTAATATATTCATCGCCTTCCTTCTGTTCTGCATCTGTGAACGTTCGTCCTGGCACTGGACTACCAGGCCTGTAGGCAGATGCGTTATCCTGACCGCGGAATCGGTGACATTCACATGCTGTCCGCCGGCGCCGGAAGCCCTGTATGTATCTATCCTCAGGTCTTCCCTGCTGATATTGACTTCAACACTGTCTGCCTGAGGCAGGACAGCAACACTGCAGGCCGAGGTATGGATCCTCCCTCCCGTTTCTGTTTCGGGTATCCGCTGGACCCGGTGGACGCCGCTCTCCCATTTTAGGTCGTCGTAGACGTTCTTCCCCTCTATTGATGCGATGACCTCCTTTATCCCCCCCAGGCCGGTATTATTCGAACTGTATATGTCCATTTTCCAGCCCCTGCTCTCGGCATACCTGGTATACATCCTGAAGAGTTCGGCACAGAAAAGCGCCGCCTCTTCCCCCCCGGTGCCGGCCCTGAGCTCCATGATTATATCCTTGGCGGAATCCGGGTCTTTGGGTATCAGGTATACTTTCAGCTCTTCCCTGAGCTTCTCCATCCTGCCGGAAAGAAGCGCCATGTCTTCGCCTGCGAGATCCCTGAGCTCCCCTTCCTCCTGCTCGTACAGGGAACTGGCCTGCTGGTACTGATCGCAGATCCTGTTGTATTCCCTGTACTTTTCTACAGGTATCTTGAGTTCTCCGTAACGTTTGGCATACTCGCTGAACTTTGCGTTATTTGATATGATTTCGGGCCGGGACAGCTCTTTTTCCAGTCGGTTAAACTCTTGTTCTAATTCCTGAAATTTTTCAAGCATGATACATAGCAGTACCCGCGATAATGTCTGCTATTTGTCGGGATTTCTTCTATTTGGGTTTTACTTTTTTGCCGTATCTGCGCTGGAATTTTTCAACTCTGCCGGCAGAATCGACAAGCTTCTGTTCGCCAGTATAGAATGGATGACAGCTGGAACACAGTTCGACCCTTATGTCTTTCCTGGTAGACAAGGTCTTATACTGCGCCCCGCAGGCACATATTATTGTAGTCTCATGTAATTCCGGATGAATTCCTTTTTTCATATTCATGTATATTTACTAATTATTTCTATTATTGTCAACCTATGATTCACCGATAGCCCGGCAGCTTTGATTCCTAAGCGAAATGCGATTGTATAACTTTTCACATTTAACTTTCCATATTCCACTGTTATCGGTGAGCCGGGAAGGGATCTCCCCCGCCTCTTCCTTTTCCTCCCAAGCTCCTCGGGCAGCTGCGGCCGCCGAAGCTCTCCGGGCTCTTCGTCCGCCGGCGCCCGCTTGTCTCAATTCCACTGCGGTCCTTCGGCATTTTTCTGCCAGCAGCCGGAAACCGGCTACTGGCGACTTATTTGGTGAGCCAGGAAGGAATCGAACCTTCGACCCACGCCTTAAAAGGGCGTTGCTCTACCGCCTGAGCTACTGGCCCACCTTAATACTATTGACGCTCTGTATGGAATCCTTTGATTTCAGCCTGTCGATAAGTTCCCGGGATATATCCTGGTCAACGTTTATCACGGTCACCGCCTGGCCGCCGGCGGATTTTCTCCCGACTTCCATACTGCCTATATTGACCCCGAATTCTCCGAGTACCGTGCCTATATGGCCGATGACTCCGGGTTTGTCGGAATTCTTGATAATAAGAAGGTTCCTGCCCAGCGGGATATCCAGGTTGTAACCGTTTATCTGCGTTATCCTCGGCACACCCCCGATAACCCCTCCCGAAACCTCTATTTCTCCGTCAAGCTTAATACTCAGAGAACCAGGCGTTTCCTTCTTGGTCTCTTTCTGAGTGACCACATCTATGCCTTTTTCTTCTGCTATAAGAACGGCATTGATATAGTTAATCCCTTCATTGAACTGAGAAAGATAACCGTTGAGCACAGCCCTGGTGATCGAGTCTTCCTGCCCGGATTTAACTTTTTCTTTATAACTTATTACTATACGTTCTGTCAAATGTCCGGACATCTGCCCGCAGAGTTTCCCGAGCTTGAACGCCAGTTCGCCCATTAAAGGATCTGTCTCTCCCGAAGAGATATTAACGGCATTCACTATCTTTCCTGTCTTGAAGAAACCGACTACCTGTTTGACAATTTCCACCGCCACGCGCTCCTGGGCTTCGGCCGTCGAAGCGCCCAGATGAGGCGTGTGGATTATCCTGTCTACCGAAAAAACGGGCGAATCCGTGGTCGGCTCCTTTTCGTAAACATCAAGAGCCGCGCCTTTTATCACGCCCTTGGAAACAGCTTCCGCAAGGGCTTTTTCATCTACTATGCCGCCGCGCGCGCAGTTTATGAGAATCGCCTCTTTTTTCATCCTGGAAAGAGCATCCTTGTTTATCATGTTCTTTGTTTTGTCATTGCGCGGCACGTGTATGGTGATGATATCCGACTGGGAGATGATATAATCCAGTTCGACAAGTTCCGCGCCTATTTCGGCGGCTTTCTCTTTTGAAGCAAACGGGTCATAAGCGATGACCCTTACACCGAATCCACCCGCCCTTTTTGCCACTTCCGCGCCTATCTTGCCCAACCCTATGACACCCAGGGTCTTACCGTATATCTCGGTACCGCTGTATTTTTTCTTATCCCACTTTCCCTCACGAAGCGCCTGGTGCGCGCCCGGGATGTTCCTCAAAAGACTCAATATGAGCGCCCAGGTGTGCTCGCAGGCAGATATCGTGTTTCCTCCCGGAGTGTTCATCACGATGATCCCTTTTCTCGTAGCAGCTTTTGCATCCACATTGTCGACCCCGACACCCGCACGGCCTATTACCTTAAGTTTATCCGCCGCCGATATGATATCCGCAGTTACGGTTGTGCCGCTTCTTATTATCAGCGCATCATACTGCGATATAACGGATTTAAGGGCATCCCCGTCGAGTGACGCGTCCATCTTCACTTCGAAGCCCTCGTTAGTCAGCATATCGATTCCTTCTTTTGAAATAGTATCCGAAATCAGAACTTTTATTTTATTCTCAGAAGACATATTCAACAACCTCCTTGAAATTCCTCACTGGTATCAGATCCAGGTTTTTCTTTATATTATCCGGTATCTCATCCATATTTTTTCTGTTGTCCGATGGAAATATAACGGTTTTGAATCCGTCCCTGTGGGCCGCAAGTATCTTTTCTTTGAAGCCTCCTATTTCCAGAACATTGCCGCTCAATGTTATCTCCCCGGTCATCACCACGTTTCGCCTGACCGGCTTGCTGAGCAGAACGGAAAGAAGAGCGGTGCATATGGTTATCCCCGCCGAGGGTCCCTCCTTGGGAACCGCACCGGACGGTACATGAACATGTATATCCTTATCCTTGTAAAAATCGTTTTTTAAGCCGAACTCCCCCGCGTTGGCCCTTATATAGCTCAACGCGGTCTGGGCGGATTCCTTCATAACATCGCCGAGGGTCCCGGTGAGATTAAGCTTCCCTTCGCCAGGCATGATTGAGACCTCTATCGAAAGAGATTCTCCCCCGTTCTGCGTCCAGGACAGTCCTGCGGCTATTCCCACGCTGTTTTTCCTGGCCCTGAAATATGAATATTTTGGTATACCCAGGTTCTTGGCGAGATTGGCGTTCGTGAGGATGATTTTCCTGGTGCCTCCCGAAGCTATTTTCTTGGCAACTTTTCTAAGCGCTTTCGCTATCTCTCTCTCCAGGTTCCTCACCCCCGCTTCCCTCGTGTAATTGTCTATTATAAAACCCACCTGCTTTTTGCCCATGGAGAAATTGCCGCTTTTCAGGCCGTTCTCGTTCATCTGCTTAGGTATGAGGAACTTCTCCGCTATATTTATCTTCTCGTCCCTCGTGTAACCGGGAAACTCTATTATCTCCATCCTGTCCAGCATGGCAGGCGGGATCGACGAAACCGTATTGGCCGTTGTGATGAACATCACATCCGTCAGATCGAAATCCACCTCCATGTAATGATCGTTGAAATTCCTGTTCTGCTCGGGATCCAGTGCTTCAAGCAGCGCGGACGCCGGATCTCCCCTGAAATCCTTGCCCATTTTATCGATCTCGTCCATGAGGAAGACAGGGTTTCTGCTCTCCGCCTTGGTTATTGACTGGATTATCCTGCCGGGCATCGAACCTATATAAGTCCTGCGATGCCCCCTTATTTCCGCTTCGTCCCTTATCCCGCCCAGGGAAACACGGGTGAATTTCCGCCCCAACGCATGGGCTATAGACCGCCCGAACGAGGTCTTCCCTGTTCCGGGCGGACCCACGAAACACAGGATCGGAGTCTTCAGTTTCCTGGAAAGTTTTGATACCGCAAGGTACTCAAGTATCCTCTCCTTCGCCTCGCATAATCCGTAATGCTCTTTCTCCAGGATTTTCTCCGCCTTTTTCAGATCTATATTATTCGGGGTTTTCCTGCTCCACGGCAGCTTGATAAGCCAGTCGAGATAAGTCCTCACTACGGTAGCCTCCGGAGAAAATGGTATCATCTTTTCCATGCGGCCCAGCTCTTTCAGCGCCTGTTCCCTCGCTTCTTCGGACATATTCGCCTTATTTATCTTATCCTGGAACTCCAGTATCTCCGTGTCTTTTGCCTCCTTTCCGAGCAGTTCCTGCTTGATTGCCTTCATCTGCTCGGAAAGATACTGCTCTTTCTGTGATTTGCCTATCTGCTTTCTGACTTTACCGTCGATCTCATTCTTAATATTAAGGATCTCGATCTCTTTTTTCAGAATAACGCTTAATTTTCCCAGCCTTTCCAGCGGAGCGGATTCCTCCAGCAGCTCCTGAGCCTGGTCTTTTTTCAATTTAATATGTCCCGTGATGATATCGGCAAGCTTACCCGGATCGGTGACCTCGTCAAGAATAGCATGCGAAGCCGAATCGACATTGGTATTGAACTTCGCATATTCTTCGAAAAGATCCGTTATATTCCTCATCATCGCTTTCAGGCGGAGCTCAGGTACACCGCCTGAAGTTTCATTTATATCCTCGACTGCCACCTCCACATACTCGTCCCTGTCAAAAAACCTGCCTATCCTGACTCTCTTCTCTCCTTCGACCAGGACTCTCAGGCTGCCGTCGGGCAAATCGAGCACCTGCACTATGCCGGCCAGGACACCGGTTGAATAAAGCCCGCTCTTCCCGGGGTTTTCCTCGTATATGTCCTTTTGCGCCACTATTACCAGCTCGTTCTTGGAACTTACCGCCTTTCTCAGCGCATTTATGGAGCGGCGGCGGCCTACGGCGAGAGGGACAAGCATGTAAGGCAGTATTACTATATCCCTGACGGGAAGAAGGGGATACATGTTGTTCTTTTTTTTCTTGTTTTCCATAGGGTCAAGTCAGGCCGTTTTAAGTATAGGGGATAATTTACTCTCTATTACCTGCCCGTTTATTATGCACTCCACCACGTCTTTTCTGTCCGGAATATCATACATCATATCCAGCATGATCCTCTCTATCTCCGTCCTCAAGCCCCTGGCGCCGCGGGATTTTTCTTTAGCCCGGGAAGCTATCTTCATAAGAGCTTCGTCAGTGATGGTAAGCTTTATGCCTTCCATAGCGAAAAGCTTCTTGTACTGCTTGACTATGGAATTCCTGGGTTCGCTGAGTATCCTCACCAGGTCTTCCTCAGTCAGTCCGTGGAACGGCCCTATTACCGGAAGCCGCCCGACGAGCTCGGGGATAAGCCCGTACTTTATAAGGTCCTCCGGTTCAGCGTATTTGAATATTTCTCCTACATCGCGCGATTTATCTTTTACCAGCTTGGCGCCGAACCCCATCTTCTTCTCGCTGAGTCGGTTGGCTATTATATTCTCCAGTCCGCTGAACGCGCCGCCGCATATAAAAAGTATATTCGTAGTATCTATCTGTATATACCTCTGGTTAGGATGCTTGCGCCCGCCCTGAGGGGGCACGCTGGCTACCGTGCCTTCGAGTATTTTCAGAAGCGCCTGCTGGACCCCCTCCCCGGAAACATCTCTCGTTATGGACGGCGTCTCAGATTTCCTTGATATTTTATCTATCTCATCAACATAGATTATACCCCATTCGGCGCGCATCTTGTCAAAAGAAGCGTTCTGCAGAAGCCTCAAGAGTATATTCTCGACATCCTCGCCCACGTAGCCCGCCTCGGTGAGTGTTGTCGCATCGGTTATCGCGAAAGGCACCTCAAGGAAGCGGGCAAGGGTTCTGGCCATCAGGGTCTTGCCTGTGCCCGTCGGGCCTATAAGCAATATATTGGACTTCTCTATTTCAATATCTTCGGCAGCATCACTTTTATCTCCCGCATCACCGGCGGCCGTGAAAGGGCCTTTTCCGCTTATACTGGCCCTTTTATAATGGTTATATACGGCAACAGAGATTATCTTCTTCGCTTCAGGCTGGCCTATAATGTATTCATCCAGAACTCTATTGATTTCACTGGGTTTCGGTATCTGTCTTTTGCTTCCCTCTCTATCCTTCTCGAACACCTGGTGTATCAGCTTATGAGAGGTATCTATGCATTCGGCGCAGATATAAGTACCTCGGCCGCCGACAAGCTTGACAGCTTCTTCTTCTGTCTTTCCGCAGAAAACGCACTTTCTCGTTCTTCCGAATTTGTATATGTCTTCAGTCATATCTTTAATATCCCGGATTCTTCTACTTCTTGTTCTTTTCCAGTTCTTTCCTGTTGGATATAACTTCGTCCACTATGCCGTATTCCCTGGCTTCCCCGGGCGTCATGAAGAAATCCCTCTCGGTATCTTTTGCAATCTTGTCTATGCCCTGGCCGGTGTGATCGGCGAGTATCTGATTCAGGCGGTCTTTCATCCTCATGATTTCTTTTGCCTGTATTCCTATGTCGGTCGCCTGCCCCTGGACTCCCCCGAGCGGCTGATGTATCATTATTCTCGAATTGGGGAGCGCATACCTTTTGCCTTTATCTCCTGCCGCCAGCAGCAGAGCTGCCATCGAAGAGGCCTGCCCCATGCATATGGTCGCAATGGAGGGATTGATATACTGCATCGTGTCATACACCGCCATGCCCGAAGTAACGACTCCCCCGGGGGAATTAATATAGAGAGATATCTCTTTCTCCGGATCTTCCGCCTCTAAAAACAGCAATTGCGCTATTATCAGATTGGATACGTTATCATCTATGGGAGTCCCCACGAATATTATCCTGTCTTTCAGCAGCCTGGAATATATATCGTACGCCCTCTCCCCCATCTGCGTCTTCTCCACAACCATCGGGACTAACTGCATTATTTCCTGTCTATTTTTCATTATACGCCCTAGCTCCTTTTCCTGATTTTTTCCGTCTTTATCTTTGCATTATCTTTTATGAAATCGAACACCTTCCTGGTCAGAATGGAATTTTCATCAACGTACTTCTTCACGAGTTCGCCGCTGTCGGTACCCATCAGTTTCTTAAGTTTTTCTTCCTCCTCGCGGCGATCGACTTCCGTCACTTTTATGTCTTCTGCTTTTGCAATCTCGGAAAGTATTATCCCCGCTTTTATATCCCTTCTCGTTTTTTCCATTATCTTAGCGTCATCAATCCTGGAAGCGTCCCCGCCCCTGCCCGCGACATAGGATTCCATCTGCTTTTTGTTGCTCTCGAATGCTCTCTTTACAAGCCCTTCGGGAATATCAAATTCGTGTTTTTCCAGTATATTCTCAACTATAGTGTTCTCTAATTCGCTGTCGGACGAGGCATCCAGCTGTTTTTCCAGGTTCTCCCTGACCTTTTCCCTCAGCTTCTCTTCCGACTCGAGGCCCAGGCTCTTCGCTATCTCTTTCTCTTCGGGCAGTTCTTTTTCCTTAACCTCCTTGAGCAGAACCCTGAATTCAGCCTCCATACCCTTTAACTCATCCTTGTGATAATTCTCCGGGAAAGTGTATTGGAATGTTTTCTCATCCCCTTTTTTCATGCCTACCAGGTGATCCCCGAATCCGGGAAGCATGCTCTCGCTGCCTACCTCTATGAGCCTGTCCTTGGATAAACCGAGATCGATCTCCCGGGAATCCCTGAATATCTTGATATCAACCAGAGCAAAATCATCCTTTGAAACCACCCCCTCCTTAACCTTGAGCGAAGCGTTATTCTCTTTCAGGCTCCTTATGGTCTTTTCAACGTCTTCCCCGGTTATCTCATAAGCCTTTTTCACCAGTTTCATCTTCTTGTACTTTTTAGGCTGCACTTCCGGGGAGACTTCGACTTTCACGTTGAGCTTGAAAGGCTCCCCCTTTTTGAAATTATAATCTTCTATCACAGGGGTTGTAACGGGGACGAGCTTCTCTTTTTCCAGTACTTCGTTTATTACTTCCGGGGAAAACCGGCTTATGACTTCCTGTTCCGCGTGCGGACCGTATCTTTCCTTTATCACGTTTATGGGAACCTTGCCTTTTCTGAACCCGGGCACACGGATATCCCTCGTCATATCCCTGAACACTTTATCGAGCTCCCTGTCAACCGTCTCCCAGCCCACTTCTATATCCAGCCCCACCACGCATTTGGGTTCTTTCTTGATATTATATGTCAATCCGTCCATAATTCACCTCGTTCTATCAATTATTTACCTTAACCATATTACCAATGATTTCCTGCGGCCGAAGCCATCAACACTCCCATGGTTTTTCTATTGCCCGTGTACCACGCAGGACACAGGGCATGAACCATGGCTTGCCCCGAACTGCGCTGAGTTCAGGATTAACACCATGAACCCCACGTGGTTCATGGTGTCGCGGGCGAGAGTTGAACTCGCACTCCGTGAGGAACCAGGTCCTAAGCCTGGCGCGTCTGCCAATTCCGCCACCGCGACGGTACGCCATATCAAATATATAATGGGAAACAGGATGCGCTCGCTGGCTTCGATTCCCTCCCACTTTAAAAAGGTTTTTGGTGAGCCGCCTGGGAATCTTCCTCGTCGTTCTTCTATATAACTCCCGAACTCCTCGGACGGCCGCGCTCACTGACGCTCTCCGAGCTTTTCATCCTCAGGATGCGCTCGCTGGCTTCGATTCCCTCCCACTTTAAAAAGGTTTTTGGTGAGCCGCCTGGGAATCGAACCCGGAACCTACGGATTAAGAGTCCGTTGCTCTGCCAGTTGAGCTAGCGGCCCACCTATATTTGCAATAATCTGATTACAGCCCTGTCCTTCAAGTGGTACCCTCGGGGCGACTCGAACGCCCGACCCACTGCTTAGAAGGCAGTTGCTCTATCCAGCTGAGCTACGAGGGCATAAAATATTTTAAGATATTAATAAAATTTTATATATATTGTCAAACATGGAAAGATTTGCTTATTTTGCGTTTTTTTTTATACTTGTTAATTGATTTTTAACGTAATTGAACAGGAGAAAATTATGCTGTCAGAATTATCAAAGAGGATAGAACCGTCATCAACGCTTGCCATAACCGCTAAAGCCAAGCAGCTGAAAGCCGAAGGGAAAAAAGTAATAGGCTTCGGAGCAGGAGAACCCGACTTCGATACGCCCGACTATATAAAACAGGCTGCGATCGAAGCGCTGAAAAGAGGCGAAACGAAATATACTCCGGCCGCCGGCACTTTACAGCTCAAAAAAGCGATAGTGCAGAAATTCAGGAAAGAAAACAATCTCACATACGGCACAGACCAGATAACCGTAAACTGCGGGGCCAAGCACTCGCTCTTTAATATTATCCTGTGTACGGTTGGTCCCGGAGACGAGGTTATAATCCCTTCGCCTTACTGGGTATCTTATACCGAAATGGTAAAAGCCGCGGGCGCGACTCCGGTAATCGCCGACTGCATCACGCGGGGCACGCTTAAACTCACTCCCGGGATCCTTTCCGGCCGCATCACAGAAAGGACAAAACTCCTGATATTAAACTCGCCGTCGAACCCGACGGGCGTCCTATATACGAGAGAAGAACTCGAGGCCCTGGGGAAAATAGTGCTCCAGCATGATTTTCTCGTGATATCGGATGAAATATACGAACACCTGGTATATGACGGTGTTTTTACCTCCATAGCGCAGATATCCGACGAACTTAAGGAAAGAACGATAATTGTCAACGGCGTCTCGAAAGCATATTCCATGACCGGCTGGAGAATAGGCTATGCTGCAGGCGACAAACAGGTCATAGCGGCATGCGGAAAGCTTCAGTCGCATTCCACCTCCAACCCTACCACCTTCGCGCAGTCCGGAGCCGTCGCAGCCCTTACTTCCGAAGAAGGACCTGCGGCAATAGAGCGCATGCGCATAGAGTTCGGCAAAAGAAGGGATTTCGTATATAACGAGTTATCATCGATCAGCGACCTGTCCGTTCCCAGGCCTGAAGGTGCTTTTTACATCTTTCCCAATATCGAACGATACCTGTCCGATAAGGTAAAATCATCTTTTGATTTTGCGGAGAAGATCCTTTCCGAAAAGCTGGTCGCGCTCGTACCCGGAGAAGGATTCGGCGCGCCGGGTTACGTCAGGATATCCTACGCGACCTCCATGGACGATCTGGCGGAAGGCATAGGCAGGTTCAAGGCTTTCCTGAAAGAGATCAAACCTGCCTGACGTTTATACCGTTTCCCGACAGATATTCCTTTGCCTGGCGGATAGTATATTCCCCGTAATGAAAAATGGACGCGGCCAGTACCGCATCGGCCCGGCCTTCTTTCAATACTTCGGCCAGGTGCCCGAGATTACCGGCACCGCCTGACGCTATTATCGGTATGTTAACCGCCTCCGAAACGCTTCGCGTTAAATCTATGTCATACCCATCCCTGGTCCCGTCGGAATCCATACTGGTAAGGAGTATTTCGCCAGAACCCAGGCCTTCTGCCCGCCTTGCCCAGTCCAGCACGTCAATGCCCGTGGATTTCCTGCCTCCGTACGTATAGACTTCCCATCCCTTTCCGTCTTTTCTCCTTCTCGCATCTATGGCTGTCACTATGCACTGGCTCCCGAATTCTTCGGCCGATTCCCTTATGAAGTCCGGGTTCTCGACCGCCCGCGTATTTATCGATACCTTATCGGCACCGGCCTTGAGCAGCGCGCTTATATCATCTATATCGTTAATGCCTCCTCCTACCGTAAGAGGGATGAAAACACTGCCGGCAGTCCTGGAGACAATATCTATGCGCGTTTTCCTGTTTTCGTGAGATGCGGTGATATCGAGAAACACGAGTTCGTCTGCCCCTTCCCTGCTATACCGCTCTCCCGCCTCTACGGGATCGCCGGCGTCCCTCAGGTTTACGAACTCTACCCCCTTTACGACCCGCCCGTCCTTAACATCCAGGCATGGTATGATGCGTTTTGCCAGCATGACGATACTAAGACAGGCCCCTCATCCCCCTACCGTTCTGACAAAATTCTCGAGGAGCCTCAGCCCCGTGTTCCCGCTCTTTTCCGGGTGGAACTGAACTCCCCACACGTTGCCTTTGGCGACAGCCGACGCGAATTTTTTTCCATAATCGGTAATCCCCGAAACAATACCGTCGTCGGTATTATCGACATAATATGAATGATCAAAATAAAAATATGCCCCGTCATCTATTCCGGAGAACATTCCGCCGGCTCCTTTCGGCGCCACCTGATTCCACCCCATATGCGGTATCTTGACGCCTGGAGCGAACCTGCTGACTGCGCCTGCCATAAATCCCAGTCCGGGGCTCCTGCCGTGCTCATAACTGACCTCGAAAAGGATCTGCATCCCGAGACATATTCCCAGATAGGGCCTGTCTCCCTTCATATGTTCGGTAAGCAGGCCGGCCAAGCCGAGCGATTTTATATTTTCCATGGCTTTTTTGAATGCTCCGACTCCAGGGAGAACGATTCCGTCAGCACCCCTGACATCTTCGGGCACACTTGATACCAGCACATCAGCACCTGTTCTTGCAAGAGCGCTGCTGACGCTTCTTATATTACCTAGTCCGTAGTCTATTATCACTATCACGATTTATATCCTTGCGGCATGCTCCCGACGGCGCACGGTTTTTCTGCCGGGTTGCCTGCATACCCTTTTATATATCAGATAAAATTTGAAATTTCAATAATATTTGTTTACTATATCATTACCATGATGGAAGCATTCAGAAAACACATGAAGAAAGTCATGTGGGGCATAGCGATGATGTTCGTCGCCGGCATCTTTTTCTGGTACGGTTCGGGAAAACAGTCTCAGAATACGGTCGCACAGGTAGGCAAGATAAAGATAAAAGCGGATGAATACCGCAAACGCATTTCACAGCAGCTGAGGATACAGAGAGACAACCAGTCCAAAGATCTCGACGACAACCAGATAAATGCCATAAAAAAACAGACGCTGAGTTCCCTCATAAACCAGGAAATGCTGTACAGTGAGGCTCTAAGGCTGGGAATAGTTACGACAGACGAAGAGATAATAAACACGGTGCAGAGCCTGCCCCAGTTTCAGCAGGACGAAAAATTCGATTACAGGCTGTATCTTCAGACACTCAGGTTCTCTATGGACATGAATGCCGATGAATTTGAAAAAATGATAGGCAAAACCATCGCCATAAGAAAGCTCGAGAGAACGATCCTTTCATCCGTAAAAGTCACCCAACCCGAACTGCAGATATATTATATAAACAGGAATAATACGCTCGAAGGATTCAAAGAAAAGATAGATGAGGTCAGAAACGAGGTCATGCAGCAGAAGCGCATGGCCATTTACCAGAGCTGGATGCGCAATCTTCAGCAGAACTCGAAAATAACAGTAAACCCCCAGCTGGCTGATATCAATTAACGGTCACCATAGTCTTTTAAGGCATTCCGCCGCTTCTTCTACAGGAAAACCCACTACATTCGTATAGCTGCCTTTAACCCATTCGAAAAAACTGTCCTTCATGCCCTGGATGGCGTATCCCCCCGCCTTGTCCAGGTTCAAGTCTTTCAGGTTCTCTATTTCACTCTCTGTCAAAGTGCGCATCTTTAAACTTGTCTCTGCGACCCGCTCGCAGGTCGTACCCGTACCGAGATCCCTGATGATGACCGCTGTAAACACTTTCTGGACATTACCGCTGAGCATCCTCAGCATCCTCTCGGCATCTTCTGCGGACTCGGGTTTTGTGAGCACTTCTCCCTTGATATCTACCACCGTATCAGCCGCTATAACACACCCGCGGCCGGGTATGTCCTGAAAAACAGAATCCATCTTCTTCCTGGCCTGCCTCAGCGCATATGATGCCGGATCCTCTCCTGTTTCAGGAGCATCTTCGAAAGCCTTGTGCCCGGTCACCAATACAGGCAGCCCCCTGCCCCGCAGAATATCTATTCTCCTGGGGGATTTCGAAGCAAGATATATCTTCTTTATCGAACTCCTGGCGATATTCGGTATGATTTTCGCTGACAGGACCCCTGTCAGGGAACCGGTAACGAGCGCGGTCATAAGCAATAAAGGCAGCAGAAGCAGTATTCCGCCGTGCCTGATGACGAATATATATACTATCGCAAGCTGTGTCAGATTATGCGTAACTGCTCCCGTAATACTGACTCCTATCAGGCTGAACTTCCCTAACGGACGGAACATCGCCGACATGGCAAGACATGACAAGACGGCACCGCAGAAACTCAGGTAAAACATGGGCGACATGAACGTGCCCAGCAAAAAAGCCGTTATGAGGGCCCTGCCTGCCGCCACAACCAGCGCAAACCTGGCGCCTGCCGTTACCAGAGCAATGAGCGTCAGCATATTAGCGAGTCCGAGCTTAAGCCACGGCACCGGATTCGGGAGCAGGTACTCTATAGCCTGCAACGCCGAAGCCGCCGCTATGAATACCGCCGCATGCGGGATATATCTATCTTGCAACCGCATCCGTCCCGTAACCGGGCTTACCTCCTTTTATCTCGATGACCAGCGCCAGGGGGGCACATATTATCATATCTCCCTGATTTTTTATCCATCCCCGGTTTACGCAATATCTGCCCGGGCAGCTGCTATCCTCCATCTTTACCATGAAATCATCGATTTTTATCAGGTTTATCCTGCCGCGATCGGATATCATCACGGTTCTTTTATCCGGCAGCCTGACCCGCAGCAGCTCCTGGTTCATTTTCCTGACCACTATATAATTCGCCGCAGCGGACGGGAAATAGCCAGCCAGTGCAAGGAATAAGGACAATACCGATATGACGGATACAATAAATACATCATGTCTGGTCATTCTGCGCGAACACCCCCGGATTCCTGATGCGTGCAATTGCCTTCGACGGGCATTTCCGCAGGCAGTTGCTGCAGTAGGTACATAAAGAATAGTCTATCCTGGGAAAGCCTTTTTCGTCTATGTATATTGCCCTGTAATTGCACGCATCCATGCATATATAACATCTGGTGCATCCGCTGCCGCATACATCCGCTGTCTCTTGCGGACCGAGGGAACTGACGCACTTGATATAGACTTCGCGGGAAACGTCTTCCAGCAAAATAAGTCCTTGCGGACACGCACTCACGCAATTGCCGCATGCCGTGCATTTACCGGGATCTACCTCGAGTCCCGGCCCTATCGCGTTATTGGGACACGCCCTGACGCAGCTTAAAAGACCCGCGCACGCCTCATCGCACGATGAGTTTATCCCGAAATAGCGCAGGGCGGTTCCGCAATCCTTTATATTGACGTACCCGAATTTTTCTCCGCCCGGCCTTCCGCATAGTATCCTGGCTCTTTTGTCAAAAACCGGCTCCGGCTCACCGGGCAGATACTCGAAATCCGAGAAATACAGTATTATTAAGGCGCAAACGATAAGTATTGCCATTTATTTCAGGAGCGAAAGAAGAATCGAAACGATTCCCGCCAGTATCAGCACTGCGGGTCTACCCCTGAACACGCCGCACTTATTTCCGCTGTATATTTTCCTGTATATGCCCGAAAGTACGGCCAGGACTAAGATAAACTTCAATCCTTCCGTCGCATCGAATAAGATACCGGCCAGCACACCGCCGGGATGATTGCTTACCAGCACTATCCCGCACGCCAGGCAGTTAAAATAGAAAGTCCTGTACATCGCCTTGAATCCGGGGAAAATCCTGCACACTATTATGCCGCTTATCATTGCCGAAACAGGCACATAAAGGATGTTCAGCGCAGGTGTTATTATCACGCCGGACAGCCCCCCGAGAAGAGAGCATATCACCAGGGAAACAAGTACCCCGAACCCTATGTACGCGGTATCCTTCAGCCTGTTGTATTCCGGCACTATATCAATGAATAATCTGGCCCCCAGGTAATACAGAAGGATCGTCTCAATTCCCGCGTAATCCATTTTTCTCCTCGTATATGCCTATAATCTTCTTGCCTGCCGCCATGATTATTGCCACCGCAAAATATCCGGAGCCCGGTATGGCTGTCACAGCTGCCTTCATGAGGCCGGTCAGGACCGCCATCATAAAGAATCCCGCAGCCGCCCCGGCACCCCACCGAAAAGAAAATCTTCGGCTGAAATCTCCCGTGCCTTCCGCAAGAAAATATATCATGGAAATAACCATCACGGTAAAATAAAGGCTGGCTGCTGCGTGATCCCGTGAAAAAGACGTCAATACTGCACCTGCCAGAGACGACAGGCATAGTATAACAAGCGCCAGTTCCGCCTTTTTGAACCATCTCCCGAAAAAGCAGCCCGCAGCGGAAACAAGCAGAATTACAGCCGTAAGACCTCCAGATACAGCCAGGACATCCTTTATATCGGAGGACAGTCCCAGCAGAGGGACTAAGGCGACCTTACCTTCAAACGCGGCGCTAATACCTTTTATATGCTTTCTTTCTTGCATTTTCTATTGCCTTGAGCAACCCCTCGCTGGACTGGGTTGCGCCCGTAACAGTATCTATATTATCGGTCGACTGTTTCAAGAGGACTTCTCGTATCACAGATCCCATGACCGGAACCCAGTATTTATCAACTTCTTCGGATTTTACTATATTTATGTTCTTCATGCTGACGGAAGAAGTGGAAGTTTTTTTCTCGAAAAGCACCTCCACTACTATTTCTCCCGCGAACCCTTCTCCCCTCCCCCTGAAAAGCCCTTCGTCATAGCTTTCATGAAAAACGGTCACGGCCCGGGTTCCATTGTCTTCGGCGCCTTCTCTTTCTATCAACACGAGAAGGCGCGCCGTCACAAGGACAAATATGACTGCAATGACCCCGGTATATCTGATTCGAATTTTCACCGCCTCACATCTCCTCCGATAACAACGCGACAGGCAATGAGAGCACGAATCCCCTGAATCCCAGGAAAGCTATCATGCCCCCGCATACGATTCCGTAAAAAAACCTTGCCCTGGATGTCACGGGTACAATACCGGGATACGCCAAAACCAGCATGGAAATAAGAAACGGCTGTGCGGACGCCCAGAGGTTTCTGTCAGTCATAGCGACAACAAGAACCAGGGCCGAAACCGCGGCAAAGAACATGCCGGGGGACAACCTCCTTCTCAACAGCAGGAACGCGCATCCCGCACCGGTCAGAACAGTCAGTGGCATATTGCCCGTCAAACCCGCCCGCGGCACACTTCCGGATATCTCCATGAACAGCCAGCCGGTTATCACGGGAGGAAAGACTGAAATCCCCGGAGAACAGAATACCTCGTTCTCAAGATAAAAGGATATGACAACACACAAAGACGATATGAGGAATGATTCCGATCCAGGAACTATCGAAGAGAGCATAAGTCCCCACACAGAATATTTCAAGAACCCGGACGAGACCGGTAGCTTTTTCACGTAATTATAGGCCAATCCGCACATCAAAAATAAGGGCAAGATTGTCAGAACGGGGCCGCGGCCCGCGCCGAATAAGACTACGGCCGCCCATAAAGGGAAAAACGCGGCAGCCAGGTCCCTCCACCATGATCTCAGGCTGTTTTTTGAATGCACAAACGGCGGAAATGACACTTTCAGATATCCGGGCATATCATTCTTTCATCGCCGGGCAGAAAAAAACGCACAGCCCGCATCCTATGCATCCGGCCGTTTCGGCGTATGGCAGAACGCCCTTGTTCCCGCTTCTCAGAATAATCATGGAATGAGTATCCCTGTTCTTTACCGGACACACATCCATGCACCGGCCGCAATTCACGCATTTACCGGGTTTTATCGGATTTTCTGAAATCGCAAAAACCTGAGAAACATCTGCGACGGTTTCATGCTCAAGATCATGCACCGCTTTTCCCGAAAGAGGGTCGCCTTTTATTATGTATTCATGTTTGCCTATATTCAGCATATCTATAATTCGGCATATGGCAGCGGACCTGCCTATCTGAACAAAATATTTTTTTTCGCCGGATACGACGGACACGTATTTAGTATCGGCATACTGGGGATCTTCCACCGCAAGATAGAGCCTGAGCAGCTCTTCCACCGGGATCACCAGCACTCCTTCTATACCCGGGAAATAGCCGCTGTAATCCGCACTGCTCAATCCGTAAAGCCTCCTGTGCAGTATCCTGTTGTCACCGAGAGGGTATGCGTCCCTCACTATCCGCATATATATGTTCGGAGACCGCTCGACCTCTTTTCTGAAAACATCCGCCAATCCGGGATTATTCGAGGGAACAACTATATCCGCGGAATCGGCAGCGACAGCATTCATAATTATCTTCAGACCGCGCAGTATCTGTTTGGAGAATCTTTTCGCCAGATAATACCTGTAACCTGAAAAAGGGGATATGCAGAGGGAATTACCTACTATTTTCTTACAGCCTTCGCTCTCTATTTTTTCTATCTGCTTGCTGCTGTAAATCCCGGACTCCAGGAGCTTTTTTCTGAGTTCCGACCTGTCAAAAACGTAATAATCCCTTTTGGGAAGACTGTCTTCTGAGATACTGCGGTCTATTTCCTGATAATCTTCAGGCAAAGATGCTATAAAGTAATTTCCCCTCAAGGTTCTCATGCGCCCAGTCCAAGCATATTTATGACCGTATTAGCATGGATCTGCACGGTGTCTTCAAGTTTTCGGGCATAACCGCCGGCAAGCACTACGGCCGCAGGTATAGAGTCCGCCACGGATTCCCTGTATATAATCCTGTCCCTGTCGATAAGATCCCCGATACCGAGTGAAAGTCCTCCCAGCTGGTCGTCCCTGTAAACGTCGGCGCCGGCGACATAGATAATCAAATCAGGATTAAAAGCCTTCTTGATCTCAGATATGTTATCTTCCAGAAGCCCGTTGTACTCTTTCCCGTCCGTACCATCCTTCAACCCTATATCCCTGTCAGACCTCTCTTTGTAAAAGGGATAATTATTCTCCTGGTGTATAGAAAAGGTATATACATTCTCAACCGATCTGAGGCATACGGCGGTACCGTTTCCCTGATGCAGATCGCAATCGATTATAAGAACTCTTCTTCCCCTCCTGAGCATCTCCAGGGCTCCCAGGGCCACATCGTTGAATACGCAAAACCCCTCTCCGTGATCGGGGTAGGCATGATGAAATCCGCCCCCGAGATGAATACCCGCACCGTATTCAAGCGCCAGGCTGCACGCAAGCACTGTCCCTCCGCAGCATAAAAAAGAAGCTCTTGCCAGACTCTCTGAATAAGGGAGTTCCAGGCGGATCTGATCAGTTATGGACAGGGTACCGTCCTTTATGTCCCCGACATACTCCCTCTTATGGACCTGCAGGAGATCTTCAATAGAGGCAGGCTGCGGTTCTGTAAAGGAATCTTCCCCTATATATCCTTTTCCTGTAAGATATTCTTTTACAAGTCTGTACTTAGAGGTAGGGAAGACATGAGCACCGATGTTTATTTCATATTCGGGAGAGTATACGATTTTAGGTATTTTTCTCAAACCTGCCCGCTTCTCAGTGTATACGGACTATTACCAGGAATATCTGACTCTCCCGCCAAGAGTCAATCCCATCATGCCGCCGGTCCGGGTCGCTGAAGTAGTGAAGAAGCTCTGGAATCCCGCGAACCAGCTCCAGTTATCGCTCATAGGGAATATCTCGACACCTGCCATCTGCTGGAACCCGAGAGCAGTCGTAGCCGGAGCTTTTTCAATGACCCCGGGCTCCGAATCCGGAGCCACCCCGTATTCGCCGAGAGGTTCTCTCTTATAGAAAACATGATAAAAGCCTACTCCGCCGCCAACGTAAAAATGGGTATAAATATTATAGAAGAAGTTTACAGTCATTGGGATGACACTCAGCCTGACCTTGACATCGCTTTCCGCGGCATCTATTATCTCCTGGTCATAATATTCCGCGTCTTTTACGGTATAATTCTTTTCCGTTTCGGATCCGTACAGATATCCGACCCCTATCTCGATCATCCTGGTATCCAGCACCTTGGTCACAGTGGCTTTCACGGCAGGACAGAGTATCTTTCCGCTCTTGCTCCCCGCCGCGTATCCGAGCCCCAGGTCTCCGCCAAGCTCCCAGTCCTTCCATCTCGCAGCTTCAAGATCAGCCAGGTACGGAAGCAGCATGATCGATAAGAATAAGACTGTCTTTTTCATACCGTACATCCCTTTAGGAGATATTCAAGTATAGCCTCCTGGATATGCATCCTGTTCTCGGCCTGTTCGAATACATAAGACTGCGGGCCGTCCATAACGCTGTCTGTTATTTCTTCTCCCCGGTGAGCAGGCAGACAATGCATGACTATCGCGTCCGGGCGCGCATTCTTAATAAGATCTTCGTTAACCTGGTATTTTTCGAAGGCTTTCTTGCTGTCAGCTTTCCCCTGTTTATCTCCCATACTTACCCACACGTCGGTATACACGGCATCAGCGTCCTTCACCGCCTTATAAGGATCCTCAGTCACCGTTATCCTGCCGTTGATTTCTTTCATCTTCTTCAGTATCCCCGGATCGGGAGGGAAATCCGGCGGGCCCGAAACCGCCAGACCGAAACCGAATATGCCGGCCGCATTGATAAGGGAGTGACATACGTTGTTGCCGTCTCCTATATATGCCATCTTTATATTCTTATAATCCCTCCCCTTCACTTCTGCCACGGACATAATATCGCCCAGGGCCTGGCAGGGATGGAGAAGGTCCGTAAGCCCGTTTATGACGGGGATTGACGCAGCCCCGGCGAAATCGATCACGCTCTGGTGAGAATAGGTCCTGATCATCACGGCATCCACATATCTCGAGAGCGTCCGGGCCGTATCTTCTATTGTCTCTCCCCTGGAAAGCTGCAGGCTTTCCGCTCCCAGGTATATTGAAGAACCGCCGAGCCTGTTTATGGCCATCTGAAACGAGACATTCGTCCTCGTTGAGGGTTTGTTGAAAATGAGCGCCAGCACCTTTCCCGGGCCGATTGACGGGGCGGCGCCTTTCTTTAATTCAATACCGCGCCTGACAAGACCGTCAAGGGTCTCCAGGTCATGATCTGTCAATGCTATAAAATCTTTCTTTTTCATGATATTTACTTACCGCCTAACACGGCATCCACATCCTTAAGTCCGTTGCCCGTCAAAAGACAGACAGCGGGTTCGGGTATCTTCACGCTTTTCTCTTCCGCAAGTTTTATCAGTCCCGCAACGCTCGTAGCGCCCGCGGGCTCCACAAAAATCCCCGATCTGGCCGCCAGATAGGAGATTACCGCTATTATCCGGTCATCGCTGACCCGGACGCCGCAACCCCGGGTATCCAGGAGGGCCCTCACAGCAGCCGTGCCGTCACGGGGACGGTCGACGGATATCGAGTCGGCCCTTGTGGTGGCCCTGACCTGTTCGACGGATATTTCCTGCCACGTATTTTCCCTGTTCCGGATTTTCTCGAAAGTCCTTATGACCGCATCAGATTTGTCGCTCTGCACCGCGATGAGCATTGGCAGCTTTTCTATCAACCCCAGCTGTTTGAGATCGCGGAAACCTTTCCACACACCGCTTATTATATTACCGTCTCCTACCGGTACCAGTACGGTCCCCGGGGCCCTGAAACCGAGCTGCTCCCAGATTTCATACGAAACGGATTTTTTGCCTTCTCTTGTGTAAGGGTTGTAGCCTGTACACCTGTTGAAATAGTTATTCTCCCGGGAATCATTTACGCAGAGGTCATAAGCATCATCATATGTGCCCTTGACTATCCTGATATCGGCCCCGTATACCTTCAGCTGTGCTATTTTCGCCCTCGGCGCCGTTTCGGGAACATATATTATGACCTTTATCCCGCAAGCCGCCCCCATGCAAGCCCAGGAACAGCCGGCATTCCCGGTGGACGCGCAAGCTACCACGTCAATGTTTTTTTCCTTTGCGACCGCCATGACGACTGCGCTAGCCCTGTCTTTAAATGATGCGGAAGGAAGCCTCGTGTCGTCCTTCAGGTATACTTCGATCCCGCAGGTTTCTTCAAGAAACGCGCTCTTATACAAAGGCGTCAGCGAAAGGTCCAGCCCCGGCACCGAATCCAGGCTGTCAAAAGGGAATAGGGCTTTGTATCTCCAGACGCTGTTTGTCTTATTATTTTTCAGCTTTTTTACAGCGAAGCTCCTGCCGATTCCCCCGTAATCATACAAGGCGTCCAGATTATCCAGGCAACTGCCGCAAACATAGCCGTCGTATTCTCTGCCGTACTCCTTGCCGCAGCCCAGGCACTTGAAACCCGTCAGATAATTAGCCATGATCAGGGAGTAATAACCGTTCCAGTTTTCCCTTCAAGCGCCTCTCCTATATGGGATGGCGATGTTATTATGGCTTTCTTTCCGCCGTTCTTCAGGTACCTTATCACGGCCTCTATCTTCGGCCCCATGCTGCCGGGGGCGAACTGCCCCTCCTTCATATATCTTTCAGCGTCCTTGACATTCATGCTGTCCAGCTTTTTCTCGTCCGGTTTACCGAAGTTTATGCAGACCTTTTCTACCGCCGTGGATATAAGGAAAAGGTCGGCTTTTATCTTCATAGCCAATAGTGACGAGGCGAAATCCTTGTCTATGACAGCTTCTATGCCGGCAACGATCTTGTCGTCTCTTTTGTATACGGGGATTCCCCCGCCGCCGACCGCTATTACGACAAATCCCTTGTCTACCAGGGCCTGAATGGCTTCCTGTTCTATGATCTCCTTGGGCTCGGGAGAAGCGACGACCCGCCTGTACCCTCTCCCTGCGTCTTCCATTATATTCCAGCCGTCTTCGGTCTTTTTCTTTTCCGCTTCGTCCTTCTCCATGAACGGGCCTATCGGTTTTGTGGGCTTATTGAAAGCCTTGTCATCTTTATCAACCATAACTCTGGTTACGACCGTTACCGCTTTCTTTTTTATCTTCCTGCGCTCGAACTCATTCTCCAGGACCTGCTGGAATATATAGCCTATGGCTCCCTGGGTATCCGCGCCGCAGGAATCAAGAGGCACCGTGTGAAGACCTATCTTCTTCGCCAGTTCCGCCCTTAACAGAATGAAACCTACCTGGGGGCCGTTCCCGTGCGTAACTATCACATTCCAGCCTTTTTCTATCATATCCGTTATATGTTTCATCGTTTCGACCGCTGCGCTGTACTGGTCGGGCACCGTCTGGTGCTTCTTATCCCTGATCAATGAATTTCCCCCTACTGCTATTACTGCTAAAGGCATAAAAAATTCCTCCTTTCAAACTGTGCCATGTGGCATGTGCAAAAAACCCGCAGGCACTCAATACCTTACTTTTTTCAGGTTAATATACTGCTTTATCCGGCCATGGTCAGGGCCATTACGGCTTTCTGAACATGCAGCCGGTTTTCTGCTATGTCTATTATTATGGAACGTTTGCCGCTGGCAACCTCGTCGGTAACTTCATGCCCCCTGTCGACCGGCATCGGGTGCGAGAAAAACCCGTTGTTCGTAAGTTTCATCTTCTTCTCATCGCATATCCAGTCCGTAAACTTCAGGGCTTTTTCCACCTCTTCGGCTTTATGGAATTCACCGCCGTGATAAGCTTTCTCGCTCATCCAGTTTCTTGAATAGACTATCTCCGCGCCTTCGTATCCTTCTTCGACATCATTGGTAACGGCGAACTCCATGCCGTTATCCGAACAGTTCTTTTTTGTCCATTTGACGACTTCGGGATCAAGAGAATAGCCTTTAGGATGAGCTACCCTCACATTCATGCCGAGCCGGGAGCATATGAGCATGCTCTCCTGAACGGAACAGTGAGATCTGCCGAGCGCGCCGTGTCCCCAGGCGTGGAGTATGGTTTTTCCCTTCAGGTCCTTGCCGAGATGTTTTCTGTACCCCATGGCATCCGCCAGCCCCTGACACGGGTGAAACTTGTCATGGGCCATGCTGACTATCGGTATTTCCGAGTATTTCGCATACTCCCTTATCAGGGCATCCCCTTCCCCGTAATCAGCGATTTTGTCTTCCAGTATCCTTATGCCGAGCCCGCAGGCGTACCTCGCCATGACGTTCGCCGCGTCCTCGACCGTTTCTCCGGCGCTTGTCGCCGTCTTCAGCCTCATGGTCTTCGGTTCCAGGAAAAGACCGTGGCCGCCGAGTTCGGTAGCCGCCACTTCAAAGGACTGTCTTGTCCTGACCGAAGGATTATAGAAAAACATGAAAAAGCTCCTGTTGTTCAGGACATTGGAGAACTCGGGTGAAAACCGCTTTTTCTGCATCTCCTCCGCCAGCTCAAGGGTCTGGATTATCTCTTCTTTCGACCACTCCTGCGTGGTTATCAGATCTCTGCCGTATAGATTGGATTTAGCCATTTTTCCTCCTGGGTCTGTATTAAAGCCTTCCGCCCATCAGAAGCGCCATTATCGCTTTATGAGCATGAAGCCTGTTTTCCGCTTCATCTATCACAACCGACTTCGGGCCGTCGATCACTTCGTCCGTCACTTCCTGCCCCCTGTCCGCGGGAAGACAGTGCATATAGATGCCGTTCTTGTCGATCATGTCGATCTGCTTCTTTGTCGTCATCCAGCCTTTTGCCAGCTCGTTTACCCGGGTTGCTTCCTTATGATCCTGATCTTTTATCTTTTTGCCGGTCTTGGGATCAAAATAATTGAAACAGGTGTGAGCGCCCCATGCTTTCGGATAGACCACGTGCGCGCCCTTGAAACCCTTGTCGAAATCATTTATCACCTGGAAAGAACCGTCGTACTGCTTGGAATATTTTTCGCACTGTTTTACTACTTCGGGATCCAGCTCGTATCCCTCAGGATGGGCCAGCGTAACATCCATACCCATCAGCGCGGCGGCAAGCACGACGCTCTGAGGCACCGCGCGTGGTTTTTCTATCGAGCCGGAATAGGCGAACGACATAGTGAGCTTTATTCCCTTGAAAGTACCGAATTTCTCTTTTATCGTCATGAGATCCGCCAATGCCTGGCACGGATGATATTTATCGCATTCCATGTTTATTACGGGACAATCGGCGTATTCGGCGAATTCCTGCATTG
Organism: Elusimicrobiota bacterium; assembly: GCA_016934855.1. Taxonomy (GTDB): domain Bacteria; phylum CG03; class SLGR01; order SLGR01; family JAFGSA01; genus JAFGSA01. Next base: position 130,526 of record JAFGSA010000026.1, read on the forward strand.
TGGCATGCGCAAATCCGTAATTCCAGCCGGCCGGAGGACCGTACATCCTTATAGCAATTGCATCGCCTACCCGGCTGAGCATTCTGGCTACGTCGGATATCCTTTCTGTCTTATAGGGTATGTCGAAACCTTTCCTGGCGGGAGTATATGTCTTGCCCGGTTCGAGCGAGCTGTGAAATCCCCCGAGCTGCTGTATGCCCGCGTCAAAAGTGCTTCTTGTTCTCAATGACTGATTGAAAAACATGGTAAAGAGCGTTTTGCCCTTCAGAATGCCGCTTGTATCCTGTCCCATGGCGAACCTTTTTTTCAATTCGAATCCCACGTCAAGGAGCGTGTCCCATTCTTCTCTGGTGTAGCTTAGTTCCGGGTCAAGCCAGTCCCTTCCTAAAAAGTTGCTAGTTTTCATAAAATATCCTCCTTATTTCAACCTTTCTGTTCGCAACAAACAGATATGATAAATTCGGAAATTATACTACAATTCCGGCTACAATTCAATATTCTGCCCGGGTGAATTACTGTTTTTCTATTCTGAAAGTCTTGACGGAGCTGTACCCTGTGCTCTCCCACCAGTTTTTTGCCCAGCATCTGAACTGATACTCTCCTGGAGACAGGTCTTTGTAGCTGAGAACCAGGTCGTACGGGGGCCCGGTGACTATCCTGCCTGTATCCTCCCAGCCGCTTCCGCTTTTAACCTGCATCCCGACTTCAGTTATATACTCGCCGGAAACTTCCGTCCCCACAAGCTGCTTCATGGGATCCAGCGGATGCTGCTCAAAAGTCTTAATCTCGATGCGCGGTACGGGAGCGCCCTTTTTTACGAATTTCATTGCTATTGCGGGCTCGAAATACTTGATCGTTTTAACATCCGGGTCGTCCGACCCTATGACCAGGAAGGAATTATCCAGCTTATTGGACCCTACCCCGCCCGCCAGGATAGGAGAAGTCTCCGCCGAATCCAGCTCGCTGTTCTCGCTCCACACGCGTATGTAATTCGGGGTTTCCCGGCTCAGCAGGTCACTGTCTATCTCTACCCAGAACCACCTGCTGGCCGATACGTTTTCCAGCGCCATAACGGGAGACCCTTCCATAGGCAGCTCATCGGTATCCGCAAGGACATATTTCTTATTCGGCGGTTCTTTTTCAGATCTTGAGACACCTATGAGGATGCTGTACGGCCCGGGCTGTATATCTGTTTTTTGTTTACCGTGTATCTCGCTTATCTGCTCGCGGGTTTTGGCCCTGCCTAATCTCGCGCCCAGGTAGGCTTTCCCGTATTCCAAGTCCCCTACCGGAGGGAGCTTCGTAACCCAGGCATGCTCATAACCCACGTACCAGTTCCCGTTCCATCCTCCGTTGGCAAACAGAACATATTCTCCGGGAGTAGGCAGTTCCGCCAGGAAAACAGGCGACTCAGAGCCGGCGCACGATAAAGCCGGTATCGAAAAGATCGACAGTATTAAGATGATGTCCCGGGCTAATCTTTTCATACCGCGTTCTTCCTGACATATCCGGGGAGCGAAGAAAAAAACCTGACGGCATCTTTTACGGCAGCGGCGCTTATCTTCTCTTCGGCGGCATGGGCCTCCTTCTCTTCCCCGGGACCGAACCCTATAGTCGGTATGCCGAGCTCGCCTGCGGTATACGATCCGTTCGTGCAGAAATCCCACGTGATGATTTCTTTTCTCCCCAGTTCCCCCGAGGCGCACTCGCTGCCGGCCCTAACAAGAAGATGCTCCGGGTCCATCTGCCACGGTTTATAGTAAGGCGTAAGCTCGGATACGGAGTCGTCTTCGCCTATGCATGCCCCGATATTCTTCAATATATCTTCCCTGGTCCTGCCCGCCCGCGTTCTGTAGTCGCAATAGATACTGCACGATTCCGGTATTATATTGATATTCTTGTTTGGTGTTTCCGTTTTTGTCACGACCACCGAGTCCCCGTCCAGGCGGCTGTTGAGCTCTTTTATCCTGTCTATTATGCCTACGGAACGGTAAATAGCGTTTATCCCTATCGAAGGATTGCTTGCGTGACCCGCTTCACCTCTTACGTCTATCCTCAGCGCCAGCCTGCCCCTGTTTCCCCTGGCAAGCCTGAGGGACGAAGGTTCGGCGATCACTATATAATCCGGGCTTATTCCGGTAGAACCCAGAAAATCCCTCAGCCCGTTGCCTTCGGCTACCTCTTCGTTAACACTGCACAGAACATACAGCGTTACGCCGTCGGTTTTCGCGGCGGCTCCGCCGTGTACTATCGCGGCAAGAGAGCCCTTGTCATCGCAGGCGCCGCGGCCGTAAATATATCCGTTCTCCATCCTGGCCCTGAAAGGCTCTCCGGTCCAGTTTTTTCCCGGTTCCACGACATCCATGTGGGCATCGTAAAGGATCTTAATACCCCCGCTCCCTATCCTTCCGCAGATATTGCCTCCGGCCTCGATTACCTCGTCGTATCTGAGTTTCCCGAATTCGCCCTTTATCCTGGAAGCGACTTTCTTCTCTTCGCCCGACAGTGAAGGTATCTCGATGATATTCCTCAAAAAATCGATTACACTCATAGGACTATCGTTTTTTATATGATTTTTTCCCAGACCTTTACCGCCGTCTCCCTGGCTTTTGAGGCTATTTCGGATTCTTCCATGCAGGTTATTTTTTTATGTCTCATCACTGCCTTCCCGTTGCAGATAGTAGTATCTACATTGGCCGAGACCATTCCGAAAAGCAGATGCCCGATAAAATTGTCCTCGTTGAGCGGGGTTGCAGGGTCGTAATCAACCGTTATTATGTCAGCCGGGTTGCCGGCGGAGAGCTCCCCTATATCCCAACCCGTAATCTTGGCCAGCACCCTTGGATTAGATCCTATCAGCATATCCGGAATTTCCATGAACCCCACCGTAGGATCTTTCCTCTCATGGCGCGCCATGAGGAACGCGCACCGCATCTGGCTCAGCATGTCGGAACTCATTCCATCCGTTCCTATCCCCACATCGATGCCCTTGCCTATCATGTCGAGCACCCTGGAATACCCTACGGCGTTATTCATATTGCTCTCGGGATTGTGAGCGACAGACGTGCCCGTGTCCCTTATGATATCCATCTCTCCCTCGTCTATATGGATGCAGTGGACCAGAAGACTTTTGGGGCCGAGGGCACCGGCGTCCTTCAATCTGCGGACGACCGATTTCGAGTGATTCTTCATGGTCTTTGCCTGGTCTTCTCCGTCTTCTGCGCAGTGTACATGTATGCCTACGTTGAATTCCTCCGCCAGCTTGACGCTCTTCTTCAGCGTATCGTCTCCGACCGTAAAAGAAGCATGCAGCCCGACCATCCCCCTGACGTTATCGGACTCTTTCCTCAAGAACCTTTCGTTTTCCTCTATCCCCCTGATACCCAGGTCATAGCGGTCCGAAGTGCCGAGACACAGCACCGCCTTCATTCCCATCTCGTCTACCGCCCTTTTTATCTCATCGAGGCTCCCTATCTGGTATGACTGGCTCTCGTGATGGTCTATTATGGCGGTTACCCCTTTCCTGGCGCATTCCATCAATGGTATGAGGGCAGAATAATATATCGCTTCGCGGAAGAGGGCTTTGTCGAGCTTCCACCAAAGTTTCTCGAGTATCTCCGTGAAGTTCCGCGCGGGAGTTCCGGGAACGCTCATACCCCTGGCGAAAGTGGAATAAAGATGGTGATGAACATTTACGAACGACGGCATTATTATCTTCCCCCTTGCGTCAAGAACGTCCGCGCTCTTGTATTTGACCCTGAATTCCTCCAGGGGCCCCACATCCTTTATGCTCCCTCCCTCTATCACTACAGCCCCGGGGCTGATCACCCTGTTTTTCTTGCCGAGGGTCACTACTGTTCCGCCTTCTATAATTGTCGTCATCTTCCGCTCCTTTCCTTAATACTCATTGCGGCGCTATTGTTTCTCTTCGATTTCAATGCCAAGGGACTGGGCAACGAATTCCGCCCTCTTCTTGACCCTCGAATCCGGATCATTCAATGCTTTTTTTACAGCTTCGACCACTTCCTTGTCCTTGCCGTCCATATAACCGAGCGCCATCACGGAAGCTCTTCTCACTTCCACGCTTTCCGAATCCATACCTTTAACCGCGGTCTTAAGCCCCTCTTTGTTTCCGTGCTTACCCAGAGATGTCGCGGCATTTACCGCTATTTCCAAATCCTTTGAGTCCAGAAGTTTTTCGAGCGTTTTCATGCTCTCGGCTGTTTTTATCTCTCCCAGCGCTTCGATAGAATAAATCCTGAGCCTTTTCTCTTCCTTTTCGCTTTTTGTTATCTCGGATAACGGGCCGACGGCTTCTTCCGCGTTCAGTTTGCCGAGCGATCTGGCGGCCTGGGCTCTTATCCTCATGTTTTTTCCCGAGAGAGCCGAAATCAGGGGCTTTACGGCCTTTTTATCTCCCAGTATGCCTAGAACCTGCGCGGCGCTGATCCGGACTCCCTCGTCTTCATCTTTTTCAAGTACTTCCATTACAGGATCCACGGCGGAAGCGTCCCTGAGAAAACCCAGGGCTACTACGGCGCTGATCCGGACGCTCCGGTCCTTGTCTTTCAGGAGCTTGATGAGCGGCTTGACAGCCCTTCTGTCTCTCAGATTGCCTAATGCGTCCGCAGCGTTGGCGCGCACACCGAAATCTTCGTCTTCAAGAGCTTCGATCAGGGCCGGCACCGCCTCCCTGGACCTCAGCCCGGCCAGTTTCGAAGCTGCCCTTCTCCTGTCCGCAGCACTGGTGGATTTCAGCACTTCCATGGCTTTTTCAGCCTCCTGTGAAACGGCATATAGCCTTAAAACCGGTAAAGTAATGACCGCAAGCAGAAAAATTATTTTTTTAATCATTAATCGCTCCTCTTTCTTTTATTTCTTTTTCTTTTCGAACCTTTCCGACATTTTCATGAGCGCATTCTGCGCCGCTTTCTGGACTCGCCTGTCAATGTCCTGAGTAGCCTGCTCCAGCAATATCTTTGCCGAAGTATCACCTGTCTCGCCTATCACTTCGCATGCGGCGACCCTTATCCACGCTTCAGGCGATTTTATGCCTTCCATCGCCTCGTTCAAACCTGCCCTGGAACCGTTCAAAGCGAGTTCCTGCGCCGCTGTTATCCTGACCATCGGGGATGTGTCGGACAGCGCCTCGACAAGCACTTCCTGCGCTTTTTTCCCTCCGATATCTCCCAGCGCCATGGCCGCGTGCTTTCTCACTATATCAGCCCCGTCCTCCCTGATGATTTTAGAGAGCGGTTCTATAGCCTGCTGAGTTTTTTTGCTGCCGACCACCGCGCACGCCGAGACCCTTACACCTTCGCTTATATCGCTGAGCTTCTCTATTATTATCTTTATTATGCCGTTGTCGTTCGGCTGGACCCTCCCCAAAAAAGCTACCGCTTTCTGACGGACCATCGGATTAGGCGAATCCGCCTGGATCATTATGGCGTTTTTTACGGATGACGTCGAAAAATTGACGGCGGCCTGCATGGCTTCGATCTTAACGCCCACCGACCCTGTCTCTATCGAAGACAGAATCACGGGAAGAGCCCTTATATCTCCGATGTGGCCCAGGCTCCTCAGGACCACTCTTTTAACCATATCGCTTGAATCGTTCTTTGCCGCGGTCATCAGACCTTCCACGACATACTGGTCGTGGTAATCGGCGAGCTTGATGGCCGCGCCTATTCTTTCTCTTTCATCCGGTACGAACAGCTTACCCAGAAGCACCTGTACAGCGGGAGATATAGCCTGTTCATCATCCGATTCCTGTCCGTATAACGCTACGTTCAGCGCCGACCATATCAGGATAAAGGTCAGTATGGATAATAGTGTATTTCTAAAAACTCTCAAGCCCCGCCTTTTTCCTCAGGTTATCCGAAATCCTGTTTGCCCTGCTTATCAGGCCGCCCGAATCTTCGCCGACCAGCATGGAATTTCTAACCCTTACCGCTCCGTTGACTATAACCGTATCCGCGATGTGACACGCACCGGAAAAAACCAGGGCTCCGATATAATCGCTCTGGGCGCCTGCATAGTCTATCCTGTTCATATCGAATACCGCCACGTCGGCCGCCATGCCCCGGGCTATCATGCCTATGTCCTCCCGTCCCAGGACTTTCGCACCCCCCCGGGTAGCCATTTCGAGAACATCCTGCGCCGTCATAGAACCCACACCCGATTTATACCTGGCGCAAAGAAGAGCCATCCTGAGTTCCGCCAGCATATCGGAAGAATCATTGGAGGCCGAACCGTCAACCGCGAGGGAGACGTTGACCCCCACATCGAGCATCTTGCGGACAGGGGCTATGCCGGATCCGAGACGCAGGTTTGACGTAGGGCAATGGGCCACGCCGCTGCCGGTATCCGCCAACACCCCGATCTCTTCTTCGTTTAAATGCACGCAATGGGCGAACCAGACGTCTTTTCCCACCCATCCTACTTTCTGCATATATTCCAGCGGCCGCATTTTTTTCTGGTCTATACAGAACTGTTCTTCGTCTATAGTTTCTGCAAGATGCGTATGCAGATATACTTTCTTCCGGCGCGCAAGCTGCTGCGATTCGACCATTATCCTCTCTGTCACGGAAAAAGGGGAACACGGGGCAAGGACTATTCTGCACATGGAAAGTCTCCCAGGGTCATGGTATTTATCTATAATTCTCTCTGATTCTTCGAGTATCTTTTCATCGTCCTGGACAACGCTGTCAGGGGGCAATCCTCCGCTGGACCGCCCCAAAGACATGCTCCCTCTCGTGGGATGAAATCTTATCCCCATCTCCCTAGCTGCTTCTATTTCGACATCGATGAGCCCGTCATCGGGGAATACATAAAGATGGTCGCTCGTTGTAGTACACCCGGTAAGAAGAAGCTCGCCCACACCCACCCGGGTGCTGACATCTACAGCTTCTTCGTCTATATGCTTCCAGACGTTGTAAAGGAACTTCAGCCAGTCGAATAATTTAGCGTTCTGGACTTCGGGGAAGTTCCTGGTGAGAGTCTGATACATATGATGATGAGTATTTACCAGTCCGGGAATAACAACCTTTCCGCGGCAATCTATGATCTCATCGGCATACCCGCCTGTATCTCCCACCTCTTCTATAAGGCTGTCTTTTATCAGGACGCTCCCGTTCCTGTATACCGTTTTTTTATCATCCGATGAAGCGATGACAGACGCATTTTTTAGCAGGATCGTACTCATTATTCCTTTTCGGGTCGCTTTCGTTGTTTTCTATTCAAAATATTCGTTTTTTTTAGGTTCAAATCCCGCAAGGCACCTTATTCATAGCCCCGCACCATATGACTATGGTGCCGGGGGCGGGATTTCTCCTCGCGGACTTCTTTTTCTCCCGTCCGCTTCGGAGCCTGCCCTGCTCGCTGACGCGCTCCGCGCTCTTCATGCACCGCATGCGCTCGCAGCGCTTCAAATCCCGCAGGGTGCTCTATTTATCGCCCCGCACCATATGACTATGGTGCCGGGGGCGGGATTTGAACCCGCACGGCGCTTAAGCGCCAGCGGATTTTAAGTCCGCTATGTCTGCCATTCCATCACCCCGGCAGAATTC
>JAFGSA010000027.1 GCA_016934855.1 Elusimicrobiota bacterium
ACATTCAAGATTTATTATGATAACAAATATAATACCGTTTTTCAAGTTAACCGTTATTTATTTGACTTTTTACGCATTATTTTATATAAAAATATTTTAAATACTTGAAAAGTGCAATAACAAGGAGAAGAATATGACGAAGTTACCTACAGGCAGGCACACCCAGGCACAGAAGGCCGCGAGGAGCAGTATGAAGAAGAACCTGCTGAATAAATCAACACGGAGCAGAACCAGGACATATATACGCAACATGCGCGAGATGATAGATGCGGGAAAGAAGGATGAGGCAAAAGCCGCGCTCCCGGGAACGGTCAGTGTCATCGATAAGGCAGTGTCAAAAGGCGCATTTCACAAGAAAAAAGCTTCCAGGATAAAAAGCCGTATTCTGAAGAAGCTCCAAAAATCCCCTAAATAAAGAATTTCATACTGAATTTTTCTATTAACAGCGAATCATCAGTTGAAGTGGATTTAAGTTCCAGGTCCGTTTTCTGTATGCTGTTGTATATGTCCAGGAGTTTATCCATGGAGAACCTGTTGAGCTTTCTGCATATACCCATATTGAAATAATAGTGCAGCCCCAACCGCTGTATTATCTCTTTTTCCTCCAGCCCTTTTCTCATAAGTGATCGTATAATTATCAGCTGCTGGACTTTCCATTTTATCATTCCCAGTATATTGAGCGGCTGCGTTCCGTAATCCAGGAGGTTTCTCAGCAGTCTGAAAGCTTTCTTTTCATTACCGTCTACAAGCGAATTAATGAATCCGAAGATATCGTCTTTCTTATGCTGTCCTACTACGCTCGATATCTCGTCTACATGATATACATCCTTGTCCGGGTATGCGGTTATTATCTTTTCTATCTCGGCCGAGATGTTGTACAGGTTCCTGCCGCAGTGAAAAAGCAGCAGTCCCGCGGCATCCTCTGTTATCTGCCTTCCCCTGCCGGTGAACTGGGTTTTTATCCAGGACGGTATCTTGTTCTCATACGGCGTATTGACCTGCTGTATGGAAACAGCGGATATCTTCTTGAGCTTGTTAGCGCCCAGAGTGGTTTCTATCAAGATATAACACGTTGCGTCTTCCGATGCACCCTGTTTCGACAGGAATCCGGTAAAAGAACTGTCCGTTAAAAGCGTGTCTGCTTCGGTTATAATAACCAGTTTATGGGAAGAAAAGAGAGAATTGCCAAGAACCTCGTCCCTTATCCTGTGCGCGGGGCTCTCAATACCGTCGATAATGATCGTTTCGCAGTTTCCGAAGATCCCGGTCAGCCTCGATTCTATGTCCTTCCTTATCTCCCGCTTGGTAAACTCGTCGTCACCGGAAAGGATTGTTACGACGGGAATTCTCTGTCCAGGAACTGCCATCAATCCCAGCCGTAAAGGGTCCTGTGGAGTATCTTCGTCGACAGATCTTCCAGAAGCCTCTGCCTGGCCTCTTCTTCGGTCTCGGCTATCACGGGGTCCTGCCCTACGTAGTATTTTACCCAGGCCTCCATGCCGCCGCTTAATCCCTCCTTCTTGTCTTCCCACATCTTCAGTTTCTGTATGTTATCGTTATATTTGAGATTCACTATCATAGTGAGCTGGTATTCCTGCGCGACAAAATTCTCATCGTACGCTATGGGCATCTTTGTATACTCTATGATCGTGCCGATCAGCGTCGAATCGGCATTCTGAGTATCTACGACCGAGAGCCTCCCCTCTTTTATGAATTTGTCGACTACCAGGTCCGTGAGATCCGTGCTCAGCCTTACCTGCTGCGTCTGGTTCCTGAACGGTTCTATCCGTACGGTCTGTATATGGTCGGGGACAATTCCGATAGGTTCGTAAACGCTGCAGCCCGCGATCATAAAAAACAAGGAAACAAGGATGTACTTTTTAATATAATTTTTCATTCTATACCTCTTTTACCACGAAATTAATAATTTTTTTCGGGATATATATTTCTTTTATCATCTTTCTTCCATCTATGAATTGTCTCACCTTTTCTTTCTCCTTGGCGAGTTTCAGTATGTCGGCATCCGGAGTATCGGGACTCACGAGCAGCTTCTCCCTGAGTTTGCCGTTGACCGTGACAGGTATCTCCATAACGGTCCTGGTGCGCGAAATTATCTTTTCGTCATATTCGGGCCATCCCTCCTCGTCCAGTATCTTCTCCCCGCCCAGGAGTTCCCACATCTCGCTTGCAATATGCGGGGAAAACGGCCCGATCAGGTTTACGGCCGTTTTTAAGCCCATCCTTCTTTCCTGCGACCCGGGAGGATAATCCCTGAGGCCGTTTACGAGTTCCATAATCCTGGCTATCGCGGTATTGAAATGGAAATCCCGGGATATATCGATGGTGACGCTTTTTACCGAGTTATGAAGGAGGTGGAGAAATTTATCGTCCGGACTGCCCTCATCAGGTTTTTTTGCGGTATCTGTCTCTTCCTGCACCATCCTCCAGAGCTTCTTAAGGAACCTGTAACAGCCGTTTATTCCTTCGTCCGACCACTCCAGGTCTTTCTCGGGCGGGGATGCGAAGAGGATAAAGAGCCGCGCGGTATCGGCGCCGTATTTCATATTTATCTCGTCAGCAGTTACGACGTTTCCCCTGGATTTGCTCATCTTAGAACCGTCTTTGACTACCATGCCCTGGCAGAGGAGGTTCCTGAAGGGCTCCCTGAAATTCACCAGGCCCAGGTCACAGAGGGCCCTGGTAAAAAACCTTGAATACAGCAGGTGCAGCACGGCATGTTCAATGCCGCCTATATACTGATCCACCGGGAGCCAGCTGTTGACTTCTTCGGTTTTGAAAGGTTTGTCGGAAGTATGCGGATTAATATATCTGAGAAAGTACCAGGAGGAATCTACGAAAGTATCCATGGTGTCCGTTTCTCTCGACGCCGTACCGCCGCATTCCGGGCATGAAGTCTGTCTGAATCCCGAGCTGGTCTCGAGGGGATTCCCTTTTCCCGTGAATTCGACATCGCCAGGCAGCTTTACGGGCAGATCACATTCCTTTACGGGTACTATGCCGCATTTTTCACAGTAGACCACAGGGATGGGGGTGCCCCAGTACCTCTGCCTGGATATAAGCCAGTCCCTCAGTTTGTACTGGACCGATTTGGCACCTTTACCGGTTTCTTCCAGGTAGGACGTGATCTCTTCTATCGCCTGCCGGGATTCCATGCCGCTGAACTTGTCCGAGTTTATGAGTTTCCCCGGGCCCTCATAGGCGCACGTGCCGTCGTATTTCGTATCCGAACCCCTGATAACTTCGACTATTTCCAACCCGTATTTCTTCGCAAATTCGAAATCCCTCTGGTCGTGTGCGGGAACGGACATTATCGCGCCGGTCCCGTATTCCATGAATACGAAGTTCGCAATATATACGGGAATGCTCCTGCCGTTCAGCGGGTTGACCGCGTTTATCCCCAGGTATATACCTTTCTTTTCCTTTACCTCTTTTTCCTTTATCGATGTCACCGCAGTCTCGTTGATAAACCGCTGAATTTCTTCCTTGTTCCCGGAGGCTATATCCATAATCTCGGGATGCTGCGGCGCAAGAAGCAGGAAGGTAGAACCATAGAGAGTGTCGGGCCTGGTGGTAAAGACAGGTATGCTGTAATCGGAATCTTCCAGCTTGAAACGGACTATGGCCCCGGAAGATCTGCCTATCCAGTTCCGCTGCTGTATTTTGACAGCTTCCGGCCATCCGTACAGTCCGTCGAGATCGTTGAGAAGCTCTTCGGCATACTCCGTTATCTTGAAATACCATTGTTCCTTTATCCTTATCTCGACGTCCGAAGCGCATCTCCAGCATTTACCGTTTTCTACCTGTTCGTTGGCAAGCGTTGTGCCGCACGAGGGGCACCAGTTGATGGCGGCTTTTTTCTTGTACGCAAGGCCTTTCTCGAGAAATTTTATGAATATCCACTGGTTCCAGCGGTAGTATTCGGATTCGGAAGTATTTACCAGCCTTTCCCAGTCATAACTCAGTCCCAGCTGTCTCTGCTGAACCATCATGTTGGCTATGCATTTTTTAATCCATTCGGACGGGATTATCCCCTTTTTGATAGCTGCGTTTTCCGCCGGTAAGCCCATGGCATCATATCCCATGGGATATAGCAGCTTGTAACCGTTCCTGCGGAGATATCTTGCATAAGTATCGCCGATCGCATAATTGCTTACATGCCCCATATGCAGTTCGCCGGACGGATAAGGGAACATTTCCAGGAGGTAATACTTCTTTTCCCTCTCGCCGATACGGTTAGAAACGCGGAAGACCCCCTTCTTTTCCCAGATGTCCTGCCATTTTTTCTCTATTTCTCTGTGACTGAAATCTTTTTTCATATCCCGCCGGGTCCCTTTCTGTTATAATGCATGAAGAATTCCTGGTTGCCAGTCCTTCCTTTTATCTGCGCAGGATATATGCCGGCCAGTTCCCATGCAGAATCCTGCACGCTGTCCCTGATATCATCCAGTATCCTGCGCTGGATGTCACCGGATAATATCACGCCCCTTCCCCTGGACGTTTCTTCGTATGTGGCTTCGAACTGCGGTTTCGCCAACGCCAGGATGCTCTCAGAGACTATGCCGAAGGCTACAGGAAGCACTTTCTTAAGGGAGATAAAGGAAACATCTATCAGCCCTATGTCAGGCCTCCGCTCGAACATCTCCGCCTTGAGGTCCTTGGCGTTTGTGTTTTCCATCACCACTACCTTCTCGAAATTGCGGAGCTTCCAGTCGAGCAGGCCTTTTCCCACATCTACGGCGTATACCAGTGCGGCGTTCGCCAGAAGCATTACCTGGACAAAACCGCCGTGGGAAGAGCCTATGTCGATCACTACCTTCCCCTCAGGATCTATCCCGGCAGAAGCAAGTGCTCCTCTTAGCTTAATCGCGCCCCTTGATACGTATCCTGTTTCTTTTGCCATTTTTCCGGGGGTAGCGGCAACTGTCATCAAGTAGACTTCAGTCCAGCTACCAGTTCTTTTGCTTTCCGGTAAACAGCTGCCGAGTCCAGACCGAGCCTGGCTTTGAGTTCCCTTATCTTTCCGAACGTCACGAATGAATCCGGTATTGCTATATTGAGCGGCTTCAGGTTTCCGGGGAGTATGCGGGTTATTCTCTCACCGACACCTCCGGTCAGCACATTCTCTTCGAGCGTGATGACCCTGCCCGTCTTGACTGCCGAACCGATAATGGTCTCGGTATCAATGGGTTTGGCAAAACGGAGATCTATGACTTCAGCGGATATCCCGTCCTTATGAAGGAGCTCGGCAGCCGCGGCTGCCGCCGCCGCCAGAGTGCCTAACGCTATTATTGTGATATCTTCACCTTCTCTCAGGATCCTGGATTTCCCGATTTCTATAAAAGAAAATTTCTCTTCAACTTCGACTCCCGCTACCTCCCCCCTGGGATATCTGATAGCCGCAGGCTTTCCCCATTCAAAAGAAGAGAAAAGCATATTCCTCATCTCTCCTTCGTCAGACGGCGCCGTCACGATCATATTCGGAACACTGCACAGGTATGACAGGTCGAAAATACCATGGTGGGTCGGCCCGTCTTCTCCGACCAGTCCCGCCCTGTCTATGGCGAATATGACGGGCAGCTCCTGGAGCGCGACATCGTGTATTATCTGGTCATATGATCGCTGAAGGAATGTCGAATAGATAGCGCATACGGGCTTAAGCCCGCAGCAGGCCAGTCCCGCCGCAAATGTCACTGCGTGCTGTTCAGCTATGCCCACATCGAAAAATCTCTCCGGGAAATTCTCCCTGAATTTCTTCAGTCCCGTGCCGCTTTCCATCGCGGCAGTTATAGCTATGATTTTACTGTTCTTCCTGGCCAGCTCTACAATTGTATCTCCGAAGACATCCTGATAATTCAGCTTATACGATCCTTCTTTTTTCGCTTCGCCCGTTACCAGATCGAAAGACCCGGTACCGTGGAATTTCTCAGGATTGTCTTCCGCCGGAGCATAGCCTTTGCCTTTCTTGGTGATTATATGCAGCAGCTTAGGGCCGTCGAGATCCTTTATTTTGTTTATTGTGTTAATAAGCAGCTCTATATCGTGCCCGTCGACAGGTCCGAAGTATTCGAAGCCCATCTCTTCAAAAAGCATGCCTGGGGTGAGCATGACCTTGGATCTCCTTGCAAGCTGTATCAGCTCCTGCCCCCAGTTCGGATGCCTTCCAAGTATGTTTTTTATCCTTTCTTCGATTTTCTGAAGAGGCGCGAAGGTGAGTATCCTCGTGAGGTATTCGCCCATGGCGCCGACTTTTTTCGATATGAACATCTCGTTGTCATTAAGTATTACAAGCATGTCTTTTTTCAGGTGCCCGGCGTTATTCAAGCCTTCGTATGCCAGTCCGCCGGTAAGGGACCCGTCGCCGATGACAGCCGCCACTTTGTAATTTTCCTTTTTTATGTCTCTTGCGCAGACCATGCCCAGCGCGGCCGAAATAGATGTGGATGCATGGCCGACGCCGAAACTGTCGTATTCGCTCTCATTTATATTAGGGAATCCGCTTATACCGCCAAGTGACCTGAGATTGTCGAATTCGTCTCTCCTGCCCGTGAGAATCTTGTGAGCGTAAGCCTGGTGCCCGACATCCCAGATGATCTTGTCTTTAGGGGTATCCAGGCAGTAATGAAGGGCTATGGTAAGCTCTACAACTCCCAGGCTGGGCGCAAGGTGGCCGCCCTTTTCGGAAGTGACTTCTACTATCTTATTCCTCACTTCGCTCGCCAGCGTGGAAAGATGCTTCCTGTTTATAACCCTCAGGTCTTTAGGATCGTTTATGGTATCAAGTATCATCCCTTCCTCGTTATGACAAAATCAGCAAGCTTCAGCAGGTTCTGAGTGCCACTTATGGACGCTATGGATTCCTTCGCTTTTTCTACGAGCATTTTTGCCTTCTTCTCTGTTTCATCCAGCCCTTCTGCCTCAAGATCCAGCAGATCGTCTCTCAACTGGAACGCCTTCCCTAGATTTATACCATAGACGCCTATTTTGTCAAGTTTGTCATCGTCAAGAGAACCTGCTATACCTCCCATAAGAGCGGCCGCTTTGAAGAGGTATGCGGTCTTCAGCGTTATTATGTAGTCTTTATCACCATACTTGTCTATATCCGCCGCCTGTCCGCCGACCATCCCTTCCGCACCGGAGCACTGCGCCAGGATGCGTGTCAGCCTGCTGTCTCCCGCAGAACCGGAGAAGTAGAACGCTTCGGTAAGAAGGCCGTCGCCGGCAAGTATGGCCATGGCGGGCCCGAACACCTTATGCGAAGTCGGTTTACCTCTTCTGGTGTCGTCGTTGTCCATGTCTGGCAGGTCGTCATGAACAAGAGAGTATGTGTGTATGAACTCGATCGCCCCGATGGACCTGTTTAGCGTCGCGGGATCCGGGGTGCCCAGTTCCGCACACCACTTGAGGAGTACAGGCCTTATCCTCTTTCCTCCGGAAAAAAGCGAATATTCCATGGCCCTGTATAGCGGCGGATATATGAATTCTTCTCTTTCCTTCAACAGGTCGCGAAGAATAGCGTCTATCTTTTTCTTTTCTTCCAAAAAATTAGCATAAAAATCCATCGGGAATATTCTCCGTTCTTCTAATTATCATCAAGGCTGAAGTCTTTTTCTTCTATAGTGCCGTCTTTTTCGATGAGGATTTTTATCTTTTCTGCCGCTTTATCCAGCCGTTTGCTGCAGACAGCCTTGAGTTTCATCCCTTTCTCGAAAAGCTCAAGTGCTTTTTCGAGCGGGAGGTCTCCTGAAGACAGCTGCGAGGCTATATCCTCAAGTTCCTTAAGCGCTTCTTCGAAACTGGGTGTTTTTTTATCTGGCATAGTTTACCTCATTATTTTAAAGAATTATTTATATTAATCAAGTTCCTCCACCCTGCTCTTTATCCTGCCTTTTTTTACCACGGTGTATATCGAATCGCCTTCTTTTACGCACGAAGTATCCTTGAGCACTTCCTTATTGCGGTATGTTATAGAGTACCCCCTGTCCAGGACAGCCATGGGAGAAAGAGCTTCGAGACCGGCTGTCAGAGTATCGAAAGCGCTGGTCTTTTTTCTAATAATCGATTTTACGTTATTCAGGATATCCGCAATTATGTAATCCATATCCTGGTATTTCTGATTCAGCAGACGGTCAGGGTATCTGAAACCCGCAGATTCTCTTACGGCGTTCAGGGAACCCGAGAGAAGCTTTATCTTGTAGCCGATGTAGGACCTCAGTGTATCGGAAGATTTATAAAGCCTTTTCCGCAGGTTTTCACTGTCTTCAACCGCGATCTCAGCCGCTGCCGACGGCGTTGGAGCCCTGAAGTCGGCCGCGAAATCAGCTATAGTGAAATCCACTTCGTGGCCGACGCCGGATATTATCGGTATGGAGGAACGGAAGATGGCTCTTGCCACTGCCTCTTCGTTGAAAGGCCAAAGATCTTCCAGCGAGCCTCCCCCCCTGGCCAGTATAATGACATCCATCTTCGGGTAGAGGGCATTGAGCTTATCTATCGCGGTGGCAATCTCGTCTTTTGCCGTGCCGCCCTGAACCCTCACCGGGAAAATTACTATTTTTACCTTGGCGAATCTTCTGCCTATGACATTAAGTATGTCCCTTATTGCCGCCCCGGTAGGCGAGGTTATGATCCCGATAAGCTGAGGGACAGCGGGTATCGGTTTTTTGAATTTTTGATCGAAAAGCCCTTCTTTTTTCAGTTTCTCCTTAAGTTCCAGGAATCTTTTTTCCAGTTCGCCCGTTCCCTTTTGTTTCATCTCCCAGACTATTATCTGATACCTGCCTCCTTTTATGAACACGCTGATCCTGCCCCTTGCAAGGACCTTCATACCGTGAGAAGGCCTGAAATCCATATTAGCATTGCTGGTCCTGTACATGACCGCGTCAATGGAAGCCTCCTCGTCTTTCAGCGTAAAATACATATGGCCGGACGTATGATGAGTAAAATTCGATATTTCCCCCTCAAGCCAAACCAGCGGGAAGTTGTTTTCCAGTATGTCCCTGGAAAGGGTATTAAGTTCGGTTACCGTGAATATTTTTTTTGTATAATTCAAGTGTGTTCTCAAAAAGGCTGGCAAGCGTCAGCGACCCGACTCCTCCGATGACCGGAGATACCATGGCTATGCCCGATACATCTTCTATGTCGACATCACCTACCATTCTCCCATCGACATCGTTTGTGCCCACGTCTATCACCACCGAGTCTTTTTTTACATGCTGTTTTTTTATCAGGTTGGGTTTTCCTGCGGACACCACCAGTATATCGGCCTCTTTTGTATATTTCTCGAGCGGTCTTGATTTCGAATGGCACACGGTTACGGTAGCGTTCTCGTTCATAAGAAGCAGTGCCGCGGGAAGACCTACCGTCGTGCTTCTGCCTATAACGACGCATTTTTTACCCGATATATCTATATTATTGCCTTTCAGTATCTTGAGAACTCCCATCGATGTAGCCGGGAATATTACGGCTTCCTTTGTCAGGATCTTACCCTGGTTGAGAGGAGTTTGGGCATCGACGTCTTTTGCCGGGTCCAGGGATGAAAAGACATCCTTTTTATCTATGCCTTCGGGAAGCGGGAGCTGCACGAGTACCGCGTCAACGCCTCGGTCACGGTTGAGCCCGTCTATCTCGGAAAGGACGTCTTCTGCGGACGGTTTTTCCAGGTGCCGGATATCTACGCATATTCCATCCTTGTCGCCTGCCCTTTTTAAAAGCCCCGCATAGTATACGCTGGCAGGGTCATTCCCTGCTATGATTATACTCAGTGCCGGACTCCTCTTTCCCTCTTTTGTCAGAGCCTCGATCTCACATTTTATCCGGGACCGGAGATCTTGTGCAAGTGTTTTGCCGTAAATCAGTTTATCCTGCATTGATTATCCTTTCTGGCCGGCCAATGGTACGCTCAGCCGGGTGATAGACGTGCTTTTCCCAGTTTTTTCGTTTACGCTCAATAAAACACCTTCAAAATATTCATTGCCTTTTGCGATCCTGTACCTGAACGGCATTCCGGTAATGAATTTCCTTATTATTTCTTCCTTTTCTACGCCTATCACACCGTTTTTAGACCCGGTCATGCCCGCGTCGCTTATGTAAGCCGTTCCTTCAGGCATTATCAACTCGTCGGATGTCTGTATGTGAGTATGAGTGCCCAGAACGGCCGATACTTTCCCGTCCAGGTACCAGGCGAGAGCAAGTTTTTCCGAAGTAGCTTCGGCATGAAAATCGATTATTATTATATCCGTGTTGCTGCTCTTTTCGAGTATGGCGTCTGCCGCAGCAAAAGGACAGTCCAGCGGTTCCATGAAAATCCTTCCCTGGAGATTTATAACTGTAACCCGGTTATTTCCCAGCGTATACGTCCCGCAGCCTTTACCCGGAGCTTCCGACGGATAGTTCGCCGGCCTTAACAGTTGCGGATGGTTTATGACGTCCATGACTTCTTTTCTTTTCCAGATATGGTTTCCCGAAGTAACGACATCAATGCCGTTCTGGATGAAACTATTGAATATTTCCGGGGTAATCCCGAGCCCTCCGGCCGAATTCTCTCCGTTGAGGATGACAAAGTCAACACCGTACTGGTTTTTCATCTTTGGAAGAAGAGCCTGTACCGCTTCTCTTCCTGGATTGCCTATAACATCACCTATGAATAATATATTCAACAATCAACTCCCTTCATTGACTCGTATCCAGTTATACACATCTCGCATCTGATATCTCGCGCCCGGCATCTGATATTTATCCGATCCTCTCAATAGGCCATCTGCAGATTGCCTTCACTTTACACATCACACATTCCGTTCTATACCTGAGCTTCATTTTGCTACTTCCACGTTTTTAGAACTTCTTATTACGGTGACTTTTATCTCTCCCGGATAATCGATCTTCTCTTCTATGCTCTTGGCGCAGCTTTTTGCTATGTTCGCGGCGTCAAGATCGCTGACTTTATTAGGCTCGACGATTATCCTTATCTCCCTTCCGGCGGATATGCAGTACGCTTCTTTTACCCCTTCGAAACCCTTCGCTATTTCTTCAACTTCCGTAATACGCTTCACGTAATACTCGATGTTCTCCCTTCTTGCTCCGGGCCTTGAAGCCGATATCGTGTCGGCTGCAATTATCAGAATAGCTTCGGCAGTCTGCGCCTGCTCGTCTTCGTGATGCGCCATGATAGCATTCTGCAGGCGCTCGCTTTCCCCGTATCTCTTAACGAGTTTTGCGCCAATGGTCACGTGATTGCCGTCCATGTCCTTGTCGACGGCTTTTCCGATATCATGCAGCAGACCCGCCCTCCTGGCAAATGCTGCGTCTATTTCGAGTTCTTCTGCCATTATCCCTGCGAAGTGAGCTACTTCTATGGAATGAGCCAGGACGTTCTGCCCGTAGGAAGTCCTGAATTTAAGTCTTCCCAGAAGCGTTACCATCTCGTCATGGAGCCCGGTGACTCCGGCATCCATGACCGCAGATTCCCCTGCCTTTCTTACTATGTCATCGACCTCTTTCTGTATTTTTTGAACTACTTCTTCAATGCGTACAGGCTGGATCCTGCCGTCCTTTATCAAAAATTCCAGCGATCTTTTAGCTACTTCTCTGCGGACGCCGTCGAAAGAAGATATCGTTATTACTCCCGGGGTGTCATCTATAATTATATTGACTCCCGTTTCTGCTTCGAGCGTTCTTATATTTCTTCCCTCCCTGCCTATAATCCTTCCTTTCATGTCGTCATCAGTGAGAGAAACCGTCGAAACCGTGGATTCCTGAGTCACTTCGGAAGCATTTCTCTGTATTGCCTGAGCAAGAATCTCTATGGATTCCCTCTGGGCATCTCTTTTCGCATTATCGACTATCTGCTTGTAGTTCTTCTGGGCATCTTCCTTTGCTTCTTCTTCGACTCTGCTCATAAGTTCTTCCCTGGCCTCCTTCGGAGACATGCCGGAAATTTTTTCGAGCATTGTATTCTCTTTCTGAAGTATCTCATTGACAAATTTTTCTTTTTCTTCGAATTTTGATCTTATGGATTCCAGGTTGTCTTCTTTGCCTTTTATCTCTATCTCTTTTTTCTCCAGGACATCCGCTTTCCTCTCTATTGTCTTGGATTTTGTCTCAATCTCTTCTTTCATCTTTTTTATCTCATCTCTCGTCTGCGCTGTCGATTTCCTGAAATCTTCGTTTATCTTCTTTTTCTCTTCGGATACTTCTTTTTCCTTGTTTTCGAGTTTCTGCCTCATTTCATCGGAAAGCCTGGCCATCTTTTCTTTCAGCTCTCCTACTTCATCTTTCCTGCTTTTTCCCGCGAAAATCGACCTAATGACGAATCCCGCGATGATCCCTGATGCTATATATAAAAATATCATTTTTCCTCCTTGGTTTAATCTGTCACTACTTCG
Organism: Elusimicrobiota bacterium; assembly: GCA_016934855.1. GTDB lineage: Bacteria > CG03 > SLGR01 > SLGR01 > JAFGSA01 > JAFGSA01. The sequence goes on from JAFGSA010000027.1 coordinate 12,402, forward strand.
TCCACTTCCATGTCGTTATCCGTGCAAGGGATATTATCTTCTATTTGAGAACTGTAGCAAATGCCTATCACTTTTACCCTTTCAGGCAGTCGGGAAAGGAACCTGTCATAATAGCCTTTTCCTCTTCCGAGCCGGGCGCCCCTCCTGGTAAAGCAAACGCCAGGCACAATGACTATGTCGAGGATGCCCGGCTCCACCGGTTCGGAAACATCCCCTCGCGGCTCCAGTATGCCGAATTTACCTTTAACCAGGTCTGTCATGGACCTGATTCTCCTTACAAAGAGGTCTTTGTCGTTGATCGACGGCAGATACACTTTTTTCCCCGCTGATATCAGGTATTCTGTGATTTTTCTGGTTCCTGCCTCGTCCGGACCGGAAGAATAAAGCATGATATTATCCGCTTTTTCTATATCTTCCCTGACCTTTATTTTCCTGAAAATATTTTCGTCAGCCAGAGAGCGTTCATCACGGCCGATGTTTTTCCTCAGCTTCAAATGTTTCTCCCTGAGCGCTCTTTTTTCCAGCTGCTCTTCTCCGGAAGCAGCGTCATTAATGTTGTTTATCATTTTTAATAACATCGCTTCTTTTTATGAAATCAAGGTATTTCTTCATGTATTTCTCATGACCCCTGGACCTGGGGCTGTAGAATATTTCGTCAGTATTCATATACCTCTGTCTTACATAGCCGTACTTGTGATCGTGCGGGTATATGTAGCTATCCGCGCCGGCTTTCGTAAGATGTTCCGGTATCCCGGGATCTCCGCTCTCTTCCACAAATTTCATGGCCTTGTTCACGGCAAGACATGAAGAGTTGCTCTTCGGCGCGCAAGAAACATATATGGCAGCCTGCGAAAGTATTATCATGGCTTCAGGCATCCCGATATATTCGACAGCGTTCAGCGCGGCATTTGCCAGCAACAGGGCCTGCGGATCGGCATTGCCCACGTCTTCCGAAGCGCATATCGCTATACGCCTGGCAATGAACCTCGGATCCTCTCCGGAAGTGATCATCCTGGCAAGATAATATACGGCAGCGTCCGGATCGGAACCCCGCATGCTCTTTATAAACGCGGAAATAGTGTTGTAATGCATGTCTCCGGCCCTGTCGTAAACGAATTTCCTTTCTCCGATACATTTGTCTATAAGCTCCGGGCCGATGACTATCATCCCGTTCCCGGTGCCTGCTGTCATCGCTGCCAGCTCCAGTATATTCAGCGCGTGCCTCGCGTCTCCCCCCGAAGCCCGGACAATCATTTCGACGGATTCCGGAACAATCTCTATCTTCCTGTATCCGACGCCCCTGTCCTCACTTTTTACGGCATTATGCAGGATCATTTTTATCTCTTCGTCGGTAAGCGGGTTGAACCTGAAGACGCTGGCCCTCGATAACAGCGGACCTGAGATAAAATAGAAAGGATTCTCAGTCGTTATGCCTATAAGCACTATATTGCCTTCTTCGACATCGGGAAGGAGTGAATCCTGCTGTATCCTGTTGAACCTGTGTATTTCATCTATTATCAAAATGGTCCTTCTGGATTTGTTAAGAAGGTATTTTGCCCGGTCTATTATTTCCCTGATCTCCTTGACGTTCGAATTAACAGCGTTTATTTTCTCTATTTTTGCATCGATTGTGCCGGCTATTACGTTAGCCAGCGCGCTCTTGCCGCAGCCGGAAGGTCCGTAAAAGATAAGGGAGAACATCCTTCCCGAATCCATCATCCTCCTGAGTTTTTGGCCGGGGGAAACAAGGTGGCGCTGACCTATGAATTCATCGATCGCTTTAGGCCTCATTCTGAAGGCGAGAGGCCGCTGCCTGAATGTGTCGATATTCTCTATATCTCTGAATAGCTCGTTCATAATATATAAAAAAACCCCCGCAATGCCGTTATTGACCAAAATTGAGCTTCTTTTTCTATGATGGTTGTCCTGCCCCAACTGCCAAGGCCGTTAGGGACGCGGATGCCCAATTGTTTTAGTGTAGGCTCAATTTAGACAACACTTACACGTACACCGCAGGGGTTACGAAAGAATGCCTTCTATCTCGATATTCAGTTTTTCTATCTCTTTTTCCGCCAGCTTATTGCTCCCGGTCTTCATCTCTTCGATCTTCAGCAGTCTGTCCGAGATACTCAGCCCGGCAAGAATAAGCAATTTATAGTTATCTACTATCTTGGTTTCTTCTTCGATATTCTTGATCTCTGTTTCAAGAATCTCTGCCAGTTTCTTGATATACAGCGGTTGCCATTCATCGTTGCTAATATTATAATCTCTTCCGCATATGCGTACTTGTGTAATTTCTTTGTCTGTTTCTCTGCTTATCATCATCATTCGGCCTACACTAAAACTAGAAAAATATCAGTTTATAATTTGACCTCCTCTAATCTCTTCAATATATCGTCAACTTTGTTTGCTATTTTTTCCCTTTCTTTTATTAGTTTTTTGTTCTTCTGCATCACATCGGGAAGTTTCTGGTTCTTATCTTCGAGGAAGTTAAGGTTCTTCTTGAACCTGTTCAATTCCTCTTCCAGTTTCCTGTTACTCTCCCTGAGTTGCGTGTATCTCGAGATGAGCTCCTGAACGTTTATCTTTAGCTCGTTGAGTCCTTTCATTGTTCCGGCCTAAGTGTTATTCCAAGAGTTCCGCTCAGATACTCCACTATGTTCCCTACTACCGTATCCACTTCTTCCGATGTCAAAGTTCTTTCAGGTGAATTGAATTCAAGCTTGTAGTTCATACACTTTTTCCCGGCGCCCAGCTTGTTATCTGTATATTGGTCAAATAACTCGATATATTTCAGTATTTTTTCACCTTTTTCACTGATTTTATCACATATGGCAGAGTGTGTCAAATTAAACGGCGATACAAGCGAAAGGTCCCTGAATACGGACGGGAATGGGCTCCAGCTGCGGAATCTTCTCTTAATGAGCTTTTCCCTGTCGATATTGTTCAATATGATATATGCCCCGGTAAACTGTCTGTTCTTAAGGTCATACTGTTTCAGCATGCCCTCTTTTATACAGCCGAATTCTCCGGTAAACTTCCCGTCTATCATTATGGCGGCGTTCTTCTGCCTGTCGAAATAGGCGGAATCGCACGAATAGTTGTAATCGAAATCCTGATTGAACCTGCTGAGCATGCCGGTTACCAGCGATTTCGCCTGGTAGAAATCACCGCCCAGGGAGATAAAAGCTAATTGCTCTTTCTCCCGTTCCCCGGTATCGTCTTCCCTGAAGGTGCTCCCCCTTTCGAAGAATTTTATCGGGGCCTGGTTCTGGTTCAGATTATATCGCGCAACTTCCAGAAGGCCGGGAAGCAGATTAGGGCGAAGTATGTCCATAAATACATTGATCGGGTTGTCGATATATACCGGTTTTATGCTTCCTGCGGAAACTGCTTCAAATGCCGCGCTGCTTATCAGAGAATGAGTGACCGTCTCCCAGTAGCCCCGGGATCTGAGGATGAACTCCGCTTCGCAAATATCGTCAGGTTTACTGAATAGATCCGTCGAGATAACTGACCTGGGCATTGTCGGGTTTATATTGTCATAACCGTGTACTCTGGCAAGCTCCTCAATCACGTCTATTGGCCTTGTTACATCGTTCCTGAAGGAAGGCACCCTGACACTTATCCTGTCGCCGTCCGGTTCAGAGGCGAATTCCAGAGTTTTAAGGTATCCGGAAGCTTCGGCAGCGCTTATCGAAGCGCCTAAAACAGCGTTGACCCTGGACACTTCCAGTTCTATCACTTTTTCCTTGAAATCCGTTTTCCGGAAAAAGAGCTTTCCCTTCGATGGTATTCCCGAACAGATTTCCTGGAGCAGGTATGCCGCCCTGTCGAGCGCTTTTTCCACGCCCATTATATCGACATGACGGGCAAATCTGTATGAACTCTCAGTCTTGAGGCCAAGGGTCTTTTCGGTTTTAAGTATGTTCTCCGGACTAAAGAAAGCGCTCTCGACAAGGATGTCCCTGGTATTCCCTGAAACTGAAGTCTCTTCGCCGCCCATTACCCCTCCTATCGCGACAGCCCTGCCGGGGTCTGCAATAACAATATCTTCAGGCTTAAGTTGCCTCCTCTTGCCGTCCAGAGCCAGTATCTCTTCGTTTTCTGCGGCGTTCCTTACGATTATCCTGCCGCCGGTTATTTTAGACGCGTCAAAAGCGTGCAGCGGCTGTCCATATTCCAGCAGGACGTAATTGGTAATATCTATAACGTTGTTCAGAGGCCTTATACCGCAGGCTTTAAGGCGCTTTCTCAGCCAGGACGGTGAATCCCCTATTTTCACGTTCTTTATATGTTTAAGATAATAGGCCGGGCAATTTTCAGGTATCTTCACTTCTAGCGAATAAACGGTGCTCATGTCCGGACCGGATTCACGGTATCCGGACGGGGGGAGGCTGTACGGCTTATTGAGATATGAAGAGAGTTCTCTTGCCACGCCTATCATGGAAGCGCAATCCCCCCTGTTGGGAGTCAGCTCTATATCTATGACGTCCTCCCCGTCAATATTTTCTATGCTCTCCACCTCCAGCCCTCTTACGGTAAGTATCTTCTCCAGTTCTTGGGGGGATAGATCGAAATCAATATATTCCTTGAGCCAGTTTATGGGTACCCTCATCAGAATTGCCTCAGGAATCTTAGATCGTTCTGGAAGAACAGCCGCATATCGCTTATCCCGTATTTGAGCATCGCTATCCTCTCGACTCCCATGCCGAACGCAAAACCCTGCCATTTATCGGGATCGACCTTACAGTACCTGAAAACTTCCGGGTCTACCATCCCGGCGCCAAGTATTTCCAGCCAGCCCTTTCCTGAACATGAAGAACAGCCTTTGCCGCGGCAGATGCTGCACATAATATCCATCTCGGCCGACGGTTCCGTAAAAGGGAAGAAACTGGGTCTGAACCTCGTCTTGATATCCTGCGAACCCTCGAATATCCTGCGGGCAAACTCATCAAGAACCCCCTTCAGGTCAGCAAAACTTATATCCCTGTCCACCATGAAGCCTTCCACCTGGTGGAATACAGGGGAATGAGACGCATCTATAGTGTCTCTCCTGTAGCATTTCCCGGGGGCTATAAACTTGTACGGGGGAGCATGCTTTTCCATTGTCCTTATCTGTACGGGAGAAGTATGTGTCCTGAGCAGCGTATCCTTCTCTTTCAGATAAAGAGTATCATGCATGTCACGTGCCGGATGGTTCTCGGGGAAATTAAGCGCAGTGAAGTTATAGTAATTTTCTTCTATTTCAGGCCCGTATGCAATACCGAAACCCATGGCAGTGAATATATATATTATACTGTTCATGACTGCCTTCAAGGGGTGATTTCCCGGGATATCCGTTTTCTCTCCGGTAAGCGTCGGATCGAAAAACGATGCAGGCGAGACCTTCTGTCTCAATTCGGACTCTTTCTCCCTGACCGTCTTTTCTATATGTTCCTTCAGTAGGTTCAGTTCCCTGCCGCCTGTTTTCCTTTCCTCCTGCGTCAGGGAGCTTATGCTTTTAAATAGAGATGATACTATGCCTTTTCTGCCTAAATACCTTATTTTTATGTCGCTGAGGCATTTTGCTTCGCTGCAGTTCTTAATTTCGTCTATGAAATTGTTCTTTATCTTTTTGCATTCATCCGCTATCATTTTTCTATCATCTTATCCAAATGTTCCTTGGCCAATTTATGGTTAGGGTCGTATTCCAGTGTCTTCAGGTAAGTTTTCCTGGCATCCGCAAGCTTGTTGGAACTTTCATAGGCTATACCGAGGCTGTACAGAACATCCGTGTTCTTCTCGTCAAGTTTCAGCGCATCCTTGAATTCCCTGATGGCCAGGTCGTATTTCTCGCTCAGGAAATAAAATTTCCCTTTTTCCAGATAATCTTCGAGTGTTTTTTTCTCGTCGTTCATGTCATGTTCTTGAATTTTTCGACTTTGTCCTGGGGGCACACGAGGATGAGAGTGTCTCCCTCGTCAATCGATGTATCTGCGTTGGGCGGCGCTATAGTCTTTTCCTTGTAATCTGTCTGCTGGTCTTCCGTGATGTATGGCACTTTTTTCTTTATTGCGATAATATTCGCATCGTAATTCTTCCTCAACTCCAGCAATCCCAGGTTCTTGTTTATGAACGATTTCGGCGCACTTATCTCTATCATGCAGAGACCCGGAGCCAGTTCAAGCTCCTTATAGTCAGGCCACATCAGTCGCCATGCGATATTCTTTGCCATATCCTTTTCGGGAAATACTATACTGTTGGCCCCTACCTTTTTCAGCACCTTGCCGTGAAGCTGATTCATCGCTTTTACTATTATAAGAGGAACCTTGAGTTCCTTTAAAAGGAGCGTTATAAGGATGCTGGCGCCCATATTTGTGCCTATGGAAACGATAGCAGCATCTACATCGGATATACCCAGGTCCCTTAAGGCCTCGATATCCGTAGCATCCGCTTCCACTACCGATGTGAATTCGTTCTCATAGTTCCTTACCTTCTCGGGGTCTATCTCTATGGCGATCACTTCTCCTCCTTCTTCTTCAATATAGGAGGCGATAGAAGCCCCGAACTCTCCCAGACCTATTACTGCAAAACTTCTCATTATTCCGTTGTCCTTTTTTTACATTACCTTTAATTATACTATTTTTTATCGCAAAGATTCCAACCCGAAGTACTTCTAGCCTACAGCTATTTCCTGCTCCGGGAAGCGGTAATTGACTTTTCCCGCTTTCTTAAGCAGGGCAGTCCCTATCGTAAGAGGGCCCAGCCTTCCAAAAAACATGGTGACTACTATCAGGAGCTTGCTGATATCACTCATTTTCCCGGTTATCCCTGTAGATAAGCCGACAGTCCCGAAAGCTGAAGTAACCTCAAACAGTATGTCCTTGAGGCTGAAGGCCTCTATCGAGGATATCAAGAGAGTCATGGTTACCACAAAGCACAGTGCCAGGAAGAATATCGCTACAGTGTTCTTCACGGTTGAATACGTTATCCTCCTCTTGAACAAAAAAATATCTTCCCTTTCCTGGATAATCGATTTTACATTCGTGAGCATTATGGCAAATGTCGTTGTTTTTATGCCTCCGCCGGTTCCCCCCGGTGAGGCACCGATAAACATAAGGATAATTGTAAATATAATGGAAAAATTTATCAACCCCGATGTCTTTATCATGCTGAATCCCGCAGTCCTGGGAGTGACCGACTGGAAAAAGGCCATCAGCCACTTCTGCGTATGGGACATACCCAGCATAGTCTGCGGATTGTTCTTTTCGGCTATAAAGTACAATAGGGTGCCCGCTGCCAGGAGCGTTAATGTTGCTGAAAGAACGATTTTCGTATGCAGGGTCATCCTGTGCCTCCGGTTCCTGAGCAGGGCCGCAATAGATTCATATGTATCATTTATTACTATATATCCTATACCGCCGGTTATTATCAGGAGAGCTGCGGTTATTATAAAAGCATAGTCACCGTTCATCGATGATAAAGACCTGCCGTCTCCGAAAATATCGAATCCGGCATTACAAAAAGCCGAGACCGAATGGAATATTCCGAAATAAACGGATTTTAAGGTGTTGCCGAACCTGCCGTTGAGCCGAATACTCAATATGAGCGCCCCGAATATTTCAAGGGAGAATGTGAGTATTGAAACGCGCATGATATACTTTGAGAGCTTTACGCTCTTGGTTCCGCTCATCTGCTGTTTTACGAGAAGCTTGCCTTTTATGCTCATCCCCTTTCTTAAAAGCAGTACTATCAGGCTGGCAAGGGTCATATAACCCAGTGCGCCCATCTGGATGAGGATAAGGATTATCACCTGCCCGAAGGTCGTAAAATATGTCCCGGTTTCCTTTACGGTTAGCCCCGTTACGCAGACTGCCGAGGTAGCGGTAAAAAGAGCATCTGTAACACTTATTCTCTCCGATGACGCGCCCGGCAGCATCAGCGCGAAAGTCCCGGAGAATATGACAATAAGAAAAAGTTTTATAAGGGTTTTGGACGGACTGAAATTTTTGTTCTTTTTATCGTGGGGCATAAATTGTATATTAAATGAAATCCCTTATTTGGATTTCTGAGAAAGTGAGATTAAATGGTCGAATGTCTTGGCGTCTTTCAGCGCGATTTCCTGCAAGACTTTTCTATTAAGGTTTATATTCGTTTTCTTGAGTCCCGAAATGAATCTGGAATAGCTTGTGCCGCTTTTCCGGCAGGCGGCGTTTATCGCGAGTATCCAGAGGCTCCTGTGTTCCCTTTTTTTTGCTATCCTGTCGCTGGTCGAGTACTGCAGGCTCTTCTCAAGCTGGTTAATAGCGCTTTTATATCTGTGGCTCTTTGCGTGAGCATAGCCCTTTGCGGCCTTCAGCGTCCTGTTGTGTTTCTTCCTTTTTTCCTGTCCTCTTTTAACTCTCATAATATCATACCCCTAGTAGTTTACGCAGCTCCTTGCCTTCCTTCCCTTTCACTAAAGTCGATTTCCTGAGCCTCCGCCTTCTTTTCGCATTTTTCTTGCTCATTATATGCGAAGCATTGGAATGCCCGCGTTTTATCTTGCCGGTTGCAGTGACTTTGAATCTCTTCTTCGCGCCGGAATGGGTCTTGCTTTTATTGGCCATTATTCTTATTTTCCTTTTGGTGATGATGAGGTACCATCATTGCTGACATGCAATATCCTTCGAATTTCGGTACATTCTGGCATACTGCCGTCTCTCCAAGCTGCTTGATAATACCGTTGAGTATCTCGCCTCCTACTTCCAGATGCTCTTTCTGCCTCCCCCTGAACATCATGTTGATCTTGACCTTATGTCCTTCATCAAGAAATTCCTTGATCTTTTTGAACTTCATCTTCAAATCGTTCTTGTCTATGTTGGGAGAGAGCCTGATCTGCTTCAAATGAGCGCTCTTGGATTTCTTCTTGCTCTCTTTCCTCTTCTTCTGCAGCCCGTAAAGATATCTGTTGAAATCTAGTATCTTGCAGACCGGAGGGCTGGTTTCGGGCGCAACTTCGACAAGGTCAAGGGATGCTTCTTTCGCTCTGTCGATGGCTATTTTAAGAGAGATGATCCCTACGTTGTTACCGTTCTCATCTATCAGCCTTACGTGAGAACTCCTTATTTCTTCGTTTACCCTTGTTTTGTTATTTCCTTTACTTATATAACCCTCCTGAAAACATAAATAATTTATCGATAAATGATTATATAACAAAATCGATTACTTATGTCAACCCCGATTACTGTCTTGATTTTATAAATATATTTTATTAAATATAACAATATGAGCAAAATATTAGAAATAGAAGGATTAATCAAATCATATAAATACTCTCATCTCGGAAGGAAATCCGTAACACTGGCCCTAAAAGGGCTTACTCTGGATGTTATGGAAAACGACATTTTCGCCCTGATAGGCCTTAACGGCAGCGGTAAGACTACCACTATAAAGATTCTTCTGGGCCTTATCAGGCCGGACACCGGAATTTTCAGGATATTCGGAAGCGAAAATGTAAATAACGACATTAAACGCATGATAGGATATCTTCCGGAGATACCTTATTTTAATTCCGAATTCACGCCCGGAGAGATCCTCAGGTTCTGGGGCTCAATAACCGGGATGGAGAAAGGCTATTTAAAAAAAAGGATTTCAGAAGTGCTGCGATACACGTCTCTTGAACACGTGAGTTCAAGAAAGATCAAGGGATTTTCAAGAGGAATGCTTCAGCGGCTGGGTATAGCCCAGTCCATACTGGCCGAACCGGGTCTTCTGATTCTTGACGAGCCTATGGGCGGACTTGATCCCAAGGGGATAATAGATATCCGCAACCTGATGCTTAAACTGAAAAAAGACGGGCACACTATCTTTTTTACATCCCATCTTATTTCGGAAGTAGAGAAAGTCGCGGATAAGGTCGGAATGCTTGGAGACGGCAAAATACTGAAAATAGTTGAACCCCACCCTGACCTGGAACAGGACTTCCTGGATACCATAAACCAGATAGGCATACCCGATGTTCAATAAGATATACCAGATAGCGAAATATACCTATATAGATAACCTGAAACGCAGGAATTTCATAATACTCCTGCTCTATATATTCATAGTACTCGGGAGCGGTTTCCTGTTCTCGATGCTTTCTCCCGCGCAGGAGATAAGGATAATACTCGACCTGGGCACGGCGGCCATTGAGATGTTCGCATTTTTGAGCTGCACTTTCATATCAGTCAGGCTGATACTCCAGGAGATGGAAGAAAAAACGGTATACCTGATACTCTCCAGGCCGGTTACCAGGACCGAATACCTTCTGGGAAGATATTTCGGGATATTGAGCGTCATGCTGGTCTATATCGTTATTATGAATTCCGCGCTGGTCCTCATGCTGCTTGCCAAGGGCTGGTCATGGAACGCATATATGCTGGCTATCGCTGTCACGGTCTTTATGAAGGTGGTTATCATATCCGCTTTCTCCATACTCTTGTCCCTGGTGTCCACTTCGGCCGCATCTTCCTTTATAAGCATATTTTTCCTCTGGGTGCTGGGGCATTTCAGCGAAGAACTCAAGTATATAAACTACCTTCTTAAGCAGTCAGGAGTCAAAATAACGCCTGTCATCAAAGCTGTCTATTATATCATTCCCAACTTCAGCATGTTTAACTTCAAGGATTTATTCCAGGTCAAACATTCTTTCACCGGTGAACTCTTCTGGATAAGCTCGTACGCCGTCCTCTATGCCGCAGTAGTGATAATGCTGAGTATTTTCATATTCAATAAAAAAGAGCTGTGAGGATATACGCAAAAGAAAATTATATCCTGCTTGCGATACTCATAACTGCTTTTCTTACCGCGGCGGTTTACATGAAGATCCCATCAACGCAGGTTTATCCGCCGATTTTCTCCATGAAATACCCCCTTAGCACTCCTATATCGTTCTGGGCTTCCATGCTGGGGATGAGAAGACTTGCCGCCGACATAATATGGATACAGACCCTGCAGTACTACGGAAAAAGAGAAGGAACAGGAAGTCCGGAATTCAAACGCGGGAATGACAAAGATAATACCCCGTACAAGGATCTGCAGAGCTACTGGCAGCAGTTAATCAGGTTCGACCCTCTTTTCGTCAACGCTTACCTGCTGGGCCCTACTACACTCGGGTGGAACCTTAAAAGGTACGACGAAGCCATGGCTCTTCTTGATGAGGGTGTCGAGATGGTCGAAGAAATACAAAAGAACCTCAGAACTCTGAATATTAACGAGACTGACGAAGAGCACCCGCTCATAGTTGGGAAAAGTGATGTTATAAACGAGCTTAAGTGGAAACTGTACCTGCTGAAGTCCATCATAGTATATCTCCACCAGGATAAATACGGCGAAGCTACGGAACTCCTTGAGAAGATAGCTTTCCAGGATGAGACGCCGGAGGAGATCAGGATAATCCTCGCGCAGATATACGAAGCGCAGAAGGATTACAGGAAAGCTCTGGAACTATGGACTATAATCTACAGGTCAACCCTGAAAGAGACAAGAAGAGATTCCGCGGCAAAGCATATGAACGAACTTAAAAATATTATTTTTTCAGGAAGATCTCTTCCTTAAGAATATCTATAAAATTGTCTATTTCCATCGCCCCCAGGTCACCGCCGGTCAGCTTTCTCACCGATATTCTGCCTTCTTTTACTTCCTTATCTCCGGCTATTGCCATGTAAGGAACGTTCATCTGCCTGGAAGACCATATCTTCTTGCCCAGCTTTGAGTCTTTGTCGTTTATACGCGCGCGTATTCCGTTTTCTTTCAGCTTGTTCATTATCGATACTGCGTATCCGGCTTGTTCTTCTTTTATCGGAATTATGTCGACCTGCACAGGGGCCAGCCAGAGAGGGAATCTCCCCCCGTGATGTTCGAGAAGGACACCGAAGAATCTTTCCAGTGACCCGAGGAGAGCGCGATGGATCATGATGGTCCTTTTTTCTCTGCCGTCGTTATCAACGTACGTCATGTCGAAACGCTCGGGTATGTTGAAATCTACCTGTATCGTGGAACACTGCCAGGTTCTCATTAGAGCATCTTTAATCTTTATGTCTATTTTGGGCCCGTAGAATACCCCTTCTCCGGGATCCACTTCGTATACGAGTCCGGTCTTTATAAGCGCTTTTTTCAGCGCTTCTTCCGCCTTCTCCCACATTTTTAAGTCTCCGACGCATTTCTCCGGTCTCGTGCTCAGATATACTTCGTATTCCTCGAAGCCGAATGTTTTGAGAATGAAAATAACAAATTCTATGGTCTTTATTATCTCTTCTTGCAGCTGGTCCTCCCTGCAGAAAATATGCGCGTCATCCTGCGTGAAGCCCCTTACCCTCATCAGTCCGTGGAGTACGCCGGATTTCTCGTACCTGTATACCGTGCCGAGTTCGCACCATCTCAGCGGAAGATCGCGGTAGCTTTTCAGCCCGGTTTTATAGATCATTATATGGAAAGGGCAGTTCATGGGTTTGAGCTGGTATTCCATCTCGTCTATATTCATGGTAGAGAACATGTTATCCTTGTAGAAACCGGTATGGCCGGAAGTGTTCCACAGGTCTATTTTGGCTATGTGAGGAGTAAAGAGCAGCTCATATCCGTTCTTAATATGCTCTTCTCTCCAGAAATCCTCTATGACCTTGCGGATCATCGCTCCCCTGGGATGCCAGTATATCAGGCCCGGCCCGATATCTTCATGTATGCTGAAAAGGTCCATTTCCTTGCCGAGCTTCCTGTGATCCCTTTCTTTTGCCAGTTCCAGGACGCGGATATATTCTTCCAGCTCTTTTTCAGAAGGGAATACCGTGCCGTATATCCTGGTCAGCATCTTGTTTTTCTCGTCACCTCTCCAGTATGCTCCAGCCAGTTTCAATAACTTAAAATGTTTAACTTCAGATGTGTTCCTTACGTGAGGACCTTTGCAAAGGTCGATGAAATCACCGTTCCTGTATGTGCTGACCTTATCACCTTCGATCCCGTCTATCAGCTCGAGTTTGTACGGCTGGCCGCCGAATATCCCTCGCGCCTCTTTTTTTGTTATCTCTTCACAAATAAATTCCTGCTCTTCGCGTATTATCCTGCCCATTTCATGTTCTATACCCGATAATGCCTCTTCTGACATCTTCTCCGTAAACTCGAAATCATAGTAAAAACCGTTTTCTATCGAGGGTCCTATCGCGAATTTAGTTCCAGGGAAAAGTTTCAATACCGCCTGGGCCATTATATGTGAGGCTGAATGTCTGAGCGCGTCTAATTTGTCGGTTTTACTTTTCATAAATCGTTATGTTTATCTGCCCGATGCCGCTTTTCAAGCTGCTCAGGGCATGCGCCATGGCTTGCCATGCACCCTGCGTGGTGCATGGTGGGCGGTACTGGACTTGAACCAGCGACCTCTACGATGTCAACGTAGCACTCTAGCCATCTGAGCTAACCGCCCACGGAATATCGTGTAAAGTGAAAAGTGGAATGTCCGATGTAAACCCGGCCGCTTCCGCTGGTCACTGAATCTTTACAATCCGCCTGTCTTGTCTTGCCCGGCGCCGCCTTTCAGGCTGTGCGGGACATGCTCCGTAATTTAAAAATTGCGCATGATTTGCCCTGAACTACATTGAGTCCAGTATTAAAACCATGCACCCTGCGTGGTGCATGGAGGCGCGGGCCGGATTCCTTCTCGTCAGCTGCTCATTCTCCCGCTTCCTCAAAGCCGGGGCTG
>JAFGSA010000005.1 GCA_016934855.1 Elusimicrobiota bacterium
ATAATTTATAATAATAAACATTATAATATATTATAATTGACAATTAACCCGTACAGTTATAAAATCATCTTACTCGGGAAAATGCAGGATATTAAGAAAACATATACCAGTAAGAAGAAAGGCCTTTCAAAAAGGATACTATTCAGTATCGGCGAACAGTGCAATATGAACTGCCGGTTCTGTTTCTACAGGTTCCTCGGAGAAAGGAAATTCAAAAAAGTCCGGGAAGCGGAAGCCGAGATTCTGCGCCTTATGGAGGGCTATGCGTGTTCTGATATAGATATAACAGGCGGCGAACCGACAGTCTATCCGGAATTGATGGAGATACTGGAGTTCTGTTCCAGGGCAGGATTGAAGCCTTCGATAGTCACTAACGGGCAGAGACTCGCCGATATCGGCTATTGTAAAAGACTGAAGAAGGCCGGGATAGAGGACGTCCTGCTATCGCTTCACGGGACGCGTTCAAGCCATGATTATATGAGTAATAACCCGTCGGCTTTTTCCAAGATAGAGCTGGCGGTAGATAATCTTGTCACAACGGGAATCCCTTTCAGGGTAAATACCGTGATAACAAAGCTGAATTACACCGATGTGCCGGATATGGTCGGGATCGTGAGCAGGTTCAATCCGGTGTGCTTCAACTTGATCGCGTTTCTGCCCATCGGTTCATGGGACGACAGGAGCAGGGGAGAGGCGGATGAGCTGATCGTAAGATACAGCGAGGCTGCGCCGTATGTAAAAAAAGCCATAGACAGGCTGGAGGAAAACGGATGCAGGCATATAAACGCGAGGTTTTTCCCGTTCTGCACCATGAAAGATTATGAAAAGTATGTCTGTAATATAGCGCAGATACCATACGACGTATATCATTATGATTTCTCTTCATGGCTGGATGCTCCTGATATTAAGAAGGAATCCGAGTACGCCGAAATGTCTCATCAGCTGAACATGCAGGAGAACACGTTGAGCGATACCTGCCTGGAATGCGATATATCCGCTGTGTGCGGCGGCATAAACAGGAAGCTGTACGAATATAACGCCGGCTGCGAAGAAGCCTATAAAATGGGCCGGAAGATAGAGGAGCCTCTTTTTTTCAAAGAGCGCAAAGTATGAAAAAGAACCTGCTGGTAGTCACCCCCCATATACCCCGGTACCCGGAGAATGCCGGGGATTGGAGGATATACTCAATATGCAGGATACTGAGCACCGGATTTAAAGTGTTTGTGCTGCCGCTGAGATATCACTGGAACGAGAGCAGGTATATAAATGAGTTCGCCCGGCAGGGTGTGAAGATTCTTTTTCCGGGGTACAGGGGTCTTGCGGATTTCATGTTCCTGCTGAAGGAAATGCGTTTCGAGGCGGTCATCTTTGAATTCTACAGCACGGTATACCCGTTCATAAAGTTCCTGCCGTTTTGCAAAAAAGTGATAATAGACTGCCACGAGCTGGAATACCTCAAGACAGTAAGGAGGGACAGGGCCAATAAGGTCGTTCGCCCGGGATCCATGTATGCGGCCGGGAGGATAAGGGAGCTCGGTATCTATGAAATGGCGGACGTGGTAATAACGGTAACGGATAAGGACAGGGCTTCACTTAAAAAGGAACTGGGCGCGGCCGAAATAGTGACAATACCCACATGCCTTGATGTACCCGCGGAGAGAAAAGGCAGGAAGAATAGAAGAGATCTGGTGTTTTTTTCTTTTTTCTCGGTCCCGGAATCGGATCCGAATACGGATGCCGTCAAACATTTCCTGAAGAGCATCATGCCTGCGGTAAAAAGAGAGCTGCCGGGTGTCAGGCTGCATGTCGGGGGATATAATTCGGAAAAGGCCGGGATCACCCCTGACAGCAACGTCCGGGTAGACGGCTATATAGACGATGTCGGATCGTATCTGGGCGGGTTCAGGGTTTCGGTCTGTCCGCTGAGGTACGGGGCCGGCATGAAAAAGAAGATACTTGATGCAATGGCTGCCGGAACCCCCGTGGTCACGACTGCGGTGGGGGCGGAGGGGATGGGCCTATCCGACGGCAGGGATGTCTTTATCGCAAGAGACGACAGGGATTTCATAAAAAAGACCGTCATGCTGTACAGAGACGCGGCGGTATGGTCCAGATTGTCGGAAAAAGGTTATGAGACGGTAAGGAAAAAATACGGATATCCGGTAATGGAAGAAGAAATCCTGGGATTGTTGTCGCCATGATGCCTAAGATCAGCGTAATCGTTCCCGTATATAACGAAGAGAGAATAGTAGGGGATTGTCTTAAAGCGCTTACCGGACTTGATTATCCGAAGGACAGGCTCGAACTGATAATAATAGACAATAATTCTACCGATAAATCGGCTTCTATCATCAGGGGGTTCGACGTAAGGTATTTCTTTGAGAAAAGAAGGAACAGGAGCATAGCGAGAAATACCGGCATAAGGGCCGCTTGCGGGGATTACATAGCTTTTACCGATGCGGACTGCATCGTCGACAGGGACTGGCTGAGA
The DNA here is from genome assembly GCA_016934855.1 of Elusimicrobiota bacterium. Lineage (GTDB taxonomy): Bacteria > CG03 > SLGR01 > SLGR01 > JAFGSA01 > JAFGSA01. The sequence continues at coordinate 2,492 of JAFGSA010000005.1, forward strand.
AGGCTTATGACGGGGTTCGACGGCGGACGCGTGGGCGGATGCGGCGGCAGGACGGTAAGCTATAAACCCTCGAACTTCATAGAGAGGTACCTGGACTGGTTCTTCTTTAAAAAGCAGTTTGTAAAGACGGGCAATTTCGTGGAAGATTTCTTTACCGGGCTCATATTCGGGACGCACAACCTGATATTCAGGGCGGACGTTTTACGGAGAACGGGACTGTTCGATGAGAAAATGACTGCATCCGAAGATATAGACCTTGTCTGGAGGGTATGCCTTCATGGATATCAGGTCAGATATGCGCCCTCGGCGGTCGTAAGACACAGAAGGAAGGCTTCGTTTACTGAACTGATGAAAGAGGTTTTCGAATATACATACTGGCAGTATGTTCTGCTCAGAAAGTACGACGGGATGCTGGGGATATCGATAGACTGGTTCCTGCATATGCTGAACATATTAAGGGTCCCGGCCGAACTTGTAAGGATCAGCATGAGGCAGGAAACAGACACGCGGTTCCTTTATGCCCTGTTCGACTGCCTGTGGGACCTGGCCGCCCCGGTAACCGGGTTTTATGCCCGCATGCAGTCCGGGCTGGAAGGGATCAGGTACTCGAGCCCCGGGTTCGCTCCGGAGAGAGTTATATGGAGAAGGGATGCCGATGGAGGCGTTATGGTTCTGGACATAGGCAACCGGAGAGGGTTCAGGCTGGACGATATGGCCGCCCTTATGTGGGAAAAGATGAATATCGGGAAAAGCAAGGAAGAGATAGCCGCCGATATCGGGGATATTTACGATGTCGATAAGAAAACGGTTATATCCGACCTGGAGGACATGCTTAAGGATATCGGTTGCGACACCGGGGCGATGGCCTTTCCGGGGGCATCATGAATAAGCCGGCAAAGGGAAAGCCCCGGCCCCGGATCACCCGCCCTTCCGGGTTACTCAGGCCTGAGTTGAAAAGCCTGGAAGTCATACTGACGACAAGATGCGATATAAACTGCATAATGTGCCCTTATAAGGAGCATCCGGAGTGCGATCTTCCGTCCCCGTTCCTCAAGGAGATCTCGGGGGTAATGCCGGGGCTGGATGATGTGCTGTGGTCGGGAGGGGAGGTTTTCCTGCTGGATTATTTTGCCGATATGGCGGTTTCCGTCTCGCGGAAATACCCTTCGCTGCAGCAGTGGATTGTCACTTACGGCGGCCTGATAGACGAAAAATGGGCGGAACTTATAGCGGAAAACGGCATAAATCTGATCTTTTCGATCGACGGCGTGACAAAGAAAACGTACGAGTCGATAAGAAGGGGGTCGGATTTCGGCAGGCTCAGGCGGAATATAGAGAGGATAAATACACTCAGGAACAGGTATGGTAGCAGGACGCGCCTGCTGCTGCTTGCGACGATAATGAGATCGAATCACGAGGAGCTTGAGTCTTTTGTCGATTTCGCCCGGCTGCACGGGTTCTCTTCACTGATACTGCACCCGATACATACGGCATTGAAAGGAATTGAAGAAGAAAACATATTTTGTAATAATAATATATATATTAAAAGAATAGCGGACTCTGCCGCTATGGTGAATGAGCAGGCCAGGAAGTACGGCATAGAGCTTATTGACCTTCTGCCGTATTCCGCCGGCGGGGCCGGTTTGAACTGGGATAACCTGCCAAAACCGGAATATTCCGGCAAGGACCCTTTTTGCCTGATTCCATGGCAGCGGCTATTTATTAATTACGACGGTACGGTAAAACCCAGCGGTTGGTGCCGTGTTCCGGCAGGTAATTTATTTGAAAATTCACTGCGTGAAATATGGGATAATAACATGAGCTACTACAGGGACGGGCTGCTGAAAGGCGAAAGGGAAGAGCTCGGGTGCTCTATCCTGTGCAGCCGCCTGTCGGGAAAATGGATGCTGTATTGAAAAGCCAGGAGGATACACTATGACGGACGATAAGATAACGAAAAACCCGGACGTGACATGGCGTGAGGTGGATGGAGAGGCGGTCCTTTTGAATCTCGAGAACGATTACTATTACAGCATGAACGAGATCGGCACGAAAATATGGGCTATGCTCAATAAAGGTAAGACGCAAAAGCAGATAATCGCAGCCATAATGGAAGAGTTCGATGCGGATAAGAAGCAGGTGGAACTCGATATAAAGCAGTTCATCAAGGATATGAAAAAAGAAGACATAATCAGGTAAGGAGAGGTGGCATATGCAGAAAAAGACTGGGACTAAAAAGAAGAAAACATATAAGAAACCGAAACTGGTCAAGTATCAGAAGCTGAAAAAAATAGGCACGACGACTATATAGCATATTAGTCAGATTCTCAATCCCCAGAATAATTACTTTCCGCAAGATGAGAAATGGAAGAAGCACGAGTTCGGAAAATTGCAGAAGAACTATCTCTTGATGCCTTAAAAGACGGATACATAAAGAAGTTCAGAATAATCAATGACAGTATGAAAATATCCCTGTATCCGGAGGATTTGGTATCGGTTGCCCGAGTCTCTCCGGGCAGTATAAGGCCGGGAGATATCATCCTTTTCAGGAGAAAAGGCAATCTAATCCTTCACCGGGTCATAGGAAGGAGGAGCAGGGGCGGTACGCGCATATTCAGGACTAAGGGAGATAACGCCTGGAGAGCGGACGGTTTTATAGTGCGGGAAAGCGATATTATCGGCAAGGCAGTAGGAGTGGAAAGAAGGAACAGGCTCGTAGATATGGCGTCATTTGCAGGCAGGATGGAAATGGCAGTCAGGTATATTGTGTCGAATGCCATATCGGCAGCCAGGAAGGCCGGGCTGCTATCGCAGGCGGATATGCGCGGTATCGGAATCGACGGCCTTCCTGGTAACTGGCTGAGCTATTGTGCCGGGATAGATCCCGCAAGGAGGATGAGGCTTAATGCCGAACTATGCGAGTTTTTAAAAAAGGAAATTCCGGACACGGGAAGAGAAGCGGTTGACCTCGGATTCGGGTTCGGGTTCTCTGAGACCGCCATATCCCTGAGAAGAGAAGGGTTCCGCGTCAGAAACGCTGTCATAGACCGGACAGATCCGGAACCCGCAGCCGGCGAGACGGTGCTCCTTGCCGACATACTGGGCCTTTTCCCGCGATATCCTGACAGGAAAAGGATACTGGACGAGGTGCTGAGAAGAGCGGGGCAGAACGGCCTGATAGTGCTGGCGGGCCGCAGGTACGAGTACCTGCCTTTCGGAACGCTTGCTGCCGGAATGCATAGAATGTTAAGGCGGATCGCAGGGGACCGGCGCGGTATGGAAACGGCCCGTTACCGGATTTTTACCATGAAAGAGATCATATCAGAGATCGGATCCAGCGGATTCAGGATGATAAAAACAATATATGACAAAGGGTATTTCGTAATGGCCGTCCAGAGAAGATGAATAAGACGTTCACATGGGATATGCTGTACAGATGCAACCTCAGATGCGATTACTGTTTCTGTTCCAAGGCCGGATGGAAAAACCTGGAGGAGAGCCAGGGCGCGCTAAGGCCGCCTGACCAGATAGAGAAGGCGTGGGCCGGCGTATTCTCCCTTTTCGGCAGTTGCCGTGTATATATAACCGGAGGGGAACCGTTCCTGTATCCCGGCTTCGTAGACGCGGTATGCGGGATGAGCAGATACCATGCCCTTCATGTAACAACGAACCTAACGATGCCTGTTTCCGACTTTATCAGACGCGTACCCGCGGATAAAGTCGAACTTAACTGCACTTTTCATCCCCAGTATGTATCCGCGGTGGATTTTGTGTCGCGATTGACTGAATTGAGAGACGGGGGAGTCAGTTGCGGCGTCTGCTACCTTGCGCATCCCCAGCAGATGAGAGAGATACCCTGCTATATGGCCTTCTTCAGAAAACATGGATTCAAAATGGCTCTGAGTATTTTCTGGGGCGGATATGACGGGAAGGAATATCCTTCGGCATATTCGCCTGAACAGAGGGAGTTCATCGAGTATACGCAGTGCCATGGTACGGCTGCCCGAATGCCCGACGTTGAGCAATGCGGATCCGGGAAGGATTTCGTGAGGATGCGTGCGCCGGGTTCTTTATGCAGGGCCGGCTCGACATATGCCATGATAGATCCCCGGGGCAATGTCTACAGGTGCGGTCAGGAGCGCTCGGCCGTCCTTGGCAATATTTATGACAATAACGTCAGGTTGATGGACGGTGAGAATGCCTGCGGCCGCGCGGCATGCATGCAGATGGAATCCGGATATGCGGAGGCTGATGACGATGGCTGATACCCGGTTTATCGTCAAAAAAGGCACGGTGAGCGGTAATGAGGTATGGAAAGGCAGGATCCTTATAGAAGGAGACCTGGTGATAGAAAGGAGCGCTCAGGTAAGTATCCGGCCGGGAACCGTCGTAAGGTTCGCGGCAGGCGCGGACAGGGCCAGTATTGACGACATAAAGAAGAAGAACATAGATGAATTCAACGCGAATATCATGTATGAGAAGCTCGGATACGACAGCTGCTATGTGATAGTCAGGGGGCGTCTTGAATGCGCGGGAAGCGTGAAGAAAAGGATCGCGATCGGCGGAAAAGACTGGAGAGGCGGGATAATATTCCAGGGCAGAGGCGGCAAAAGGAATCGCGGGTTTCAGGATAAGGAATCTGTTATAGAAAACACCGATATCCGGGGCGCGGGTATGGGTATCATGGTATTGTCCGGCGCGTCTGTGCGGCTGTCGGAAAACACTTTTTCCGACTGTCTGTACGGTATACTGAATATAAACTCCCGCGTTGCCGGCATAAACAACGTTATACAGAAATGCCTGGTCGGGATCATGCTATTTGATGCAGCCGGAAGCCGGCTCGAACACAATACCATGAGAAACATAAAGCATACGGCTATATCCTGCTGGGGCATCAAAAAAGGGAACCCCGGGTTTTCCGCCGCGGCCAACACCATAATAAACAGCGGGCTTGGTATAAGCATGGTCAATTGCGTAGATTTCGTAATAGAGTCGAACAGGATCATAAAGAGCAGGGTGGGTATATATGTCAGCGAAGCCCGTAGAGGCAGGATACTCAGGAATAAAATAGAGAGAAGCCAGAGTTCCGCGATATTCAATCATAAAAAAGTTGAGGATATCCTGTGCGCAGAGAATGAGATCACGGATTTCAGGAATACCGGCATCAGCAACCACGAGTGTGCCGGATTCGAGATACTGGGCAACGTAATACGCAGGGGCGATATAGGGATCGATAACGAGAAAAACAACAGCGGCATAATAAAAAACAATACGATATCTGATCTGAGTAAGACCGGGCTTATAATGAAAGGCGTGGTAGAGGTCGAAGTCATCGGCAATATAATAAACAGGGTCCTGTCCGGCCTGATCTGCAAAGACGAGGCCCAGATAAAATTCAGCAATAACAAGGTTTACCCGAAACTGAAAGGATTGCTGTGCTACAGTATGGCGACTCTCGAAATATCGAATAATATTATCCTATTCCCCAAAAAACCCGGAGGCAGTGCGGTTACATGCGGCGTGGAACTGATAGGCATGGCAGAGGCCCATGTAAGGGGGAATACGCTGAAGGGGATGAGCGAGGGTATCCTGTGCAACGATAATTGTCATATCAAACTGGAATCAAATTCTATCGAAACCGAGAACATCGGAGTAAGCTTTCAAAAACAGTCCTCGGGGGAAGTCATCGGGAACAGTATAAGCGGTAAAATGGGCAAGGTCACCCGGGGAGTCGTTCTTGCCGGAAGCAACAACGCTCGGATAGCTGAGAATATGATAGATAAGGTCAATGTGGGAATAGACTGCTCGGGAAGCATCCAGGCCGAGATCAGGAAGAACAGGATAAGGACCAGGGGGAAGTGCGTAGAGTGCAGGGGGAGCTCCGATATCCATGCTGCGGGCAACCTGTTATGCGGCATAGGCAGGAACAACACTACCGGCATAGAAATCAAAGAGATATCAAGGGCCCTGTTGGAATCCAATGAGATCAACGGGGTCAATATGGGCATAGACTGCGGCGGGCAAACGCATATAAAGGTGCTCAATAATCTTGTTATGGCGAGGATAAACGGGATAATATGCCACGAACAGTCGGAAGGCGATATAGAATCAAACAGGGTGGAGTTGACGCTGGTTCCGATATCGGTAGGCATCTTTGTTGCGGATATAGCCGATATTATCGTAAAGAACAACGTCATAATTAATGCCAATACCGGCATCCAGACAAGCAGGGAAGCCAGGGCCGACATTAAAGGTAATTCGATCAAGGTTATAGGGATAGGAATAAAATGTTCGGATCAGACAAGAAGCATAATAGCGCTGAACAGAATATCCGGAGAACGCAAGCATGATACGGTCGCGATATTCATGGGCGGCATGGTGGAGGCAAGAATAACCGATAATGAGATAGGCAGTATCAGCCTGGGTATCGTTCAGGGAGAATGTACCGATGTGCATTTGGCAAGAAATATAATCCATGCAAGAAACAAGTGCATAGTGTGCGGGGGACAGACAAAGGCGGTAATAGATTCCAATAAATTATACGGGATGAAAGACGCAGTCCGAGTTAACGGTATAGAGATATACGACCTTTCGAACGTCGTGTTAAAGAATAACCTTCTGGCCAATACCGTCATCGCGGTAACATGCAGGAACCACTCGTCCGTAAAGATGAGAAATAATACGGTCAAAGTCTGCCAGTCAGGTATAATATGCGACGAGCAGGCCGCCGTGGAGATCAGAACGGATAAGCTGGAAGGCGTGAGCGGAAGGAACACTGTCGGTATGATAGTCAGGGGTATGGCTTCCGTTGTCGTAAAGGAGAGCGCGTTCACCGGATTAAATATAGGCATGGAGTTAAACGAACAGGTTCAGGCTGAGATAAAGCAGAACAGTATGACTTTCAAGGCCGCGGGGCTGGTCTTCTACGGCAACTCAGCGGGGGAGATAAGCCTGAACAGCATGAAGGGGACCGGAGGCGGAAACACAATAGCCGTAAAACTTCAGGGTATCTCGGAAATACAGGCATCCTGCAACGAACTGGTGAACCTGAATATAGGGTTTGAATGCAAAGAACAGTCAAAGATCCGGGCGATAGAGAATGTGATCAGGGTGAAGAATAACGGCATAATACTGGAAAAACAGGCGAGCGGCCGCATAGAGAAGAACAGCATTACTGGTTCGAGGAGCAGATTGGTCACGGGAATAGAGATAAAGGGAGCTTCCAGCGCGACAGTTACAGGAAATGAGCTTTCGAACACCGCGAAGGGGATATTATGCAGCGAAACGGCACAGACAAAAATAGAAAATAACAGCATTAAAATCAGTGAAGTGGGGGTAGTATGTCTTGATCAGGTCGTTGCCGAGCTCGGTTCTAACAGGATAGAGGGGCTGCTGAAAAAAAATGTGCAGGGCATATATATCAGCGGCATCGCCGAGGCGGTCATTAATAAGAACAGCCTGATCGGTATAGACATCGGGATTGAATGCAAAGACCAGTCGAGCTTTTCATTGACCTCTAACGAGATAAGGGCGAGGAATGTCGGTATTGCCTGCAGCAGCCATGTGTCGGGCAGCATACGCTCCAATAAGATCAGGGGTCTCGATCTGTCCGGTATGTCTGTCGGAATAAAACTGACAGGCGCAGCATCAGTGAAAATCACGGAGAACAGGATCAGCAGCGCGAGCATAGGTATTCAGGGCAGTGAAAATGCGGTATTCAGCCTGGAGTCGAACAGGATAAAGGAAGCGGATAAGGCGCTGGACCTGGCGGGCAGCAGCGAGGTCAAGGCATTCGGAAATAATCTCGAAGATGTATCAATAGGCGTCGAATGCAGAGAGCAGACCAGTATAAGTTTCGGCGGCGGCGACATAAAAGTGTATAATACCGCGGTACTGTGTTACGGACAGATAACCGGCGAAATATATGACAACAGGATCACTGGCAAAAGAAAGGGAAAGACTACCGGGGTGTGCCTTAGCGGCATTACGGAAGTCACGATAAGGGGCAACGAGATCATTAGCATGGACACGGGAATACAGGGGAGGGACAATGCGGTAGTGAGCATAGTGTCAAACAAAATAATGAGAGGGAGGAGGGAAGGCGCGAGAGGGATAGACCTCGGCGGCGCGTCCGATGCCTCTGTTGTCGGCAACACTCTCAGTGAGATGGATGTGGGGATAAAGTGCGAAGAGCAGGTCAGGGCCAGGGTCGTATCGAATAAGATCGGCGTGAGGCAGCGCGGACTGATAGCCGGCGGACAGGTTTTCTGCGAGCTGTCGTCAAACAGGATAACGGGGAAGGACGATATTAACACGGTCGGTATAGAACTGAAAGGCGCCGCAGAGATAAAGATGAAGGAGAACAATATCAGCGGCATTGCCACGGGCATCAAGCTTGAGGAGAGTACATTCGCGGAGTTGGATTCAAGCTCTGTTAAGTGCGGGTGGAGAAAGAATTCAAGGGCCGTATATCTGGGGGGGGTCGCCGAGATGATATTAAAGCGCAATAAATTCGAGGAGACCGATATCGGTCTGGAGTGCCGGGTGCAGTCCAAGGTGACGGCCGAGGAGAACACCATATGCGCGGCACATGCCTGTATCCTGTGTCATGACCAGGTTTCCGGCAGGATCAGCTCGAATATGATAAAGGGCAGGGACTCCGCGGATACGACGGGAATAGACCTGGGCGGTATCTCGGAAATGGAAATAGACGGTAATGAGCTCCGCAGTGTCGGCACGGGAATTATGAGCGGTTGGGAGAGTCGCCCTAAGATAGAAGGGAACACGATAAAAGCCCGTGCTGCCGGCATACGGTGCTCGGGGCAGATGTCGGGGGAGATACTGGGTAACTCATTATCGGGAACCAGCGGCAGGATGTCGATAGGCGTAGAGATAGGGGATATGTCTGAGATAAAAGTCTCCGGCAATGCCATGAAAAATATGTCGGTGGGGATAATCTGCGGGGAGCAGGCCCAGGTGGATATAAATAAGAATGAGATATACGCCAGAGGTAAAGGAATTATATGCTGGGGACATGTTTCCGGCAAGATAGAATCCAACAGGCTCCGTTCTGATGAAAGAAGCGAAGCTACGGCTGTTGAAGTGAGCGATGTGGCTGAAATAAGCATTGCCGGCAACGAAATATCGGGAACGTCGTGCGGAATAGTATGCGCTTGCGAATCCCAGGTGAAGATAGACAATAACAGCCTGTCGGTAGAAGATGTCGGGGTGGAGGTCACCGACCAGACTTCCGGAGATATCAGGAATAACGTCATAACCGGGTCCGAGCAGGGGAATATAACCGGTATTATAGCCAAGGGCATAGCTGATATCCTGGTGCAGGATAACAGGTTCCTTAAAAATTATATCGGGATAGAATGCGGCGAGCAGGCCCAGATAAAGATTTCCGGAAACGATATAGACATCCGCCAGATAGGTATTTTATGCAACGGTCAGGCGGCGGGAGAGATAACGTCGAACAGGATACGGTTCGATTCAGCTGACGGCAGGGAAGCGGACAAAGACTACCTCAGGGAAGGGGTCAGGATAGAGGAAGAGGCGGAGATAAAGATATCGGGCAATATAATCACCGGCGGTATATCCGAGGGAATGATAATCAGCGGAAGCGGTGTCGGCGATATGAACCATAACGAAATAACCGCGGGAAAAACCGGAATCAGGTGCGAAATGTACTCGGTCGGCAGGATCTGCGGTAACAGCATAACAGCCGAGAACGGCATAGAGTTCATGGGCGCGTGTGAGGCCGAAGTCGTGGGAAACAAGATATGCGCTGTTCGCACAGGGATATCTCTCGACCAGAATTCTCTTGGTAAATTCAGGGAAAACATCATAGAAGGTGACGGGTCGGGCGTAGGAATAGAAATCAAAGGTTTGGGCGAAGTCAGGGTCCAGGATAACAGTATAAAAGGCCACAGGGTGGCTGTCCTGAGGAAGGATAAGACGGAAATGTATTTGAGCGGCAACCGGGTGACATACTGCGATATAGGGATACTCAGCGATACCGATGAAGGGATGAAACTGGATAATAACACGTTCATGTGCTTAATTGACAGGAAGACCGGAGACCAGGGGTATTCCCGTTCAGTGAGGGGTACTGGTAAAAGGCCGGATAAACTGAAAAAAGCGCAGAAATTCGTTCTGAAAACAAAGAACCTTATAGGATTCAAGCAGGCTTACAAGTCGATATATCAGATAGGCAAATATATCGCCGAGTCTTTCTTCCAGAAACTCGGGGGAATAGAAGCCATATACCTGAGGCGGGGTATGTCCGGTAAAGACTGGATGCCGGGAGCAAGCGACATAGATTACTTCTTCGTCATAGAAGACTGTGATATGGAAAAAGAGATAGGGATCATTCTGTCGATAAAAGACGAATACAGGAAACTGAAGAGGATATTCCCTTTCCTGGGCGAGATACAGATGGGCACGCGCAAGGAGCTGGCGAATTACATGAGGTACGGCGATATCAGGGCGTGGGAGTCCGGAAACAACTGGAGACTGCTTTACGGCAGTGATCTCAGGGAGGGGGATTATGCATTCAATGCCACAAAATTCAAGATAGATATTCTTGCCGACATGATGAAATCCCTGAGGCTGATAAACGACATTTATTATGAAAATGAGGCATACCCCGACAAGGACTACAGATATGTCAAGGGTTGTGTGGATATCCTGAAGGCAGCGGCTTATCTGGAAGACAGGAGCCGTCTTTTCGGCGACCGCACGGAAGTTATAGGCCATTATATCAAGAAGGAAGGAGATGCGGAAGGCATATTCCTCATAATAAAGGACGTGTGGTCGGGCCGCCGGCAGTTAAAAGAAGACGAATACACGAAGCTCTATGTATATGCGCTCGGTATGGTCGGCGGTATAGCGGGGAAAGTGAGAAGGGAAGTCGAAGGTGCGGGCGAGAGTCCCGGCGCCGGGCTGCCGGCGACTCCATCCGGAGCCGCTTATGAACTGGCCGTTATCTCAGACGGGAGCGAGCTGGATAAATGGGTCTCTTTCTGCGAAGGTATATATAAGAGCACGGAAGGCGGCTGCAGGGGGGCGGTGCTTGAATCACCGGGGATATTCTACCTTATAATAGACCGAACCAGAAGTGATCCCGGGTTTTTCCCGGGTTTGCGTGAAAAGAAGAAGAAGTGGGATAGGGAAGAGTTCATCAGGGAGACTCCCCAGATGATAGTGACCGAAGATATTTTCTGGGCAATCCAGGTCTCCCTTTTCCTGGAAAACGGATTCAGCGGACACAGGCTGATGCGCAGAAAAGGCGAATTGATTATTGATAGCGGAAATGATAAAACATACCAGAGCAATATCGATTTTTACCTGTGCCCGGTTGACAGGACCACTTCGGAATTACTGGTGAGGGAATGTATAAGCCTGATGTCAATCTCCTTCAGGATGTATGAGGAGATATCCAATACAAGCGACAGCTACGAAAGATTCAGATACTTGTACAGCAGGATACTGGGGCTTTCTCTGGCTTTGCATAAGGACCTCATAGTCCCGCCGTATATAGATATCCTGCTTAAGCGTTATATAAGCGAGTTCCCCGGTACTGAAGGGCTGATACCTGGGAAGATCGACAAGGAGAAGCTTATGGGATGTCGCAGGGAAAACAACAACGAGGTTTTCAGGGAAGAGTTCCGCTGCCCTGCCAAGCTGCTGAAAGATATGAACGACATGATATATTCCGGATAAGAGGGCGGATGGTCCGCGCCTGAAAGATGAATAAAAGGAGAAAACGTCTATGAACAAAGTGCTGGTTATCGCCTTGAAAAATATATGTGTAGACCCGGACGCGCATGAAAAAGCGGTTTTGGAAATGATACAGAAAGCGATCGGCGTCAAGTGCAGCGTTGATTTTTATTCAGCCATACCCAAGGAGGGTATAGAAATAAACGAAACATTCTATTTTCTGGAGGAATTCGTGACGGTCAAAGAGAGCCTCAGGCAGGCTCTTCTTGAAGAAAAATACGGGGCAGTGATATTCACTTCCCATATACTTTCTCACTTGTATTACAGGCTGGTTAAGGACCTGACCGGGGCCAGGTGTTTCCTCCTCCTCGAGGAGCATCAGGGGAAAGAGCAGGTAAAGGAGAAATTCGACAGTATAGCATACCCGGAAGAACTCGACGGTATAATAAAAGAACTCGGCGGAAAGGAGGAAGAGAAGAAACTGACCAGCATAATAATGCTCACGTTCAATCAGCTGAAGCTCACGAAACAGACGGTCACCAGCCTTTATGAGAACACGCGAGAGGACTACGAGCTCATAATAGTGGATAACGGTTCCAGGGACGGTACCGTGAAATACCTTCATGAATTGAAGAAGAAGGATAAGAGGATACAGCTTATATTCAATAAGGAAAATCTCGGTTTTTCCAGGGCAAATAACCAGGGGATCAAGATAGCGCGCGGGGATTACATAGTATTGCTTAACAATGATGTGATATTGACGAAGGATTGGCTTGGCAGGATCATCGAATGCGCCGAAAGCGATATGTCCATAGGGCTGGTCGCGACTTCTTCTAATGAGGCGGCGGGTGTGCAGAAAATCGAAGGGGCATCTGATTTCAGGAACGGACTGGAAAGGTTTTCTGCCGCGTGGCAGATGCGATGCGCGGGAGAATGGGTCGATGTCCACAGGCTGAACGCTTTCTGCCTGCTGATAAAGAGAGACGTGATCGATAAGATAGGCATGCTGGACGAGAATTTCGGGCCGGGCGGTTACGAGGATTATGATTATTGCCTCAGGGCAAGACAGCGGGGATACAGAATCGTCGTGGCAAGGAGCATATATATACACCACATAGGGGGGCAGGGATACTGGCCGAATAACCTCAATTATGATGAATTG
>JAFGSA010000028.1 GCA_016934855.1 Elusimicrobiota bacterium
AGCGACAGCTCGCGACCTCAAAATTCATTTGTGAATAACTTTAATGTTTTTCCAGATTCTTACGAAAAACGAAATGAGTTGGCTGCCGGGGAAGGAGTCGAACCCTCACAGACTGATCCAGAGTCAGTTGTCCTACCATTAGACGACCCGGCAGTGATTAAAATTATTATATCCAAAATACGGTTTATTGCAACTGCATAGGTCACTATTGAAATATCGTTATATATACTATAATAGTACCATGAAAAACAACTTAAGCCGTATCCTGTTTTTCTCCCTTATAGCCGCCCTGGTCCTGGGCAATATCCTGTGGATATCTCTTTCTTCCGATTTTCCACTGGACTCGAACAGCGCGCTAAAATACGCCAATACGTACGCCTGGATACACGCGATAAAAAATTTCACCGGGGTAAGACAGCTCGTCCGGCATAACGCCGTGGAACCTGCAGTGCCGGCGGTTTCCGCAATCCTTAACATAACACTCGGATTCGGATATAAACAGATGATGTACTTTAATATCCTCCTGGTCCTGGCAGCATGCCTCGGGATCTGGCTCCTGACGGAGAGGCTGTCAGGGAAGACCGCGGCTTCCATAGCGGTCCTCCTTTTTATGCTCTACCCGAGCGTGTACGGGTTCTCGAGGAAGTTTTCTTTCGAGATATTCATACTCCCCGTATCGGCATTCTTCGTATATTATCTCGTTAAAAGCAGCAGGTTCTCGGATACCCGGGCATCGGCCGCCGCCGGCGCGCTTTTCGGTATCGGGATGCTCGTCAAAACCAGTTTCCTGATCTATATATCAGGGCCCCTGCTCTTCGTTCTGGCCGGCGGCCTCTTCACCCGGTCCGCCGCCGAACGCCCGAGGATCTGCCGCAATATAGGGCTCTTCTTATTGATCGCGCTGGCAGTCTGCGGGTACAGGTATTTGAGAAGCGGTATCGTAAACGACACCCTGTCCTCCGTGTTTTCCAGGCCCGAGAATGATCCCGCCGGGAATCTGAAAGGTTTCGTGATGAACGAGGTCTCCCTCCTGTTCTTTTTGGCGTTCTGCGCGGCGGCAATAGGCATGTTTTCCGGCAGGCGGCCCGGCCGCGGCGGCAGAATGCTGGTTTTTTTGTGGTTCTCCATACCGTTCCTGTTCCTTTTTTTCATGCCGCATACGAAATGCGTCCGGCATTCGCTCCCGATGATGATACCGGTCGCCGTACTCACAGCCGCTTTCCTTTCCGACAGGAAAGCCCTTACCTGGGGGTTACTGGCCCTGGGAACGGTCCAGTTTTTCCGGATTTCGTTCATACGCAGAACAGTAGGGGCGGATAACAACTGGGATACCGATACACTGACCGTAACCAACCCGGTCACCGGCAGCTCGAACTTTTACCTGAAATCGGCCGAAGCTATCGAAGCGGCGCTTCCGGAAAGCGCGCGGAAGGTCTTCATCGTACCCTCGAACCGCGACGGCGCATGGGACCACTGGATATGGTTCAATTACAACCTCATGAAGCCGTCAGGAAGACCGGATTTCCTGGTATCAGACCTGACGTACGGCGATCTTCTGTCTTTCTCCGAAAAGCTGGACGGGGCAGATGCCCTGGCCTACACCGGCAGCAGGGACATGGTATCGCCTGAAAACCGCGGCCGGCTGCTGGAGGAAATCGCCGGTCAGGTGATGCTGCACGTGAACCACCATCCGCACATCTATAGATACATCGATACGGGACAGGACCACCCGGACGATCCCGGGTTCCGCGAATCAAAACGGTTCAGGGAAATACTGGCCGGTATAGACAGATCCCTGGGAAAATTCAGGCTCTATAGATCGATAAAAGTCTCGGAGAAGTACAATATATATCTTTACATCAGGGACTAAGGCCTGTTTTTATTTCCGGTCTTAATAATGTCTTTCTCGATCACATCTGCGACATTCGAAGCCAGAAGCATTTTCCCTCTCTTAGTCATGTGACCGAATTCACCGGCAAAATTATCTTTGAATATCTGCCAGTAACCGGCTTTTTCAACCGCTTCTTTAAATGAGGTTTCATTATCAACGAAATATACCCCTTCATGCTCGCCGACAATATCTTTCAGCGGTTCAATATTGAGCATCGGATACTGCACACACAACATTTTTTTGTTTCTCTCAAGGATAATATCCCTGGCCCGCCTGTAATTGGCCGCCGTATCGCATATATCGTACCATTCTGCTTCCGTCTTAGAAATCAGGAGAAGCAGGTCCTGCGACCCGGTATCTTCCGGATTAATCTCCAAAACGCGCATCAGATACTTTTTAGATTTATCATAGTCTTTTGACGCATAAAAAAGCATTGCCATCTCCCTGAAAGCGTATTCATTACCGGGATCCAGTTCCAGCACCTGCTCATAACATTTTTCCGCTTCTTTATATCTTCCCGTATCTTTATAGAGGCGCCCCAGGTTGATATAGGCCTCTTTATTCTCCGGGTTGAGTTCCATATCCTGCTTTAAGGATCTTTCAAGTTTTTCGGCTTCGGGATCATTTTCCGCTGATTTTTCTACACTTTTTAATTTTCCATAATAATCGTTAACAGCATCAATATGGGACACGTACTCAGGACCCGTCAACCCGCGTGATCCTTCCGCGCTCCTGTTATTACTGACGGCGGGATCCCCCGGTTTTTTATTCGCGTGAAATCCCGGTTTTCCTGTCTTTGCTGCCGTTCTGCTTTTTTTTACCGATGTATAGAGATGAAGTCTGATAAGTCTGAAGAGTTTATATATTCTCAGGGCCCCGACTCTGTATTTTTCGCCTTGTCCTATTTTGATACTGTTATTATATGAATACATGAACTCCGGATCGTTTATACCCATCATAGTAACTACTATATCCGGTTCATATCTATCCAGATTGGCCTCCAGCCTGTCTAATATCATCAGGGTATTCCCCGGAGTTGCCTTTATTATCGAGCTGAAGTTTTTCCCGGGGTTTCTCCTGTTCAGCAGCTGTTCGAGGTATAATGGATATCCACCTTCGGTCGTGGATTCCCCCAGACACAGTATCCTGTACGCGCCTTTTTCCCTTAAAGACCTGAGGTTCCTTCTTTCCTGCATGAACAGGATGACCGAACCGCCTATCCTCAGACCAGCCTCCAGGATAAAAAGAGCGGCGAATATTCCTGCGATTACTAACAGTATTTTTTTCACTCTGCGAGTTTATATATCTTCAAAAGACAGTTATATCTGGGATTCCGGACCGGTAACAGGAGCAGGATACGAGATGTGTTCTTATTTCTTTCCTTTATCGTCTTTTGCGTGTTCTTCGGCCCCGGGTTCTTCCTTCCCGTCCTCCGGTTTGCTCTCCATACCCTTCTTGGCTTCGTCCGCGTATGTCAGCTGAAGGTTAGTAAGCGTTTCGGTCAGTATTTCGTCTTCCTTTTTCGTCAGGTTGCCTGTTGTCTTGTCTTTCAGCATCTGGAGTATATCTATGTTAATCTTCGCTATCTCCATGTTCTTCTCTATCTTGCCGGTCTGGGGATGGGATATCTTGCCCATGCCCACTATGGCGGCCTGCGAAAGCGAAATGACTATATTAAAAAAGTTTAAATCTACCTGTGCATCTTCGTTCATAACTGTTCTCCTTTAAGTAAGGTGGTCTATCGCGTATTTCATCCTGCCGAGGACTTTTTCCCTGCCCAGGAACTCGAGCATCTCGAAAAGCCCCGGACCTTTCATCCTTCCGGATACGGCCACGCGCACAGGATGGAATACCCTGCCGGCGCCCAGGCCTTCTTTCTCCACGTACTGCCGGACGGCTTCTTCCAGGCCAGGGACCGTGAAATCGGGAGCCTTCTCGAAAATACCCACGACGTCCTCAAGAACCTTCTTAACACCGTCTTTTTTCAAGCGTTTTTCAACGGATTTTTCATCATATTTTATATCATCCTTCACGAGGAAGTCAATCAATTCCGGGATGCCCTTCAGCGACTCTATTTTCTCCTGTTCCAGCTTTATGGCGTCTATTACGCGCGGGATGTTGTCGGTGTCATCTATCAGCCCGGCTTCGTTTAACCACCTGAACGCCATCTTCGCCAGGTTGCGCGGGTCCTCCTCGCGTATGTACTTGCCGTTCATCCAGTCGAGCTTCTGCGGATCGAATATGCCCGAAGAGGTGTTGCAGCGCGAAAGGTCGAACTTTTTCACGAGCTCGTCTTCCTTGAATATCTGCTGGGAGTCTTCGGTGGACCATCCTATGAGCGCCAGGTAGTTCCTGAGAGCGCCGGGAAGATAACCCATGTCGCGGTACTCTTCCACCGAGACCGCCCCCGTGCGTTTTGAGAGTTTCTTGCCGTCCGTGCCGTGCACCTGCGGCAGGTGCGCGTATTCGGGCGCGGGGACGCCCATGGCCCCGTAGATCAGCATCTGCTTGTGGGTATTGGATATATGGTCGTCGCCGCGTATCACGTGCGATATCTTCATCAGGTGGTCATCGACCGCGCAGGCGAAATTGTAAGTCGGCATGCCGTCGGACTTCATTATGACGAAATCCGAGACCATCCTGGCCTCGACCTCTATCTTCCCGCGTATCATGTCATCAAACGACAGGACGCCTTCGTCCGGCGTCTTTATCCGCCAGGCGTATTTAATGCCCCGGGATTCGAACTCTTCTTTTTCTTTCTGCGTGAGGTCCCTGCACCTCCCGTCGTAACCCGGCTCCAGACCTTTGCTGACAGCTTCTTCCCGGCGCTGTTTAAGGTCTTCCGGCGTGCAGTAGCATTTATAAATCCCGCCCGAGGGCACGAGCCTGTCCAGCGCTTCCTTATATATGCCCTTCTCCTGCCGCGCGCTCTGGAGGTACGGGCCGAATCCGCCTTTATCCTTTATGACCCCGGGCTCCCTGGGCGTCACGACCGGCCCTTCGTCGGGCGTCGTGCCGAGCCAGTTCAGGCTCTCGGTGATGGATTCGAGAAAACTGTCCAGCGAGGACCGGTCCTTGTCCGTGTCTTCTATCCGCAGGATGAAGACGCCGCCGTTCTTTTTCGCGTAAAGATAATTATACAGCGCCGTGCGGGCGCCGCCGATGTGGAGGAACCCCGTGGGAGAAGGGGCAAACCTGACTCTTACTGCTGCCGGATCAGTAGACAATTTTGTTCAGGGGGTACTCTATTATCCCCGTCGCGCCTATCCTGTTGAGTTCGGGGAGTATTTTTTTCACAGTCTGTTCCGCGACCACTACTTCCACCGCCACCCATCCCTCCTTGGAGAGCCTCGATACCGTCGGCGACGTGATGCCCGGCAGGAGCCTGTTCACCTTGTCGAGCTTCGCTTCCTCGATGTTCATCTTCAGGCCCACCATCTTTTCCGCGTCCACAGCCGCCTTGAGCAGCAGGCGGACGTTGTCAATCTTCTCCTTCTTCCATTTGTCCCGGTAGGAATCCTTGTTTGCGATGAGCCGGGTCGTGGACTGGAGCACTTCCTCGACTATCCTCAGCTTGTTCGCGCGGAGAGACGAACCCGTTTCAGTGAGCTCGACTATCGCGTCCACCAGCACTCCGGCCTTAACTTCCGTAGCGCCCCACGAGAATTCCACTTCGCAATCGACTTTCTTTTCCCTGAAATACCTCGTCACGTAATTTATCAGTTCCGTCGATACGCGTTTGCCGTTAAGATCTTTGACAGAATTTATCTTCGAGCTCTCCGGCACGGCCAGCACCCATTTCACCGGGGTGAAACCGCCCTTGGCGTACACCAGGTCGCATACCTGCTCCACCTCGTCAGCAACGCCGTTCTCCTGGACCCAGTCGTAACCGCACAGGCCCGCGTCGAAGACGCCGTCCCTGACGTACCTGGGCATCTCCTGGGGCCTTATGAGCATCAGGTCCAGCTCCGCGTCGTCGCTGGAGGGATAGTACGAACGGGGACTGCTCAGGAATACCCGTATCCCGGCTTTATCGAATATCTCGAACGTGGACTGCTGAAGACTGCCCTTGGGCAGCGCGAATTTGAGTTTCTTTTTTTCCATATTTTTATCTCCGTTATATCTTTATCTTCTTCTTTTTGTATACCGTCTCCATGACGTATACGGGTTTGATGTCCTTCCAATCTCCTTTATTACTATTTTTATAAAGTTTTTCAACCTCGGCAAGCATCAGGGAACCTTCTATGACAGCCGCCGTTCCCCCGAGACGCTCTTTCTCCGCGGAATCTATTATGCCGAAATCCGTGAGCCGCCTGCCGCCGGGGCCGTAATGGGCATGGTAGAATCTGTCCCTGTAAGCCGCTATCACCGGGTGGGCCTGCGTACGCCCGGCTATGTCCAGGTACGGTATGCCGTAAACGGGCACCCCCAGGACCTGCGCCATAGTCACGGCGCAGCTCGCCCCTATCCTTATCCCCGTGAACGAGCCCGGCCCCGTGCCTACCCCTATAGCCGTTATATCCGCCGGCGCGGCGCCCCTTCCTCCCAGGAGACCGTCTATGGAGGGTATTAAACGCTCGGAATGTTTCTTCCCCTCTATCCTGACCTCTTCGAAATCATCCCCGCAGCCCAGAGCCACCAGGAAAACGTCCGTCGTCGTCTCCACCGCGAGATATATGTCTTTATTTTTTTTCGTATTCGATCTCCCTGGACGTCTCGGATAACATCCTTATAGAAAGAAAAACCGCGCCATCCGGGAGTATCTCGCGCGCGCGGTCCGCCCATTCCACCGCCGTAACACCCTCTTCTTCAAGCAGGTCCCACCAGCCGAGTTCCAGTATCTCCCGGGCGTCTTTGAGCCGGTAAAGGTCTATGTGCGTCAGGCTTCCCGGGCCCGGCGCGCCGTACTTCCTGACGAGCTGGAAGCTGGGACTCTGGACCCGGTCCTTTATGCCCAGGCCTTCCCCTATGCCCTTTATAAGGGTGGTCTTGCCGGCTCCGAGCCCGCCTGTCAGGAAGATATTCAGCTTTTCCCTTCTGAGCAGCCCGGCCAGCTCTTTTCCCACAGCCATCGTCTCGTCAATAGAATTAACAGTTTTTAACATGTTATTCACAACCTGTTAGTTTCCTAATAATTTTTAAACAGCATTTTGAACTGCACCTGTTAATAACCCCCAGAATCTGCCTATAAAATATTTTACCGGGAAGTTACTCCCGGTAAAATTATTATCTGTCAGGACAGCCGGGAAATCCCGGCCCGTCCCGATATTTCTGCAAATATTTTCTAAGAAGAACTCCCTGCCGGTTTGTCTTCCGAAGAGGAACCGCCTTCTTCCAGTTTCGCTTCTTCTTTTTTCGCGGCGGCATTATCTTTCATGCTGGATATGCCCGCAGCTACCGCTACCAGGCCGACCAGTATCATGAACGGCGGCAGCGACCCCTGAAGAACAACGAGAAACTGGCTCCAGGCTCCCCAAAGCACGAGCCAGAGAGCTCCGACAACGATTGCAACTAAACCAAAAAGTACGCTAAGCATAATTCCTCCTTAAAACACTTTCCGTTCGATTATATTCTCTTTATTGCCTCGATTATATCCTGAGGCTGTATAAATTTTTCTCCCGATATCCAGCCGGCCGCATCGCCCGCGCGTCCGTGCACCCAGACGCCGGTCCGGGCGCTGTCTATAAGACTCATGCCCTGTCCGGCAAGCGACGCTATTATTCCCGAAAGTATATCCCCCGAGCCCCCGGTCGCCATGCCGGGATTGCCCGTCGCGTTTATGTATATGCCGCTTCCGTCCGTGACCAGCGTCCTGTATCCCTTAAGGACTATGAGGCAGCCGAGCATCTTCGATATCTTTGTGACTATCCCGCCGCGCTTGTCCAGCGTAACACCAACAGCTTCTTCCGTTATCCTGGCCATTTCGCCCGGATGAGGGGTCATCACCAGCGGATATCCCCGGTCCTTTACCGTCTGGATGCTGTCTTTTATGCAGTTTATGCCGTCGGCATCCAGTACGACGGGACATTGGGCCCTCTCCAGCAGCCCCGCGACAAGCTTCTTCTGACCGTCGCCGGTACCCATGCCGGGACCCAGCACGACAGAGTCTATCTTCCGTTCCTGGATAAAATCCATTATCCTTCCCAGGTTGCCGTAAGACATGCGGCCGCGTTCGTCCGCATCCATTATAAGCTTCATCGCGCCGACGGCATGCGCCGTCACCGCGTTGGCAGCTGTACCGGTCACCGCGCAGGTGACCAGGCCCGCACCGGTCCTTAGCGCCCCCAGGGCCGCCATGGCCGGCGCGCCTTCCATGCCGGGCGATCCGCCTACCACCAGCACATGCCCGTAATCCTTTTTGTGCGACGCGCGTTCGCGCCTGGAGAAATATTCCAGGCAGTCCTGCCGCACGATGAATTCGGTGCCTTCAAGATATTTATCAGGAGAAAGATCTATGCCTATATCCTTGACTTCGAGGCTCCCCGTGTATTCGCTTCCGGGCGAGACCGCGTGCCCGATCTTCGGGTATCCGAAAGTCACTGTCACATCGGCTTTTACCGAGGATTCGTCGGCAGCGCCGGTATCCCCGTTTACTCCCGTCGGAATATCGCAGGATAAAATTATTTTACTTTTTTTATTTATTATTTCAAGAATTTCTTTTATGTCTTCCTTAAGCGGGGGGACGAACCCGGTGCCCAGAAGGCAGTCGACCACTATTCTCTTCCTGTCCAGGAAATAAGAAAGGTTTTCGGGGTCCAGTTCCTTCAGCCCGGTGCCGAGCCTGTCTGCCTGAAGACGCGGAAGTTCCCTGAGTTTATCCGCACTCCCCTTTATAAAAACATCCGTCTCCCTGCCCCGCGCCATGAGATGCCGGGCCGCCACGAACCCGTCGCCGCCGTTGTTTCCCGTTCCGCAGATAAAACAGACAGGGTAGTCCGGCAGGTTGTCCGTTATGAAATCGGCAAGACCCGCGCCTGCGCGCTCCATGAGCGCTTCCAGGCCCGCGGACGCTGCGGCATCAAGCCTCGCCATCTCTTTTGAGGTTATTATTTTCATATCCCCCTCTCCTCCATACCCAACCAAGTTGTAAGCTGTAAGTTATAAGCCGCAAGACTAAGAATCAGTTGCCGGTTGCTAGTTGCTGGTTGCTGAAAGTTTAAATAACAAACAAATGACAATTTTCTAAACATAACGTCCGGCAATTAGATATTGCGATTTCGATATTATTTGAGATTTGTTTTTTGTCTTTTGTGGCTTCATTATCTTATAACTTAAAACTTATAACTATCTGCCATCTCACATCCGGCATCCGGTATCTCATATATCTTCTTACCAGCGGCCAGCAACTTGTTTTTATTCTTCTTCCCTCCAGAACACAACCGAGGCCACCGCGAAATCATCTTCGTGGGAAATACTGAGCTTGTATTTCAGATGATGCTTCTTTATTATCTCGTGCGCTGTGCATTCCCCGGATATCACGGGCCCGGTGTCTTCGGTCAGGACCTCTATGTCCTGCCAGTAAAGCTCTTTTTCGACGCAGCTCATCGCCTTGTAAACCGCTTCCTTGGCAGCGAACCGGCCGGCGAGGTACTGCTCGGTGTCTTTCTTGGATTTGCAGTATTCAAGCTCCGCGGCGGTAAAGACCCTCTCTTCCATCTGCGGGTTGTTCTGTATCTTCTCCCTGAGCCTCTTTACGCTGACTATGTCTATTCCGTGTCCTATTATGGTCATCTTACTGCTCCGCTTTCGGGATCATATTCCCATCCGTCCGCCGGCGATTCCGGCAGCCTGGCCAGGTAATTCTTTTCAACCAGCTCTTCAAGTTCATAAGGATACCTTTTCTCGGTCTCCATAAAGACTTCTATCGACATGCGCAGGAGTCTCAGCCCCGCCTCGCGTGCGGCTGTCTCGTCGGAAATACGTACGCCGGGATTCACCCGGGCCGCCGGCTTGAAGAAATAGTAACCCCAGTACGCCAGAGAGATTATAAGGATGAATAGGAGCCCTTTTTTCTTCACCGGCCGGGAGATCGGTTTATATGATGTCTTTCATCTCGCGCACGGCGCGTTCCAGCCCGACAAAAACCGACCTGCATATTATCGAATAACCGATATTGAGATCGCGTATGCCACTGATTTTTTTAAACGGCAGCACGTTTTCGTAGTCCAGCCCGTGGCCGGCGTTTACCGTAAGAGACCTTTCGAGTCCCGCCGACACGGCTTTTTCGAGTTTTTCCAGTTCCGGGCCGCGGTTCTTACCGGCATTGGCGTATGGACCCGTGTGAAGCTCCACTGCGTCGGCGCCGGCCTTGACGGCCGCATCCAGCTGCCGGGGCTGGGGGTCTATAAAAAGGGACACCTCTATGCCCGCGTTCTTCAGGCGGTCGACTGCCGCGGCGATCTTGTCCAGGGCACCTTCGACATCCAGGCCGCCCTCTGTAGTGAGTTCCTGCCTCTTCTCCGGTACCAGGCACACGCTCGCCGGCCTGACATCGAGCGCTACGCCGATTATCTCTTCGACGGCGGCCATCTCCAGGTTGAGAGGCAGGGGCCCTTCTTCCCTGAGCCTGTAAACGTCCTCATCCTGTATATGGCGCCTGTCCTGCCTCAGGTGAACGGTTATGGAGTCCGCTCCGCCGGAACCGGCTGCGCAGGCCGCACTCAGGATGTCCGGGATCCCTTCTTTTCTTGCCTGCCTGAGAGTCGCCACATGGTCAATGTTCACCCCAAGGTTCATAATTTGATTATATACCTGACGTATACCCATAACACTATGGATATACCGAGGGCAAGGAGTTTCAAAAACATGTTCTTTTTCAAGCTGAACTCTCCATCTTCGCGGTTTTCTCGACCATTTTCTCCCTGTAATAATCCAGGAGTATCTTCTTTATCTCTTCGAGCTCTATACCCTGTTTCAGGCTCCCTTCGTGGGCAAGCGAATATTCTCCCGTTTCTTCGGATACTATACATACTATCGCGTCGGATACTTCCGAAAGCCCCACCGCCGCGCGGTGCCGGGTACCCATCACCTTGGACATCATGGGATTGTGAGTGAGCGGCAGTATGCATCCGGCGGCTATCAGCCTGTCCCCTGAAAGTATGACGGCGCCGTCGTGAAGCAGGGTCGGCGGGGCGAATATCGTCTCTATGAGCTCGGAACTTACCTCCGAGTTTATCCTGATGCCGGTCTCTATGTAGTTACGCAGGCCCGTATCCTGCTCGAACACTATAAGCGCGCCGTGACCCCTCTTGGATATGCCTTTCATGGCTTTTACCACTTCTTCTATGAACTCCACCTTGCCCCTCATTATTATCCTCGTAAGGCGCCCGGACCCGAGCTGCGCCAGGAGGCTCCTGAGCTCAGGGTGGAAAACTATCACAAGCGCCACGGCTCCCGCTACCCAGAACCACCTCAGCATCCATCCTATCAATATCAGGTTTAGGAGCCTGGAAAGCACTGTCGCCAGTATAAGCAGGATTATCCCCTTGAGCACCTGGACGGCCCTCGTGCCCCTGATGAGGCTGAGTATCCTGTATATCACGTACGCGCTCACAAGAATATCCAGCATGTGGCGGATGTAATCGAACCAGAGCTCTTTAAGTATTGACAGTATCCCGCTCATTCCTTTTCTCCCGCAAGGCTTCCACGAGCCTCAAAGCTTCTTTCGTCTCTTTCACGTCATGTACCCTGAGCACGGAGGCGCCGCCCATGGCGGAATATACGGCCGCCGCTACCGACCCGGAGAGCCTCTCCTGCTTCGGAATGCCCAGGAGCATCTGGAGGAACGATTTCCTCGACGCCCCTATCATCACCGGATACCTGCCGCAAAAATATTCTATGTTTGCCAGTATCTTCAGGTTGTGCTCCAGGGTCTTGCCGAAACCTATGCCGGGGTCTATCATTATGTTCTCGGGGGAGATCCCGTCACCCTCGCACAGAGCAGCACGCTCGTATAGAAAATCCCTGATCTCCGGGAGCACGTCCTCGTAAGAAGGATCGTCCTGCATGTCCCGCGGAGTCCCCCTCATGTGCATTATACAGACTGCGGCATCGTAAGCCGCCGCGGTCTTCCTCATCCCGGGATCCGCGAATCCCGTCACATCGTTTATCATCACGGCGCCGTGCTTCAGCGCTTCCTCCGCTACCCGGCGCTTGGAAGTATCGCACGAGATTTTCGCGCCTGTTTCGCCCGCTATCATGTCTATGACGGGTATGACCCTGGATATCTCTTCCTCCCCGCTTATGCCGCGCGCACCTGGCCGGGTGGATTCTCCGCCCACATCTATTATGTCCGCCCCCTCGGCAAGCATCTCACGCGCGCGGGCCGCAGCAGGCCCCTGTTCTAAATATTTTCCGCCGTCATAGAACGAATCTTCCGTTACGTTGAGTATACCCATGACAGCAGCCCGGCCGCGGGTTATATCGCGGATCTTCATGCCCTGTCCTGCTTTATGAGCGCGAGCGCCTCTGACCTGGTGCGCGCGTCCTTAAGGAATACTCCCCTCATCGAAGAGGTTATTACTTTCGAACCGGGTTTCTTCACCCCGCGCATTATCATGCACAGGTGCTGGGCTTCTATCACTACCATCGTCCCGAGCGGTTTAAGGTTCTCCATCATCGCGTCCGCTATCACTTCCGTCAGCCCTTCCTGGAGCTGCAGCCGGCTGGAAACGGAATCCACCAGCCGCGCTATCTTGGATAACCCCGTTATCTGTCCGTCCCTAGGGATGTATGCCACATGTATCTTGCCGTAAAACGGCAGAAGGTGATGCTCGCATACCGAATGGAAATCTATATCCTTTACCAGCACTATCTCGGAATATTTCTCTGCCTGAAAGTATACGGGCGGCGCCTCGGTCTTGGTCGTGTAAGAGGAGAATATCTCCTCGCACATCCTGGTGACCCGGTCGGGCGTCTCCCTGAGCCCTTCCCTCGCCGTATCTTCCCCTATGGCTTCCAGAAAATCTTTAACTGCTTTTTTTATCTTCTCCCTGTTCATCCTTATGTTTCCTGCTCGTCTTCCTCCCGGCCGGCCGGTCTTCTTCCTCCGGCGCCCGGACCTCCGTATCCATACCCACTACTTTCTTTATATCGTCGCCGAT
Source organism: Elusimicrobiota bacterium (assembly GCA_016934855.1). Lineage (GTDB taxonomy): Bacteria > CG03 > SLGR01 > SLGR01 > JAFGSA01 > JAFGSA01. Next base: position 12,994 of record JAFGSA010000028.1, read on the forward strand.
TATAACTTCCCTCTCCACCAGCGTCTCGGCCAGCTTGTTGAGCTGGTCCCTGTGTTCCTCCAGTATCTTCCTGGCCCTCGCATGGCAGTTCTCTACTATCTTTTTCACGCCGTCGTCTATGAGCTGGGCTGTCTTCTCCGAATATTCGCGACCCTGGGCCAGTTCCCTGCCCAGGAAGATCTTGTCGCGGTCCCGCTGGAACGCCATGGGGCCCAGGACCTCGCTCATTCCGAATTCCGTCACTATCCTGTAAGCTATGTCGGTGGCCCTTCTCAAATCGTCATGCCCGCCGGTAGTCTTTATTCCGAATACTATCTCCTCGGCCGACCTGCCGCCCAGGAGCACCGTCAGCTTGTCGAGTATCTCGTCTTCTGATGTCAGGAATTTGTCTTCTATCGGCAGCTGCAGAGTATACCCTAGCGCCGGGCCCCTCGAAAGTATCGATACCTTGTGCACGGGGTCTGCCTTGGGCAGGTGAAGCGCCACCAGCGTATGTCCGGACTCGTGATACGCTATAAGCCTCTTCTCCTCCTCGGATATTATCCGGCTCTTCTTCTCGGGACCGGCTATCACGCGGTCTACGGCTTCTTCCATGTGGTGCATGTTCGCGGCCGGAGCGTTCTCCCTGGCCGCCAGCAGCGCCGCCTCGTTGACTATGTTCGCCAGGTCGCTGCCCACGAACCCGGGCGTGCGCCGCGCGAGAACGTTAAAATCCACGTCGCCGGCCAGTTTCACTTTCTTAGCATGAAGCTGCAGTATTTCCATGCGTTCATTCTTGTTGGGATTGGGGACCGATATATGCCTGTCGAACCTCCCGCGCCTGAGAAGCGCCGGGTCCAGCACATCCGGGCGGTTAGTAGCCCCTATGAGTATAACCCCTTCTCTCGAGTCAAACCCGTCCAGCTCCACGAGCATCTGGTTGAGCGTCTGCTCCCGTTCGTCATGCCCGCCGCCCAGACCCGAGAACCGGGAACGCCCGACGGCATCAAGCTCGTCTATGAAAAGCAGGCACGGGGCGTTTTTCCTGCCTTTCTCGAAAAGATCCCTTATCCTGGATGCTCCTACTCCCACGAACATCTCCACGAACTCGCTGCCGGAAGTCGAGAAGAACGGCACCTCTGCTTCACCGGCTATGGCTTTGGCCAGAAGCGTCTTTCCCGTGCCGGGCGCGCCGAACATGAGTACTCCCTTGGGTATCTCGCCGCCGAGCCTCGTGAATTTCCTGGGGTTTTTCAGGAACTCGACGATCTCCTGCAGTTCTTCCTTGGTCTCTTCCAGCCCCGCCACGTCATTGAACGTGAGGCGTTTTTTCTTGTCTTTTATGTAAAGCTTGGCGCGCGATTTTCCGAAAGACATGGCCTGCCGGCCGCCGCTGCGCATCTGCTGGAGTATTATCAGCCATATGAAAATAAAAAGCAGTATCGGTCCGAAATTGAACAGCACCATCTGGAACCAGTTCCTGGATACGTCGCCTTCGAAGATAACGCCTTTTTCCTGGAGCTTCTCCACCAGTTTCGGGTCGTCCACGGTTACGGTCCTGAACTTTACGGCGTCGCCTTTTACGTCGGTATAATAGCCGGTTATCTCTTCCTCCGACACTTTGACTTTCTGCAGGCGGCCGGTCTCGAGCTTGATCCTGAATTCGCTGTACGGTATCTGTTCTACTTTTTCCTTGCTGCCCAGATGGTTGGACAAGAGCACCGCCGCAAGTATCAAAAACACCCACAGCGAGAGCCCCCTGAAAGCTTTGGCGTTTCCTTTTTTCTTCATTTTACTTTCCTGTATATCTCCGGCCTGAGCGTCGCTACGAAAGGCAGATTCCTGTAGCATTCCGCGTAATCAAGACCGTATCCCACTACAAACTTATCCGGTATCTCAAATCCCTTGTACGCAATATCGACTTTTATCCTGGTCCTTTCAGGTTTGGTCAGAAGCGCGCATATATTAAAGCTTGCCGGGCGGCGCGTCATGAAATTATGCTTGAGATAATCCATCGTCAGCCCCGTATCCACTATGTCCTCGACCAGGATCACGTGCCTGCCTTCTATGCTCTCCCTGAGGTCCATCTCCAGCTTCACTACGCCCGTGGATTCCGTATCTCCCTCGTAAGACGAGACCGCGATGAAATCCAACGAAGAACGTATATCCACGTTCTTCATCAGGTCGGACAGGAATATGACGCTCCCCTTGAGAACCGATATGAACACGGGATTCTTATCCCTGTAATCGGCGTTTATGCGCGACGCGAGTTCGCCTACTTTCGTCCTTATGTCCGTCTCCGGGATAAGGATCTCTAGTATGTCGTCTTTTACGCTATCTTTCATTCTTCAATTCTATCCTGAGAAACCGCGATGTCTTCCCTGTCACGGGCGCGGCTCCGCTGCGCCGGTAAGGCGCCAGCCAAAGGATCCGCCGGCTGTCAGCCACGACCAGAAGGCTGTTTCTTTCTTCGAGAGTCAGTTTCTCGTCGATACAGAAATCCTTGACCTTCTTGGTGCCTTTCATCCCCCAGGGGTTCAGCCGGTCGCCGGCTTTCCTGGACCTCGCCACTATTTTCCCCAGGTCCAGCATATCGGCGTCGAAGACTTCCGTCTTTCCAGGCCGCAGCTTCCGGGGCCTGTTTCCCGTGAGAGTAGCTTTGAGCACCTTCTTCAGCTCTTTTATCCGGGTCTCCCTTCCCGGGATTATCCTGTAGCAGAATTCCCCGGAAAAGGGCGCCTCTTTTTCAAATACCAGCTTCCCGTAGGATTTGCGCGCTTTCCAGCCGCCCCCTACGTCCAGCCGCTTCCCGGTGCCGCCGGATCTTATCAGGCCGGCGAGCAGTTCCACCGCGCCGTAATCAAGTTCCGTCGGAGATATCTTCCTCAGCAAGCGGTACTGTAACCACTTATTATAACTCAATATGCTCTCTAATTCAACATATATCTTGTTACTTATTTTCTTTATTTTGACATTTTTATATTCGCCTTTTACCGCCGCGTCCAGAAAATCTTCTTCCTGGGACCAGATATCGGTCTGGATCTTCATGTTTTTTTCGATCGACGGGTTTAGTTTTTTCAACCCCGGTATTATGCTGCGGCGGATGTAGTTCCTCGGTATGCCGGTGTTCATGTTGCTACTGTCCGTACGGTACCTTATTCCGGCGGATTTTGCGTAAGCGTCTATCTCGCTCCTGGTGACGCCCAGAAGAGGCCTCCTGACAACCCAGCCGTTTTTCAGCCTGCGGTCTTTTCTTACGCTTCTGAGCCCGCCGCGGCCGGTGCCCTTGACCAGCCTGAACATGACGGTCTCCAGCTGGTCGCTCGCTGTATGACCGGTGAATATGTAGCCTTTATTCTTCCTGCGGGACAGGAGTCTCTCAAGCCCGCCGTACCTGAGTTCGCGGGCCGCTTCCTCGATTGACAGGCCATGCCCTGCCGCAAAGCCTTTTACGTCGAGTTTTATCACATTTATTTTCAACCCCTTTGCCGCGCATAGTTTTCTGACGAAATTTTCTTCCGAGGCACTCTCTTTTCTGAGTCCGTGATTGAAATGGACCACCTCCGGTTTTACGCGGAACCTGCTGATATGTTCCGCTGCCAGGTGCATCATGGTCACCGAGTCTTTGCCGCCGGAAACGCACATCACGAGGGGTTTCTTGAAATCCAGGGATCCGAGGATATCCTTGCTGAGCTGTCTTTTCATCAGGGCCGGATAGCTGTCAGTCGACGGTCTTGTCTCTCGCTCCGAAGAGGCCCACTATCCGCCAGCCGCGTTTTGTCTTTACGAAATTTATTGTTCCCGGGTATCCTTCCACATTGAGCACGGCTTTATTATCGCCTTCTTCGGCGAACTGGTACACGGTAAGTTCCGGATCGGGACCGAAAAGGACAACGCTTCTGCCGAAAACATAAGCCTGTTTCTTCGTCTTGTAAAGCCTGCTGTAAAGAAAATCTTCCTTATCGCATTGTATCCTGTCGAAGTTCTTTGCGAACCATTTCCAGTCTTCGTCGGTGAAGCATCTTATCGCGCGCCTGTAATTGCGCTGGTCCGCCACTATGCGCAATGTTTTAGCCTGCTCGATGTAAGTCCTGTAGGTCGCTTCCGGGGTACTGTAGTTAGCGAGGTTCTTCTGCTGGCAACTTACCGCTGTAAATGCCGTTATCAGTAATAAGATTGTTAATATTTTTTTCAATTCCTGATTTGCTCTCTGCTTTTCATTCAGTCGCTCGCTGACGCTGCGCTCATCATCCACCGGATGCGCTCGCTCCCTCATCCCCAGGAGAACCGGAAAAATACTTTTTCCGGACCTTTTAGTGTCGGGGGACACAGGGCCCGCTCACAACCATCGTTTCATTTTATAACAAATATCAAACCTGGTAGCGGAGGAGGGACTCGAACCCCCGACACGAGGATTATGATTCCTCTGCTCTAACCAGCTGAGCTACTCCGCCACTCAAGTTAATAAATATAGTAAATTACGGCCTGTTTTTCAAACTAAAAGGATTTGAACGCCCTGTAGAAGAAATAAAGCGCCGCCAGTACTATCACCGCGCCGAATATCTTCTTTACCGTCACCATCCAGGTACCGCTCTTCGGAAGGGTGGATGTCAGTCCCGCGAAAGTACCGACCGCTATAAGAAGAGTGCCGCAGCCGAACCCGTATACGAAAAGGAGGAGACCGCCCATGAGGACCTTCCTGCTGACCGCCACGAAAGAAAGTATGCTCCCCAGAACGGGAGTCGAACAGGGCGCTACAACCAGGCCCGATATCATTCCCATAATAAAAATACTGAAAGGGGTTCTGCCGGATTTACCCGGATCCATTTTTATGATGTTCAACAGCGGCAGGTTCAGCATATCCATCATGCTCAGCCCGAAAACGAGTATCACCGCGCCTACTGCCAGGTTCACCCAGGGATTGTACGCGGTGAGCCCGAATATGCTTCCGCTGAAGGAAGCCGCCAACCCGAGAACGGAATACATGACCGCCATACCCAGGACATACAATAGCGACAGGATAAAACCCCTGAGCCTGCTGTCGGACCTGGCTCCTATTATCCCTATCGTTATGGGTATCAGCGGGTATACGCAGGGAGTAAAACTCGTCAGCACGCCCGCCCCGTAAGAGAGCCATAAGGCGAGTACAGGGCTCTTATCGATCACCGACGCTATCTCAGTCATTTGAAAAAATATCCGGTCTCGCCGTACCAGAATAGCAGGTCCAGCGCGTCCATGGGTATCCCAGTGTCTTTTGAAAATCTCTTCATCTTCTTCTCTATCTCCAGATACCGTTTCCTGGTCAGTGTCTTGGGTATGTCGCGTATCACCCCGTATTTTTTCAGCTCTTTGATGATATGCCGGTCAAGTATCGCAAGCCCAGAACCCCTGCCGATGTTTCTTAAAAAATGAGCGGCTTCCTTGAGCCCGTACCCCTTCACTTCCCTGACTAGTTTATCACGTAATAAAAATAAATCAACCTCGCTGTTTACAAACTCACTGACGCGCAGTCTTCCGCCGGCGGTAAACCTGCGGCGCGCGTTCATTATGTAGCGCGCCTTGTTGTTGTAAAACCTCACTTTCCTGAGGTGCTTCTTTATGTTTTCCCCGGAACCGCTGTATAGGAGCGAGTTATCTACGAGCTCGCGTATCGCCGAGTCGCATACGACCGCTTTGCTCTGCGGGGTGAGCAGGCAGAAACAGAGCTCCGCGAATATTTTCCTGTCCCCGGAGTCCCCGGTCTTCCTGAACATCTCCAGCCGGCAGTCTATCTCCTTCTTCTTTTCTCTATACAGCTTCTTCAGTCTTTCAATCATCTTACCTTACCGACGGGTCTACCCTGATAGCCCGGACCGGACGTACCGGGCAGACGTTCTGGCACATACCGCAGCCGATGCAAAGGTTCTTATCAACTACTGGACAGAGGAATTTCCTGCCGTTTATCTCCATCTCTACGGTTTTTATCGCCTTGTCCGCCACCGGGCAGTGTTCCTCGCAGACAAGGCAGTTGTCCTGACCCAGCCACGGTATACACCTGTTCCTGTAAACGGAAGCGGTGCCGAGCGCAGTCTTCTTCTTGACCTCAGGGTCCAGCCGCGGTATGGCGCCCGTCGGGCAGACCTGCCCGCACATCGTGCACTGGTACTCGCAGTACCCGATCTCCGGTACCAGCTGCGGTGTCCATACGCCCTCCAGCCCGGCACCGGTTATTACCGGCTGCAGGCCGTTGGTCACGCATACCCTCATGCAGTTGCCGCACCTGATGCATTTCAGCATTAACTCCCTGTCGTCTTTCACCCCCGGAGGCCTTATTATGCCTTCGGTCACCCTGCGCCCGCTCCGCATGCGGCGCCTGTTCCGCGCGCCCGCAAGCAGCGGAGCAAGAAGCAGGCCGGCGAATTTCAGAAAATCGCGCCTGGCCGAGTCCAGCTTTCCTGCCCCTTTCCTGAATGAAAAACTCACCGTGCCCGGCCGGCAGCCGTACAGGCAGTCCATGCATAGTATGCACTCTTCTTTCATATATGTATTGTCGGCCTTTATGGCATTCATCCTGCAGTCGGAAACGCACTTTCCGCAGTCCGTGCAGCCGGTTACCCTCCTGGCAAAAGGCGCTGCCCTGGAGACAAGCGCCAGTATGGCCCCCAGCGGACAGATCCCCCTGCACCAGAGACGCCGGGATACGGCCGGCAGGATTACGACGAACAGCCATAAACCGAATATCCCGGCCGCGTTGGGAAAATACTCGGAGCGGACGCCGCCGATAATGCCGCGGATCGCCCTGTACGCGGTCTGCAGGCTCTCGGGGAACCCCGTCAGGCTGAGTAACATTTTAAAGAACAGCTCGTTGAGCCTGACGACGGAAGGTATCAGGTTCATTGAAATAAACCTGCCCGCTATCGTTATGGGGTCGAACCACCAGACAGCCTGTATCCCCGCAAGAGCCAGGATCATCAGGACAGCCAGTATGCCGTATTTCACATATCTGAAGGAAGATAATTTCGGCTCTTTCTTCCCGTAAGGCAGTATCTTTTTGCGCAGGTATCCGGCTGCGTCTATCATGGAGCCCATAGGGCAGATCCATCCGCAGAAAAACCTGCCGAACACGGCAGTAGCGCCGATTATCAGGATAACAGATACGGTTATATTAAGGACAGCCCTCGCCGCGAGGGATACTCCCGCGGCGGCAAGCACGTCGAACGCATAGAAAAACTTGGCGGCCAGGACCCATTGCGACGGGTATATCGAGCGCCATATGAAGAGAACGAACAGGAAGAAGAACGCAGCCTGGGATAAGCGCCTTACCCCGGCCCATTTCTTCTGCTTCATACTTTTTCCCTGACAACGAGTCCGGGGCTCACGCCGGTCTTCCCGAAACCCGCGCCGGCAGCTGCTTTTATGTACCCTATATCCATCGGGTCTTTCCCGACAAGCCTCGCGGACTCGGAATCCACCAGCACGAAATCCGTCCCGGCTATTATCGTATTGTATATCTTTACATCTTCCAGCCGCCCGCCCGTAGGACCGTTATCGATGAGAACCCTGGTCGCATCCATTATATTGAGATCCGGCCTTATGTAATCAGCCAGGTGGGCCAGCTTGGTCGATATATCCCAATGCACGGTCCCCCTGTTGCCGCCCATCACTCCCATGAGGTTCTTCATGGATAAAGTAAGCCCGGTCAGCCGGTGGTGTTTAAGCACAGGCAGGTTTATAAAACAGTCCGCTTCGACGGCGTCGCGGTATATAGGCCAGCCTTTAAGCGGGGAATCATACTTGAATCCGGCTTCAACATAGTTCCAGTCGTCTACATGAAAAACATCTGCGCCGGCTTTCCTCGCGGAATCAGCCACACCGCTGTTCTTATACGACCTTTCGGGATTGGCACAGCAGCGGTCAAAGACCTTCACTTTCCTCGCCCCCGCTTCGTAACACATCTTTATGACTTCTTCAATTACCACGGGGTTGGTATTCGCGGCCTGTTCAGGCGTCCTGTCCCAGGACATATTCGGTTTGACTACCACCGTGTCCCCTTTTTTTACGAACCTGTTCATGCCTCCTACGGCTTCCACCGCCCGGCGCGTTACGGCCCGGTGGTCGGAACCCTGTATCACCGAAAGCACCGGCGCCGGGACCCCGGATGTTTCCGGCGCTTTTTCCGCCTGTAAAGGCTGTTTTCCCGAAGCGAAAAGCCTGCCGGATATCAATCCGAACATGGCAGACGCGAGTATTTTTATGAACTGCCTCCTGGTCAGCGCGCTGAACAGATTCATGACCACCTCTCCATTTTCACTATATGGTCTATGTCCAGCCTGCTCTTCTTTGCTTTCTCAGCGGGGTTTTTCGGATATCCCACCGCCAGAAGTTCCACTACCTTAACGTCTTCGGGTATACCCAGTATCCTCTTGACCTCCTCCTCAAAGAAAGCCCCTACCCAGCAGGTCCCGAGGCCCTCTTCGACCGCCGTCAAAGTCATATGGTCTATGGCTATGGCGACGTCTATCGGGTAGCAGGCCTGGCCGCAGGTCATGAGATGACCGTCCGTCTCGGCGCAGCAGGCAATGACAACGGGGGCTTCGCTCACCATCTTCTGCCCCTTGGCCGCCCGCGAGAGCTTTTTCCTGGTCTCGCCGTCTTTTACGACGACGAACCTCCACTCCTGCCTGTTTGAAGCCGAAGGGGCCAGCCGCGCCGCTTCGAGTATCTTCCGCAATTTTTTCTCTTCTACGTCTTTAGATTCATAGCTGCGCACGCTGCGTCTTGTCTTTATAGCTTCGAATACATCCATTTTATTTTCCTCCGTGTTTTTAAATAGTCGCCAGTTGCCCGTCTATAGCTGCTGGTAAGTTATTAAATAGCAAGATTCCAAAAGACAAAAACAAATCACAAATAAATTCCAAATTACAAATACTAAACAGATCCATGCCATCCTGCTATTTAGCAAATTGTTATTTATTTGAGTTTTGATGCTTGTGATTTGGTCATTATATATCACTAGCATCCGGTGCCCGGATAAGTCCGGATTTTTTACACTTCTTTTTCCTTATCCTCTATCGCAGCCAGATCCTCGTTCAGTTCTTCGAGCTGCAGAGTGCTCTCGAGTTTTTTCCTGTACCTGTCTATGTGCGTGTCGGCTTTACGGAAAGATTCCGACGCCTTCGACAGGTTTTTCCCGATATCCTCGTAGTTCCTGTAAAATTGAGAGAAGGATTTCTGGACTGCCACGAGGTTCTCCTGAAGTTTCTTGGCACTCTTTACTATCTCTATGTTCTTTATTCCCATTACGAGTACCTGAAGGAACGCGTAGAAAGTGTTGGGGCTTACGGGTATCACGTTGTTGGAGAGAGCATACTCGTATACGGCCGAAGGTTCTCCCAGGTAGTTCTTCTCGGCTATGGTCTCGTAGTATATCGCTTCCGACGGTATGAACATCAGCGCGAAATCGGATGTTCCTCTCTCGGGTTTAATGTATTTCCCGTTTATGCTCTTTATCTGGTTCTTGACAGCCGTCTCGTGATCCTTCCAGTACCTTCTCTTATCTTCCGGATCCGGGGCCTCGCAATACCTCTGGTAATCGTCCCTGGGAAACTTAGAATCTATGGGTATCACTATGCCCCTCACCCTGACAACCGCGTCCACCTTCTTTCCTTCCTCTATCTGGTACTGTTTTTCCCAGATGTTCCTGGGAAGCACCCTTTCGAGCATCTCTTCGAGTATCGCCTCGCCGTAGTTGCCCCTGAGCTTGGGCGCCTGGAGCAGGTCCTTGAGCGACTGTCCCAGCTTATGGGCTTCCTCCTGCTGCTGCACTATCCTGTTTATCGTGCTGCCCATGTCTTTTATAGTGTCTATGGTCTTTATGGCATGCTCGGATATAAGATCCTTTGACCGGTTAACTTCTTCCCGGGTCGAGTTGAGCTCATTGTGTATGCTGGACTGGAACTGGAGAAACTGTTCTTTCAGCGCAGCATCGAACCTGGAAGAATAATCAGGGGATCTCATCCGCTTAAGAAGCATGACAACAAGTATTATCAGTATTACAAGGAGTACAGCTACACCCCAGATCATAAGCTACTGCCTCGCATAGGTTCCCATGGTCTCAGCCTTGTCCAGAACATGACCGTCAATCTCCCTTATTATATCTCCCCTGGACGCGCCTTCCTCGAGCTCAAGCTCGAGTTCCAGGGCGTACAGCCTGAAGAAATACCTGTGCGTGCCGCTCGGCGGCGCGGGGCCGCCGTAATTGAGACCGCCCCAGCTGTTTGTCCCCTGCACTCCCATGTTCTGAACGTCTTCCGGTATGACCCGCGTATCGGCAGGGATGTTGAATAGTATCCAATGGTCCCATACGCCGTAGGCATCCGGGTCGTCAGATATCAGGACCAGCGACCGGGTTCCCTCCGGAACGCCGTCTATCTCGAGCGGCGGCGATACGTCCTTGCCGTCAGCGGTATACCTCGAAGGGATCCTTTCGCCGTAACCGAACGCCGTGCTTTTTATCTGCATGCTCCCTCCTTCAGCAGAAGACAGACTGCCGACCTGCTTCTCCCGGGCCCTGCAGCCGGCCGTAAAGACGAGTCCCGCCGCAAATATATAAGAAATGGTTCTGATCATCCGGTATCTCATATCTATCTAAACCCTGCCCAGCTGTAAGCTGTAAGTTATAAGCTGTAAGACCCGCACAAAGTTGCTGGTTGCTGGTCGCTGGTCACTAGTTGCTAGTAATTTATATGTATTCAACTTTCAACTAATCTTATCTCACATCTGTTATCTGAAATCTGATATCTCTTATTATAACTTATAACCTGGCGCATTATATCAAATAAGGTCTATCAGGTACGGCCTCAGTATTTCTTTTATCAGGACAATAAAGATAACCGCTCCTGTCATGAACAGCAGGTTTCTTACCTCCCACTGGTTCAGTACAAGCCCCAGCGCTATACCGGCAGCAGGCGCGTGCTCCGAATTTGTTATAACCATTAGAAAAATGGATACGCCTACCGAGAGCGCCGCGAATATAGTGAACGCGATCCTCCCGGACAGCAGAGGCAGCCCTATTCCCGAGATCAGCATATGATGGCACACTAGTCCGACACCCATGCTAACTATATATCCGCCCAGCATCACGCGCATGCGTGCCATATAGGATTTAGGCAGGCTGCATGCTATGAATACCGACGACCCCAGGCTCGCTATGAGCGCAGTGTGCGTCAGGACGTCGAGGAAGAGCAGTATGTTTATCATCATCAGTACGGCTATGGTACACTGGAAAATGTAGTTGAAAGGCCTTTTAATGAAATGCGGGTCCAGTATTTCCATATTAGATTATTTCACCGCTGGGAATCTTTAATTATCTCCTCCGAGTATCTGCCCGGGTTGTATTTCTTTTTGTAAGACGAAGCCGTTGACCGGAGTATCCTGTATGGTTTGACGCCGGCGATCACGGAATCGTTCATGTCCGTATCCGAATCGCCGTAATAGATATCCAGTTTCAGTTTTCTCATCCTGCCGTCTTTTCCGTCAGGCTCGAAAAAAACAGCGGATCCCGGTATACCGAAAGTCTCCTCGATGAAAGCCTTAAGCTCCTCTCCGCCGGCCGAATCCCTTGAGGTTATTATAAAAACGTCGGCTCCCGCCGCCTGGTGGTCTTTAAGTATCCTGAAGGTTTTTTTCTTCACCTTGCTGTTTCCCCTGTCGGAAGAATTCACTACCTTCCAGAAGCCGGAAGAATAGGGCGCGCTGCCGCTGCCGAATCCCATGCTGAAGGCGGGGGTGCTGAAGAGAAGCGTGTCGTCCAGGTCAAACCCCACTCTCAGGCTGTCGTTAGCAGCCTGCTGCTTGGCGCACGCACTCGCTAAAAGCGCCGCAGCCAGTATCCAGGGAGCTAGTTTTATTAACCGGCGCACGTTATCAAAGACCGCAGCCGGAACCGTTGCAGCACGAAGAGCATGACGGCGCCGAAGGCATTTTTGCCCTGGACGGACCAGCTGACTTACCGACGTTAAAGGTCGAAAAAACCTTCTTCACCTTACCGCTTCCGCAGGCCGGGCACTTAAGCTCGTCTTTGCCCGCGGTAACCCCCTCGAGCCTCTCGTGCCTGCCCGAGCACTCGGCGCATTCGTAAGTATATATCGGCATCTTATCCTCCTTCAGCTTATGTATGGGAGTACTTTCTCCATTATAGCGGCTTTAGGCAATGCTCCCACCACCTTCTCCACGACTTTTCCGCCCTTGAAGAGCGCAAGAGTAGGTATGCTCATCACGCTGTATTGAGCGGCCAGGCCCTGGGCCTGGTCGATATCGATACTGCATACTTTCATCTTCCCCTCGTACTCTTTGGCTATCTCGGCAACGACGGGTTCGATCATCTTGCACGGCATGCACCACTGCGCCCAGAAATCCACCAGGACCGGGACATCCGAAGACAGAACTTCACTTTTAAAATTCCCCTCGTTTACTGCTATTTTCATGCTTTTCTCCTTCATTAAACCTGTATTTTTATAACTTTAGATGCGTTTCTCCCGCAAAAGATGCTGCTTTGCCGCATGCCTTTAATATATTAGATTATTATGTTTTGTCAATCTTCTTATGATATAGAAAAGTGAAGACGCCCACAGTAACCAGGGCGCATATGATAAATCCCGCCGCGCTCAGTACGCTCTTATAAAACTGAAAATGGAAAAATTCGGAGTTCAGCAGCTGAAACATCGACGTGATATGGAGGCTCGAGACCATTATAGAACCCATAGAAATTCCCAGGAAAGCTATTACAAGAGTATTGATCATTGTCGATACGACGTCTGCCGCCACGTTGATCCCCGACTTGAACAGCCTGGCCGGATCCGGAGGAATGCCCGCGCGGACCACCTGGTCCATTGCCGAGGATATTCCCACCCCGGTATCCATGAGCACCCCGCTGCCCGCCAATACTATGCAGGCAGCGAGCAAGTCCGCGTAAAAAGAAAGGGATTTACCCTGGAACACCGGGCTGAAATAATTAAGAAGCTGCACCTCTTCCATGAAAAATCCGTATACGCAGCTTTTTTTCAGGAAGAACACGGAAAGAAACAGAGTCCCTCCGAGGCCGGCAAAGATCCCCAGTACGGACGCGAGACTCCTGTGCGTTATCCCCGATATGGAAAGCACGGTCAATACAGTCAGTAATTCCAGCACAGCCATGACGGTATATGAAGGGGGATATCCTTTCAATACGGCCGGTACGAACAGAAACTTTATTATCAGTATCCCGAAAATCAAAGCCGCCAGAGGCTTTATTATTCTTTTGCCGCCCACCGCCAGCACCGACGCCAGGAAGAGGATCACGAGAAGGAGCATGGGGCCGGTCCTGTCGTAACCGTCGATTACCGCCTTGACGGGCTCTTTTTCATCCAGGTAGTTTATGATCACGTTTGCGCCCGGCCTGTCTTTGACAAAAGAATGCGAACCCCTGAAAAAATTCTCCGCATACACTGTCTGCCCTGCGTGTCTTCCGCCGGATATCATCACCTTGACAAGCCCCCTGCGGCTCCTGGTGGTCTCCCTGAGCACCTTTACTATCTCGCCCCTTGCGAAAGTCCTGGAAGATACGCGTATATCCTGAAGAGGATGAGCGTGAAAATCATTGTCGGGACGTTCCAGCCAGCTGTCAGCCTTGGCGGCGCGGGAAAACATGACCAGTAATAACAAAACCGCCAGTTTCTTCATCTTCTGTACAGCCTGCTGGCTATATACGCCGTGGCCGGAACCGTTGCGACAAGAGCTATGCTGGATATCAGGGCGGACATCATGAAAATGGAGAAAAACTCGAAATTCATGACCTTGATGAACGGGGTACCCATAACCTCGAAGACCATAACCAGGGGCATGAATACCCCCATGAACGCCAGTATCAGGCTGTTGAGCATCGTGGATATTATGTCCCTGCCCACGCTCATGCCGGCTCTCCAGATATCTCCGGAGGAAATACCTGGTGAATTAAGCACTACTTCGTTACAGGCCGAAGCTATGTTAACTGCTATGTCTACAGCCGCGCCCGTGCACGCGACCATGATGCCGGCGACCACAAGCCCCTGCAGGTCCCAGAAGTTCCAGCCTTTCACAAACTGCGACGCGACCAGGAGCATGCGGGCGTCCCACGAGAACATACCCTGGATATGCATCATATCAATAAATACTATCGTAAGCAGGGCGGCCGTAAGCACGCCGCAGACCGCGCCGGATGCCGCAGACAGGAATTTCCTTCCGGTCCCGAGGACCAGGGCCGCCGTTCCCAGTATTCCGGCGGCAGTTACCGCTATCGTGGCATATGCCGCAGGGAAACCGCGCCTTATCAGGGGAAAAGCAACCGCAAGAAACAGAGCCGTATTAAGTATCACGGCCAGAAGGCCGGTTATCCTCTTCAGCCCGGTGAGCGCGACAAACAGAACCAGGAACAGCAAAAGCGCCGGATAAAGCCAGGGCTGCCTGTAATATCCCATAACGTAAGCTTTCAGCGGGGAACCCGGGAAAGCTGTGATTTTCAGGGTGAGAAGGTCTCCGGCGCTCAGCCTGGTATTATAGGCTTCGTCATCCCATATGCGGTCCCTTACATTAAGTATCATGCCGCTGTACGTACCGCCCAGTACTTCAACCGCCAATTTCTGACTGCCCTCTGAATCGGGAGGAACGAAATTGAGTACCTTGAGCACCCGGGCTTTGACGTATTCGGACTCCGGCGCTATCCCGGGCCGGGCGTCTCTTGCCGATGCCGCAAGCGCAAAAAGAACAAGGAAGACGAGTCTCGGCCCGATGCTCATGTCATACCCGGCCTACCTGCCCTCCGGGCAGAAACGTTTCAGCCCCAGAAGATAAGCGGGGCCGGCGCAGGTCACGCCGTAGAAGACGGTCTCCCTGCCGGTATTCATGAACTTTTCGGCGGTGCCGTTTACGAAGGTGGAACCGGTCACAAAAAGCATGTCTGCCCATTCGATAAGCTCACCCGTATCGTCTTCCGGGCTGACTTTGGTGCCTTTTACGTCCTTCCCGACGTTGCCCTCGGCCCTGTCTACTATCCTGGCATCGAAATTCCCGGCGAGAGTTTCCGCAAACCTGGGCTGAAACCCGACGAGCAGTATCTTTTTCCCGGGATAATGCCTTCCTATATATTCCTTCAGGCATGAGGCGCAGTTCAGAAGACCCTCGTCTCTGCAGTGCTCCGTTTTGTCCGCAAGCCCCAGCGACCGCAGCACCGCGTTAATCGCGGATATAAGGATCGCGCGCCTGAAATTATTCCTGAGGTCCATCTCAAGTATCTCGGAAAGGCTCGCCTCGTGGTCTCCGTACATGTCCGTGAAAGCCACACCCTTGAACCCCCTGTAGTCCGCCTGTACCAGTTTTTCTTTTCCCTTGACCAGCGGGTAATCGTCATGAAAAGGGTTGCCCAGGGACTCCTCTGGAGTAAGGGCTTTAGCCTTTATTTTTATCACGGCGTCCATGATGACGGAGGGTCCCGCCGTCTCCCTGAACCTGGACTTTAATGTTTCATATATCATTGCGCCTCCCTGTCACCTGAAGACCGCTCCCAGAACTCCCGCCGCCATTATAATAAACGCCGGATGTATGCTGCTGGCCGCGAAAATTACAAAGAAACATACCGCCATTATAACGGCGCGGGCGCTCACTAGTTCGCTTAACCCGAGCTTGAAAGCCGCCGCTATTATCATGGAGAAGACCGCGATCCTTATCATCCTGAAGGCGCTCTTTACCGGACTTATATCCTTGTACTCCCTGTAAAGGAAGGTAGTCCCCAGTATCAACAGCGCCGGCGGCAGGATAATGCCCAGCGACGCGAGCATGACCCCGGCTATGCCCGCCAGCTTGTATCCCACATAAGTGGAAAACTTTATGCATATGGCTCCGGGAAAGACACTGGTTATTCCCCAGACATCCATGAATTCGCTTTTAGAAAGCCAGCCGTATTTATCTACGAACTCTCTCTCCATAAGAGGCAGGAACGAATACGCGCCCCCTATCGCGAAAAGCCCTATCTTGAAAAAAGTAACGAATATCCTTACCAGAAGTATCAATGTTTTCCTCCTTTTATCATCTCCATCGCGTGAGGGACGAGATCCAGTACGGATTCCAGCGATTCCTGTGCGCCCCCAGGAGAACCCGGGAGATTCAAGATAAGAGTGGATCCCCTTATGCCCGCCGCGCCGCGCGAAAGTGCGGCCCTGCCCGTGCTTTTTATTCCTGCCGCCCTCATGATTTCCGGTAAACCCGGTATTACCTTCTCTACCACATCCAGGGTAGCTTCCGGCGTCACATCATAGGGACCGAAACCCGTACCCCCGACCGTCAGCACGAAGTCCGCTCCGGTCTCGTCTGCCAGGCGCACCAGCTCGGCGGCTATTTCCCCCCTGTCATCCCTGAGTATTTTCCTGCAGATAATATCGTATTTTTCCTTCCCGAGCATGCCGGCGACCCGGTCGCCGGAGATGTCATCACCTGTCACGCGCGTACTGGATATAGTAAGAAGCGCCGTCCTGATCATCCCTCTTTGGTCACCGGATTCCCGACTGCCGCCGTGCCGCCTTTTACGACCCTGGCGAATACGCCTTCCTCCGGCATGACGCACTCCCCTGCCAGCCTGTATATACTGCACCTGGAATGACAGGTTTTTCCGATAGCCGATACCTCCACCAGGACTTCGCCGTTTAAGACATACCTGTCCTTTATTTTAATTTCTTTAAATTCCAGTCCCTCTATTACAAGGTTCTCCGCGAAATCACCCGGGGTTATCTTAACGCCCTTTTCCCTCATCCTGTCGATAGAGCCCTTGGTCAGGAACGAAACCTGCCTGTCCGTCCCCGCATGGGCATCCCCGTCTATGCCGTAGTCCTTTCTGAAATACGCTCTCTGCACCGGCTTTTTTTTCGTACCCCTTTCTCCGGAAACCGATATACTAACTATCCTGCCTGACATATTCTCCGCTCTTGCCGCCTGACTTCTTCAGTAGCCTTATATCTCTTATCGTCATGGATTTATCGACAGCCTTGAGCATATCGTATATATTCAGAAGCACCACGCTGAGCGCTGTCATGGCCTCCATCTCCGTTCCAGTGCGGTCGACCGCCCTGACCGAAACATCTACCTTCACGCCGCTGTCTTCCACGCCGAATCCTATATCGCAGTGCGTTATCTGAATATTATGGCACATCGGCAAAAGAAGCGGCGTGCTTTTCACGGCTATCAGGCCGGCCGTTTTCGCCAGTCCGAGCACGTCGCCTTTAGGCACGGTGTTGTCCCTGATCATCCTGACGGACTCGGGACTCATGCTGATGAAGCCCTCTGCCGTAGCGCTCCTTGTCGAGGGTTTCTTGAAAGTCGTATCGACCATTTTAAGATTGGCATCATTTCCGTGTTCCTTCACTTTTCAACCTCCTATTTCGGCCATCTGCTCACAGGGCATTCCGGTGTCCCAGGCGACCGGCTTCTTCGCGACAAAATTCTTTATCTGTGTCTCTATATCCTCTTTTTTCTTCCCGCTCTCTATCAGCTGCCTGATATCAAGGCCTTCCCTGCTGAAAAGGCACAGCCGCAGCTCCCCGTCAGATTTTATTCTTATCTTGTTGCAGTCTTCGCAGAACGGGCCGGAAATCGGCGTTATGAACCCGACGCGCCCGGACCCGTTTTTCATCCTGTAATACTTCGCTACGGAACCGCCGCCCGCGATACCTGCGTCTTCTATGACGCCGTCTTCCACGAGCTTCTTTACGACGCCGTCCAACCCGACAAACCCGAGCCCGTCATCTATGATATTCATCTTTTCTATCAGCCTGGGCACGGCCCCTATACCGTGCGAGAATCTTATGATATCCGTTATCTCGTTTTCGTTGAAATCCTTTATGACGACTGTGTTTATCTTCTTCGTTTTCTTCAACGCTCTCAGGTTCCCGATCACCCTGCCCAGGTCGCCGCCCCTTGTTATCCACCTGTATTTTTCCGGGTCCAGGGTATCCAGGCTGACATTCACTCCGGACAATCCTGTCCGGTTTATCCTTTCCACGTCAATCCCTTCTACCGAAAAATTAGTGGTTATCCAGTAGCTTGCGGGGTCCAGCCGCTCGAGGAAATCCGTAACCCCTTCCCTGGCAAAAGGCTCCCCGCCGGTAAAACGGAATTTCTTTATGCCGAGCCCTTTCAGGATATCTATCAAAAAATATATCTGCCCGAAGGAGAGCTGCCTGCTTCCCTCATCGCCGCCGACGCGCCTTGTCATGCAGTACCTGCAGGCGATATTGCACCTGTCCGTAAGTGATATGCGCGCGTAATCTATCACTCCGCCGTATCTGTCTTTCAGCATTTTCCGAACCCGCACCGCGGGAAAATGCAGACCTCACAGTGCCTGCAGTACCCACCGTAACCCCTGCCGGTGATATCGCTCTTTCTGATCCTGACGCCCGCAAATGCGTACGGAAGAAAAAGGTCGAGTACGGTTATGTCGAAATAGAGTGCGCACGCCGGCACGCCGAACACGGGAACTTCGCCCAGGTATCCTGCCATGAACATGTTTCCCGGGAGCACCGGGGCACCGTAGGCTACAGTCTCGACTCCCGCCTCATTTATTGCCGTTTTCGTAGTATCGTCGGGATCTACGGACATACCGCCGGTAAGTATTATGAGCCCGCACTCCCGCGACATGCGCTTGATCTCGGTCTTCAGCTCGTGCGGGTCGTCTCCCATGATACTGAATTTGCATATCCTGCTGCCGTATTTTGCGACTTTTTTTTCTATTACGGGCCTGAAGGCGTCCTTGATCCGCCCGGAAGCTACCTCGTTGCCGGTTACTATCAATCCCACCTTCTTTTCCGAAAAAGGGACTACTTCGACAGGCGGTCCTGAAGCCAGGTCCAGGGCCTTATGCACCGTTTCTTTTTTAAGCGAGAGAGGGATTATCCTTATCCCGGCGACCTTGTCGTTAGGACTCACCGGTATATTCGAATGGACTGTTGTAAAAGCTATGCCGCCTATCCCGTTGACCCCGTCGACAGTCTTTTTGTCTATCAGCACCATACCGCCGGCAAGTGACGTGAACAGCATCTTGCCTTCGGAAGGACCCGAGACTTCCACGTTCTTCCCGGCAAACCCGGCGAAAAGCCGGCCGGCCTCGTCTTCATGGTATTCGTCATCCGGTATATCATAGACGAACACGTTATATTTACCCAGGTCCTTGAGATTCTCCACGTCTTCTTCTTTGATGACGTGGCCTTTCTTGAACATCGGGCCTTTGAACTTGCCGGGCCTTATCGAGGTAACATCGTGCATAAGGACCTTACCCACGGCTTCTTCTACTTTTATTGCGATATCTCCTCTTTTATCCGCCTTCATACCGGTACACCGGATCTCTCGAACTTCCTGCGCGAGTACTTCTTGATATCCGTCTCCAATGTCCTGTAGTTTTTTATCAGTTTTTCTCCGAATTCCGTGAGCACGGTACCGCCGCCGGAGGTGCCGCCGATGCTTCGCGAAAAGACCTTGCGGTTGAATCTCTTCTGTATATCCGATATTATCCTGTGAGCCTTCGAATACGACATGTTCATCCTGCGGGCAGCCCGGTTTATTGAACCCGTCCTGCGGATCTCCTCTAAAAGATCCACCGGGCCTCTGCCCAGGAAAGGCGCGCCGGTGCCGTCTTCGATATATATCTTCGTCTCTATTTTCATGTTATCGTTATATTCTAAGGAATATAACGCCCGGTGTCAATAAAGCAGTCGCTAGCGTAAGAAGTCGCTGGTTGCTAGTGAAGAGAGATATCAGATGTCAGATGTGAGATGCCGGATAGTTATAAGAAAAGATATCAGATACCAGATGTGAGATGAAATTAGTTGAAAGTGGAATGTTGAAGGTGGAAAGCAAAGGAGTTGCTCGTTGCTAGTGAAGCGTAGAGAGAGTTTTAAGTTATAAGATAATTAAATTACAAATGACAAATAACAAATATCAAACAAATAAAATAAGTTTTAAGTTATAAGTTGTAAGTTTTAAGATAATTAGCAAAAATAATTTGTATTATAAAAAAGGATTGTGTCTAAGATCTTATGACTTATAACTTACAGCATACAGCTGAACATGTTTGTTTTTTGGTGCTTGTATTTTGCCTTTTCATTACACATAACACATTACACTTTACACAGCAAAAAGTCTTACAGCTTATAACTTATAACTTAAGACTGGGCAAGGTTCCGGGCGGACTTATCCCCTGGGGCCGAAGATACTGGTTCCTATTCTGACGATGTTGGCGCCTTCTTCCACCGCCGCTTTATAGGAGTCGGACATGCCCATGGACAGGTATTTCATCTCGCAGTTGGGTATGACTTTCTTCTTGAGTTCGTCGAATATCTCCCTGGTTATCCTGAAATACGGCCGGAGGTCCTCGGCCGCCGTGTTCGCGGGGCCCATCGTCATCAGCCCGACCACCTTTATATTCTTGAAACTCTTTACCTTGTCTGCAAGGGATTCCACGTCTTCAGGAAGCACGCCGAACTTGTTTTTTTCCCTGCCGCTGTTCACTTCTATCATGCATTCCATGACCTTTCCGGTCTTCGCGCATTGCTTGTTCAGCTCTTTTGCCAGCGCCAGCGAATCCAGCGACTCTATAAGGTCGAATACCTTCACCGCCCTTATGACCTTGTTCCTCTGAAGATGGCCTATGAAATGCCACCTTATATCTCCTTTGACTTTAGAGTAGGCTTCCTCTGCTTCCTGGACGTAGTTCTCGCCTATTATCCTTACACCGGCATCGACTGCCTGCTGTATCTCGTCGGGAGTGCGCATCTTGCATGCGGCTTCCAAAAGCACGGTCCCGGGGAGCTCCCCGAGAATCTGGAGGGTATTGTCTCTGATAGAAATGGTTATTTACCCTTGTCTAATTCCTCGTGCGGACGCGCTATTATGTAGCTGCCCACGACTTCCCCCACATTACCGGCGTTCTTCACGGCTGCATCCATCGCAGACCTGACGTCCGCAACAGTGCCCCTGAATAAGGTCGATGTTATGCCCCTCCCTATTTTTTCCCAACCCTGTATGACAACGCTCGCGGCTTTCAGCCCCGAGTCTATTCCCTCTATGAGCGCGGTTATGCCTCTTGTCTCTAGTATGCCCAGCGCCGAGTCAGGGCCCGTTTTCGGGAACGTGCTCTCCCCGGAGAACTTGCCTATCGGGGCGGCTTCTTCCGTGCCCGCGTGAGGCTGAGGTATTACATGAGTAGATACTACCCTGGAAATCTTCTCGGCGGCAGCACAACCGGCTTCCACGGCAGAATGCACGGCGGCTACATCGCCCCTGTAAAACACCGTTGTCAGCCCGCTGCCCACGGTCACCCATCCCGGTATGGTTACATCAGCGGACTTTATCCCGCTGTCCGCTGCCTCTACCATCGCTACAAACCCGTCGGTTTCTATCATACCGAGAGCCTGTTTCCTGTTCTTCGACGACCCGGTATCTGCCGTCGTATCCCCGGATCTCTGCATGATGAGATCATATATCCGCAGGTGCGGCCTGGGTATCACGTTCGAACTTACTATTTCTCCCAGTTTTTCGGACAGGTTCCTGGCTGCATCATGCGCTGAACGGGCGGCGGCGACTTCGCCGGTATAAATAACAGAAACCATGCCGCTGCCGATATTGACCCTCTGCAGGAACTTGACGTCAGAGGTCTTGGGCATTATATCAAGGGCTCCGATTATACCTGTTTTCCCCCTTGTTTCTATTAAAGCCAGCGCTTCTTTTCTCATATTATCAGCTTCTTTGATCATTATGGTTGTTTTACCTCTCTTTTTATCCGTTTATAATATAAAACGTGCCTCTTTTCTCTTCACGGAGTTTTATTTTATCACAATTTCGCAGTTCTTGCAAATAATTTTCGAGGATATCGGCATCGGACGGAAACATCCTTTTCAGGTCTTCCATGGTGCAAGGGCGCCTCTTCAGGACCGACAGTATTCTGTCACCCAGACCGCGCCCGGGCATGCCGCCGGATTTCTTTCCATCGAAAGATTTTACGATCGCTGTATCCAGCGGCTTTAAAAAATCTTTTATGCAGGCGAGCTCTTCATCGGAGGCCGGCTTTACCCAGCTTTCTATACCCGGGCGGTCGAGCGTGTTGAGCTGGACCATGTCGGGCTTGATATCCAGGAGGGCTTTCTTTATGAGTTCCAGCTCTTCGCGCGTATCGTTGACACCGGGGACTATAAAGATCTCCACCCATACCGCCGCATCGCTCTCTTTTCTGAATTCTTTTATCCCCTCTATTATCCTGCCCGGGCCCATTCCCCGAAAAGGCCTGTTTATTTTAAAATATACTTCTTTCGAGACGGCATCCAGGGAAGGGATGACGAGATCGCATTTTTTTATCCTGCTTCTCACTTTGCTGTCATGAAGCAGCGTGCCGTTGGTAAGAAGAGCGACTTTATAGGACGGATGCTCTTTTTTAAGATACTCTATTATACGGCCTATACCGCTGTTAAGCGTAGGTTCGCCCCCGCCCGAAAAGGTTATGTAATCAAGGCCCGGGCGGGCGGAGAGGTAATCCTTCAGCTCAAAGATGACATCCTCCGCATCTATATATTCCGATATCCTGTTCGTGCGGTCGGAGGTAGGACCGCACTCGCAGTAAACACAGTCGCTGGTGCATGTCTTGAAAGGGATTATGTCCACTCCCAGGGAAAGTCCCAGCCGCCTGGAAAGGACGGGGCCGAACAGGTACCTGTAATTCATATGCCGGCGTCTTCGAGCATCTTCCTGTGGCTCTCGAACGGTATCTTTGATATATCGCCGACCTTCTCGAACTTCGCGGCGTCCACGTCGTCTCCCGGACGGATGGGACCGCTCTTCCTGCGGACCAGGAACCCGACACTCAGCACCGTACCGTAATTCCTGCTGGGCTGGGAATACACTCCCAGGAGTCTTGTAACCGCACCTCTTATGCCGGTCTCTTCCTCCAGTTCCCTCAATACAGCCTGTTCGGGCGTCTCGTAGAGTTCCATGAACCCGGAAGGCAGCGTCCATCTTCCCTTATGCGGCTCTATGCCCCTTCGAACCAGGAGCACTTCCCCCCCGCTGTTTTTTACTACACATGCGACCGCCGGGACCGGGTTGAGATAACGTATCCATCCGCACCCGGGACATACGGCCCGCCTGACACCGGCGAGCTTCCTGGTCCCGAGTCTCTTCCTGCATATGGGACAGTATATGAAATTCTTCACCAGCTATCCTCTCTCAGGAGTTTATCTCCATGAATTTCTCTACTGACCGGTCATAGGTCTTTTCCACGTCATCCGGGAAAAAACATGCCGGCAGTTCGTTCATCCTCTTGTGATACATTATGCATTCGCAGCATACGCCTTTCCTTGAGCAGGGTTCGTAGGTGCAGTTGCACACACTCTTATTCCTCTTTATATTACACTCTCTCATAAACCTCTCCTTCGTCATCAATCCTTTTACAAATAATTTTTTCAAATTTCAATACGCGGCTCCGGCATCACGCCCCGAACGACTTTTCTTCTTCGGGCATTACCGATTCGGCCATACGTTCACGGAAATTCGCACCTATTAACGGGACGGCCCAGTCTACCTTCATGAAATAGATTGCAACGCATACGAATTCGGCTATGCCTCCGACAAGAAATGAGTTCCAGACGCCCTCTGGGCTCCTGTAAACGACCGCCATAACATACGCCAGCGGTATCCTTATTATCCACAGCCCTATCATGCCCAGGAGCATCGAGTGCAGCGTCCTGCCCGCCCCCTTCAATCCCCCCCTGAGTATAACTGCCGACCCCACGAAAGGAGCCATTACCGCCAGGCGCCTGAGGAACTGCGCGCCCCTAGATATTACCTCGACGTTTTCCCCGCTTATGAAGATCCTCATTATCCCGCCGGCACCGGCGAACATCGCCGCTGCCGCGGCTGCGAAAATAAGAGACAGCACTACTGCGGTCTGCACGGTTATCTTCCTCGCGCGCTCTTTAAACCCCGCCCCCAGGTTCTGCCCCACGCCGGCGGACACCCCCATGCTCACGGCCAGTGAGGGCATTATAAAGAAAGACAGGACTCGCGCCCCTATGCCGTACGCCGCGACGTAAACCGTACCGAAGACCGCCACAATCGCTGTCACGGCCATCATTCCGGAAGCCCGCATCGCGTGTTCTATCGTTGCCGGCCAGCCCAGCGAGAATATCCGGGAGAGCATTTTCACATCCGGTTTCAGGAGCCCGGGTTTCAGCGATAAGGCATACCCGCCTTTAAACAGCAGGTAGATGCCTATGACCGAAGCGACCAGCCTGGACAAAACGGTAGAAAGCGCGGCGCCTTTTATGCCCATGGCCGGGATGAAACCGAAACCGAAAATAAAGACCGGGTCCAGCACTATATTTATGATATTAGAGAATATCATGATGTTCATGGGTACCCGCGTGTTGCCCCACCCCCGCATCAGCGCGTTGAACACGAAGAAAGCGAACATAAAGAAAATACCGGGAAAGATCACCTTGAGGTACGATTCGGCCAGTTCGGCAACCGTCAGGGACGCCCCCAGGAACCTCACCATGGCGCCTCCGGAAAAATAACCCGCGAACGTTATGGCTAACGCCATTATAGCCGAGAATATAAGCGTCTGTCCGGCTGCGAAGTTGACCATCCTGCTGTCGCCGGCTCCTTCGTACTGCGCCACGAGTATCGAACCGGCGATCCCTATTCCCGCTCCTATGGAGACAACAAGGAAAATCACGGGGAAGACAAAAGCCATGGCCGCCACCTCGTTTTTACCCAGCACTCCCAGCCATGCCGTGTCCACCATGTTGTAAAGCACGTGCATGAGGTTGCTCACGACCAGCGGAGCGGACAGTATAAAGACCTTTTTTACGGCCGGCCCCGTTGTAAGGTCCAGGTTTTTCGCGCCGCGTTTCATGACAGGCCGAAAAATTTCTCCGTGTTGCCGAATGTCTCACGCGCAGCTTCTTCCGGCGTCATATCCTTTACCCGGGCCAGCTCCTCTGCCACATAGCGCGTATACGAAGGCTGGTTCCTTTTTCCGCGGACCTGCTGCGGGGCAAGATACGGGCAGTCGGTCTCTATCAGTATCCTTTCGGCCGGGATTTCCTTTACCGCTTCCCTCAGGCCGGAGGCCTTGGGGAAAGTCAGCACCCCGCCTATGCCGAAATAGTAACCCCTGGACACACACTCCGAAGCCTGCCGGGGCGTCCCGGAAAAACAGTGTATGAGTACTTTCCTGAGGGCGTATTCTCCGAGTATCTGCATCGTCCTTTCGAAAGCATCCCTTGTGTGTATGATAAGAGGCAGCTTTTTCCCGGCGGCAAGACCTATATGCTTCCTGAACACCTCTTCCTGAACTTCCCTGGGTGAATTGTCGTAATAAAAATCCAGCCCTGTCTCCCCCACGGCTACCACCTTGTCTATGCCGGAGGACTCTTCCAGTATCTTCCATAGTTTTTCCGCGTCTTTCGCGTCATGAGGGTGTATGCCGCAGGCGCCCCATACGTTTTTTCTTTCCAGGAGGTTCTTGAACAGTCCCGGGTCTTCGCCCGGAGAATACATGCAGATTATGCCCCCCATGCCGTTTATTATCAGGTCGCGGTCCCTGTCGAACCTGCCGTCCAGAAGATGAGCGTGGGAATCAAACAGGCGGTCTTCGGTAAGCATGCTGTCCCGCAGGAAACTGAGCTTACCGGCCGCTCAGCTCGAAAGGAGATATGTAATCGCCGTATTTTTCCCTTACCTGCTGCAGCCGGGCCCTCTGTTCCAGGAGAAACTCTATCAGTATGGCCGGCGTATCCGAGACTTTCGACGTGTATATCTCTTCCATCCTCTCCAGCTTTGCCAGGTTCTCGGGCACCCGCAAAGTGAACTGTTCCCCGTATTCCTCCCTGGTATAGTCTTTCTTAAGAATTCCGGAGAAGAGGTCCCTGAGGTCTTCGTAGACAGGCATGATCCCGACCGGTGTCTCTATCCCGTCCGTATCGCCGTGGATCCTGAGCTCCATCCACTTGACCCACACGGCTTTATCCAGCATGCCGTTCAGATATTTATCGTCCTTTTTCAGGAAATAATTTGTGCCGAATATCTTCGGCCGGTCAATATCTTTAGCAAATTCCAGGTTATTTTTCAGGTACTTGCTGACCGACATGGACAGGAAATCCATGTTGCTCATAACGTTCCACTTGCGCACCCCTTCCGCACCGATAGTGGCCGCGGTCGTCTCGGACTCCAGCATCGCGCCCATGGTGCATATCCCGTGCTCCCAGCCGAATGACTCTCTCACCGGAACGCTCGTGTCGCTGTCCCTTCCGCCGTATATGATGCCACCTACTGGCAGGCCGCCGCTGTTATTCCAGTCGGGATCCTTGTTCTCCAGGTCGTCTATCCGCACGGTATAGCGGGCGTTTTTATGGGCGCAGGTAGTCGGTTTGCCGTCCGGCCCTTTCATCCCCCTTGTCCATTTCATGCTCACGTGGTTCATCCCGGTCTCCGGTATATCCTCTCCCATACCAAGCCAGTAAGGCTTGCCGTCATTCACAAGAACGTTTCCGAATATGACTTCACCTTCTTTGTGCAGTACATCCCATATCACCGGATCACCTTTAGCGTTAACGTCCTGTATTATCCCGAATATCCCGGACTCTACGTTCACGGCCATGAACTTCCCGTTTATCACCCTGAAATAGGCAAGGTCGTCGCCGACTATGTTCTCTCCCGGTATCATCGCCGTAGAGGTCTTGCCGCAGGCCGATGGATAGGCCCCGCACAGGTACGTCTTTCTGCCTTTAGGGCCGTTGACCCGCATTATGAACATATGTTCGGCAAGCCATCCTTCGCGGTCTGCCTTGCGTATGGCCAGCCTCAGGGAAAGCTTCTTCAGGCCTACGGTGTTGCCGGCATACTGCGTGTTCACGGAATACACGGTGTTTTCCGTCTGGTCCATATACACGCGGTTCCTGTCGTGGTTGCTGCTTGTCATCCGTTCGTCAACTTCTCCCGTGGCATGACGGAACTTGAAAAATTCGAATCCCGGATTGCCGCTCTGCCTCCTGAACTCCCCGTATCCCCCGCGGTACAGAAGATCTTCGCTGTGCACCACGTATGCCGAATCCGTTATCTGCAGGCACGGTATGGCGTAGACCGAACCCGGCGGTCCCAGGCAGAAAAACCGCACCAGCATCTTGCGGCCCCTGTACGCGCCGCGCTGAAGTCCTTCGATCTCTTTTATCCCTTCGCTCCGCGATACCTGATTCAGCTTCGGATCGAGCGATTCGCCTTCAGGCACCAGATACCTGGTGACCTCTTTTTTCCGCGCCTGGTCGAAATATCCGTCGAAATGAACGGTATGGCCTTTTATTTTAAGAGGTATCTCCTCCCCGTTGTCTATCGCCAGCTGCCTGCAGTACTCCATGTCTTCGTCCGAATCGTCTCCGACCCAGACGCTGTCGGGTTCGCATAGCTCTATCGCGTGCGCGACGAACCGGTTTACTTCTTCGTTCTGTAATGCCGCCAGCTTATCGAAGTGATCCGGGGAAAGTTTGCTTTTTAATATATTTATATATCCGTCCATGCTGGTTTCTCCTTTTACCGCGCTGTTTTACTCAGAATATTACGTATATATATACACAATAACTAAGTAAAAGTAAAATCCCTTCCGCCCGGGTTATTTTTCTTCCGCTTAATATTATCGGGAAAAGGAGAAGCGTATATATCACCAGGACCGGCGACTGTATAAAGAATTCCCTTTTGGTGAGTATTATAGGCGATATTATCCCGGCGCCGCCGGCGACTAGCAGGATATTGAAAATATTCGAACCCACGATCGTTCCCATGCTGATATCCGGCGACTTTCTGAAACTGCCTGCCACGACAACGGCTATTTCGGGTAAAGACGTGCCGACCGCTACCGCTGTCAGTCCTATGACGGCTTCGGATACGCCGATCTGCCTGGCCACAGCCGTCGCCGCGTCTACCGTAAGCTTAGCGCCCCCGAGCAGACCCGCTATCCCGAATATAAAATAGAGCGCCCCTTTTATACCCGAGCCGCCGGGACCGGCCGTCTCCAACCTGCACAGGTACCCCCTTGCCAGGAGGAAGGCGATGTAAGCGGCGCACATGACCGCAAAAACCGCGCATTCCGCGCTGCTGATTACAAGATCGAGCGAGAATACATAAAGCATTATACTGCAGGATAGAAGCACCCAGTAGTCGTATTTTATGACTTCTTTCTCCACCGGTACAGGCAGGATGACCGCGCCCAGCGCCAGCGCCAGACCTATATTAGCCATATTTGATCCGACCGCGTTGCCAAGCGATATACCGGGACTTCCCATGCCCGCCGCGAGCCATGATACCAGTATTTCCGGGAGCGATGTTCCTATTGCGCCGAGCGTCAATCCGATGATGAGCGCCGGCACGCCGAGAATCCTGGCGAGTATGTTTCCTCCCCGTATGAATACATCGGCTCCTATCCATAACAGCGCCACGCCGGCCATGAACAGATAGGGCTGCAATGTCATCAGAGCATCTCCTTAACCATGCGGGCTATAGCCGGCGCCGCTGTCAGCCCGGGAGAGTCTATCCCTACCAGGTTTATAAATCCCTTGAGCCCGCTGCCGGATTCTTCTTTGATTATGAAGTCCCTGAAACCTTCCCCGGGCCCCTGCAGCTTCGGCCTTATCCCGGAGGTATCGGGATGCAGGTCGTCCTTCTTAACGGAAGGGATGAATCTTTTTACAGAATCGAAGAATGCTTCTTTCTTCTCTTCGGCCACCGAATAATCCTTTTTTTCTCTCGATATGTATTCCGCGTCCGGCCCCAGCCGCAACCCTCCCCCCAGATCCGGGGTCACGTGTATGCCGAGGCTCACCGAGTCTTTTTTTACCGCGGGATATACGAGGTGCTTTATCCTGACGGACTGGGAATTCCCCAGCCTGAAGTAGCTTCCCTTGCAGTAATGCAGGCTGTATTTGTTTTTTTCGGCATCGATACCGGCCATGCAGGACACCCTGTCCGATTCCAGTCCCGCGCAGTTTATTACGATACCCGACCTGAAATCGAATTCCCCGCCGTTGTTCTCTCTTACCTTGACGATGTGATCCGAGCCGTCCTTTTGAAACCCGGTTACCTCCGTATTGAATACCGGCTCCGCACCCCCCGCTCTTGCTTCGTGGAGAAAATATTTCATGAGGTTATGGGTATCGACTATGCCTGTCGACGGCGAGTATACCGCCGCGTCGCACCTGATATCTGGTTCCGTCCCGTTAACGCGCCCGGCCGTCACCATCTCCAGTCCCGGCACTCCGTTTTTTCTTCCGTTCTCGTAGAGAAACTCTATCTCCTCTTTTTCCTCTTCGCCGGCCGCGACTATGAACTTGCCTGTTTTACTGCAGCTTATGCCGGCTTTTTCGCATATCGAGTAAAGCATCGCGTTGCCTTCGATGCAGAGCCGGTGCCTCAGGGAGCCGCCGGGATAATATATGCCGGCATGGATGACTTCGCTGTTTCTCGAAGAAGTCTCCATTCCGAAAGCCTCGTTTTTCTCAAGGATGAAGACCGCAGTGCCCTTGCGGGCGACCGCGGCCGCGACAGCAAGTCCGACTATGCCGGCACCGATAACCGTTATGTCTATTTTTTCCATGATCAAGCTAATTTTTGCATAAGCAGGGTCTATTGTCAAGAATGCGAAAAGTGTTTTTCCCGGAGATTTTATCACATCAAGCGCGGCAGATCCGCCCGTGTCGCGGGACGGCTCCCGGCGTTAACCGGGCTCAGGTTATTACCGGTGTTGCCTTCTCGTCAAAAGGATTCCTCCTCATCGCGAGCGAAAAAAGATACGGATAATTATCCTTGAGATGCCTCATATAATCCAGCCAGCTGTGGACCAGAAGATGATAAGCCCTTTTTATATCGCCGCCCATATGAGCCAGGTCGCTCCCGGGCAGGTCCGCGAAGCTCTTTCTGCTGGCCATCTCCTCTGTAAGATGGAATACCGCCCATAACAGCCCCGTGAAAGACTCGTGTTCCAGAAGGTTGGGATTCTCCAGCAGCCTTACCATGAAATCCCTGCGTTTCAGCAGCTTGTCTCTCAGCTCTTCCATGGCTATCTTTTTTATATCGACACCGTAATCGTATTTCCTGAGGCTTGTATATACTTTTTCGAAATGAGCATCGTCCCAGTCGTTTTTTACTACCAGGTTCCCGCATATGGTCTCGAGGGCGGGATCCGCATCGGAAAATATTTTCAGGAGGTCCGTGCCTATCTCGCTGAAAAATGCGCCTATTATCATATTGAGCTTTTCCAGGAGCACCTTCTTTTCCCTCAGGTTAAGAAGCTTGTGGATTATCAGCGTGACGAGCAGCACCTCTACGGGAACAAAGGCTATATCACCCAGGAGATACAGGAAGATATGATGCGCATCGTGAAAAATTAAAAAATGAAAAAGATACAGAAGCGCCGAAACCAGCACCAGAACGGTTCCCAGTATAACCTGCCACCCCATATTCATTTTTTCCTCCTTTGCGGATTTTGACACATATTATATATTAACATATAATTTATTACAAACTCAGAAATTATTCTCGAAAAGGAGACTCGTTATCATGAATATGAAAATCTGTTTTAAACCGGTTTTGCTCATTATACTGTTTTACGCAGGCTACACCCCGGCGCAGGCCTCCGAAAAAGAGTCCATAGTGAAGATATACGCCACCTTCAACGAGCATGATTTCCATGATCCCTGGCAGATGGTGGGCCAGAATAAAAGATACGGATCCGGATGCATCATCGAAAATAACAGGATCCTTACAAATGCTCACGTCGTCGGAGACTATACTTTCCTTGAAGTAAGGCGATCGGGAAGCGCCAAAAGATACCAGGCTGAAGTGGCTTTTGTCGCCCATGAATGCGACCTTGCCGTGCTGGAAGTAAAAGACCCCTCTTTCTTTAAGGGAGCCGTGCCCCTCAGGCTGGGAGAACTCCCCAGGGTCCGCGACAAGGTAGCGGTTTACGGATTCCCCATAGGAGGAGACAAGCTGTCCATAACCGAAGGTGTCGTATCGAGGGTCGAACATAATAACTACACGCACAGCAGCGCCCACCTGCTCACCTGCCAGATAGACGCCGCGATAAACCCCGGCAACAGCGGGGGTCCCGTGCTCATGGACAACAAGATAGCCGGGGTCGCATTCCAGGCCGGCAGGGGAGAAAACATAGGATACATGGTGCCCGCGCCCATAGTAAAACATTTCCTCGAAGATATCACGGACGGCAGGTATGACGGCATACCTTCCGTCGGCGTTACCTGGCAGGACATGGAAAACGCCGATCTGCGCAGGAAATACGGGCTGCCGGATGACAAGCAGGGGATCATGATAAGAGAGATATACCAGGGTTCCGCCGCCGAAGAAATACTGAAAGAGGAAGACATTATCCTTGCGATAGACGGGATCAACATAGAAAACGACGGGACCGTGGAATTCAGGAAGAACGAAAGGACGGATTTCGCCTACATAATACAGAATAAGTTCATCGGGGATACGATCGATTTTACCGTTCTGAGGGATTCCGCGGAACAGACCGTTAAAATCCGCCTCAAGGACCCCGTCAACTTCTGGCACCTGGTGCCGCGGCAGCAGTATGACACCGCCCCTACCTATTTCATCATCGGCGGGCTGGTTTTCGAACCCCTGACGACAAACTTCCTCCAGGAATGGCACGGCAACTGGAAGAGCTCGGCCCCGAATAAGTTCGTATACTATTACTATTACGGCTCTCCCGACACCGGCAGGAAGCAGCTGGTGATCCTGATAAACGTACTCGCCGATGAAGCGAACATGGGATATCATAACATGATGTACCTGGTCATAACCGAGGTCAACGGCCGGAAGATATCGACCATGAAGGACCTGGTTGATGCCGTAGAGCAGAACCAGGACGAATATCATACTTTCATCGACGAAGAAGGATTCAAGATCGTGCTCAGCAGAGAAAAAGCCGGATCAAGGACGCCCGAGATACTCGACAGGTATAAGATATCTTCGGACAGGTCGGAAGACCTTAAGACAGATTAACCCCCCTATTTATCGAGATACGCGGCAAACAGGCTCTCGAGTTTTTCCAGCCTGTCTTTATCGATGAAATACGAGATGGAGAAAGCAAAGCAGTCCAGGCTCACAAGAGCGTTCAGCGTGGCGTCCTGCACTTTTATCTGGGTAAGTTTTTCGCAGAAATTCCTATTGACTATCCTGATATCCTCGTAGATGTTCACCAGGTTTTTCAGATCCCAGTCCGCCTGACCGCCTTTTTTCATCACAAAATACTGGGCGAGCAGGTACATCGATATCATGCGGAAGCTGGACTCTTCTATGGTACCGAACGGAAGATGGAACCGCACTATGGGCTTGAGGTATTCCATTATGGGACAGCTACTGGTCACCATGTATATACCGACAAGCGAGTTCAGCCCCGTCTGTAAAGAGGTATGCCTTGAATATGTGCGTTCCTCCGTATCTATAGTGAGGTCTATCTCCTCGTAGGACACCGAGTCTTTGAAAAAATCTATTATA
Source organism: Elusimicrobiota bacterium (assembly GCA_016934855.1). Classification (GTDB taxonomy): domain Bacteria; phylum CG03; class SLGR01; order SLGR01; family JAFGSA01; genus JAFGSA01. Next base: position 45,565 of record JAFGSA010000028.1, read on the forward strand.
TCAAAAAGGTTGATAACTACCGGGCAGTACTCGTTCTCTTTTTCATCAAGGGTGCAGTTGGGGCACCTGAACTTCTCGAGCCTTGTCCATTCGGGATAAGAGTCTTTCTTTTCGTTTATCAGGTCGAGCGTTTCGCCGTCAAGTCTCACCAGGAATTCCTTGTCCTCGCCGCTGTTGAGCTTGAACCTGTAGCGGATCCTGATATCTTCTGTTCCGTTGGAGCTTTTATGGTTCATATTATACAATGTTTCTGCCGGTTAAATAGTATGAAATTTTACATTATTGAGTACAAATTAGCAAGCATATCAGGGCCTGTGATTCCTTCCTTTACAATGGAAAATAAAAAGCTATAATGTAAATATTCATTGCAATTTAACAATATTTACAAGGAGTTTATTTCTCAGATGAACAGAGCCAAGATCATAGCTACGGGATATTACCTCCCGTCCAGGATCCTCACCAACGAGGACCTGGAGAAGATCGTCGACACAACAGACGAGTGGATAACCACAAGAACCGGAATAAAAGAACGTCATATAGCGGAAAACGACGAATCTTCCTCCGATATGGGCATAAAGGCCGGCAGCATGGCCCTGGAAAAGGCGGGGCTTGAACCCGAAGACATAGACGCCGTCATATGCGCGACTATCACGCCCGACCATTTTTTCCCCTCCACCGCGTGTCTCATACAGAAGGGGCTGAACCTGAAAAACTCTTTCGCTTTCGATGTCTCCGCAGCCTGCTCCGGTTTCATATACGCCCTGCACATAGCCGAAGCCATTCTCCTGCAGGACAGGGTAAAAACAGTACTTGTAATAGCCGCAGAGAAGATGTCCAGCATCACCGACTGGAAAGACCGGGCCACATGCGTTCTTTTCGGCGACGGCGCCGGCGCTGCAATACTACAGAAGAAGAAAGGCGACAGGGGAATACTTTCGAGCTTTCTGGGCAGCGACGGCAATTTTGGCGACCTTCTCATCGTGCCGGCAGGCGGTTCCAGGACGCCGGTCACCGAAGAGATAGTAAGGGGGGGACAGCATTTCCTTCATATGAAAGGCAACGAGGTCTTCAAGGTAGCCGTCCAGAAGATGGTCAATTCTGCCTTGAATTCTCTGGGCAGGGCCGGGCTTGAAGCCAAAGACGTCAAGTTGCTGATCCCCCACCAGGCCAACCTCAGGATAATAAAAGCGGTCGCTAAAAGGCTGAAACTCCGTGACGAGCAGGTCTTCATAAACGTAGACAAGGTCGGGAATATGAGCGCGGCCACGATAGCGCTCGGACTCGCGGAAGCCGAAGAGAAAAAGATAATAAAATCCGGCGACATCGTAAACCTGGTATCATTCGGAGCAGGATTCACATGGGCCGGGATGGTCCTGCGCTGGTAGATGAAAGCAGGTAAAAAAAAGATACTGCTGATAAACGAAGAATACTGTAAAGAATGCGGTTTCTGCATAAAATTCTGCCCTAACAATACACTTGCAAAAAAGAACACTATTAACTCGCGCGGATTTCATCCGGCCGAACTGAAAGGCGAATGCAGCTTTTGCGGCATATGCTATACCGTATGCCCGGACTTTGCGATAGAGATCGTAGATGAGGAACAGATTTCACGGTAATACCGATACTGTAGGACCATTCCGATGAAAAAACTCTGGAAAGGGAACCATGCTCTTGTGGAAGGAGCCCTGGCGGGCGGTCTCGACGCCTATTTCGGCTATCCGATTACTCCGCAGAACGAAGTTCCGGAATACATGTCCCTGAGGATGAAGCAGGAAAAAAGAGTATTTCTGCAGGCCGAATCCGAACTCGCCTCTATCAACATGGTATTCGGGGCTGCGCTGACCGGGAAAAGGGCCATGACTACCTCCTCTTCTCCCGGGATATCACTGATGCAGGAGGGCATATCCTACCTTGTGGGATGCGAACTGCCGGCAGTCATAGTCAACGTGCAGCGGGGCGGACCGGGGCTGGGCAACATAGCCGGCGCACAGGGGGATTATTTTCAGTCCGTAAAGGGCGGCGGTCACGGAGATTACAGGCTAATAACCCTTACCCCTTTTTCCGTGCAGGAGATGTACGAGATGACCAGGGATTCGTTCGACCTCGCTTTTAAATACCGCAACCCGGTGCTGATACTTGCCGACGGCGTCATAGGCCAGATGCTGGAGCCGGCGGACCTGCCGGAAAAGGTTCCCCCGAGAAAAGAATTCCCCTACAGCATGGACTGGATACTGGACGGCGCAGCGGGCAGGGACTCCAGGTTCATAAGATCGCTGGTAATGGACGAGGGCGGGCTGGAACAGCATAATTACAGGCTATGGGACAAATTCGCGAAGATGGAGAAGGAAATCAGCTGGGAGGAGCATGGCACGGAAGACGCGGACGTTATCCTCGTAGGATACGGAACGAGCGCCCGGATAAACCTGGATGTATATAATTCCGCCAGGAAGAACGGCCTGAAAGCGGGGTATTTCAGGCTCAGGACAGCTTTCCCCTTCCCTTCCAAAAGGCTGTCGGAACTTTCGAGCCGGTCCGGGTTCCTGGTAACGGAGATGTCTATGGGCCAGATGGTCGAAGACGTGAGGCTCGCGGTATCCGGGAGATCGGACGTGGAATTTTACGGCAGGCCGGCGGGAGGCCTGCCCGAAGAAGAGAAGATATACGGGATACTCGAGAGGATGCTGAAATGAGCAGAAGGCTTCCGGAAAGTCTCAAGAAAATTCCCCATACTTACTGTCCGGGCTGCGGTCACGGCATAATACACAGGCTCGTAGCCGAGAGCCTGGACGAACTGGAGCTGCGTGAAAAGACCGTTGCCATCGCGCCTGTAGGGTGTGCCGTTTTCGGATATCATTACTGGAATTTCGATACGGCTGAAGCTGCACACGGCAGGCCCCCCGCGGCAGCTACCGGCATAAAAAGGGTCCTTCCCGACAGGATAGTCATAACATACCAGGGGGACGGGGATCTCGCCGCAATCGGCGGGAACGAGATAATCCATGCCGCAAACAGGGGTGAGAACATTTCGGTCTTCTTCGTCAATAACGCGTGTTACGGGATGACGGGAGGCCAGATGGCTCCGACGACAATGTTCGACCAGGTAACGACCACGACGCCTCTGGGCAGGACGCTGGAAGACGGATATCCGGTCAAAGTCTGCGAGCTTTTGTCGGTACTGGAAGGGGTTTCGTATATTGAACGCGTAGCCGTCAACAGCCCGGCGAATATAATGAAAGCGAAAAAAGCTGTGAAAAAAGCGCTGGGATACCAGGCGCGGAACAGGGGTTTCACTCTGGTGGAATTCCTATCCATGTGCCCCACGGGATGGAAGGTCTCCCCCGAAAAATCGCTCGAATGGATAGATGAAAGAATGCTAAGGATCTTCCCGCTCGGCGTTTATAAGGACAAGGGATGAAAAAGGGGATAATAATAAGCGGATTCGGCGGACAGGGAGTCATGCTCGCCGGCAATATACTTTGCAGAGCCGGAATGAAAGAAGACAAATTCGTGACTTTTTTCCCGTCTTACGGCGCCGAGATGAGGGGAGGAACGGCAAACTGCCAGGTTATAATATCAGATACGCACATAGGAGCGCCGGTCGTTCAATATCCCGACATTCTCCTCTCCTTCAATAAACCGTCATACGTGAAATTCTCGCCCAGGGTGAAGAAGGAAGGCCGTATACTGGTAAATTCCAGCCTTTACAAGCCGGAAGAAAATCCCGGCCCCGAGCTCATCGGAATACCCGCAAACGACATAGCCCGGGAATGCGGGTCGCCTATTGTACTCAACATGGTGATGATCGGAGCTTTCGCGGCGGGGACAAAGATACTAGGAATCGGGAGCGTAAAGGATTCGGTACCCGAAGTCCTGACGGAAAAGAAGAAGAACCTGTGGGATATCAATATCCGGGCTGTCGAAGCGGGATATAATTATCTCGGCAAATAAACCCCGTACTCCGCAGACCCGCCTGAACCCCGCCCAGTTTTAAGTGGTAAGCTGTAAGACCCATAAGAAGTTGCTTGTTGCTAGTCGCTGGTCGCTAGTGTAAGAAGTTGCTTGTTGCTGGTGTAAATAAGTTATAAGTTGTAAGCTATAAGTGTTATAAATCACAAATATCAAGCTATAAAACCCAAACATGTTCAGCTGTAAGCTGTAAGACTTTTTACTGTGTAATGAAAAGACAAAATACAGGCATCATATTAGTTGTAAGTCGTAAGTTATAAGCTATAAACCTTTCGAAATAACAAACTACAAGCTCCAAATCTCAAACATGTTCAGCTGTAAGTTGTAAGTTATAAGTTTTAAGATTCCCATCCCAATCCCTTTTTATAATACGAATTTATTCTATTCATAGTCTTATC
>JAFGSA010000029.1 GCA_016934855.1 Elusimicrobiota bacterium
AGTTATAAGTTTTAAGATTTCCGGCCCAATCCATTATCAAAATAAAAATCAATTTTATTCATATGTCTTATCGCTTACAACTTATAATTCAAAACTTGTTCGATATTGTTTGATATTTGCTATTTGTTTTTTGTGATTTCACTATCTTATAACTTAAAACTTACAACTTATAACTATCCAGCGACTTATTCTCACTTTCCACCTTCCACTTTCAACTCTTTCCCCTCTTTCTCGCTTCCTCGGAGACCGCGAGTATGTTCGGGCGCCCCGAGACCGGATTTTTCTTTACGACTACCACCGTTTTATAGACTTCTTCTATATTCTGGTACGTCAGCACTTCTTCGGGCGTCCCGGCGCTGTGTATCTTTCCGCCGTTTAAAAGAATTAGCCTGTCGCAGTATTCCCCGGCGAGGTTAAGGTCATGGAGCACTATTATAACGGTGAGGGCGAGCTCTCTCCTGAGCCTCTTCACCAGGTCAAGTATTCCCGTCTGGTGGGTGATATCCAGGTGAGCAGTGGGCTCGTCCATCAAAAGCAGCATCGGTTCCTGGCAGAGCGCCCGGCATATGAACGCGAGCTGTTTCTCCCCCCCGCTTACTTCGTGCATGAAACTTCCCCTGATCCTGCCGATATCGGTCAGGGCCATGTACCTGTCGGCTGTTTCGCGGTCCGCGGCGGATTCCATGAGCTGCATCTTCCCGTAATAAGGTATCCTGCCCAGGAGCACGTACTCTTCCACTTTTATATACCCGAAGCCGGAACTCTGAGAGACCACGGCTACGCGCCGGGCCAGTTCCTTATAAGAATATTCCTCGATATCCCGACCGTCTAAGAGTATACGTCCTTCTTCCGTATTTATTATCCTGCTCAGCGTCCTCAGCACCGTGGTCTTGCCCGAACCGTTCGGCCCGATTATGCCTAATATTTCGCCCCTGCCCGCGCCGAACGATATGCCTTTCAGAACGGTCCTGTGACCGTACCCGCACCTGATGCCTTCGGCTCTTATCATACTTTTCCTGCGGCCTCTGCGGATCTCATGTTGAGCGCGTACACGAAAAGTATGCCTCCCAGTATACCCGTTATCACTCCCACCGGGAGTTCCACGGGAGCGAGCATGGTGCGCGAAAGAGTGTCGCAGAAGACCAGGAACACGGCGCCGGACAGGTAAGCGCTTACAAGGAGTATCCTGTGGTCCGAACCGACCAGCATGCGCACGAAGTGAGGGACGACCAGGCCTATAAAACCTATGATACCCGCCACGGACACGCAGACTCCCGTAAGGAGCGAGGATATAACGAAAAGCATCCTTTTGACTATTTCAACGTTCACGCCAAGATGCCTGGCCTCTTCCTCGCCCAGGCTGAACGCGTTTAGTTCGTGGCAGAACATGTACGAGGCGCCGAGTCCTGCCAGTGACACGGCCGCGGTGAGCAATATCAGAGCGCCGCCGGGCTCCTCGAGCGAACCCATTATCCAGAAGACTATACCGTGAAGGTCCTCGCTTTTCGAGACGGCCATCATGAGCATCATGAGCGACGACGATATAAAGCTTATCATGACTCCCGTGAGGAGCATGCCGTGAGCCCTGAGCATGCCCCTTCTGATACTCAGAGTATAGACCAGTATTATCACGGAGACAGCGCCGGCGAATCCGAAAAAAGGAAGGGTGAACATACCCGCCAGGCGGCTAAGTCCTGTCACGATGCACACGCCCACTCCCAGCGCGGCTCCGCCGGATATCCCGAGTGTGTAAGGTTCCACCAGCGGGTTTCTGAACATACCCTGGAGCATGACGCCCGCCAGGCTAAGCGCGCCGCCTATAAATATCCCCAGCAGTATCCGCGGCAGGCGTATGTGAACCAGTATGCTGTAATCGCTCGTGCCTTTTCCTTGAAGGATGGCCGGGACTATCCTGCCCAGGGGTATTCGGACGGAACCCACTCCCAGCGAGAACGCCGCCATTACCATGAGCGCCGCGGCCAGAAGCGATATATAAAGAATCCAGTTTACCTTTCTTTTATCCATCTGCCCTCTGCCCCTGGCTTATATCCTTTTCTCTTCACAGCTTTATGCCGGGATGAAGGAATCCCGCGATCTCCTCGAGCACTTCGATGTAGCTCTCCGGCGTGGGGCTGCATACTCTGTCCGAATCCATTATATATATCCTGCCGTTCTTCACCGCGCCGATAGTATCGTATTTTTCCCAGACACTTTTTTCATCTTCACCCGATATGCCCATGGTCACTATTATTATGACATCCGGGTCGTCCTCCACGACTTTTTCCCTGCTATATGACCCGCTCTCTCCTTCCGGGCCCAGGTTTACGCCGCCGGCAAACTCGACAAGGCCGTTCATGAAAGAGCTGCCGGAAGCCACCCAGAGAGGCCTGGCTCCTATCTGCACTATAACACCGGGCCTGTCCGGACCTTCTGTCTTTTTTTTCACTTCATTCAGTTTTCTTTCCGCCGAGGAGATTATATCAGCAGCTTCTTTCTCTCTGCCGACCAGCTTCCCGAGTTCCAGGAAATTTTCGCATATCTGACCGAAATTCTTGTTCTTATAGCTGAAAGAATCCGAGACTTCAATACCCAGCGCCTTCATCTTCAGAACCTGCTGGCGGTCTGTCAGGTCCGCAGTGAAGACTATATCGGGTTTCAGGCTGACTATCTTTTCAATATTGGCCTTCGTCACCGTACCGACCTTCTCCCTGCGCCCGGCCTCTTCTGGACGCTCGCAGTAGACCGTCACGCCGACTATACTGTCACCGAGTCCCAGGAGGAAGAGTTCTTCCGTTATCACCGGCACGAGGGAGACTATTCTCCGGGGGTACTGACCGCCAGCCGCCGCACCGGCAGGCGCGGAAAAGACTACCGCGGAAATCACGGTAAATATCTTCAGTATCTTCGTCACTCTGCGCGTATCTCCAGGAAGACCCCGTTCTTCCTGGGTCTTTTTTCACCTATATCCAGCTTGAGAGGCCTCTTGAACACGGGTCCGTTGTAAACGAAAGTATGGTACTCTCCCTTCTCGCCGCAGAGGTCTATATCGCCGCGGGCAGTGAGCTCTTTCACGAACCCGGCATCTACTCTCCGGCCCAGCCATTCCTCTCCCATCATATCCGTATTCAGCGAACAGACTACGGCTTCGAACCCGCTGTCTACAAATTCCTTCATCAGCTCATCCCTTTTCATCAGCCACAGCGGAAGCACCGGTTTTATCCCGGTCTCGGCGCACACCCGCTCTACCCATTCCCTGTGCACGTCGAGGTCTATGTCTCCGAATATCCCCGTGTTCAATCCCCTGTCTTTCATCCCGGAGATTATCTTCTTGAACTCCGCTTCGTAGCCGTCCCAGGAAGCCCTGCCGCGGACCAGTGGCAGCCCTATCGCCCCGGCCTGGGCGCTCAGGCAGCAGGAAGACAACCCGTGCGACCTGGACCGCAACCCGTCCTCGGTTGCCATGTTGAGAAAACATTTTACGTCTACACCGGACTTCACCGCTCTGTAAAACGACATGATGCTGTCCTTTCCGCCGCTCAGACAGCAGAACGCTTTGTCTTTCATATTCAGCTCCTTTTCCATTCGGTCACCCAGCCGCACAGCCTGCAGTGGGCCCTTCCTTCTTTTATGCCCGTACCGCATCCGGGGCACTCGTACTCGCCTTCGACCGGACCGGGAATAAAACCTACTTCTTCCATATATATACTGTAATAAAAATAATGTTCCCTGCTTATGAATTTCACCCTGCAGTCTTCACTGACACGCGCGTATTCTTCTTCGGATACGCCGGATTCTATTATCCCCCTGAGCGCGTTCATACCGGAACCGTACTCGAGCGGGCGCTTGCTCTGCCAGGCGACGACGGCGGGGAGCGTATCCTCGAAAGCTTTCCTCAGTATCCATTTTCCGAAAAGGCTGCCCTTCTCATGCCTTATCTTGACCCCGGCCGGCACGCCGAGGGCGAAATCCACGACATCCGTGTCGATGTAAGGCTGCTGTATGACTATCCCGCGGGCCTCGCCCAGCCTGTTGGAATTGTAATACATGTTCCCGGTCAGGTAC
>JAFGSA010000030.1 GCA_016934855.1 Elusimicrobiota bacterium
CAGGATTTGAACCTGCGACCTCCGGGTTATGAGCCCGACGAGCTACCTGGCTGCTCCACCCCGCGTCATTACTGGCTAAATTATCATAAAATTTGATTTTTGTCAAATTTTATGATATTCACTAAATCATGACAAAAGATGCAGGAAAAATACTCAATGAACTGCTCGAAATATGCGCCAGACTTCGCGCCGAAAACGGCTGCCTGTGGGACCGGGAGCAGACCCACGAATCCCTCATAGAATGCCTTGAAGAGGAATCCGGAGAGGTAATAAGCGCCATAAATGCGAATGATTCTGAGAACCTCAAGGAAGAACTCGGCGACCTTCTCTACCAGGTGGTCTTCCACGCACAGATAGAGAGCGAGAAAGGGAATTTCGCCATGCGGGACGTCATAGAAGGGATCAAGGAGAAGATAATCCGCAGGCATCCTCATATATTCTCAGATACCAAGGTCTCTTCTGTCAAAGAGATCCTGGATAACTGGAAAAAGATCAAAAAAGAAGAAAAAAAGTAGGTTCTTCCGCTTTACTTCCTGAAGAACATCGTGAAGCCGGCAAAAAGCTTCAGCTGGCTCTCGTCTTTCGCCAGGTACCTTATTCCTATATTGAGCAGGCTGTTCTTGAGTATCAGTTTCTTGGCGCCGACCCCGAACCCGATTGCCGTATCGTCTTTCTCCAGGTTCAAAAGAAGGCTTGCATACGGATACAATCCCTCATTCTTCACGTCGAGGTAGTACCTGGGAGCCAGGAGGAGTATGGTAGTCGCATCAATGTCGGTTATCTTTTCGTATTCCAGTATTCCGCCGATCGAGATGTTCTGCCATCCGAAATAGTTGAATTCCGGGGCCAGGTTCATGGTGCTGACCTCGTCCTGCGATACGTAGCTGAACGAACCGCCGAACTCCATCGTGCCCTTTTCGGTGAATTCTCCCCACAGGGCCGACGCAGGCTGACATACCGCCAGCGAAAAACCGATTACCGCCGCAACTAAAAATAACTTCTTCATATATCCTCCTTTTGAAAACCGATAATATTATATTTATATATTTTATGCGTCCGTCGTGTCAATCTCAGCATATCCTCGGCACCTGCACTATATCTGATATATCAAGAACCCTCCTGCCCCCCGATGCCGTTTCCATGACGACACCCGATCCGGAGCCGATTCTGCCTATCACAGCCGGGCTTTCGAACCCGTATTTTGCCAGGTCCTCCATTATCTTTACCGAGACCTCGCCGGACGCCAGTATAACCATCCGGCCCTCGCACGCCAGGTAAAGGTAATCCATGCCGGATAAATAAGCTATTCCTTTAACCCATTCTTTCACCGGGATATCGGATTCCCTTATATCTATTCTCTTTTTCAGTTCGCCGGAAAGCTCCAGCAGAACACCGGCCAGCCCGCCCCTTGTCGGGTCTCTCATGAACCTGATATCTTTTCCGTGATCGCCGAAAATCCGGGTAAGTCTAGTAAGGGAAGCGCAGTCGCTTTTTATATCCGCGCTGTCTTCTATCAGGCTGCTGCGCGCCTGGAATATAGCGGCGCCGTGCTGGGCTACAGGCCCCGTCACTATAACGGCGTCTCCTTCTCTCGCGCGGTTTTTATCAAGATCGAACATCTTCCTTCCTATGCCGGAAGTAGAAACATATATACCGTCGCCGCTCCCTTTTTCCACTACCTTTATATCCCCGCACACTATTTTTATGCCGGCCTCTTTCGCTTCCTTTCCCGCCGACGCCGCTATCTTCCCCAAGTCATCTACCGGGAACCCTTCTTCCAGTATCACCGTCATCGAAAGGTACAGAGGTTCGCCGCCCTGCGCCAGTATGTCGTTGACAGTGCCCGAGACCGCGAGTTTCCCTATGTCGCCGCCGGGAAAGAAAACGGGCTTTACGACGAAACTGTCTGCCGTGAAAATAATACCGTCTTCAGCAGGCGGCAGGACCGCGCTGTCATCCAGCTGGTCAAGGTAGACATTGGATATATTAGGAATTATAACCTTTTCCAGGAGCTCCCTGGTCTTTCCACCGCCATACCCGTGTTCTCTGGTTATGTATTTGTCTTTCATTGTTGTTTATTGTGTAAAGTGTAACGTGTAATGAAAAAACAAAACTCAAGCATCAAAATCCGAATAAACAGCAATTTTCTAAACATAATGTTTTTTAATTCTAAATTGTGACTTTATCATTTTATCACTTACAACTTATAGCTTATAACTTATAACTTTACTTCCTCTCGTACTTGTAATACGCTCTGCACGCACCTTCAGAAGATACCATGCACGCTCCCGCGGGATTAGACGGATCGCATGTCCCGGCAAAAAGCGGGCATTCCGGCGGTATGCAGAGCCCCGACAGGACCTCCGCGCACCTGCATCCGGGTATGTCTTCCTCGCTTTCTGCGTCGATGCCGAATTCTTTTTCCGCGTCGAACCGTGAATACGCACCCTTGAGCCTCAGCCCGCTTTCAGGGAGTTCCCCGAGGCCCCTCCACCTGGAATCGGCTGTTTCAAAGACATCCTCCATGGCGTTCTGCATGATGACGTTGCCTTCCGCCGTGACTACCCTTCCGTAGCAGTTCGTTATATCCTTCCTGCCTTCCCTTATCATCTCGAGCAGGTCCAGTATCCCCGACAGTATATCAAGCGGCTCGAACCCGGTCACCGCGCCCCTGATATCAAGGCCGCCGTAGCCTTTCGTTCCTATAACCACTGAAACATGCCCGGGAAGGATGAAACCGTCTATCTTCGCGGCCGGGTTACCGGCTACGGCTCTTATCGCCGGGGGTATGAGCTTGTGCGCGGAATAGCAGAAGAAATTCTTCACATTCCCGCCGGCCGCCATCCTGACCGTTTCGGCGACTAGCGGCGAGGTCGTCTCGAATCCGGTACCCAGAAAGACCACTTTCCTATGACTGTTCGCGCGCGCTGTTTTCAGCGCCTCGAGCGGCGTGTACACCGTCATTACTTTATGCGACGGGAACTGCAGAAGAGAACGCCCCGAAGCGTTCGGCACCCTGAGCATATCGCCGAACGTTGTTATTATGGTATCGTCCATTTCGGCAAGCCTGACAGCCGAAGTGATGTACTCGGCCGGCGTCACGCATACGGGACATCCGGGACCGGACAGCAGCCCCAGGCCTTCCGGCATACGGCTTCTTATGCCGTATCTTCCTATGCTCATGGTGTGCGTTCCGCATACTTCCATGAGAGTTACCGGGCGCCCGATCTTCCTGAAGACCGCTTCTATATTTTTCAGCAGCCTTCCGGAAGTCTCAGAATCCGCGTATTCGTCCAGGTATTTCACAGGCTGCCCAGCTCTTCGAACGCGCGGAGCGTCTTCAGGGCTTCTTCCTCGCTTACCTTCTGTATGGCGAACCCGGCATGGAGAAGGACATAGTCTCCGGGCTTAACGTCTTCGAGGAAACCCAGGTCCACTTCCCTGGCAACACCGGATATCTCCCCTTTACCGCTGCGCCCGTTTACCTCGGTTATCTTTAAAGGAACTGCAAGGCACATATATAACGGCCTCCGTTTGTTTCAGTCGCCGGCGGATGATTGCCGGTTGCTGCGAAGCTCCGCTGTTCTGTTTTGCTTGAGCAAAACAAGCGGATGTGAAACGTGAAGCGTGAAACGCATCTCGTGTAATAATAACCAAATAACAAGCTCCAAAATACAAACTTATTCAGCATTACGCTGTAAGCTATAAGTTTTAAGATCCCCATCCCAATCCTTTTTCTGTAATATAGATTATTTCCGCTCATTGTCTTAAGGCTTACAGCTTATAACTTATAACTATCTGGCATCTCACATCTCATATCTGGCATCTCTCCGTGGCGGCGCAGACGGCGGCCTGGCCGTATGAAATGCCGTTGTCGTTGGGCGATACCTGCCTGTGTCCGAATACCCGGATGCCGGCGCAGCCGGCCAGTTCTTTTACCAGCCCCTCGAGGTAATAATTGCAGAAGACGCCGCCCGATATGCATGCGTCTTTTATGCCTGTCGCGCGGCTCATCTTCAGCAGTCCTTTTACGATGATATCCGCGACAGTATAATGGAACCTGGAAGCTATCTCGGACCGCGGTTTTCCTGATTCGATATCATCCACTATGCCCCTTATTACCGGCGACGTATCAACGGTAAACCCGTCATCGCCGTCCGTAACCTCGAAACCGTACCCGCCGGTAAGGTACTTTTCGTCTACCAGGCTTTCCAAGGCTATGGGGGCGCGGGAAGAATATGTGTTTTCGCGGGCGGCGCCGATTATAGCGGCGACGGCATCGAACAGTCGGCCCGCCGAAGAGGTCACCGGGGAATTGATGCCGCTGTCTATCATCTTCTCTATGACATACCCGTCACTGTTGCCCCGCAGGCTTTCCAGCCCGTCCCACCTGATCCCGGCGCTTTTGAGATAACTTATCCCCATCCTCCAGGGCTCTCTTGCGGCCATGTCGAGCCCCGGCAGAGGATGCGGCTTGAGAGATCCGTGCCTTTTGAACCCGGTATAATCGAATTCCATGAACTCGCCGCCCCAGTTCCCTGAATCGCCGCCGTACCCGGCGCCGTCGAAAGCGGCGCCTAACAGTTTTCCGCTCAAACCGTTTTCAGCCGCGCAGCCGGCGAGATGCGCGTGATGATGCTGTATCCTGACAAGAGGGAGCCCCCATTCCTCCGAAAGCCCTTCGAAGATGCGGGTCGTGGCGTATGAAGGGTGCATATCGCAGCCCAGCCTGACCGGGCTGTATCCCCACACGTCCCTGAATCTCATTATATTTTCCCGGTATACCCGCTGCGTCTCGGCTTCGTCCATGCTGCCCAGATACTGCGACGGGTATGCATAACCGTTCTTGGCGTAGCAGAAACATATGTTCTCGCTGCTCCCGGAAACCAGGACGTCACCCGTAAAAGGCAGCTTTATTCCGCCGGGCACGCAGCCCCGGCTTCTCCTTAAAACCGTATGCCCCGATGAAGACTTCTTTATAACGGAATCATCGCACCTGAATTCTATTTCCAGGTCGTGGTCCAGGCTGTACCCGTTGAAATTCATCCTGGCTTCCCCGGCCGTTTTTACCGTCGGTGACGACGGGCTGTTGAGACTCGTGAATACCATCATCTGAAGCCCCGAATGCCTGAAGAGCAGATGATGCAGGGCCGAGTAAGGCACCATGAAGCCTATGCTCATGTTATCCGGAGCGATCATTTCCGTTATTCCGCTATATATCTTCTTGGGAAGAAGGAGTACAGGCCTTGAAAACGATCCTATCACCTTCAGGTCATCTTCGTCCATAACGCAGAACTTCCGCACGGCATCCGCATCTTCTGCCATCACGGCAAAAGGTTTATGCTCCCTTTTCTTCTCTTTCCTGATCTTCGCGAGTACCCGCATGTCCAGGGCGTTGCCCACCAAATGGTACCCGCCCCACCCTTTAACCGCAAGGACCTCTCCGCGGACAAGGAGCCGGGCCGCTTTCACCACCGCCTCTTCCCCCATGAACTCGCCGAGACTGTACCGGGGCCCGCAGTCCCCGCAGCATATGGACTGCGCGTGATGCCTGCGGTCAGACGGGTCCGCATATTCGCCGCCGCATCCGGAACATACAGGGAACTCGCCCATGGACGTGTTGTTCCTGTCGTAAGGGAGCTTCCTGAGTACGGTGAACCTGGGGCCGCATTCCAGGCACCCGGTAAACCCGTATTCCCGCCGCCGTCCGGACGGGTCAAAAATGTCCGAAAGACAGCCGGCGCATATCCCGATATCGGGCGATATATTAAGGTTCGGGCCGCTCAGGTTCCCGCTCTCTATTATCTCGAACCCGCGGGGCCTGTCGCCGTCGCTGGCCATCTCTTCTATGTATTCCACCCTGGCAGTTGCCGGGGCTTCTTCCATTATCTTCTTCTTCAGGCTCTCTATCGTGCCGATCTCGCCGCGGAGCCTCAGTTCCACCCCTCCGGCCGTGTTGCGCACCCATCCCGACAGCCCCATTTCCGAAGCGGCCCTGTAAATAAAAGGCCTGAAACCGACACCCTGGACTATGCCCTTTATAAGGAATTTTCTATCGGCAACCGGAGGGATCCTGTCCATCACGCTACGTCTATTACCTCGACCCCTATCCCGGACAGTATCTCCATTCTTATCGACCCGCACGCGGCGCATCTTACGGCATCTATGTCCCTGTAAGTCTTTTTACAGTCGGCGCAGACGAGTATTATGTCTTCTTCTATTATCTCGAAGCTGTCCAGCTTCATGTGTTCCTTTATTATATGCTCTATATCTTCGCGGGACTCGCCTTCGCCTTTGCCTATCTTTATAACCACCCTGCTTATACCTTCGATATTCTTAAGCCGGGCTTTTTCGATTATCTTGTTCTCTATTTCCTTTGCTTTTACGGATTCGTGCATTCTTAACACCCGTTCATTACTTTTATTATCATATCGGCGGCCTCCCTGACTTTCTCCGACATCCCGCCCGAAAGCGTCCCGGGCTGTATGCCTATGAATATAATCTCCGAACCGCAGGAAGATCTCAAAAACTCGGCTACCATGCACAGGCTGGCGTTATGGGTAGTCAGCCCCTGGGTGCACTCTTCTATATCGAGGAACTCCACCGTTCCGGGATCCTTGCCGAGCTGGACGGCGTCTATGAATATGGCGATCGCCGGCGCCAGGCCGCACACTTTTGTTATATAGTTCTCGGGAACTTCCCCGCAGTTAAAGACGTTTTCTCTTCCTTTCGAGATGAGTTCTTCGGCGATATATGCGCCTACCCCGTCGTCACCGCGGTCTATGTTGCCGATGCCGAGTATGACAGTGCTGCTGCCTATGGGGATATCTTCTATGTCCAATTTAAGGACCGCTTCGATACCGGGATTATTTCCCGGCTTCCGTAGTATATACTTTGTGACGGCAGGAAGGGCAAAGGAACACCATTATGTCGGACCTGGTGTCTTCTTTTCGCCTTCTGACCTGGGGCCCCGGGGCCCCTATTTCGTTCTGGCGTACGAGTATCATCTCCGGACCGGCTGAAGCAAGGGCGGGCCCGATCCTCCTTGCGGTAGCAAGAAGCTGGTCCACCGTGCCTACCGTACAGCCGCATTTGCCGCAGGTTATAAGCTCGAATTCCTGTACGCATCTCATGCTGTCTTTGGTGAAATCCGCAAAATCGTACTCCTTGGTAAGGACGACCCCGGGTTTCGGCTGGGGACATTCGAGCTCGCACTGCCCGCAGTATATGCACCTGTCGTAGAGGCGCCTTATTATCCGCTTGTTGTTCTTCCTGTCGTCCTCTATCTCAATAGCGCCGGCCGGGCATACCTCGCTGCAGGCTTCACATCCGATGCACCATTTATCGTCGGGCACCGGTTTCCCCCTGAACCCTTCCGCGGGTTCATGCGGTTCCGCCGGGAACTTCGTGGTATACCTTCTGGAAAATATCGCCGTTATGGCTTCTTTGAGTTCTCTGAGTTTAGGGAGTATCATCGTTCTCAACGTCCTGCAGTCCTTCCTGCTGTTTGAAGACTTCGCTGTAATCGTCTTTTACCGATTTATCCCACAGCCTGACTCCGTACTTATAGGCTCCTCGCGCCAGCGCGTGAGCGCCGGTCGGAGAAGTAAGGAGCACGAACACCAGGCATAATATCGCCTTTAACCCGGACGGGCTGAACCCGGTAATAAGGAATATCCCGAAAAGTATGGAGCACGTCCCGAGAGTAACGCATTTCGTTGCGGACTGGAGCCTGTTGTATACGTCAGGCAGCCTGACCAGCCCTATGCATCCCGCCAGGTCGAAAAATATCCCTATCGATATAAATATCATGCCGATCACATATATCATAAATCCCGTGTAAGGTGTAATGTGTAAAGTGTAAAGTAAAACCCGCTTCTTCTTTTACACATGCTGAACACCGATCTCCTTTTTAAATCATTATTCATCGAAACTCTTCGCTTCCAGGTATTTCGCTATCGCTATGCTCCCCATGAAGCTCAGGAGAGTCCAGGAAATAGCCACGTTCATGTAAAAATCCGAATTGCTGACAAGCGTGAAAAGCGCGCTGAAGCCGACTACGACCGTACCCAGGAGGTCTATGGCGACTGCCCGGTCGGGCGGCGTGGGACCTCTTCCTATCCTGTATATGCACAGGAAACAGCAGATGAGCAGTACCCAGAAATATACTTGTATCATTATTCGAATATCCTCTTTAATATCCTCTCGAATCCGCCGGCTATCATCTCCGTCGCCTGCGCCTGTGAAACATCCCTCACGTTTATCCAGTGCACGTATATGCTGTCCCCCACTATGTCCACCGAAAGCGTTCCGGGAGTGAGCGTAATCGAGTTGCAGAGGAGCGCCCTGGCAAGCCTGCTCTGCAGTTTCGTCTTTATTTTAACGATGCCAGGCCTTATAGGCATGTCGGGATGCAGTACCCTGTACAGCACGTCCAGGTTCGCCACTATCATCCTGTACACGAGGACCGGTATGTACACTATAGCCCACCAGTACCTTTTAAACTCTGTTATCTTCTTTGATTCCTGCTGCCCCTTGCCTATGAAAAGGACCACCAGTATCGATACGATCACGCCTGTGACCAGGTCCTGCACTTTAAGCGGCGAAAAAGGCCAGGTCATGAAGAGCCATATTATGAACATCGATATAAATAGAAACAGTTTTCTCATTTTAGTTCCCCAGCACCAGTTTCAGGTACTGCGCCTGGTCCAGTATGATACCCGCCGCCGGCACGAATATCAGATCGTAAAGCCCGGGAAGCATCAGTCCGCCCATGGCCAGGCATAATAGGGCCAGCGTTATCATCGAGACCTGCATCATGAACGGTGCTTCCTTAACGTTTCTGAGGCTGTCCTTTACCTTGCCCAGGAAACCGTACCTCTGCACTTTCAAGAACGATGCGAGCGTCAGTATGCTGCCCAGCACAGCCCAGAAAGCAAGCCACGGGTGCGACGATTTTATGCACGCCATTATTATTATCAGCTTGCTCCAGAAACCGTTAAAAGGCGGTATCCCGGCTATCGACATCGAAGCTATCATGGAAGTCGCGCCGGTAACCGGCATCTTCTTCCCCAGTCCGCCCATCTCCTTCAGGTCCCTGGTGCCCGTCCGGTAATAAACGGCGCCCGAGTTAAGAAACAGCAGGGACTTGAAAACGGAATGATTGAGCAGATGGTATATCCCGCCTATCACTCCCAGCGGCGTACCCAGCCCAAACCCCAGGGCTATGTAACCCATCTGGCTGACCGAATGGTACGCGAGGAGCCTCTTGAAATCCCACTGTCCCAGCGCCAGCAGCACCCCCAGCATCATCGACAGGATCCCCAGCACCCTCAGCACTTCGGGGACCTGGCCGGTGTTCATTCCGAAAACGACATAACAGATCCTTATCAGCGAATACATGCCGACTGTTTTTATGACCACGCTGCTGAGCATCGCCGATATCGGCGCGGGCGCGGACGGGTGAGCGTCGGGAAGCCACGCGTGAAACGGTATCAGCGCCGATTTTATCGAGAACCCTATTATAAAAAGACCCAGGGCCACGTATACTCCCACGGGCGCTTCCATGCTGCCGAGCGCTTTTGCCACCGATACCATGTTCAGGTTGAACGTGAACCCGTAGATAAAAGCCACTCCGAGGAGCATGAACGCCGTCGCCACGCTGGACAGGACCATGTACTTGAACGTCGCCTCTATCTCCTCCCTCATCGTTCCGAAACCGACGAGCGCGTACGATGCCACAGATGCTATCTCGAGGAACACGTACAGGTTGAATATATCCCCGGTCAGGACGAGCCCGTTCATTCCCGCTACCATCAGGAAGAACAGCGAATAGTATTTTTCCCTGCCGTTGTAACCGCTCATATAATCGAACGAGAACAGGATGCATATGAAAGATATCAGGTTCGTTATCAGCAGTATAGGGCCGCTGAACGGGTCCAGCACGAGCACTATGCCTTCCGGGAGCTTCCATTTTCCCATGCTGTATACGCCGGCACTTCCTATCACCTTTATCGATATGACAAGAAGGACCAGGCCGGCCAGGCTCGCGAAGATATTGGTGGAGATGTTCTTTTTCTTCTCGTCCTTGATGAAATCGAACAAGGATACCACGAAGGCCCCGGCAAGGGGGATTGTCACGAATAAGGGCAGTATGTTCATTCCTTAAGGTCCTTTATCTCAGATATATCGAAAGTCCCGAACCTCTCGTATAGCCTTATCGCTATGGCGACCATGAGTGCTATCATCGACAGCCCTATGACTATCGACGTCAGTACCATCGCCTGGGTGAGAGGGTCGACCGAACTTGCCGCGAAACCGGCCGCGTCCATCCCGGGCTGGACTATGGGAGCTATCCCGTCTTTCCTGTACCCTATCATCAGTATGAACAGGTTCAGCGCGTTCTCCATGATGAGTATGGACAGGATTATCTTTACAACGTTCTTTTTTGTCACTATCCCGTAGATCCCTACGGAGAAGAGTATCATGCACAGGGTATAGATAATCGGTACGTTCATTTTTCCCTCCTGAAGACCGCCAGGACCGTGAAGACCAGGAATATGGACGCGCCCACTTTTATACATATCGCGATATTTTCCAGCGGTATTATGCCTCCCGAAAGCAGGTGGAAAGCCTTCCCGCCCTTCATGAAATTGTAAAGGAACCTCCCCCCGAAATGTATTCCCAGCGTGCCGATGAACAGGAAACCTATGGCGCCTGCGGAATCAAGTATATGGTTTACCTTGAAAGGCAGTTTCGCCAGTTCCTCGTCTCCGCCGTATGCCAGGTAATATAATATGAAGAGGAACGCGAGTATGAGACCGCCGGCGAAACCGCCGCCGGGAGTCAGATGCCCGTAGAACGTTATGTTTATCCCGAAGACCATTATCGAAGCCGCCACCAGCGAGGTGATGGCCTTTACGATCTCCGACATGCCTTTTTCGTTATTCATTGGTCTTCTTCTTCCTCAGTATCGCTATCGCGCCTATTATAGCCGTAAAAAGAACCGTCGCCTCTCCCAGCGTGTCGTACGCCCGGTAATCCAGGAGTACCCCGGTGACTATATTCGCCGATCCCGTCTGGGCCAGCCCGTTCTCTATGTAGTACTTTGCCGGAACGCTTTCTGCCGATGCGTTAACGAGGGCCGTACCGAATTCCGGGAGCGTCTGTATTCCCATAAGGAGTATTCCGAGCAGGACCGTCACCAGCGCCATGCCGAATATCATCCCGAAAAATTCCCTTTTGCATTTCACCTCCGTAACGTCCCTGTTTATCGTGGCCCTTATGAGTATTATAAGCATCACGACTTCTACCAGTATCTGGACGAACGCGACATCCGGAGCGCTCAGGAAAAGCATGATTATCGCAAGACTGAAACCTACGCCTCCGAGCGATATTATCGAAGACAGGAGGTTCTTCGACTCGATCGCGATGATCGCGGCCACTATGCATAAAATAAGCAGTAACTCTATCATTTCAGGAAAACGTAAAATACTATGACACTGCCCACCATGACCCAAAGTATATATGTAGACAGTATGCCGTTATGAAGCCATCTGAGCAGCTTTATCCAGTAAAAAACAAAACCTTTGAGTATTTCATACATATCGAAATACCCTTTCCCGGCCCATGAATACACTTTTTTGAAAAACCCGAGGTTCTCTATCGTTGTGTAGAATTCGACACCGGATACTCTCATGGCCGGGGTGACTTTTTCACCGCCTATATAAGTCTCGGAATACCTGAACCCGGATACTCTGCAGAGCGCGTAAACAAGCACTCCCACACCCACTCCTATGAGCAGGAACGAGGCCGCTATCTGCGGGAACCATAACCCGTTCATGTGTATGGGTCCCAGCACCTGTTCCAGGAGCGGGTACACCGTATAATGGGGAAATATTCCTATTAATATGCACATGGCGGGAAGTATCACCAGCGCGGGCACCTCGAAAAGAACGTTCTCCGATTTCGCAGTGCCGCCTTTTGAGGACTGGCCTAGGAATGCCGCGTGCACTATCTTGATAAAAGACGCAAGCGTGAGCGCCGACCCGAAAACCGCCGAGACAAGCCATATGACCCACAGCGGGTTGCCGGTAATGCTCGTCTTTATTATCCCCTGGTATATCATCCATTTCGATACGAAACCGTTGAGCGGCGGTACGCCCGATATAGCCATCGCGCAGATGGTGAAGCTTGCGAACGTTATAGGGAATTTCTTGAAAAGACCGCCCAGGTCTTCGAGCCTGGAAGTCCCGGTTCTGCTCTCTATGACGCCCGAGCACAGGAAAAGGCCCTGCTTGTATATGGCGTTATTGATCATGTGCATGAGCCCGCCGGCTATCCCTACCACGGTTCCCGTACCCAGCCCCATCACCATATAGCCCACCTGGGAGACCGCGTGATACCCCAGGAGCCTTCTGAGGTTATGCTGGGCGAGCGCCATGAAGACCGCCGCGATCACCGTGACGGCGCCTACCAGCATCATTATAAGGTTACCTCCGGCCGTAATGACAAACCAGTCCATCACTATCCTTTTAAGCAGGTATATACCCAAAAGTTTGTCTATCGAGGCCGGCAGTATGGCAACCACGGGTATGGGAGCGAGTTTTGAAGTATCCGGTATCCAGGTATGGAACGGCATGGCTCCCGCTTTCGTGAACGCAGCGATCGCGAGTGCCGTAAAGATCATCCAGCTCGCGCCGCTGGCCAGTCCTATCTTAACCGAACCGAGCGAGCTTCCGTGGCCGGCAAGGACGAGTCCGGCAAGACCCATTATCATCAGCGCGTCGCTCCCGCCTACAAGAAGGAACGTCTTCTTGCCTATTTCTTCGTTCCCGGCGTTCCATATCATCAGCGCCAGCACGAGTCCTGTCACTCCCCAGGAAACCAGCATCACTATATAATGGTCGGCGAGGAACACGCCGGCCGAAGCCGACAGAAGCCAACAGTAAAGGAACCAGAAAAAGCCGGAGCCTTCTTTCGTATGCCCTATCGTGTAGAGCGCGACCAGGAACCCGAAGAGCCCCGTCAGCATCACGAGGGCCGCTGACAGAATGTCGCCTTTCAGCGCAAGCGTGTTCATGACGCTGAAGCTGTAAGACGGATATACCTTCATGCCGCCGACCAGTACCGCGGCCGAAGATATCAGCGCGAAAATCCCGTTGAACCTGAAGAACCTGCCGGGAACAAAGAGAGCCAGGAAGCCCAGGACCAGGGGTATATATATGGTGAGCTTCAGTATCTCCACTATTTTCCGCCTTTCATCTTCCTGTGAAGTTCGTAAGTTTTTTCCTGGCACATCCTTATCAGGTCCCTGGACGTATAGACTTTCGAATCGGTGTCAACAGCCTGCATCCTCTCGGTGCAGCAGTAACAGGGATCCACCGCCGCCAGAGTCAGCGCGGCATCCGGTATCGTGCCTCCCACTACCGCGACCTCGTTCGAGAACACGTTCATAAACGAAGGGGCTCTCACCTTGTGCCTGTAAGGTACGCTGCCGCCGCGGGAGCGGACGTAATGGAATACTTCCCCGCGCGGAGCTTCGTGCCTTCCTATGCCCTCGCCCTCGGGTATCTCCTTTATCTCGGTTTCTATCTCGCCTTTTACTTCTTTCAGCCTGTCGACGCACTGATTTATTATCTTGACCGATTCTTTCATCTCGTCTATTCTGACCATGGTCTTTGCGTAGACGTCGCCTTCTTCCCTTACGACTACGTTCCAGTCCACCAGCCCGTAAGCCGCGTAAGGATCGTCTTTCCTCACGTCTATCTCTATGCCGGACGCCCTGGCAGTCGGACCGACCACGCAGTATGCGCGCGCGTCCTTCTTGGTGAGCGTGCCGGCTATCCTGAGCCTTGCTTTTATGACAGGATCGTCCTGTATGGCGTTGTACAGCATGTCCAGTTTCGGTACGAGGTCGCCCATGTCTTTCCTGATGAGGTCTCCCTGGTCGTCGCTTATATCCCTGCGGACACCGCCTATCTTCATCATCGCGTAATGGTTCCTGTTTCCGAAGACCCTCTCGCAGAGTTCCAGGAGCGGCTCCCTGTATTTCCAGCACCACATCCACACGGTATTGTAGCCTATGAAATGCCCCGCAAGCCCCAGCCACAGGAGGTGCGAATGTATTCTCTCTATCTCTCCTACTACCGTTCTTATATATTTTGCCCTTTCGGGTATCCTGATGGCTGCCAGGTCTTCGACCGCGTTGACATAGGCAAACGGATGCGAAGTGGAGCAGATACCGCATATCCTCTCGACCAGGAACGTGGCCTGGTCGAAGCTCTTGCTCTCGGACAGTTTCTCTATTCCCCTGTGGTTATAGCCTATTTCTATCTCTATCCCCACCACCTTCTCGCCGTCTATCTTCAGCCTGAAGAACTCGGGCTCTTCCTGGAGCGGGTGGTACGGGCCGATAGGTATTTCCGTTATCTTTTTATTTTCAGACATCTTTCCTCAACGGGTATTTTTTACCCTTGTAATCCGGAGAAAGAAGCAGGTTCCTCAGGTCATTGTTACCCCTGAAACCTATGCCCAGGAGCTCGTGCATCTCCCTCTCTATCCATTTTGCCCCCGTTATTATATCGGAAATAGTATCTATTTCCGGATTCTTCTTATCCAGCTTTACCTTAAGAGTTATAAACGTGCCTTCCTTATCGAACGAAAAATGATAGAGTATCTCCATGCAGTCAACCTCGTCTATGCCGCTGGCAATGGAGAACCTGAATTTGAGGTCGTTGAAAAGGAACTCCGACGCCTCCCTTATATATGCGGGAGGTATCTCTATGTATATGCGCCTTTCGTTGACTACCTTCACGTCTTTGACGTTGCTGCCGAAATTCTTTTTAATAAGGTCTATTATTTCCATGATTACAGTTTCTTTATCCCTTTTACTTTCTTTTTGCCGGGTTTCGAAGTATCATTCCTGACTTTCTCTATGAGCTTTACCACTGCCGAGAGCAGCGCTTCGGGTTTCGGCGGGCAGCCGGGGACGTAGGCGTCTATCGGTATATGCTTGTCCGGCGGACCGACCACGTTATAGGAACCCCTGAATATACCGAGGTCCAGCGCGCACGTTCCTACCGCTATAACGAAGAACGGTTTGGGCGCCTGCTGGTATATGGACATGAGCCTCGGAAGATCCTTGGAATTAACCACGCCCGTCAGCAGCATGCAGTCGGCGTGGCGTATACTGCCGACAAGTTTTATCCCGAACCTCTCCGCATCATACTTCGGCGTGAGCGCATCGAGTATCTCTATATCGCAGTTATTGCACGGCGCGGCGGCGAAGTGATAAACCCATATGGATCTTGTGAGTATCCTGCTCATCACAGTCCCATCATCGCCAGCACGACGCTCAGGGCGGCCAGCAGCGTAACGGGCCCCCAGAAAAGGCGGAGCGTCTGGTTGATCCTCAGCCGCGGATTCGTGTTCTTTATAAGTATCACGACAACCACCAGCAATATATATTTAAGTATTCCTATATATGATCCTATGCCGCCCATGAAAAGTATAACGGCCAGGTACGGCAGAAGCGCCATCAATATCCACCTCGATGCTACGAAAAATCCCAGCGGCGGGCCCGAGTACTCGATCATGGTGCCGCCCATTATCTCCTGTTCCGCTTCGGGTATATCGAAGGGGATCTGTGCCATCTTCGACTGGAAACACAATAGTGTAACGAAAAACGCCAGAAAACCCGACAGGGAACCTATCAGGACGCCGTTATTCTGCTGATACTGAATTATGCCCGCAATATCTATCAGGCCGCCCGTCTTAATGAGTATCGTGCAGACGGACATTATAAACGGCAGCTCGTAAGAGAGAACCATCTTCATCTCTCTCGAAGCCCCCAGGGATGCCAGCGGGTTGGCAGAAGACGCACCTCCCATTATCACGGCAAAAGACGGCAGGAGCAAAAGGTATATTACGACAAAAAGGTCGCCTACGAAGCCCATACCGTTAAGATTTGTCTTGACGAGTATAAGCGATACGAGGACGAGCGCCGAAAAACTTATCACCGGGGACAGCAGAAACACCGTCACGGAGCCCCCTTTTGGTATCAGCGTCTCCTTTTTCATGAGCTTCAGGAAATCATAGACCGGCTGCAATAGCGGCGGACCGACTCTCCACTGGAGCAGGGCGGTGACTTTCCTGTCAATCCACGATACTATGAACGCGACTATCATGGTGAATACGATCCCGGGGAATATGAAATAATCTACGAATATCATTTCCAGTTACCGGCCTTTACGGCGAATGTCCCGTCGACCACTATCCAGTCCTTTTCCTTTCCCGTTACTTCCTGTATCGCATCCAGCGCGCATATCTTCCTGCATTTATCAATGTTTACGTGATATGCGGGGAACGACCTGTAATTGAGCACCTCGAAAGGATTGGCGCCGACCGGGCAGGCAGTCGCACACTGTTTGCACGATACGCATTTCATGGTATACCTTTTAAGGTCGCCTCCTTCGGGCTTTTCCAGCGCTTCCACCGGGCACGCCGCCACGCACGCAGGGTTTTTGCAGTGCCTGCACACGACCGCTCTTATGCCCCTTTCTATCATGGCATAAAGCCTGGGTTCCACCTTCAGGCATTTCTTGCATTCGTAACATTTATCCAGGTCTATTCCTATCATAGTCTCAATCCCATACGTCAGGCAGATCTTTCACGTCTTTATAAAAAAATACAGGACCGTCCTTGCAGACGTAGTAGGGGCCGCACAGGCAGTGCCTGCATTTGCCGAACCCGCAAGTCATGTTCTTCTCCAGCGATACTATTATCCTGTCGTCCGACACCCCTTTTTTCTCCAGTTCCATCGTAGCGAATTTCATCATTACCGGGGGCCCGACTATGACCGCAACGCATTTTTTCAGGTTCACTTTGACATTCTCGAAAAGCTTTGTCACGACCCCTTCGCTCTCTTTCCATTCCTCGCTGGCCTTATCGACTGTCCTCTCGAAATCTATCTCTTTTTTCCACTCGGGAAAGCTTCCTTTGTAAAGGATGTCTTCGGGCGTCCGGCATCCGTATAGGAAACTGACGCTGGGATAATCCTGCTTATTTTCGATGATCTCGTATAAAAGCGACCTCAAAGGCGCCATCCCGCATCCGCCGCCTACGATCAGAAGTTCCTTGTTTTTCAGGAAATCCAGCGGGAACCCGTTCCCGTAAGGACCTCTCACAGCCAGCATGTCGCCCGAAGTCTTGCGGTGAAGAACCTCGGTCGCTGTGCCGACCTTCATAACGGTGACATCCATATTCCTGCTTTTCCCCGGCTTGGAAGAAGGAGTGAACGGGCATTCACCTACGCCCGGTACAGTCAGCTGTATGAACTGCCCGGTGGCGAACTCCATGGGTTCATCGAGTTCAAGCCTGAAGGTCTTTATCGTGGGCGTCTCTTCAATGACTTCTCTTATAACAGCCTTTATCGGTTCGTACGGGTTGACCCGGCTCATAATAACCCTTTAATGGTATCCCTTATATCTATCTTACCGGGGCAGACCTGAATGCATCTCCCGCAGCCGGTGCATCCGGCTATATCAAACTCCCCCGGCATGAGACTGAACTTGCAGTAATACCTGTGCCTGAACCTCATCCAAAGTTCCTTTCTGGGGTTGGCTCCGCCCGCCACCCTGGCATATCCCGGAAACTGGCAGGAATCCCACTGCAGCACTTTGACAATCTCCCTACCCGAAGACTGCTCGTTGAGCACGTTGCAGTAGCAGGTGGGGCAGCAGAAATTGCATCCGCCGCACTGCATACAGTCCTCGCTCTTCTTTTCCCAGTACTTTTCCTCGCTGTTCCCGCTTATCCTGTCGCCGAATCTGCCGGACTTATAATCGGAATCGAAATTCGCCTTGACCTTCCTTGTCGAAGTATCCCTGATACTGTCTTTACGGTCTATTTCATCGTTTTCCGGCTCCTTCGAGTTCAGTCCTTTCAGAAGGGCCTGACCGCCGTCGGTGCCAGTCTCTATCAGGACCTTGTCCCCTATAAACGAGAGGTTCAGGTCAAAACCCTTATCGCAGTAAGGCTTGCCGCCGACCGCCGTACAGAAACAGGTATCCGCAGGCGAAGAGCAGTCCACGGTCACTATCCTGATCTTTTCCCTGCGGTTTTTGTAGACAGTGTCCGCGGGATCCTTTTCCAGCATTATCCTGTCGAAGACATTCACAAGCGCCCTTACGTCGCAGTCCCTCGCCCCGACTACCACGGTCAGTTTACCGCTGTCTTCCTTACTGCCGGCCACCGTGTTCCTCGGGGGATAGATGAATTCCTTGAGCCCTCCCCATACGGGGACGATGTTCCAGTTTATCTCGCCGTCCTCTTCGAACCTCACCAGCCTGCCCTGTTCGTCCGGCACGAACACGTCATGGACTTCCGCCCAGTCCTTGAGGAGCTGTTTCAGCCTGTCTGTGTTAATCCTTTGTATCATTTAAGTGCCCTGTGATTCAGGTTGTACGATAGATTCTCCAGTTCTAAAGCCAGGTCCGCGTACCTGACATTCACGTTATCCGCCACATTGAGAGTAACGGGCGCGAAATTCAGAAGTTCCTTGAGACCCGCGGCGGTCAGTTTATCCGCTACTTCCTGCGCTGCGTAATCCGGAACGGTCATCACGGCTATATTGATTTTCCTCTTTCTGACTACGCTGTTCAAAGACGTTATCGGGGTCACCGTAATATCGCCCCATCTTCTGCCGATCTTCGAGGAATTATTATCAAATATAGCCCTGAACTCGAACCCTTCCCTCTTGAACCCCGGGTAATGAAAGAGAGCCCTGCCGAGATTGCCGGCTCCTATAAGCGCGACACCCCATGTCTTTCTCAGCCCCAGGGTACTGTCAAGCTCGCCTATAAGGCTCCTTATGTTGTAACCCACTCCGGGCTTGCCCTTTTTGCCTAAGAAAGAAAGATCTTTTCTAACCTGGGCCGGGCTCCTGAAAAGTATCTCGGCTATCTTCTCGGACGTGGCCCATTTTACGTTTTTCTTGGCAAGGTCCTTCAGGACCCTGTTGTAAATTACAAGTCTTTCAACAGTATGTCTGTTAAGCATAACACATATTGTGAAATATTTCACAAATAATATAGTAGTAATTATTACTATATTTCAGGCGGTTTGTCAAGTTCGGATTTTATCAGGGCCTGGCGGTTTCTGAAGAAGGTATTCCGCCTATCCCCCAGTCGCTCTTTTCATACTCTTCTATGACGACATGAACGGCTTCGGGCGGACATTTGACGGTCTTAACCGTTACGTCGGTTATTCCCCTTATAAGTTCTTTTTTAACGGCGGTTTCCCTGCCTTTCCAGAGCTTTACTTCTATAAACGGCATGATGCTCCTCCTTGTTTCTTTTCAATAACACAGCCGGCAGCCGATAATTATATTACAAGTCCGCAGGAAAAGCAAAACCCGGGTTAATCAGGCCGGAAGGATTGAAATTTCGGCCAATATAAATAAAAATGATTCTATGAGCAAACCGGCCAAAAGACTCTTTATCGTGCTGCTGCCTTTGATCGCGGCACTATCGGTATATCTCAATTCCCTGACCGCACCCTTCATTTTCGACGACAATCATAAGATAGTGCATAATCCCGACATAAAACGGCTCGAATACCTCAAGACCAGGCTTATCAGACCTTACGACCGGGATAACAGGACGCCCGGAAGGAACAATCCCTCCAGGCCGGTGGTCTACGCGACGTATGCCCTAAACTATCATATGGGAAAACTTGATCCCCTCGGCTACCATATTTTCAACCTCCTGCTGCACCTTCTGAATACACTTCTGGTATTTCTCATATCGAAAAAGGTCTTCTCGGGTATCGGCATCAAAGACCCGCATTACCCGGCAGGATACGCGGCTTTTCTTTTCGCCGTACACCCGATAAACACCGAAGCCGTCACATATATATACGGCCGCTCGAACCTGCTGGCGGCTTTCTTCATGTTACTGTCGCTGATACTGCTTTTCGGACCGCAAGGGAAAAAGTACCGTTTCTCATACCCCGTATCACTGTTATCCTATTCATTCGCACTGCTGTCAAAAGAGATCTCCGTGATATTCCCCGTCATTCTCCTGCTGTATGAGTATCTTGTATACGACCCGTCGGCCGGGCCGAATACCGGGAAGATGAAACGGCACGCCCCCTTCTGGATACTCGCCGTGTCTTTCCTGGTATTCAGATACTTTTACCTGGGCGGAATAGACGACATTGAAGCCTATGCAAAGAGGCCTGCGCTGGAATACCTGGCCGTCCAGCCGCAGATAATCATCAGCTATATAAGGCTCCTGTTTCTCCCGCTGGGCCAATGCATAGACCATTTCGTCCCGCGGACTGAGAATTTTATAACCGCCAGGGCGGTATTTTCCGCCGTCTTTCTCTTGCTGCTTCCGGCGGCCGCGATACTGAACGCCCGCAGGAAGACGCGGGATTCAAAAATCATCCTGCTGGGCACCCTCTGGTTCTTCACGATACTCGCACCGACGTCGTCGGTTTTCCCCACGGCTACTCCCTTTGTCGAAAGAAGGCTGTACCTTCCGGGGGCGGGGGTTTTCCTCATTTTCGCACTTGCCGTTCACAGGCTGGTGAACGCTCCCAAAAAACTCTGGATCAGGCAGTTTTACGCTTCGCTCTTCATACTTTACCTAGCCGCCCTGGGTCTTCTCACGGTGAACAGGAACCGGCTCTATAACGACCCTCTCCTGATGTGGCAGGACGTGAATTCCAGGTATCCGGATAAACTGAGGAGCTATATAAACATGAGCGGCATACTCCTTGAAAACGGCCAGTACGGCAAAATACTCGGGATCATGAAAGGAAGAAAACTCTCGGAAGACGCGGACGAATACATTCTGCTGGGATACATATACCAGAAGATGAAAAGATACGATTCTGCGGATGTCATGTATTCCAGGGCGCTCGAGATCGAACCCGGCAATGCCAGGGTATACAACAACAGGGGCCTCCTGAACATGGAGCTGAACGAATACGATAAGGCTTCGGGGGATTTTGAAAAAGCGATCGGGCTGGATCCGGGTTACGCTAACCCGTATAATAATCTGGGGATGCTTTACGGAAACATAAATGATAATCCCGGGGCCGAGAAGATGCACAAGAAGGCTGTTGAGCTCGAGCCGGATAACGGCGGATTCCGCTATAACCTCGGCATAGCTTACATAATGAACGGTAAATACAAATCCGCTCTTTCCGAGCTGAAAACTGCTGCGGCGCTTGATCCTTCCCTGGAAGAATCCGGTTATTATGCCGGTATCGCGAGCTTTTATCTGAAAGATTACGGCGCGGCTATAAAATATTTCGCCAAATATGTGCGTTTACATAAAGGCGGCGTGCCCGCGGATAAGGCAAAGAAAATCAGCTGGATGATCAGGCAGATAAAAGCCGGCCAGGGGGGGTAGGCCTTCTATTTTACGACGGCGATTCTCACTATTTCTTTCTTGCCGTCCGCTTCCAGCATGGCCAGGTAAATGCCGCTTGCCACCGATTCGCCCGAATTGTTCCTGCAGTGCCATACTATCCTTCCATCTGTCCCTGTTTCCTTATCGTCATACACAAGCTCGCCGGCTATGTTGAATATCTTAAGTTCGGCGTTGGCGGTCACGTTCGCAAAAGTCACCCCGAACCCGTATTCCCGGGGATTGCAGGGATTAGGATACGCATACACGTTATCGAGGTCCTCTTTCGCCTCGATACCTGTTACCAGGCCGAATAGTTCCGTATTATCGAGTTCTCCTTCAAATTCAGCCGCCCTTTCTCCCCACGCGTATAACGGGACCTTCAATGACGTGTGTACGGTAAGGGCGCCCGGCGACCCCTGCAGTTCCGGGTAATTCCACTCTACTGACGGAAAATTCCCTTTTCCGTTGTTCTTTTTTATCTCGAGTCCCCCGGTCTCATGGTCCGCTGTGACAAGTATCAGCGTATCTTTCCTGTCCCCGGCCCACTCGACTGCTTCTTCTATCGCGTTCTCCAGTTCCAGGACCTCGAAAACGACCCTTTCTATCGAATGCACGCTCGCGTGGTCTATCCTCGCTCCCTCGACCATCAGGAAAAACCCGTTTGGATTGTTATCCAGTATCCTGAGCGCTGTCCTGGTCATATCCGACAGATGAGGCAGGTCCCCTAACCCGTCGTATTCGTAGGGCATATGACCTTCGGCGAACTGCCCAGAGACCATCGATTCCGCCTCTGTGTCGAGGCCTCTGAGTTCGTCTCTGTCGCTGACTACCGAATAACCGGCTGCGCGGGCACTGCTTTCCGACATGCCCTCCCCGCCGCCGCCCAGGAGAACGTCGGGCCTGGTCTGGTTCAGGTAGTCATCGGCTATCTCGCTGAAGTTATCCCGGTGAGGCTCATGAGCCGCAAATGCGGCGGGAGTCGCATGCGTTATAAAGGCTGTGCTCACCAGCCCCGCGCTCTTGCCCCTGTTCTTGTAGTATTCCAGTATGGTCTCCAGTTCCTCCCCGTCGCCCGGGATAGCCATGCTCAACACACTGTTGTCTACCTTATGCCCCGTAGCCATGGCAGTCGCCGCGGCAGCGGAGTCGGTTATGCCCCTGGTCGCGTTATACGTAGTCATCTCTGCAAGCCCCGGGAAAGATTCGAAAAACAGGGAGCCGCCCTTCCCGGTCTTGTACATGCCGGCGGCTCTTACATGCTCGGATCCCATTCCGTCTCCGATGAATACTATTATGTTCTTCAGTCCGGCGCGGGAGTTCCCGGGAACAAAAGCATGAAAAAACAATGTAAAGATGATGATTCTGGCTGCGGGTTTCATTTTCCTATAAAGATATGATAACTCTATTATACTTAAGGTTCAATACGGCCTGAAGGTTCGAATCCTGCTTTGGCTTGCCATGCGTCCTGCGCGGTGCATGGCGGAGGGGGTAGGATTCCTCCTCCCTCATTGCCGAAAACTCCCATTCGCTTCGGAGCCGGGGAATTTTCCTGTCGCCCTCCCGGCTTTTCATGCACCGCATGCGGAAAATTCCCTTCGAATCCTACTTTGGCTTGCCATGAACCCCACGCGGTTCATGGCGGAGGGGGTAGGATTCGAACCCACGGACCCCGTAAAGGGTCAACGGTTTTCAAGACCGCCGCTTTCAACCGCTCAGCCACCCCTCCGCTTAAATCAGTTCCTCTCTATGGTCTTCTTGCCCTTCATGTACCCGCAGAGCGCTTCGGGCACCCTGATACTCAACTCTTCGGTCTGGTAATTCTCCAGCACCGCCGCGAATATCCTTCCCACCGCCAGGCCGGACGAATTCAGCGTATGTACGAACCCGGTTTTCTTGTCCTCGTTCCTGAACCTCGTGTTCATGCGCCTGGCCTGGAAATCGCCGCAGTTCGAGCACGATGACACCTCGCGCCACATCTTCTCGCCGGGCATCCAGACTTCCAGGTCATAGGTCTTCGAGGAAGAGAACCCCAGTTCGCCGGTCCCCAGCTCAACGACCCTGTACTTCAAGCCCAGCTGCTTCAGTATCTCTTCGGATTCCCCGAGCAGCCGTTCGTGAAATCCGGGCGATTCTTCGGGCAGCACGATGTTGACCAGCTCCACTTTATTGAACTGGTGATTCCTTATGAGTCCGCTGGTATCTTTTCCGTACGAACCGGCTTCTTTCCTGAAACACGGCGTATAGGCAACGTATTTCTTAGGAAGATCGTTCTTTTCAAGTATCTCCCCCCTGTGCATATTGGCCAGGGGGACCTCTGCCGTGGGTATCAAATACATCCTGGAGTTCTCGTCGTCACCCGTTGTAGAATACATCTCCTCGCTGAATTTCGGCAGCTGGCCCGTTCCTTCCATAACTTCGTATTTTACCATATACGGCGGCATTATCTCGCGGTAACCGTGCTTTTCCTTATGGATATCCAGCATGAAATTTATCAGGGCCCTTTCCAGCTCCGCGCCTTCAGCCTCCAGGAGCGCAAACCTCGAGCCGCTTAGAAGGGCCGCCCTTTTAAAGCTTATTATCTTCAGCATATCGCCCAGTTCCCAATGCGTCCTGGGTTCAAAACCGAATTCCACCGGGCCGCCTTCTTCCCTTATCACCCTGTCTTCCGGGTGATCAAGCCCTTCGTCGGGGAGATTGGGCAGGAGCAGAAGCAGATCATCCAGTTCCTTCTTAAATTTCTTTTCGTCCTGAAGTTCTTTAAGCCTGGCGGATTTCTCTTTCATCTCTTCAAGCTTCCCGGGATCGGCTTCCCTGCCTTCTCTTTTGAGCCTGCCTATCTCTTTCGATTCTTCGTTTATTTCCCGGCGCAGTTCTTCGGCCTTGAGCAGGGATTCCCTCCATTTTCTGTCTATCTCCCTTATTTCCTCAAGTTTAACTGCAAAATCCCGGCCTCTTCTCGAAAGAAGCTCTATGACCTTTTCCGGTTCTTTCCTGATCCTGTTTATATCAAGCATGCGTATTAATCATCCTTTATTCCCGTGTTAAAATCCAATTATATATAATTTTTCCCATATTTCTATGATACCTGACACGTTTCAGCCTTTGACTACTCCAAGCGGAACAAGCCGCGCCACTTTTTCCGAGAGCCCGGCACCGTGGCATATATCCACGACTTTCGACACGTCCTTATAAGCATCCGGAGCTTCCTCGGCGACGGTCTTAAGGCTTTTCGCCTTGACGGATATTCCTGACATCCTGAGCCTGTCCACCACGTCAGAGCCTCTGAGTGACCTGAGCGCCCTGCTTCTTGACCATACCCTTCCGGCACCGTGGCAGGTCGAGCCGAAACTCTCGGACATAGCTTTTTCCGTGCCTTTCATGACATAGGAAAAAGTGCCCATGGTCCCCGGCACTATAACGGGCTGCCCCGTATCCCCGTATTCATCAGGGATGCCGCCCCGGCCGGGGCCGAACGCCCTCGTGGCTCCCTTCCTGTGAACGATGAGCTTCCTGCCTTCATGATCTTCCACTTTGCCCACGTTATGAGACACATCGTAGACCAGTCCGACCTTCACTTCTTTTCCCAGAACATCCCGTATGCTCTTTCTCACCCAGTGCATTATACACTGCCTGTTGGCCCACGCGTAGTTTGCCGCGCACTTCATCGCGGAAAAATATCTTCTTCCCTCATCGGAACCGAAAGGAGCGCACGCAAGCTGCCTGTCCGCAAGCAGTATCCCGTATTTTTCCGACGCCCTGTTCATAACCTTGAGGTAATCATCGCATACCTGGTATCCCAGCCCCCTGGAACCAGTATGTATCATAACGGTAACCTGGCCCTCTTCTATGCCGTATTTTTCTGCCGCGGTTTTGTCAAACACTGTATCCACCTTCTGTATTTCCAGAAAATGATTTCCCGCACCCAGCGTGCCTATCTGTTCCCTTCCGCGTTCCTTTGCCCTTCCTGATACGCATTCCGGCAGCGCGCCTTCCATACACCCGCTCTCCTCCGAAAACTCCAGGTCTTCTTCCTCGCCCATGCCTTTCTGCACAGCCCAGCCGGCTCCCTTTTCCATGACTCTTTCCACTTCTCTTTCGTTTATCCTGATCCTGCCTGTGCTGCCTACCCCAGATGGCACATTCCTGTAAAGTTCTTCGTTCAGTCTTTCTATATCGTTTTTATCTATGTCGCCGTATTTTACATCTGTCCTTAAGAGCCTTACTCCGCAGTTTATATCATATCCTATCCCCCCGGGCGATATTATCCCTTCTTCCACATCGAACGCCGCTACGCCGCCTATCGGGAAACCGTACCCGTAATGTATATCCGGCATGGCCATGGAATAACCGTATATCCCCCTTAGTGTTGCCACATTGGCTACTTGGGAATGCGCATTGTCCTCCTGGATGCTCTTCATCATGGCGTCATCTGCAAAGATAAGCCCCTCGACAAGCATTCCCGACGATCTTTCTATTACGTATTTATAGTCTGATACTTTCCTTATCATGTGTCGAAAACGACAACCGTAGACATTATGTCATCATTTGAGATTATTTTCAGGTTGTGATAGGTAGCCGCCTTGATTTCCATCGATATATCCCGCGCCGATATCCTGCCCGTACCGCTTATTACGGCCTTTATCTTCCTCTCGCTCACCTTTATATCTTCAATTCCCAGGGGCAGCCACTTTTTCATATTGACAAGGTAGAGCAGTTCGTTGAAGAAATCTACCAGAAGCGATTCTTTATCAGGGGATTCTAAATCGATTGTTCTTGTGCTGTCGGACGAAATACTCTCTGAAGCAATCAGCCTGAGAAAGCCGGAAAACCCGCACCGGAAAAGCCCTTCCAGGTCACAGGCCCATATTCTTAAACCTATATCCGCGGTATGATCAATCAGCTCAAAACCCTCATGCTTCTTTTTCATCAACTATGTCTTCTTTTGCGATACGCGCAACAGATACAAGTTCGTCCTTTTCATCAAGTTTGAGCAGCCTGACTCCCTGCGTGTTCCTCCCTATGGCCCTTATCTCGTTCACCTGCTGCCTGTTTACTATACCGTTTTTGGTTATGAGCATTATATCATCGTTCACATCGACTTTCCTGACCGCCACCACATCTCCGTTTCTCTGCGAAGCCTTGATGTTTATCACTCCCCTGCCGCCTCTTCTCTGGAGCCTGTAGTTCTCCGTAAGCGTCCTCTTCCCGAACCCGTGTATGCAGGCAGTAAGGAAACTGTCTCCCGGGTTGACCACTTCCATGCCCACGACAGCATCGCTCTTGCCCAGAGTTATGCCCCTGACTCCCTTTGCCGACCTCCCCATGGGCCTTACGTCCTTCTCACTGAATTTTATGGCCATCCCCTTTACGGTGGAAAGCATTATGGTATCTTCTCCAGTGGTCTCCCTGACCTGTATCAGGGTGTCCTTGTCTTCCAGCGTTATGGCTATGATACCGCCCTTTCTGGGCCTCGAGTAGCTTTCCAGAGACGTTTTCTTCACAAGGCCTTTCTCGGTGGCCATCATCAGGAAATGGTCCTTAACCTCCTCGAAATCCCGGACCGACACCATGGCGGTCACGATTTCCCCTTCTTCCAGATGCAGAAGGTTCACGATCGCTTTTCCCCTTGCATGCCTGGCCGCGAGCGGTATCTCATACACTTTCAGCCAGTATACCTTGCCCCTGTTAGTGAAAAACAGCATATAGGCATGTGTGGATGTAATGAATATATCTTCCAGGAAGTCTTCTTCCCGGGTCTCCATCCCTTTGACGCCCCTCCCCCCTCTCCTCTGTGACCGGTAGGTGTCCAGGGGAAGCCTTTTTACGTAGTTGGCGTTCGATATCGTGACTACCATGTCTTCTTCCTTTATGAGGTCTTCCATCTCCAGTTCTTCGACCGCCGACCCGATCTCTGTCTTTCTTACATCACCGAAATTCTTTGCTATCTCGGTTACCTGCTCCTTGATAATAGCTTCCACCATCTTGGGGCTCCTGAGAATAGCTTTGCATTTCTCTATAAGCTTTATGAGGTCCTTGTATTCCTGTTCCAGTTTCTCCCTCTCAAGAGAAGTCAGCCTGTGGAGCCTCATATCGAGTATCGCGTCGCTCTGCGCCTTGGTGAAGGAATACTTCTTAATAAGCTTCTCGCCCGCATCTTCCCTGTCCTTCGACTTCCTGATAAGGGCGACTACATCGTCCAGGTTCGCTATGGCTATCCTGAGGCCTTCTACTATGTGCGCTCTTTCTTCGGCTTTTCTCAGGTCGTAAAGCGTGCTCCGCCTTATTATCTCCCTTCTGTGCTCAAGATAATAATGGAGCATTTCCTTCAGGTTGAGGACCCTGGGCTGGTTATCAACAAGGGCTATCATTATAATTCCGAAGGAGGACTGCAGCCCCGTGTGGCTATAGAGCTGGTTTAATACGACTTCCGGGTTCGCGTTTCTCGAGAGCTCTATCATGATCCTCATGCCGTCCCTGTCGCTTTCGTCCCTCAGATCGGTAATACCTTCTATCTTCTTGTCCTTTACGAGAACGGCTATCTGCTCTATTATCGTGGACTTGTTGCTCATGTAAGGGATTTCCTTAACAACAAGCGCGGTCTTGTTCTGCTTCATCTGTTCCTCTACGACCCTGGCCCTCAGTTTTACCGAACCCCTGCCGGTTTTATATGCCTGCCTGATGCTGCCCAACCCGCATATTATCGCGCCTGTCGGGAAATCAGGTGCCTGTATGTCTTTCATCAGCTCGTCTATCGTTATCTGCGGGTTATCTATCATCTTGATGAGACCTTCTGCCACCTCCGCCAGGTTGTGCGGAGGTATGCTCGTTGCCATTCCTACCGCTATGCCGGATGAGCCGTTAACAAGCAGATTCGGTATATTCGACGGGAGCACCATCGGCTCCACCAGGCTCTCATCGAAGTTCGGAGCAAAATCCACCGTCTCTTTTTCCAGGTCTTTGAGCAGCTCGTCTGTCATCCTGGCCATCTTTATTTCCGTATACCTCATGGCCGCCGCGCTGTCGCCGTCTATCGAACCGTAGTTCCCCTGCCCGTCCAGCAGAGGATACCTGAGCGAGAAATCCTGCACCATCCTCACCATACTGTCGTAAACGGCCTGATCGCCGTGAGGGTGATATTTACCGAGAACCTCACCGACGACTCTCGCGCATTTCCTGTAAGGCTTGTTATATGTCAGTCCCATGTCGTTCATCGCGTAAAGGATCCTTCTGTGAACGGGTTTCAGGCCGTCCCTTACGTCCGGCAGCGCCCTGCCCACGATCACGCTCATGGCATAATCTATATAGGAATCCTTCATCTCGTCTTCGACATTTCTGCTCTCGAGATTCTTGTTCCTGAGATCTTTTATTTCCTGATCCTTATCTTTTGCCTGTTCTTTTTCCTTGTCTTCTTTGTCTTCCATGTCTGAACCTCTTTTCCGTTCTATTTCATATTAATTCTTTTTCTTTTATTCGCTCCCGTGCTACACGTCCAGATTTTTTACTTCCCTGGCGTGGTCTTCTATAAACTGTCTCCTGGGTTCGACTTTATCTCCCATAAGCGTCGTGAATATCTTGTCCGCCTCTACCGCGTCGTCCAGCTTTACTTTCAGAAGCTTCCTGTTTTCCGGGTCCATCGTGGTCTCCCAGAGCTGCCCCGGGTTCATTTCTCCGAGACCTTTATATCTCTGAACGCTGATGCCTTTCTTTCCCCTGTTCTTCACTAATTCGAGTATGGAATAGAAATTATCCAGCTCCGCCGCCGGTTCGTCATCAAATATTATCTTGTATTTTGAATCCTTCATTTCTACTTTTTTCGCCAGAAGCTTGTCCCTCAACCTGATCATGGGCTTTATTTCCCACAAGTCTTCTATCTTGAGGCCTTCTTCCTCCGTGACCACTTCATCACTCACTTCCTTGAAGAAGTCCTGTTTCAGGTGCTTTAGCTCCTGCTCGCTGTAAAGTATCTTTAACGTGCCGTCTTTGTCCGTTATCTTATACAGCGGTATCTTGTCCTTGTCTATTTTTTCCAGGTCTTCCTGCGTGAATCCCTTGTTATTCATTCTCACGAGAAGTTCCTTGTATTTTTCCACGCTTTTAAGTACTTCCTTCAACTCTTTTTCGTCATTGATCGCGAAGCTGCTCTCCTTGCCATTCGTAGCTTTTTCTATCTTTACGCCTTTTACGCCTCTCGAAAGCAGGTAATCCGTCAGCTGGTCTTCCTTCGGTATGTATTTTATCTTCTTTCCGGTTTTAACCCCGTACAGCGGCGGCTGCGCTATATAGACATACCCTCCTTCAAGGAGATCCTTCATCTGCCTGTAAAAGAATGTCAAGAGAAGCGTTCTTATATGCGCCCCGTCCACGTCCGAGTCTGTCATGATTATTGCTTTATGGTATCTCAATTTTCCAATATTGAATTCTTCGTCAACACCGCAGCCGAGAGCCGTTATTATAGTCCTTATCTCATCGTTCTTCAGCACCTTGTCCAGCCTGGATTTCTCGACATTTATTATCTTCCCCTTAAGAGGCAGTATCGCCTGGAAATTCCTGTCGCGTCCCAGTTTTGCCGAACCTCCCGCGCTGTCGCCCTCTACAAGGTATAATTCGCAAAGAGACGCATCCTTCTCTATGCAGTCAGCAAGCTTGCCCGGAAGCGTGCTTATGTCCAGCGCTCCCTTCCTCCGCGTCAGTTCCTTTGCCTTCCTGGCAGCTTCCCTGGCCCGGGAAGTTTCGATGGCCTTGGAAGCTATTTTCCTGGCAATAGGCGGATTTTCCTCCATAAAACTGCTCAGCTTCTCGTTTACTATCGCCTGCACCATTCCCTTCACTTCGGAGTTTCCGAGCTTTGTCTTAGTCTGCCCTTCGAACTGGGGATCGGGGAGTTTCACGCTTATAACGGCAGTCAGTCCTTCTCTCACATCGTTCCCCGTTATCTGCATGTCTTCTTTTATCCCGTTTTTTATATAGTTATTTATGCATGACGTAAGCGCCGTCTTAAAACCTATCAGATGGGTTCCCCCTTCTTTCGTATTTATATTGTTGGCGAAAGAAAAAAGATTTTCCGTATAACCGCTGTTGTATTCTATCGCTATCTCTACCTTTATCCTGTCTTCCTCTTTCTCAAAATAGATAGGCTGCGTATGCAGCGGTTCTTTGCCTTTATTCAGGTACTTTACGAACGATACTATACCGCCCTGGTAGCAGAACGTGTGCCTTTTGTCCGTCTGTTCGTCTATGATATCTATGTCTGTGCCCGCGTTCAGGAACGCCAGTTCGCGGAGTCTGTTAGATATCGTATCGAAATTGAACTTTACCGTCTCAGTGAATATCTCCGGGTCCGGTTTGAATATTACCGTTGTCCCATTGTCCTTCGTGCTCCCTTTGAGCTTGAGCTTTGTTTTCGTCTCTCCCCTCTCATACCTCTGGTGGTACAGCTTTCCGTCACGTGCTACTTCCACATCCAGCCACTCGGATAGCGCATTAACTACGGATACACCCACGCCGTGCAGTCCGCCGGATACTTTATATGCTTTATTATCGAATTTTCCTCCCGCATGGAGTTTTGTCATGATTACTTCTACCGCCGGCATCTTATACTTTGTATGCATATCCACCGGTATACCGCGGCCGTCGTCGGTTACCGATACGCTGCCGTCGGCCTTTAATATTACGCTTATGTTTTTACAGTACCCTGCCAGCACTTCGTCTATCGAATTATCCACAACTTCGTAAACAAGATGATTCAGCCCGTCCTCCCCTGTAGACCCTATGTACATAGCGGGCCTTTTTCTTACAGCTTTAAGTCCCTCAAGTACTTTTATATCTTTTGCTGAATATCCTTCGTTTTCAGTCGTCATTATCTATCCTCCTAGTTTAAATCGAATACCGGTTATTTTCTGTTCCGAATCCCTGTTAAGTATCTTTTTTATCATCTCCCTCTTGAAAGACAGATCCTGAAGATCGGCGTTGTTTCCGACCTCGAGTATAAGAACGCCTTTTTTCAGCATTATTATCTTCGCCCTCTCCCTGATATTCTTCTCCATACCGTTCCACGCCTTTTCTACCCTGTCTTTCGCGCCGGGTTTCTTTCCCCTCAATATCCTGTCTATTACGCTGTCCGTGTCCTTCCATTTCATAAACTTATTATATCAAACTTACCGTTTATACCATGCGGCATCTCGGTCGAGGTGAGTATGGCCTGCGCATCCCTGATATAGTTTTTAATCTTTTTCTTTTTCTCGGCATCAAGCTCGCTGAATATATCATCGAGCATTATAACCGGATTCCTGTTTACGCTTTCTTTGATGATACTCCATACTGCCATCCTGTATATTACGGCGGCTATCCTGGTCTCCCCTCTCGATCCGCAGTTCCTAAGTTTATTCCCGTTCATGTAAAAGATAAAAGCGTCCCTGTGCGGTCCCCAGGTAGTATATTTGAACTTCATATCCGAAGTAATGCTTTTCTGCCCTGAGAAACAGGAGGGAATATACTCAATGCTTATTTTATCGCTTATGTTCAGCAAGTCCTGTTCCTTTTTCATCGCCTCGTACAGTTTCATCGTAAAATCTTCCCTGACCGACCTTATCCTGTCGGCTTCCTTTTTCAGCGCATCCGTCCATACCTTGAAGTTTATGTCTTCTTCTTCTCCGAGCGTTTCCGAGCCCAGTCTTCTTATACATGAGTTCCTTTCTCTAAGTATCCTGTTATACCTTATAAGTGAATCTATATAGGACGGGTTCGACTGAGCTATATTGATGTTTATCAGCCTTCTCAGGTTCTTCATGGGACCCTTTATCACTTCTATGTCTTCCGGGGAGAACAGGACTACCGGAAATTTTTCTATCAGCTCGCATTTTTTCGCCTTTGCGCCGTTTATCTTTATATCAAGCCCCCTGCTCTTCACGTATTTCACTTCAAAATCCGTCAGTCCCGCTATGTCTTCCGTTACGGCTTTCAGACCGAACGAACCTTCACCCTTCCTGTTAAGATCGGAAAGCACCCCTGTTCTGTGTGACGCTGTTGTCGATAGAACAAAGATCGCTTCAAGAATACTCGTTTTGCCCATGCCGTTTTTCCCTAATATCAGATTCAGATTTTCACCGAATTCTAAATACTTTTTCTTTTGGTTTCTGAAGTTTATTATGGTGAGACTCTTTATAACCAATATTTTACGGTCTCATTGGCATGATCACCCCTATATACAGTTCGGTGTCCGATTCCGGCGCTATCTTTCCGGGGTTGATCGGGGTGGTCAATCCTATTTTGACCTTATCGCTTCTGACTACCCGCAGGGCGTTGATGATGAATTCCGGATTGAACGCTATTTCGATCTCGTCTCCTTTATACTGCACCGGGATAGTGCTCGTCCCGCTTCCGTCGGCGGCCTGAAGCGAAATAACAGCTTTATTGCTCCTGAAAAGGAATTTCACCGGAGTCGTTCTCTCAACGGTAGCGGCTATCATCTTTTTTGTCGCGTTGAGGACTTCTTCCGTGCCTACGATGATATTCTTGGTAGTGTTCTCCGGTATTACCTGGCCGTAATTGGGATAATCGCCTTCTATGAGCCTGGAGTAGATGATAGTGTTGCCGAAGGAAAAGTAAATCTGATTCTCAGATGAATTAATGCTTATCTTAACGCTTTCATCTTCGTCAGTGAGCGTTTTTTCGAGAACATTGATCGCTTTCGTAGGGATAATGGCTTTGAACTTGCTGGAATTTCCCTTTACCTTACCTTTATAATAGGAAAGCCTTCTTCCGTCGGTAGAGACCATTTTGAGCTCTTTTCCGTCGTTTTCGAAATAAATCCCGCAGAGTATATACCGGGACTCGTCTTTGGAAACGGACGGCAGTGTTTTCTCTATGCCTTCTTTAAGGCTTTTTGCATCTATGGATATAAGCCTGTCTTCCTTCATTTCCGGAAAACCGGGGTAATCCTCGGATTCACCGCAGACAATGTTGAATTTCGTGTTGCTGTCGTCAGAGCTTATCTCGACCTTGCCTTCTTTTACCTTGTTCAGAGTGACGCTATCAGAATCGATCACCCTTATAATATCTGTCAGGTTTCTTGCAGGAATGGTCAAAGCGCCTTCCTTTTCTATTTCCTTGCTTGAAATAGATGATTCGATCCCGATCTCAAGGTCCGTAGCATACACTTTTATCTTGTCCTTGTCCGCGTCAATAAGAAAATGCGACAGGGATGGAAGCGTGCTCCTTGTAGATATAGCGGGTAAAACCGTAGTCAGCAGATTCGAGAAATCATTTGTGTTTAATTTTATTTTCATTAATACCTCCAGTTAATATAATGATAATAATATTACTACTTATAATACATTATTATAAAATCTGTTAAATCTGTTAATAACCCCTTTTCTCCACTGAAAAACAGGTGTAGGATTCTGTTTATAAGCGGAGATGTTTATTAACATAATTAACAGGTACCTCTTTTCATACCGTTGATTTGATCTCATTTATCATCTTTTCAACAATTGTCTCAAAGTAAGGATCATCTTCGATTTTCTTGCGGATGATCTTGGACGCGTACATGACCGTGGCATGGTCCCTGTCGCCGAATTCCCTTCCTATCTCAGTAGTAGAATGTTCGGTAAGCTTTCTGGACAGATACATGGCCAGATGCCTGGGAAAAACAAGGTTCTTATGTCGTTTTATGCTTTTCATGTCCTTGACCTGGACGTGGTAATGCTTCGCCACGATATTCTGGATATTCTGGATAGAAATGGGCTTGGATTCTTCGTCTTTCGTAATAATATCTTTGAGGATTTCCTTGACGTTATCGACATTGACATCGCTGCCGGTAAGAGAGGAAAAAGCGTAAATACGTATGAGGGCCCCTTCCAGCTTCCTAATATTGTCTTTGATGTTGGCGGCGATGAAGAGCAGAACGTCATCGGGAACATCGAGATGTTCCCTTTCGGCCTTGGACTTGAGGATCGCTATCCTGGTCTCGAGGTCGGGAGGCTGGATATCGGTTATTACCCCCCATTGAAACCTGGACCTAAGGCGCTCCTCGAGGGTCCTTATCTTGCTTGGAGGATTGTCGGATGTTATGACGAGCTGTTTTTGTGATTCATAGAGGGTATTGAAAATATGAAAGAAGACTTCCTGGGTCCTCTCCTTGTTTTCGAGAAACTGTATATCATCCATGAGAAGGACGGAAAGATTTGTATATTTCTTGTTAAAATTAATAGTGTCTTTGTTGATGATGCTGTCTATCATCTCCTGGGTGAATTTTTCGCATGTGACGTAAAGAACCCTTTTTTTCGGGTCATTCATCTTTATCCTGTGACCGATGGAATGAAGAAGATGGGTCTTGCCTAAACCTACGCCGCCGTAGACAAAGAGAGGATTGTACCTCGTACCGGGCTCGTTGGCGACAGCTTCGGAGGCAGCCTGGGCGAACCTGTTAGAAGAACCGACAACGAAACTGTCGAAAGTATAGCGGGGATTGAGTTCAGAAGAAAAGACAGATTCGTCCTCGGGCTGGTATGTAGGGTCGGGTATATCGTCTTTTTTCGGGGGAAGATAAGCGTTGATATCCGGCTTGATGATGAACTGGATATCGGGACTGTTAAGACCCGGGATGGATTGGGCGGCGGAATCAATATGGTTCTTGTTTCGCAGCATCCAGTCGGAAAAGTACTTATTGGGGACTTCGATAACGAGTGTATTATTATCAAAGGAAGAGGCCCTTGTGGGAGAAAACCAGAGCTTGAAAGTCTCAACGGGAAAATGAGATCTGAGGACATTCATTATATTATCCCAGATAAGTGCCGGATTATCGAGCATAACGGTAAATATGATTCAAAAGGTTATTCACAGCTTATTAACATTGTTAAAAACCCAGTATATTTAAAAAAAATCAACATGAAATTTTTGGGTTTAGACTAATATAAATA
This sequence comes from Elusimicrobiota bacterium, assembly GCA_016934855.1. Classification (GTDB taxonomy): domain Bacteria; phylum CG03; class SLGR01; order SLGR01; family JAFGSA01; genus JAFGSA01. Next base: position 35,339 of record JAFGSA010000030.1, read on the forward strand.
ATATGTTTTTAAAAGTCAAGAACCTTGACAATAGGTTATAAAATTCAATATAATTAGGGTTTAAATTCTGGTAAACCGCATAATATGATATAAGAAGACAGGAGTGAAAAATGGTAAAAAGGACATATCAGCCGAAGGTTAGAAAAGGCAAGAAAAAACACGGGTTCAGAAAGAGGACAAGCACTAAAGAAGGGCAGGAAGTTATCAGAAGAAGAAGAAGAAAAGGAAGAAAAAGACTCACTGCTTAATTGAAAAGATTTTCAAGAAAAAAGATAAGCCTGGGAAAAAAAACCGGAACTGTAATAGAAGAAGGAAGACACAGGAAACTGGAGAACATAACGGTCTTTTATGCGCCTGCCGATGAAAAAAGACTGTCAGTGGTCATAGGCAGAAAAGTGGGTAAGAGCGTGACAAGAAACAGGCTGAGAAGATGGACAAAAGAATTTTTCATGAAAGAAATGGAAAAGATAAGCAAATATTATATAGTAGTGAACTATAAAAAAGGATCAGGGTCATACAAACTGGAAGATATAGAGGAGAAAGTAAAGAAATTGTGGGAAGAATGCGGCATATACGGATGAAGGCAGTAGAAAAAAGCGTAATATATATGATAAAGATATACAGGGCCGCTGTTTCCCCGTTCCTGGGGAAGAACTGCAGGTTTCATCCGACATGTTCGGAGTATATGATAGAGTCAATAGAATACAAAGGTCTTTTCAGGGGCGTATTGAAAGGCGTCATGAGAATAGCAAGATGCCACCCGTTTAACAGCGGCGGTTACGATCCCGTCAGGAAATAACGTATGCAGGGAAGACTTCTGCTTGCAGTAGTAATATCGGTGCTGATACTTGTTGTTTTTCAGCGTATGCAGGGCCCGCCTGATAAGATAGTAAGGCATACGCATATAGAGAAACAGGAAGAAAGCGCAGAAAGCCGGTCGAACAACGTAGACAAAATGTCAACAGTTGCCGAAGCCGGTGCGGTCACCGCCGATATGGTTGAATATACCATAGAAAATGAAAATATAAAGCTGACAGTGGGTTCATACGATTCCGGTTTTACCAGCCTGCTATTGAAGGATAAGAACGGGGAGTATATAGAAATGGTCAGGAAAGATGAGCCCCCGTACCCGCTAGCGCTGAACACTGATGAATACAGAAGGTGGAAGCTTGTAAAAAAGAGCGGCTCGGAAATCGAATGTACGTATGACGGAAGAAACCTGCAAATAAAAAGAAATATAACTGTAAAAGACAGGGGAAACGTAGAAATCTCAAACACGGTCAGGAACAAGACCGCAGGCATTATAAACGCGAGCTTCATGCAGGGATGGACCGGGGGTTTGGGGACGACTAAGGAACTGGATAAAGAAAACCTCCAGGATAACAGGCTGTTCTCAAAAATAGGCGGGAAGATCAACAGTAACATGGATAAAGGGGATTATGAAGGAGACATTAGCTGGGCGGGTCTGGTAAACAGGTATTTTATAGCAGTGTTTCTCGATATAGACGGGTTGTTCGGAAAAGTTGAAGCGGAGAATGCGAAGAAAAAAACGAGAGGATGCGCATCGGCCAGACTGCAGGATTCGCAGTATCCCGGGATAATATTGAAAGGCGATATTGTTCTGGAAGGCAAGGAGGAGACAGAGTTCAAGCAGGAAATTCACTGCGGGCTGAAAGAATACAGGGAACTGAAAAAGCTCAGCGAAGATCTTGACGAGATACTTGCCTTCGGTATTTTCGGTTTCCTGAGCAGGCTGTTCCTCAATGTACTGATAATGTTTAATTCTATAACGAAGAATTACGGAGTCGCGATTATAATACTGACAATGATCCTGCAGGTGGTTATTTTCCCGCTTACTGCAAAAAGTTTCAAGTCCATGAAAGCTATGAAGGAAATACAGCCGAAAATAAACAAGCTGAGGGAAAAGTTCAAGGATGACCCGCAGAGAATGAACCAGGAGATGATGCAGCTGTACAAAAGGCACAAGGTCAATCCCTTCGGAGGCTGTCTGCCCATAATGCTGCAGATGCCGATATTCATAAGCCTCTTTACCATGCTGAGGGCAGCCACGGAGCTTCGTTTCGCCGGCTTCTTGTGGATAAAGGACCTCTCGAGCGCCGACGTGCTGTTTGCAACTTTACCGGTGATTAAGGAAATACCGTTCATAGGCGGATCGGGACCGCTTCCTTTCCTGATGGGCGGAGCCATGTTCCTGCAGCAGAAATTTACGCAGGGAGATATGGCGGGTCCGCAGCAGAATCTAACTTACTTGATGCCGCTGGTATTTATCTTTCTTTTCATGAAGTTCCCTTCGGGTCTTGTATTATACTGGCTCTCCAACAGTATTTTTACTTTCTTGATACAGTACTGGATAGGCAGGAAGAGCAAAGGATAAATAATTATGAAAAAAGACAAATTTGAATTTTCCGGGAAGAATGTCGAAGAAGCGATAAAAAAAGGGTTGAAGAAGCTCAAGCTGGAAAAAAGCGAAGCGGAGATCAGCATAATAGACGAGGGGAAAGCCGGTCTTTTCGGAATGATGGGGAAGACCCCGGCCAGGGTACATATAACAAAAAAGGGTACGAATCTGGAGATTGACTGGGATAAGGTAGAGGAAAGGATAAAAAGAATCGCCGGGACCATACTGTCAAATATAACTGAAGACGCACGCATTGAAATAAGCCGGGATAACAGAAAAGCGCTGGTCAATATAGACAGCAGGAACAACTCTGTCATAATAGGGAAGAAGGGGCAGACCCTCGATGCAATAGAGCATATAGTAAATCTGAGCCTGAAAAAGGATCCGGAAACGAGAGTGGATATAATAATGGACACGGGAAAGTACAGGAAGAACAGGGTAAAAACAGCGCTTGATAACATCGATGAGCTCGTAAACAGGGTCAAAAGCGACGGGAAGGAAATAGAGCTGGAGCCGATGGACTATGAAGAAAGAAAGCTCGTGCACGAGAGGATAAAAAGCATATCGGGGATAGAGACAAAGAGCAAGGGACACGGAAAAGACAGAAGGGTTGTGATCAGAAAATCAGAAAAGAATCGATAAACCCGTCAATTTACCACCCGCCGTTTTCAATGAACATAAACGGATCAGAAACAATCGCCGCTATAGCGACACCCGCAGGGTTCGGAGCAATCGGTATAGTAAGAATGAGCGGTCCGGAAGCGCTTACCGTGCTGGGAAAGATATTCAGGAGCTCCCAAAAAAATAAGAACATATCAGATTCAGGGACTCACACGCTGCATTACGGCGAAATAACGGACGGCGATGAAGTACTGGATGAGGTTCTCGCGGGAGTGATGAAGGCCCCGAACTCGTATACCGGTGAAGACATGATCGAGATAACCTGCCACGGGAACGCGGTAATACTCGACGGTATACTGGAATTATGCCTGAAGAACGGAGCCAAAGCCGCCGGCCCCGGAGAGTTCACCAGGAGAGCTTTCCTCAACGGCAGGATCGATCTTTCACAGGCTGAATCGGTAAATCGTCTTATACACGCGAGATCTCAGAGTGCGGTAAGGGAGACGATGAAGATACTCAAGGGAAATCTCGGCGACAGTGTAAGGGAGATAAAAGAAATATTGAAAAAAGTTCAGTCGGGGTTAGATGCGGATATCGAATGGGGGGAGACAGAGAATATTAATACGATTGATGGCAGGAGTATGACAGCTTTGCTCAGGGATGCCCTGGGCAGAGCCGCGGACCTTGCGGAAAAGACTTCGGAAAAGAATATACTTGACAGGGGGATAAAAATAGTGATTTGCGGCAAGCCGAATGCCGGAAAATCATCCCTCTACAATTGCCTGCTCAATATGTCCAGGAGTATCGTAAACAGCATGCCCGGAACGACAAGGGACGTAATATCGGCAGAACTGTTGCTGGGTACCCGCATAGCGTACCTGGTGGATACGGCGGGGCTGGGGAGCGCGTCCGAGGGCGAGATAGAAAAGGCCGCCGCGGAAAAGAGTACCGGCGAGATAGAAACGGCAGATACCGTAATATACATGATAGACCCCGAACAGGGTCTCGATGAAAAAGACCATCTCATAAAAAATCTTTTCAGGGATAAGGAATGGCTGCCCGTAATAAACAAGTCGGACCTGGGACTGAAACTGAAAGACGGAAAACTGGAGGAGTTCTGCGGCGGCAGGGCGGCTTATGATATATCGTGCAGGGCGGGAAAGGGGATCGAGAAGATAAAAAGTGCGCTGGAGACAATGCTCAGAAACAGCGACTCGGACAAGATAATGGTTTCCCACAGGCAGAAGGAAGCGCTTCTGAGTTCCGTCCGGGCAATAAGGGCCGCCGCGGAGAAAATAGAAACGGGCGAATATACGGAAATAATCTCTTTTGAAATCCGCCAGGCCCTTGAAGAAATCAGCAGGATAGACGGAAGCAGCGTGAACGAGGAAATACTCGATATGATATTCAGCGAGTTCTGTATAGGCAAATGATCCAGTTTGCTGCAATGAGTAATTTCTGTTTTCGAAAAGACTACCGCCAGGTGCTCGAATGGACACTGGAGAACGGTTTTGACGGGATAGAGATATGGGCGGATGCACCGTACTTCAGTGTTGATGCCGTCAGTATCAAACATCTAAGGGAATACGGCAGGGCCGGGGAGCGTATGCAATATACGGTACACTCGCCTATTTTCGATGTTAACCTGTGCTCGGTGAACACGGGAATACGCAATGAGAGTATAAGACAGGTAAGGAAGATAATCGAGTGGAGCGAATATATTACGATAAGGCATCTAATAGTGCATCCCGGGAAGATACCGTCCATAATACCGGATGTGCTGAAGGAAGTAGAGCCGCGGTTGCGCGATACTCTTGGCGGGCTTAAGGAAGAGTGCAGCAGATGCGGGATCGAACTGCTGCTGGAAAACATAGGGATCAATACCTTGGATTTAGACAGCGATATCGATGCTTTCGGATCCCTGGTGGATGATCTTTCCCTGGGGGTCTGCCTTGATACCGGACACGCGAACATAAGATGGGGAACCGAGACCGCTGTACGGAGGTTCGGAAGAATGGCGAAGCAGATACATGCCAGCGATAATTCAGGCGCCGGGGACGAACACAGGCCGGTAGGCGAGGGCAGCATCCGGTGGGAGAGTTACAGGGAGCTTATGAAATCGGGAGATCGCGTAATTGTACATGAGATACAGGATCCCGACCCGGAAAACGCGACACTGAGGAGCAGGGCTAACCTGGAGAGGATGTTCGGTGACTGTTTCACGTGAAACAGTTTACGGAATGTTTCACGTGAAACATAGTGAAGAAAGACCGGATATCTGTTAAAATAATTGGGTACGCGGACCTGGACCGATTTTCAAATCCATGATTTTCAAGAAAAATAATATAGGAATAGCGCTGGGAGGTGGCGGAGTAAGAGCTCTCGCATGTCTGGGCGCGCTGAAGATCCTCAACCGGCACGGGATAAGGGCGGACTGCATCTCGGGTACCAGCATGGGATCCATCATAGGCGCCCTTTTTGCGTACTATGAAGATGCCGATACTGTTGAGAAAATCATAATGGATACATATAACAGCAGGGAGTTTAAGGCTCTCAGCGAGAAGTTTGTCAGCGAACTGGAATCCGGGAGCAGGAATAAAAACGCCAGCCTGGGGAAGAAATTCAAAAAATACTACAGCCAGATACATTTATTCAGAAAGTTCCTCAGGCAGACATATATAATAAGCCAGGATGAAGTACGCCCCGTGATAGACAGGCTTATACCCGATATCGATATAAAGTTCCTCAAGATAAGAACCGGGATAGTCTGCACGGACCTTGTCGAAGGTAAAAAAGTCCTGCTGACAGAAGGCAGCCTGAGGGAAGCAGTAATGGGAAGCATAGCGATACCCGGCATAATAGAGCCGCTGGAAAGAGGCAGGCAGATACTGTCTGACGGCGGAACGCTGAGCTTTACCCCGGTCGAAGAAGCAAGGGAGCTCGGAGCGGAATTCGTAATAGCCGTGGAAATAATGAGCAGTCTCAGGAGAAGAGAAGAGTTCAAGAACGGGATGGAGATATACAGCAGAAGTTACGCGATAACTTCAAAAGAACTGCACAAGAGGATTCTTAAGAAGTCGGATATTGTGATAAGCCCCCAGGTGCGTAATATTTACTGGGCGGATTTCAGGAAAATCAGTTACTGTATAGCGGCAGGCATGAGCGCCGCTTTCGGTAAAATAGAGTATATCAGGAAATAAGTGGAAGACATAATATCCGGATGGTTCGCGGAGAATGCGGTCAGAGAAGGCTATGCCGCCGAGAAAAAGATAAGGGCATATATCAGACTGCTCTCGGAAGAAAAAGGAGCCAGGAATATAATAGGCACGGTATCTCCCGAAAGGCTTCAGAGGGAACATATAGTGCCTTCGATGAAACTGGCGGGGATCGTGATCGGGAAGAATGGAGTGGACGTGGGATCGGGAAACGGCCTGCCGGGTCTCGTGATAGCTATCATGGATCCCGGCAAGAAAGTATGTCTGATGGAACCCGGGGAAAAACGTATGTTCTTCATCCGGCGGGCCGCAAGGGAGTTAGGGCTGGACAACGTGTCTTTCGCATGCGTAAGGGCGGAAGAGGCGGGCAGGTCCGCCGAATACAGGGAGAAGTTCGATTTCGGTACCTGCAGGGCGGTTGCGCGCCTGGATATAACGGCTGAGCTGGTGCTGCCTCTTCTGAAAAAAAACGGCACCTATTACGCCCAGAAGGGCGCTTCAGCCGCGGCGGAAACAGAGAAGAGCCGGGACGTCATATCATTGATGGGCGGCAGTCTGCAGAGCATAGGGGAAGACAACACGATAATAATAAGAAAAAGCGGTTCCACTCCGGAGGAATACCCCAGGAAATGGAACAGGATAATAAGGCAGAAACCATAAAGTAAAGCCTCCCGCCGGACAGTTTTAATATTCTTGCATCGGTAAACATTTTTAAGTAATATTATAAATCATGATATGCAAGGTCATAACAGTAACCAATCAGAAGGGCGGAGTCGGAAAGACGACTACCGCGATAAATCTCGCGGCCGGGCTGTCCAGAATGGTCAAGAACGTGCTGCTGGTAGATATGGACGGCCAGGCAAACGCCACCCAGGGGCTGGGTGTAGACAGAAAGAGCATCAAGAAATCAATATACGAAGTCATAATGGAAGAGACCGAACCCGGGAGCGTGATACTGCCTACCGGCAGCGAGTTCCTGGATATAATACCTGCCAGCGTAAACCTGAACGGCGCGAAGGTCGAACTTGTCAGTATAGAGGACAGGGAGTACAGGCTTAAGAAAGCCCTGCAGTGCATAAAAGACCTATACGATTTTATAATAATTGATTCTCCTCCTTCACTCGATCTTCTGACTGTCAATGCACTGACCGCCAGCGACTCGGCGATCATACCGATACAGTGCGAATATTATGCGCTCGAGGGCCTCGGACAGCTTATAAACACGCTGTCAAGGATAAAGAGAGGCTTGAATCCCACTTTAGACATAGAAGGAGTCGTGCTGACCATGTATGACAGCAGGACGAACCTGTCTTTCCAGGTTATGGAAAACATAAAAAAGCATTTCAAGGGCGCTGTCTACAAAACAGTGATACCGAGGAACGTGAGGCTCGCGGAAGCTCCCAGTTTCGGAAAGACCATTTTCCAGTACGATACATCATCCAGCGGCATGAAGGCGTACAGCGATCTTGCCGCGGAGTTTCTCGGGGCAAACGATTAGGTTAACAACGGAAAGGAAAAATAAAATGAAAAGAGTCTTAGGCAAAGGTCTTGAATCCCTGATACCGGAAAAGACCGATAATGAAATTAAAGAGATAGATACGGATAAACTGATAACCAACAAGTACCAGATGCGTACCGATTTCAACGAGAGCAAGATAGCCGAGATGGCCGAATCCATAAAAAAGAACGGCCTCGTGCAGCCCATAATAGTAAAAAGGACTGGCAACAGGTATATGATAGTAGCGGGAGAAAGAAGATGGCGTTCCGCGAAGAAAGCAGGGCTCAAATCGGTTCCGTGCATAGAAAAAGATATAAGCGACGAAGAACTGCTCATAGTATCTCTGATAGAAAATGTGCAGAGGGAAGACCTCTCGGTTGTCGAAGAAGCCGCGGCGTATGACAGGATGATCAGGGATTTTTCAATGACCCAGCAGGAGATATCCGAAAAAGTCGGCAAGAGCAGGTCCACTGTTGCGAACGTGCTCAGGATACTCACGCTGGACAAAGATATAATAAAGCTTATAGACGCGGACCGGATAACAGCGGGGCACGCCCGCGCGCTGCTTTCAGTAAGCGATGCGCAGAAAAGGAAAAAACTTGCGGAAAGGATCATAAACGAAAAGCTCACGGTGCGCGAAGCTGAAAGGCTGGCGGGTCTTTTTTCAGGGAAGATGAAAAACGCGGCGAGGAAAGCGAAAAAAGCCCGCCCCTCGGATCCCGAACTGGAAAAGTTCAAGGGCATGTTTGAAAAAAGACTCGGTACAAAAGTGAATATAGTTCTGAAAGGCGGCGGCAGGTCCGCCTCCAGAAAAGATCTAAAAGGGAGCATAGAGATAGAATTCTATTCCATGGATGATTTCGAAAGAATTTCGGAAATCATATGCAAAAAATAATAAAAGATTCCATTGTTTCCACGTTTAAAAACAGCGAACTTATTTTCATATCCTTTTTTGCCGGGTTTACTGTTAAATATATACTGACAAGATTTTTTCCCGCGCATACGCAGTCAAGCTATATAATAAAAACTCTCGTATTCACCCTTATCGCTCTTTTCATCCTTTCGGGAACGCTGGCATCGCTATTGAAATACAAAAAGAGCAGAAGCTGGAACTGGAAGACATATGTTTTCGAAGGTTCCAGGATTCTTCCCTTTGCTATCATAAGTTCCATAGGCATAATAACATTATTCAGGCTTGTATTCCTTCTGGTTCCGGCGGGGCTGCGCAATCCTGTCGTCATGGATGCGTTACTGATAATCCTGGGTTGCGCGGCAAGCATGTATCTCATCGGTTATATTGATACGGGATCGCTGCGCGGTTCGGCCGGGAACATGCTCGAAATTTTAAGAAGCAGGCTGCCCGCTTGGCTGGGTATCTGCGTTTTTATATTCGCCATGATATACATCACCAGGATGGCCATTTTCAATATAATGAACGTTGTGGTACATTCTGACAACAAATATATCGTCCAGGTTTTAGTTCTTCTGAGTGAATTTATCAGGAGCTTCATGGTAGTTGCCATACTGTCAACACTAGTCAGCCTGACGGTAAAGGAAAACGCGTAAAATGGCCTCAGATATTCGATTGACTTATCGTATTACTTGTGTTATTATAAAAAACAGTTTACGGAGGATGACACATAATGGCAGATGATGATGATATCAATATAGGTCCGCCCGAAGAGGAAGACGAAAAGAAACCGGATATAGAGGATATTGAAAAATCTCTCCGGGAAGAAGGCGGCATTGATGAAGCAGACCGGGAAAACGGTAAAAAACCGGGTGAGGACGACATGCTATCCGCGGACAGCAGTGACGATGACAGCGGGGAAATACTTTCAATAGATAAGGATCTTTCCCTGGATCCGTCGATAAACGATAAGATGAGCGGGATGCCGCAGAACGAAGACATTAATCTGGACGATCCTCTGATGGATAAGGACCTGACAGATATCCTGGGCCCCAGGAACCAGTCTGCCGAAGATGAGCTTGACAGATCGATAGACGATATCATCTCGGGAGGCAATTTCTCCGACTTGATAATAGACGGAGAAAATGAAAAGCCGGAGAGCGGACTGCCGGACATGGGAAAGGAAGACGTGATCCCGGAAGAAGATATTCCCGCAGATACAGGAAAAGAGGAAGACGGCTACGGGCTGGACCTGGGGGAAGACCAGCAGGCGGACGCAGAGGGTCCTGCTGAGGAAGAGAGCGGGGAGCCCCCGCTGGACGGATTGGATCTTGAATCAGGAGGTTCGCAAGAAGAAGAAAACGGTCCTGAAGGAGAGACAGACGGTCCCGAAAATGATGAAGAACCGGCATTGGACGGGCTAAGCGGAATTGACATAGAATCCGGCGGGGAAAAAGAAGAAGAACAGCCGGATCCGGATGAAGGAAAACAGGAAGAAGAGCCTTCCCCTGCCGACCTTTCCGATATCGAACTGGAATCCTCGGGAGAAGCGGCGGCTGAGCCGGGGGAATCCGATGAAAAGGATGCCGGCGCGGAAGAAAACCCCGCCCTTTCGGATCTGGAAGAGCTGGGTGAAGACAAAGAGGAGCCGGCCGCCGATGAGTCTGCGGAGAAAACCTCGGCTTCCGGGGGCCTGGAAGACCTCGACGGCATAATGATAGGGGATGAAGAAGCCTCGGGCGGGGAAAAAGATGAAGAAGAACCGGCTGCGCGGGATGAGGATGAAAGTTCGCAGAACGATATAGAGAGCATAGACGATATATTGTCGGCAAGCGCGGCTCCCGCAGATAAAAAGGAAGAACCGAAAAAGGCAGCGGCTGAGGAAAAGGATCCTGGTTATATACCGGAAGACATGGAAGATGTCATGATAGGCGAGGAAAACAGCGCCGCTAAAGAAAAGCCGGCCGGGCAAAAGGCTGACGGCGGTACAGATATCCCGGGGGAAATCACAAAAGGCGCAGAGATGAAGAGCGGCAAAAAGAAGGGAAAAAGCAGCGTCTTTCTGATTGTCCTGCTGGTGCTGGCGGCAGCCGGGGGCGCGTATTACTACTTTTACATGGGCGGGAAAAAGAGCGCGCCGGCAGTAAAGGCCGTAGAAAAGCCCGTAACAGCTTCAAGGGAAGACGAAAAACCGGCAGATCCGTACGTATATACGGGGGTAAATAATTTCCAGAGAGATATCAACGAAGGCCTAGTAACTTATGTGTATAAAACCGATGCACCGCTTGATAAAGTATACGAGTATTATAAAAACAAGATGATTTCCATGAAATATACGCTGAAAACGGATAAGTTCGAACAGGAAGACAAATATGCTCACATCGTTTTTACAAAAAACGAAAAAGACTGCTCCATTCTGATTATAAGCAAGGACGGCAAGGTAAGCGCCGTTATAAGTTTCGTTAGATAATTGATATCAATCTTCATAGCCGATCTCCATTTGAAAGTATCAGATTCCGCAGAGTCCTGCGCCGGATTCACTGATTTTCTTCACGATATAGAAGATAAATGCGACAGGCTTTTCATACTGGGGGATCTGTTCACCTACTGGTACGAACACAGCAAGATAGACTTCTATTCCGGAAACCCGGCTCTTAAAGCTATAAAAGAATTCGGCGAAAAAGGAAAGAAAGTATATTTCACGTACGGCAACAGGGATTTTGCCGCCGGTGAATACTTCCGCCGGTTCTCCGGCGCAGAGTACATGGGTGACGACTATGTAGTCGAAGAAAACAACCTGTCCGTGTACCTGACGCACGGGGATGCTTTTGCAAAAAAGGATATAAGGTACCAGTTGTGGAAAATGCTTATCAGGTCCAGTATCGCGTCTTTTGTTTTTAAGAACCTGCCGGTCGGGTTTGCCATAAGTCTTGCCGACAGTTTTAAAAAAGTGGGAAAGAACAGGCCCGCTATGAAAAAAGCGCTTTCAGATATGATAATAAACGGCGCATATCCCGTACTGAGAAAGGGATATGACGCGGTGATAGCCGGTCATGCCCATATGAGAGCGCACAGGTCGTTCGAAATTGACGGGAGAACCGCGGATGTCTATATACTTTCAGAATTCGAATATCCGGATGAGTTTCTGGTGCTTGAAAACGGGGTTTTCAGGTACGAATATATAGGCGGTTCTAGGTAAGATCCTTAAATTTCGTTTTCCACTCGAAAGAGGATTTATTCCTGACAGCAGGATATATCTTCTCAACGATCTCGGAAGGATCGAACCAGAGTTTTATCTCCCTTTCGGCTTCCTTGGCATTTGCGGAAGTATGTATCACGTTCTCGTATACGCCCGAGGTCGTGATCCTGCCGTACGCACCCCTTATACTGGTAGGCAGGGCTTCTTCCGGGTTAGTTGCGCCGGCCAGCTTCCGGACTTTTTCTATGGCGTTGCTGCCCTTGTATACCAGGGCCAGCACCCTCTCGTAATTGGAGCCGTATAGCTTGCCCATTATATAATCCTTGAGTTCTTCGAAGAACGGCTCATTTTTAAGGTGACTGTAGTGCAGTTCGGCGAGCTCTTCAGTTACCTGGACGACCTTTGCTCCGACGATACGCAGGTTGGTCTGCGAAAGTTTTGTGAGTATGTTGCCCGTGAGCGATTTTTTCAGCCCGTCGGGCTTTATTATTACAAGTGTCTGGTTCTCTTTCATAAATTA
>JAFGSA010000031.1 GCA_016934855.1 Elusimicrobiota bacterium
AACCCAAAACTCAAGCATCATATCAGTTGTAAGCTGTAAGCTATAAGCTATAAACCTTTCGAAATAACAAACTTCAAGCTCCAAATCTCAAACATGTTCAGCTGTAAGCTGTAAGACTTTTTACTGTGTAATATGTAATGAAAAACCCAAAACTCAAGCATCAAATAACAAACAATATCGAAATCACAATATCTAATTATCAAACATTATGTTTAGAAAATTGTCATTTGTTTGATATTTGTTATTTGTTTTTTGAAATTTCATTATCTTACCACTTAAAACCTACAACTTATAACTCTCTTTACGCTTCACATTTCACTCTTCACGTTATACTCTTCACTAGCAACTAGCAACCAGCAACCAGCAACTTCTTACACCAGCAACTAGCAACTTCTTACTATCCCTCCGTGCCTCACCGCCGAGACCCTGAACTCCTCTATCATATCCTCCGCGCTAGCCTTATCCTTCATGAGAACGACCTTCCTTCTGAGGGGCTTGGAATTAATGAAACACTTCGTGTAATAGATGAACACTTTACGGAATATCCTTATACCCCTGAACGCGCCGTAAAAAGCTATGGACATATCGAGGTGGCTTCGCATGACTTCGGCTATCTCGTCCGGCCCGGGCCGCGGGTTCATCCTGCTGCCGGAGAGAAAATTTTCCGCGTCAGCGAATATCCACGGGTTGCCCTGAGAACCCCTGGCGACCAGCACCGCGTCGCAGCCCGTCTCTTCCAGCATTTTTTTTGCAAGCTCCGGGCTGAACACGTTGCCGCTTCCTATAACGGGGATACCCAGCGACTCCTTGACCCTGCGGATAGTATCGTAATCGACTCCCCCGCTGTAAAGCTGCTCTCTCGTCCTGCCGTGTATGAACACGGCGCTGACCCCGGCATCCTCGGCCATCCTGGATATATCTGCGGCATTAACAGAATCCCCGTCCCAGCCCGTTCTTATCTTGACCGTCACGGGCCTGCCCGCATGCCTGACCATGATCCCCAGCATCTTTTTCAGTTTTTCAGGGTCTTTCATCAGGGCCGCTCCGTACCCCGCGAGCACGTTCTTCTTTACCGGGCAGGCTGCATTGAGGTCAATAACCCTGAAAGGCATACCCTCTATCTTCTCCAGCGCGGGCCGTATATATTTCTCTTCGTTGGCCAGCACCTGCAGTCCCAGCGGAGAATCCTCTCCATCCGTCCTGAGTATTTCGAAGGTCCTGCGGCTGTTATACACCACGCCTTTTACGTTGACCATCTCCGTGAACGCCATTCTGCATCCGTGCCGGCGGCATACGGTCCTGTAAGGCAGGTCTGTGACGCCCGTCATGGGCGCCAGCATGACCTTTGAATTTATTTTAAGGTTTCCTATACTCGGCATCCTGCCGTTTCCCGCACCCGTTCCGGCCCCGCTCTACTGCGGCCAGCCGACCGTTTGTGCGAACATCACTTTCCGGTTATTTTCCAGTTTAAGTTTCTTTGCGAGCCCCTCTTTATCCACATAGCCCCTGAACACGGTGGCAAGGCCCCTGGACGCGCAGTACAGGTAGACGTTCTGGCCGATGAACCCCGTATCCGCGGCCGCGTATATGTTCCTGCTTTCTTCGTCCTTGATCCTGGACATCCTGTCGTGATCGGCCGCGTATATAAGGTTTACGGGCGCTTTCGCCACGAAATCCTGTCCCCCCGCATGCTTTCTCAGATCATCGCGCGTTACCTCTTCCAGGGCGTGTTCCCCGGGAATATAAAGAAAAGCGCCTTTCTCCATAATGACATAGATGTATATCTCCTGCATGTTCATCGCTGAAGGAGCCGTCCTTTTGCCGGATTCAGGACGGTTGACGCCGGCCGCCGCCCAGAGAAGCCCGGAGAGCTCTTCATCGGATAACGGTTCCGCCGAAAAAGACCTCGAAGTACTGCGCTTATCAAGCGCCTCTTTGAGCGTCGCCGTCCCGAAGTTTTTCACTTCCGGAAGTTTGAGCACGTTCCCTGCTTTTATGCCGGCGGCCCGCAGGGAAAAGAAGGCGCACAGAATGCAGAAAAACAGCGTTCTTTTGATATTCATATTTTTCTCCTTTAATGCGGCAGTGGATTTTTCATCCAGTTTATTATAGGATTTTTTGATGTCTAATAAAAGCATCCGGGCCGGATGCTCCGGTTGACTGATATGAAGAATAATTATAAAAATAATAGTGCTCCGGTATCACGGACAGCGGATGCATAAAGGAGGCCTTTATGGAAAAAAAATATAAGAACTGCCAGAGCTGCGGAATGCCCATGAAAAAAGACCCGCAGGGCGGCGGGACAAACGCTGACGGTTCGAAGAACTCAATGTACTGCAGTTACTGTTACGCAAACGGGGCGTTCACGAGCCCGGAGATCACGACTGCCGGGCAGATGCAGGCTTTTGTCAAAGCAAAACTCATAGAGATGAAGATACCGAAATTCCTTGCGGGGCTTTTCATAAAAGGCATACCCCGCCTGGAAAGGTGGAAGAAATAAAATATACAGAGGTACCCGTTTGATACGCAGGCTGCTCGGGATACTCGTCTGTTCGGCAGCGGTGCTCCTGCCGTGGCGGCTCAGGTGCCTTTACAGTGAAGCCCTCGGCTGGACAGCCCAATTCGTCTACTACGTCTATTTCAGGATACTTTCCTTCATACTGAAAGAAGTTTCGGGAAACGGCAAAAACAATGGATGATAAGAAAACCAGAGCCGCGGTGCTTTATTCCGGAGGCACGGACTCCACTCTCGCGGCAGCGCTCGCCTCGCTCAGCTACGGCAGGCTGGACCTTCTCACTTTCAGGTGGTGCGGATTACACAACACCGCCAACTCGGGACATAATATAAGCAGGCTCAGGGACAGGTTTCCCTCGGCAGAGTTCAGCCATTCGGTAATAGGCATAGACAGGCTGGCAAAACACGTTTTTTACGAGCGGTATCTGCACTACCTGCGGCATTACGGTTTTTTCGTGCTCTCGGTCTGCGGGCTCTGCAAACTCTCCATGCACGTCAGGGCGGCGATATACTGCATGGACAACGGAATTTCCGGCATATGCGACGGGGCGAGCAAGGGTATGGACCTGTTTCCGGCACAGATGCGCCCCGTGATAGAGGAACTGAAAAAGATGTACGGAAAACTGGGTATCGAATATTTCACTCCCGTATACGAGTACGACAGCCCGAATAACCCGGAATTCATCGACAGGCTTCACCTGGAAAGGTTTACGGATAAGGGGGCCGCGGATGCGGCAGGCGGGCCTGCCGGAAACACGGCCGGCGATAAACTTTACGAAATGGGCATCCTGCCCGAAAAGAACGTAAAGGGAACGGCGCTGGACAGGAAGATGCAGTCCAGGTGTTTCCAGTTCATACTTCACAACATCTTCGTCCGCTGGTATTATCTTCCCGGCCGCACATACGGCGAGTTCGAGCAGACGACCGCTAAATTCTACGCGGAAAAGATAGGCGCGTTCACCGGTCTGCTTTTAGAATATAAGAAAAACGGCGGCGGCAGGCTTAAAAAATTCATCCAGCCGGCAGACTGACTTTCCCGGCCTGAAAGGCGGCCGGATATCTACAGCCTGTATTCTATGCCCGCCAGCAGGTAATTTATCCAGGTAAAGGAATAGACCTCTTCCACATCGGAACCTCCCTCGACCACGCGGTACCCGCAGTTAAGAGCCAGTTCCGGGTTTACCCTGTATTTCAGCGAGACGAGTATGTCTTCCGCGCGCCCGTAAGGCGAGAAAAGCGCGTCGCCGTCTACGTCAAGACTCAGTCCTTCTCTTATCGGAAAGCTCAGGATAAAGTTCAGCAGAGGCACGAACCCGGTGTTAAGCTTACGCGTCTTTTTCGACGGTGATTCCAGGGATATTTCGGCATCCCTTATCTTGGCGGTGAACCCCGCGGATCTGAAATACCCGGTGTTTCTGAAAAAATACCTGTACCGCAGCCTGTATGAATCGAACCTGAACAATCCTTCTACCGCTTCTCCTTTTAAGAATAGTTTTTTATTGAAAACTATGTCTTTCACAAGCACGCCGTCCGCGGTTATGCTCAACGGCGCCGCGAGCAGTTCTATCCTATGTATATCGTTGAAGGAGTACCGCACCTCGGTTCTGAAAGCCGGCGCGCCCTCGGCCTCCAGGTCGTCGGTCAGCGAGAACTCGTTCTCGTCAGACCTGGGAATAGATATATCGCTGTAAGACGGAAAAGCAAACGCTCCCTCTATGTATACCGACATCTCCGCTGCCGCGTCCATGCATGACGCGGCGGTAAACCAAGATATTATGAGCGCCGTGCATATATTCCTGATTTTTTTATTCATTTATATCC
Source organism: Elusimicrobiota bacterium (assembly GCA_016934855.1). Taxonomy (GTDB): domain Bacteria; phylum CG03; class SLGR01; order SLGR01; family JAFGSA01; genus JAFGSA01. Next base: position 4,337 of record JAFGSA010000031.1, read on the forward strand.
GTGTTTATCTTCTCCTGTACCGGCGGTGCCGGCTGCCGCCGCCTTTATGTCCGTCTCCGCCCCCGGGCAAGTGTATCTCTATGCAGTCCGGCTCTATGCCCGCCTTCTCCTTTATCCTGGCAAACTCCTGCCTGTCTTCCGGCGAGACGAAGGATATCGACACGCCTTCCCTGCCCAGCCTGGCAGTCCTGCCGCTGCGGTGTATGTATATCTCCGGGTTGTCCGGGACATCGTAATTTATTATATGGCTCACTCCCCCGATATCCATGCCGCGCGCCATCACGTCGGTGGTTATGAGGAATTTTATCTTCTTCCTGCGGAACTTTTCGACTATCCGGGACCTGATGTTCTGGTCCAGCCCGCCGTGGAGAAACTCCAGTCCCTCTATGGAATCCCTGGAATCCCTGAACAGGCTGCTGACGCGGCTCCGGGTGTTGCAGAATATGAGGGCCTGCTCCATGCTCTCCCTTTTTACCAGTTCCTTAAGGGCCTGTTTCTTATCCCTCCTGGAGACATTCACAAAGGCGTGCGCCAGCGTATCGGGCTGCACCTGCTCCTCGTTCAGGCGTATATGCACCGCGTCCTTGAGGTACTTCTTCGCGAGCTTCTTTATCGGAGGCGGCATGGTGGCCGAGAAGAACAGCGTCTGGTGCTCTTGTATAAGGCAGTTTTTGATGAAATCCACGTCTTCGATGAATCCCATCTTCATCATCTCGTCCGCTTCGTCTATGACCAGCGTTCTGACGTTGGATACGGGAAAATAATCATTATATATTATGTCGGTGATGCGTCCCGGGGTAGCCACGAGTATCTGCACGCCGCTGCGCAGCTTGGCCAGCTGGATATCCTTGTCAAAGCCGCCGTACACTACGAACGGCGTCACCCCGTAAGGTATGGCAAACGAGCTCGTCTCGTTCAGATACTGCATGGCGAGCTCCCTGGTCGGCGTCAGTACCAGGATCTGCACGTCGTTTATGGATTTGTCCACGCGCTGGATGAGCGGTATGCCGCACGCGGCGGTCTTCCCGGACCCTGTTTCCGCCTGCCCGATGAGGTCTTTGCCTTCCAGTATCAGGGGGATGGCTTCCTCCTGTATTTTTGTAGGGTGCACGAACCCGCGGGATTTCAGTATCTGCACCAGCTCGTTGTTTATCCCTATGTCGCCGAAATACTTCACTTCTGCTCCCACTCGAACGTTATTCTTCTCGGTATGGGGTTGCGTATATGCATCTGCTGCGGCGGATACATTTTGTCTTTCAAAGCGGCTTTAATGATGAAATACCCGTCCGCCTTCATCGGCTCGTTATAAAAATATTTCAGCGGAGCCTCTCCCAGGTACCTGTCATCCCATTCTATCCCTGCTCCCGGCGGGATGGAGATTATCTCGAATTCATAGTTTTTATAAATGTATCTCCCCTTATCGTCCACCTTGAAGGTGCCTTTTCCCGCTTCCCCGCCTTCTTTCGAAAGACCTGTTTTACCGTCGCCTGCCGGCACCGGCACGCATTTTGCGCATCCGCCCAGCAGCAATCCCAGGAGCATCAACATTATCGTCTTATTTATCTTTATCATCGTTCTCTCCTTCTTATTGTACGTAATATGCCTCGATAATATCAAATCGCAGCCGGAAATCCGCCCAAACCCGAACCAGCTGTAAATCGTAAGTTATAAGCTGTAAACCTTTTGAAATAACAAACTACAAGCTCCAAATCTCAAACATGGTCAGCTGTAAGCTGTAAGTTATAAGCTATAAACCTTTCGAAATAACAAACTGCAAGCTCCAAATTTCAAACATGTTCAGCTGTAAGCTGTAAGACTTTTTACTGTGTAATATGTAATGAAAGACCCAAAACTCAAGCATCATATCAGTTGTAAGCCGTAGGTTATAAGCTGTAAACCTTTCGAAATAACAAACTTCAAGCTCCAAATCGCAAACATGTTCAGCTGTAAGTTGTAAGTTATAAGTTTTAAGATTTCCGGCCCAATCCATTATCAAAATAAAAATCAATTTTATTCATATGTCTTATCGCTTACAACTT
>JAFGSA010000032.1 GCA_016934855.1 Elusimicrobiota bacterium
ACACATTCGGTTCATTCAGTCGTTCGCTTCATCTGGCTTATGCCAGCGCTTACTCCATCATCATTACACTTTACACAGCAAAAAGTTTTACAGCTTACAGCTGGGTGGGGTATGGGTTGATTTACAGGATGCAGGATCGGGCAGAAGGAGGCAGACATTGAAGGGATACAGGATAAATAAGGATATAGTGTCGAGGATGATAAGGGGAAAATATTACCTGGTGGATCCGCGAGGGCATATACTGCATTCTGTCAACGAGACCGGGAGCATGATCTTCGACAGCATTAGAAAAAACAGGAGCATAACGCAGATAATAGACATGGTCTGCGATGAATATGATATTGACAGGCGTGCGGCGAAAGAAGACACGGAAGAATTCCTGGAGCTTCTGAAGGGAAAAAATATACTTATTCCGTCATGAAAGACAGTCTTATAGAAGAGCTTTTCAGCGTATCAAGGGACAACAGGGTCCCTCTCATAGTAAACCTCGAAGTAACGAATATGTGCAATCTGGACTGTATGCACTGTTATCATACAGGTCATGATAAACTGAGGGGAGAAATGAGTCTGAACGAGATCAGGGCGCTGCTGGCGAGTGCCAAAGAGCTCGGAGCGATGTTCCTCGTTCTGACGGGCGGAGAGCCTTTTATGAGGGATGACGCCTGCGAGATACTCGTAACCGCGAAAGATATGGGATACCTTATCGTATTGTTTACTAACGGAACCCTTGTTGAAGAAAATAAAGCCCGGATTCTATATGAACTCTCGCCTTTTTCCGTTCACGTCACGCTGTTTTCGCGAAATAAGAAGGTAAATGATATGATAGCAGGAATGGAAGGATATCATGAAAGGGTTCTGTCCGGCATCGATATTATGAGAAAGTGCGGTATTGATACCATAATTAAAACACCTGTTATGAAGGAAAATATCGATTTCATAGGCGATATCAGAGAATGGGCGGAAAAAGAAGGATTGAAAATAAGGGTAGATCCTTTTATCTCGCCGTGTTACTCGGGAAACGCATGCGATATAATAGGCCACAGGATACCACCGGCGGATATGGGTAAAGTCGTGTTTGATAAAGAGACGACGGCTCCCGGGAATATAAGATACAGGACGGAACTCGAATGTTCGGCAGGGAAGAACATGTGCGGAATAAGTCCCGGGGGAGAAGTGTATCCCTGTATCGCCTGGAGGAAAAGCGCGGGGGATCTTAAGAAAGAGGATTTTAAAGACATATGGGATAATATAAAGCCTGATTATTCCGGTTTCGGGAAATGCGCGGCATGTGAGGATTTAAAATACTGCGGCATGTGTCCGGGAGTGGCTTCGATAGAAGGGACGGAGGTATTCTGCGGTATAACGGAGATAATGAAAAAAGGGCTGCCTGCCGCTGCTCCGGGCTGCTGTAAAAACCGCTAATATTGAAATTTTTGGAAACCTGTGTTAGTATAAGAGCGGCTTATGAGATAGGTGTACATATGAAAAAAATAATTAGTATGTTAAAAGAGATAACCAGTACTGTACTAGTGCTTTGTCTGTTTTTCACTTATCCGGCGGTTTTACCTGCATCGGAAGAGACCGATGACAAGGTCATTCAGATGATAGATAACAGGGACAGGCTCGAGAAGATGCCGATAAAGCAGGTGAGCATAGACGGCATCGATTACCTGCCGGTAAAGGAGCTGTGTTTTTTCTACAGGATCAATTTCAGATATGACCCGGAAACAAAAGGCGTATCGCTGACCAGGGGAAAGAAGACCGTTACGATCATACCGGGTGACGATAAATACCTGTTTGGTAAAAAGAAAAAGGAGATACTGACCCCGGCGCTGATTTCCGAAGGGCGCACTCTCATAGATCCGAAGGCTATGGCAGCTGTACTGGAAGACCTCCTGTCCACATCGGTAGCCTGGAGGCCTTCCGAGATGACTTTCACGGTCAATGACGAAAAAGGAGTCAGTTTCTGGGAGGACCATTACCAGGCAGAAGATGCGAGTGAAGAAAAGAAGGTCACCGTAAAAGACGGCGATACGCTTATCGTGAGCGTCTGGCAGAAAGGTTCCATGGAGCTGGATGAGCTCACCAGGGAAAGGATAGTAGAGGACGGAACCATTAAATTCCCGTTTATAGGCAGTATGGCCGTAACCGGGCTGACGACCAGGCAGGTGGAAGAGCGTCTTGTTTCGAAACTGAAACCGTACCTCAAGAACCCGGAGGTCACGGTAAGGCTCAAGGGGGGTACCGAAGAGCTTTATAAGGTACAGATATTCGGAGCGGTGAGGAATCCCGGCACATATGAATTCAGTGAAAGAGTAACATTGATGGAAGCGGTTAACAGGGCCGGCGGATTTAATGACAAGGCGAAACTCGCGAAGGTGAGGGTGACCAGGTTTATCCATCACAGCCCGTATCAGACGGACGTGGTGAACTGCAAGCTCATCCTTTATAAGGGGCAGAGGCAGTTCGACGTCCCTGTAGATAACAGGGATATAATATTCGTACCCGCGAGAGAAGGAATATGGGATGTTCTCAGCGACGGCATAGCTCAGGCTACACCTGTACTGTCAGTCACAGCGTTAGTCTTTTCCGTTATATTCAGCGCCCGCGCACTGTAGACCCGGATCAGTTAGTGTACACACCCGAAATATATAGAATAATAAAGAAATAATAATGCAAGAGATAAGCGAAGGTTTTACTTTTTCCGATTACTGGCAGATATTCATTAAGAACAAAATAATAGCCGTAATTGCCTTTTTCCTGGTTATTATCTCCGTATATATTTTTACGAATACCGTTACTCCACAGTACCAGGCATCCACTACGGTGGAATTAAGATACGAGACCCCGAATATGATGGCGTTCGGCGGGTATTTCCCGGCCATGTTCACTATAATCAACCGCGATACGGAGATAAGGAAGATAACCAGCTATCCTCTCATGGAGCTTGTCGCGCGGGAGCTCGGTTATATAGATGATTCCACATCGGAAGAAGACAAGAACTCCCAGGTGAGCAGGCTCAGGAGCAAGATATCGGTCTCTCAGGTAGGGGAGACCACCCTTATAAAGATAGATGCGATAGATTCGGATCCCGATAACGCGATCGGTCTTGCCAATACCGTCGGGGATGTCTATGTGAAAAAGACCATAGAAGAAAGAAACGACAGGGCTAAGAAATCCAGGGAATTCATCGAAGAACAGTTGTCCCTGGTCGCGCAGCAGCTCAAGGAGGGTGAGGAATCCGCCAGGCAGTACAAGCAGACAGGCAAGATAACCGACAGGATAAGCGAATTCGGAGCGAAGCTGAGCGAACTGAGCCTCCAGCGGCAGCGCCTTCTTACCAAGTTCGGGGATCAGCATCCCGATATAATCAGTCTGGAAAAACAGATATCCAACCTGAAAAACAGCATGAGTAACCTCACCAGCGGGGAGCTGGGATATATCAACCTGATGAGGGAGATAACCATAAACGAAGAGCTCTATATGATATTCAATAAAAAGCTGAAAGAAGCTCTGATAGCCGAAGCCGATAAGGTGATCCCCGTAGCCATCGTCGATCCTGCCAGGAGAGCCGCGCTCATAAAACCCAACAGGCACCTTAATATGATGATGAGCGTTCTTCTCGGACTGATACTTGCCGTGATCAGCGTTTTTGTCAGGGAGAACCTGGACACCGCGCTGAAGACTGCGCATGACGTAGAATCTTACCTGAAGGTAACGGCCCTCACGGAGATACCCCATATGAGACCAAAGAAGGAGGGGGTGAATCTCCCGTATCTATTGATAAAAGACAGGAGTTCGGCCTATCTGGAAGCTTTCAATAACCTCACGGCCTCGGTCATATCATTCGGACCCAGCAGGAAACTCCAGACCTTCCTCTTCACGAGCATGATGCCCAGGGAAGGAAAGAGCGAGATAGTCGCAAATTTCGGGATAGTAGAGAGCCAGAGAGGCAATAAGACGCTGATAATAGACGCCGATTTCAGGCAGCCCATAATACACAGCCTGTTCGGCATATCCAGGAAACCTGGCATCATAGACGCGATAACGGAGAACATGGATTGGAAAAAGGTGATCCAGTCGGCTCTGTCAGAGGGGGATATGAGGAAAAAGATTGATATAGATGTGCGGATGGACCTCAATCTTTCGATACTCTCCGCAGGGCATCTTCCGCCCAACCCGATGCGGTTTCTGAGTTCAAAGGAATTCAGGAACATAATAGACAAGGCTAAAGAGATATACGATGTTATAATACTGGATTCCCCGCCACTGTACTATTTTGCCGACCCTACCGTCCTCTCATCGGTGGTCGACGGCATAATAATGGTGCATAAGCCGGGATCTATCGGCAGGAACGAGCTGTTCAGGACAATACAGCAGCTGAAATCCGGAGACGGTAAACTCCTGGGTATTGTACTAAACGATGTAACGGGGAAGGTCAGGGGGAAATACTACTACAGATACTATTCCAGAAAACCCAACACATAGTCCGGGCAAATCAAAAAAATATTTATCATAATATCGCCGGCTGCTTCTGTGAAAAATGTCAGCGGTACGTATCCCCGCGGGCTTTGATTGAAAAATCAGCGTAAATTAAATAATATATAGGCGTGACCAAGAAGAGAAAAAAATACGTCAGGCCTGCCGTAAAATCGGAGAAGATAATCGAGACAGCCGCACTATCCTGCGGCAAGTGCACCATAGGGCTGCCTTTCTGGGACCCGAACTGCGGAATAATAATACAAAGATCATAGTAAGCCATAAGTTATAAGTTATAAGCTGTAAGACTTTTTACTGTGTAATGTGTGAAGATGATGGAGTAAGCGCTG
>JAFGSA010000033.1 GCA_016934855.1 Elusimicrobiota bacterium
ACGGCCAGTCCGCGGACATCTCTGTCGATCCCGGCCCGGCCACCAGGTTACAGGTACTGGTTCCCGGCGTCACGCCGCTGCCCGGCGAATGGTCCGGCGGTCAGGGTGCTACCTGGCCTTACGGAAGGACGAACAACACCCCGACGACGCAGACAGCAGGAGTGTATTTCACTGTCACGGTGAGGGCTACGGATAAGTACTGGAACAGGCGGTTCGACAGCGTTAACCTCGTCCAGATAACTGACAGCGACCCGAATAACGACGCTTTCGAGCCTCTCCCGCAGAACCTTGTCAACGGTCAGTATGTCTTCGACCCGAACGGCCCGAATGCGGACGGACTTGCGATGGTCACCAGGAACATGACGGGCTGGATAGTAAACGTTTCCACGGCATTCCCGACCGATAATCTCATGGACGACGACTCCAGGGCTGTGCCCGTGGACGCCGGCGCTCCTTCGACCCTGCAGGCTCTTATATATAACGGCGCAGCCGAAGAGCAGAACGTGCCGGGTATAGGAAAATCGGGGTCTCCCGGCGTGAAGACCGCGGGCGTGACCTTCACCGTAAGAGTGTACCTCACGGATTCGATGTGGAACATACAGACTAATCCGCCGATCAACCCGATAGTCCGGGTGACCAGCAATGACCCGTACAATAAGGAACCGGCTGATTCTTCGCTCCTCGTAGGCCAGGGATACCAGGACTTCCTGTTCCAGCTCGTGACGGCCTCGACCTGGACGATGGTCGCGGAAGACACGGGCCTTACGGGTTCGGACTACGAGTCCTCGACTACAACGGTCGTTACGGTGAATCCCGCTGCGGCGAGCCGCCTGCAGGTGCTGCTGCCGGGCGAAGAAGCGGAACCCGGTAACGCGAACAGCACGAAATGCAGCGGTACGACTCCTCCTTACGGGAAGACCAGCGCCACGCCCTCTACACAGACAGCGGGAGTGCAGTTCGCCGTAACAGTAAGGATAACAGACGAATTCTGGAACCTGACGACCGCCCACGCCACGGCTACTATAACAACATCCGATATATACGACGCCGATCCCGGCGACAGGTCCATAGAAGACGGGCAGAGGAACGTGAATATAAAGGTATACACTGCCCAGACCACGACGATACTCGCTTCGGAACCGAACCTGGTGGACAATACCTCCGCCAACCTCACCGTGAATCCCAATAAGGCCACTCAGCTCAGGGTCATAGTGCCCGGAGTCAGCAGGAATCCCGGAGAATACAGCGGCGCACCTGGAGCGGCGGCCCCGTTCGGGCGCACGGGCTCGCCTGACCAGCAGGAAGCCGGAGTGCAGTTTAAAGTGACGGTCGACGCCTGCGACAGCTGGTGGAACATCGATACCAGCACAAATCCCACGGTAGTGGTCGTGACGCACGACGAGTACGACACCGAGCCGGCACAGAGGGCCCTCGTCAACGGATCGACTACGTTCAAGCTCACGATGGTGACAGTGGGCGACTGGGTTGTGACCTCGTCCGACACGGCTGCCGTACTCTTCTCGGATGATTCCCAGGAGATAGAAGTGCAGGTGGGGACGCCGGAGAAACTCCAGATACTCGTTCCCGGAGTGGATCCCGTGCCCGGCGATACCTTGAATAACGGCAAGACCGGGACGCCCGACGAGCAGATCGCGGGAGAAGTATTCACTATAACGATCAACGTCTGCGACAAGAACTGGAACGTCAATACGTCCACTGATTCCGACCGCAGGCTGCTCCTTACGACAAATGATCAATACGTGGACGATTACGGATATGAAGACTATATAGGGACTTTCACCACGGTAAACGGCACGGTAGAACGCGATATGTATCTGGTGTATGCCCGGGCGGCCACCACGTGGCTGAGGGTTCAGGACGATTCCGGCATAATACCCGTATTCGCGTCCAACCAGTCGGCCCCGATAGACGTCGTCGCGAACGACCCGACGAAACTAAGGGTGCTCCTTCCCGGTCAGACCGGGACGCTCGCGGACCCGTCAGACGGCCGGACCGGCACGCCGGATGTCCAGACCGCGGGAACGCTCTTTAATGCCACTTTATCCGTATGCGACGATTACTGGAATATAGCCGATTCTACCGAAGCGGTGTACGTGGACATAGAAGACCCGTATGCCGTCGAGATAGGCACAGTTGAACTCGAAGTAGGACAATTAACGGTGCTCGACGTTCTCTGCAAGAGCGCGAGTAACCACTGGACACTGACAGTGACAGACGCCGGCGGCGAAGGGTACGATTCCCAGACATCGGATATATTCACGGTATCGGCGAGCACCCTGACGAGGCTGCTGATACTTCTTCCGGGCGAATCGGTACTTCCGGGCAGCGCTTCGGGAAGACAGTATACCCCGGCCGTGCAGGAAGCGGGTACTTCATTCCAGTTCAGGGTCTGGGCCACGGATAACTACTGGAACGTCGTCTCCACTAACGCGACGGTGGCGATAACCTGCACCGACCCGCAGACAACCGGCGGCGGCGGCGGGCTGCCCGGCAACCAGGTCCTTCAGGGCGGCAAAGCGAGCTTCCAGATAACGCTCAAGACGGTCGAAGTGGGCGGTGTCGAAGATAATAACTACATATACGCCAACGCGGTCGCTCCGTTTGATCTAATAGGCGCAACGTCTACCGATGTCACTCTGAATCCCGACGACTGCGACTACCTGGAGGTCACGGATATAGCCAGCACCGTCGCGGGCACTTCGGGAGACGTGACCGTCACCGCTTACGACATGTTCGGCAACGTCGCCGACGGTGGCACTGTATCGATGAACGCTTATAACGGCGAAATAACCTTTACCGCGAACACGGACTCGAACTGGCTGGGTACTCCCGAAACCTCCGGCAACGGCCTGCCCGACGATTACACGTTCACCACGACAGACCTCGGTTCGGTGACCTTCACTAACGGGATAACTCTGAGGATGGCCGGCTCCAGGACGGTAACGGCGAAAGATAAATGGCACTTCCCGGAGATATCCGGCCAGCAGACGAATATCATTATATCGGCGGGCCCGGTGGAAAAGTTCACGGTGCTGCCGCTGGAGGACCAGTATATACCCGCCGGGAACAGTAAAGCCATAACCGCGTACGCGACGGACAACTATTACAACGTTACGACCGTAGAGTCGACGAACCTGGATGTGACCATATCCACGTACAATATAAGTTTCACCACGTACACTGCGAACAACGAGGCGAACGACGGCAGCTATTTCAACGTGACCTCCTCGGCGACCAACAAGGACGGGGCCGTAAAAGGGATAATATACACGGTGTCCAGGTATGCCGGTGACCAGACAAGGGTCGAGGTAGTGGCCGATACCAAGACCGTTATGGGGCAGCCCGTAAGGGGAGAATCCGCCCTGATAATCACCAGGGGAGGTTCGGCTGATTACCTGGAGTTCGTGCAGGGATATTCGGACTTCACGGCCGGCGTGACTCCCAACTACGAGGATCCGGATGAAGGATACCTCATAAGAAGGAAGGATAAGTACGGCAACCTGGCGCTCACGGGTACGACAATAATCGATCTCAAGACAGATTCCGGCTCGCCCAATACCGCCACGACCAGCGTCAAGCCCAGGCACAGGTTTCTGGACGGGAACGGGGTCTCCCTGCCGAACGAGAACGGCGACACCCAGAGCAGGCAGGACGTCAAGATCATAGACGGTGAATCCGAGGCCTGGTTCTATTACTACGAGCAGAAAGCTTCCTGGGACGGCATATCGCCCGATACTCACACGATAACCATCGACGCGGGACTCGTCGGTACCGGCGATCCGACTGCCCCGGCGGGTAAAGACGTGTTCCCGGTCACGGTAGACCCGGACAGCATAAAGAAGATAGTATTCAAGACGCCGCCGAGGACCTTGCAGGCCGGCACCACCTGTCTTGCGATCATAGTCCATACCGTTGACGACTACAATAACGACAGCCCGGTCACGAAGGAAGAGACGCTCACTCTGAATACGGAATCGACATGGTACGGGTTCATCACAAACAAGGGTACGTTCACTTTCGAGAACAACGAGTGGTCGTGGGGCGGCGGTCCGTGGGATCCGGACGATTTTGCCGAGCTGACGATAGCTACCGGCACGTACACGGCCTCATTCGAATATACCGACATGGACGCCGGAGCGCCCCTGATGTACGTGCGCGGCACGGGGTCTCCGGGATCGATATGGGCGATGGGTACCCAGAGGCAGACCGTGACCCCGGCACCGATAGATCACCTGGAATTCATATCGTCGGAATATACGTCGTCCAATCCTCTTATTGCGGGAGCGACTTCGTGGACTATACGGGTGGAGTCTCAGGATAAATTCGGTAACGGGTCGCCGGTCCTCTCTGATGAGAATATAATAATGGAATTGGACGCCGAAACGGACGACTGGGCATTCTCTGTCTCCTCTGCTACCTGGATAGAGGTGAGCACGATAACGATACCCATCAATATGACCACGGCCGAGTGTTTCCTTCAGGTGACCAGGGCCAAGCCCGGCGGCGGCGCATGGTCAATGGAGGCGTTCCGTTCGGCGGGCGGCTGGACACCCGCCCAGCAGGACGTCGTAGTGCGCGGCGCCGCGATATCCAAGATAGTCTTCGTGACGCCCGCCAGGAAGATCGTGGCGAACCACGACCAGTACCTCACTTACGGCGCTACGAACTACAAGATGACTATAGAGACCCAGGACAGGTTCGGCAACATATCCAACGTTATAAAGACCATTAATTTCAACCTGCAGAGCACTTCGATAGACGGGGATTTTGCGCCGGACGGCCCGATACTGAACTGGGGAGGAGCCCCGATCATAACCATATCTTCGGGCAGCTTTACGACATCGTTCTACTATAAGGATATCCTCCAGGGTAACCATACCGTATACGTTGACGAGATACCGAGCGGCGGCTACCCGGCTACAAACTGGAAGATAGCCCAGCAGGCGGTCAGCGTTTACCCGTCCGACGTCGACAGCTTCGAGGTGACCCATGACGGCATGGCTACCGTGGATATACTGGAATCAATAATCATAAAGGCGGTAGACGATACGGCAAACCATAATTTCGCGAACGGGCATCCCGATCCCTATAACCCGTACGGGTCGACCAGTACCTGGCAGTACTACGTGGGGATAGCTTCCATATCCTCCATCGCCCCGAACCATCCCGCCGGGCAGAAGCCCTGGTTCAACTATGCGACGTGGGATTTCCAGGAGTCGCTGGACGCAGGCAGCCCCGGCATAGCGAGTATACTCGTGAGGGATTCCGTCGTCACCGACGACGGCGGCAACCCCTCGGCCCCCCCGGATACCTGGGACGTTCCGCCTATAAAGGTCAGCGTCGTGGATATATCTACCCCGGGTATAAGCGGGCTTTCCGAGTATCTCACGGTATCGGGAGCGATAATAAAGCCGTACATAGATCCCATAACCGGAGACAGGGTCGCCCCCGTAAACATGTACCAGGACAACAAGAACGTCCTCATGGAGAGGCTCGATATATTCACCAATTACAGCACTGCCACCTGGAACGGGGTTAGGGTGGACCTGGTGGGTACTGTCGATGACGACGATATCAATGTCATACGCCTCTGGAAGGATAACGACGGGGAGGCGGATTTCGACCAGCCCGACGATACCGATCCGAACAACCTCCTGGGTTCTTCTGTAGACGTGCTGCTCGCTTCCGCCGCCTTCAACACATACGGGGTGGCCGAACTGGATGTGAGCCAGAAACTCGGGTATGCCCAGACTATAACCGAGACGCCCAATTACTACTTCTTCACAGTCGACTGCGATTACAGCGCCGACCCGGACCATTACGCGAGCCTCTACTGGGAAAAATCATATTTTGCCAGCGGCGGCAGGTGGGGTCCGACAGGCGCGCAGGTATCCGCCAACAACTTCAATATACAGACTCCGACTACCACGATAAAGACGTCTCCCGGCACGGTGCTCATGAAATCCTATAAGCTGCTTGCCCCGACCGATACCGTAACCCAGGGACAGGATAACATCGGGGTTCTGCGGCTGGATATGTCCACTGACAAGTACACTATCGACTGGACGGCCGTGAATGTCACTCTCACCGGCGCCGGAGTGAGCGACAGCGATATAAAGAACATAAGGATATACAGGGATATAAACGGCTCGAAACAGCTGGAACCTCTTGCGGACGAACCCATAACGGTAGGCAGCGACAAGTTCGGGACCCAGATACCCGGAGTGGCTATAATAGAGCTCAGGAACCCGCTCAACCTCACGCAGAAGAGGGAGCAGGTCATCACCCAGTCGACCCAGACATATTTCATATCCATATCCATGGACGATTCGGCGACGATCGGGGCGGACGTCGGTATAAAGATAGATTCTCCGGTGGACGTAAAAGCTCAGGACGAGGGCGGTCAGAACAGGGTTTCCGCGTACTATGACATCTATTATCCTTTCGGAGTTCAGAACGACGACGGCGACGGCAACCCGAACGACGGCGATCCCGGCGACGAACCTGACCTCTTCCCGGCCGAGACGGACGAACACCTGGTACAGCCGACGATAGATTCCATGGTGATGGACTGGGACAAGTCCCTGGGTAACGTGAAGCAGGGAGAAAAGAACAAGGTCTTCGCCATACTCGACCTCAATGCCAACGCGCATTCGGTGATATGGGAAGGTGTGACGGTAAACAAGGTGGGGACGCTGGATGATTCCTGGATAGACAACGTGAAGGTGTGGTGGTATATATCGGGTTCCACGGACGCCGCGGGGTACCCGGTAGTGAATACTTCTACGAATTCACCAACGGGTAAGAGAGACCTCATGGTCTCTAACGGCGCGGATGTATTCGTGTCGTCCCAGTGCGCGATAATCTTCGCGGAAGAGAAGAAACAGGACCTGAGGACAGGCGCCACAACGTACCTTATAACCATGGATTTAGACCCGTTCGCGCCCGAAGGCGCAACGGTTGGGCTATTAATACCGGGTACAACCTATTTCACCGTGGCGTGGCCGGATATAGTCGACGGGTCGAAGCTCCCGATACTCGTGCCGGCCAAGACCGTCATCCCGTACACCGATACCGTGCACGTGGATCCCGAGGACGTCTTCAATAAGCTCGTCGCGGACAAGATGGTCAACCAGGCCGACAAGAACCTGCCTATAATCGAACTCGAACTGAATACGAATCTCTCGTACGCCTGGTGGAAAGATATCGGCGCTTTTGACCCGGCGCTGACGATATTCCAGAAGGGCACGGCCGACGCGGACTGGGAGATAGACGATATCAAGCTCTGGTACGACCAGAATAACGACGGGCAGCTGCAGCAGCTGAACGATATCATTATATCCTCGGGTAATATTTTTGTCAGCAATAAATGCGAGATAAATATATCGGATTACTACAGGCAGCAGATCCTCCCGAACTCCAAGGGATACTTCATAACGATGGATATAGACAATATCGCGGTTCCCGGAAATACCATAGAGCTCGAGATAACCGAGGCCGCCAACTTCTCGATGGCGGCGCCGGACATAGTGAGCGAGGACAACCTGCCTTTCAGGACCTCCGCGCACCAGATATACGCGTCGCCGAGGATAATGTACGTGACGGCGACTGATACCGCTCCCGCGACCGTCATACAGGGAGCAGACGACGTCTGCATGCTCAAGCTCGAGATGCAGGTGAGCGGCTACCAGGTCGAATGGGAACAGCTCTTCCTGGAGATGACCGGTCCCAAGGGCACCGAGGACGAGGATATAGAAGCCGTAAAGATATACAGGGACGCGCAGCTTGCGGGGGCGCCGGGCTACGGCAAGTTCGACCCGTTCAAGGATATAGTAGCCGCTACCGCAGCGTTCTCGGATAAATCCGTGCTGATAGATTTCACCGAAGATTACGGGGCCCAGATAGTCTCGACTACGCCCACGCACTGGTTCGTCGCGTACGACGTGGCGGCGGACGCTACTCCCGGCATAACCTTCGGGGCCAGGATACAGGCGAACAATTATTTCACGGTAGCCTACCCGCATGAGGTGAGCACGCTCACTTATACCGGCGCGAACGCGTTCCCGATAGATTCGTCCATGACCCAGATAGAGGCTACAAGCGACGTCATGATAGTGAACTTCATCAACGCCGGCGTCGGAGAGGTCGAACAGGGAGATTCCAGGGTCAAGTTCGGGACGATCAAACTCGTAACGGACCAGAATTCGGTGGAATGGACGGGAATAGACGTGCACCGTTTCGGCACGGGGACCGATAACGACGTGTCTGCGGTAAAGATATACAAGGATGTAGATAATAACAATGATTTTGACCCGGTGGAAGAAGGCGGCGTAGACACGCTGATAAGCTACGGCACCGAGGTCTTCATAGATACGATAGCCGCAGTGCGGTTCCCGGAGGAGAAGTACCAGTCCATATTCCCGACTGAACAGACGTATTTCCTGGTACTGGATATAGCTCCGCTCGCGCAAGTCGACGCGACCGTTGGTGTCAGGCTGTTGAGCGGAGCCGACTTCAAATTCACCGGGACCTCGGATTCGGTATCCAACGCGAACCTGCCCGCTGCTACGACCGATGCCGATATAAAGGAATACGCGGACCTGGTGACCATCACCGGCTACAGGCCCGGGACGCCGCCTGCGCCGCTCACGCCCGATAACGTGATACAGGGAGAAAAAGACGTACTGATGGAATACCTGCAGATGACCACCCATACGGATGCCGCCGGCGATACGGAGGCCGAGGCGGATATAACCGGCATGAGGGTGAAGATAGTCGGGGACCTAGACCCGAGGCAGATAGCGGCGGTGAACGTGTATAAGGATTCTGACAATAATAACACGTTCAACCCCACAAAAGACATGAGGATAACCTCCGGCACCGATACGTTCACGTCCGGGGACAGCGCCAACATCACCTTCACGCAGGTCCAGACCATAGGCACCACGAAGAGGAGTTATTACGTGACCTATGATTTCGCCGTGGACGCGACGCCGATGCGCACCGCGAGTACTAAATTCGATTCGGTGGGTTTCTTCTTCGTAAAGGCGCCGAACTACGTGGAAGCTTCCGTCTTCCCGATAGAGAGCGGTCAGACCACGGTGCGGACGATGGAGATGAACTTCGATCTTCAGGATTCGGCCCCGGCGGGCGCCAGGCAGGGTGATAAAGGCATACCTATGGCGAAGTTCAACGTGAGGGTGGCGACCCACACCGCCGCGGGGGCCGGCGGTGAGCCGACCCTCGAGTACCTGAGGGTGACGCTCAAGGGAGACGTGCATTATTCCCGCGTGACGGCCATAAACGTGTACCAGGACGACGGCGACGGTGCGCTCAATACCAGCAAGGATACCCCCTGCACGGACGGCACCGACAAGTTCGACGCGAGCAAGACCGCCGTTGTAACCCTTACCAACAACAATGTCATAACGGACGAGTACAAAACTTATTTCCTGACTTACGACCTCTCCAGTAACGCTACGGTCGGCGCGTTCATGGCGGCGCAGATAGACCAGAACACGAATAACTATATCAATATAATACCGGAATCCAGGATAATAATAGAGGATAAAACGCCCGTATTCTTCCTTTCGTCGTACGTGCTGGTCAGGCATTCGTTCGCTCCTACTACGCCTGCAGTGAAAGTCGATAAATGGATAAACTCGGCCACTACCGTGAAAGGATCCTGGAAATCCCAGACCAATTCGCCCGCGGGTATAACCCACAACATGTATAAAGCGGCGATGAGCTCCTGGAAGGACGCCGGTACCGGAGAAAAAGCCGATGCGACCGTGCAGGGACTGTCCCTGAAGCACGGCGAGCTCTACAAATTCCAGGCCAAGACCGCCACGAAGGATAACAGCGGTGAAGTGATGTGGTCCTATATAGGCGACGCCGGGTTCAGGGTCGACCTCAATCCTCCTTCGAAAGCCGGGGCGCCGAGCCCGCAGCAGGAACAGGGCGGATCGCTCACGTCGTATAACGTGAACTGGAAGCACGCGAAGGACAACAAGACCAGGATAGAGAGCGGTATCAAGCGCTACGAGCTGCAGGAGAGGAGGGACACGTCTCCGATATGGAAGACGATAAGATTAGTCGACGGCGAAGAGAACAACGTGTTTATCGAGGGGCAGCCGGAGAACCATTTCTATTATTACCGCGTGAGGGCCCAGGACAACGCCGGCAACTGGGGCGACTGGTCGGACGATTCCTCGGCGGCTATAACGGGCCTGCCGGATGAAGTGGTGTCCGAGGTCTCCAACTACCCGAACCCGGTCAGGTTCGATAAAGGCGACCAGAAAACGACCATCACTTACCTTATAAACGAGGACGCGGACGTGGATATATACCTGTATGATATGATGGGGTACCTGGTAAAGAGATGGAAGTTCAAGAAAGGCACGCAGGGCGGCAGGCTCGGGGAGAACCATTTCGACTGGTTCGGCATTAACGAAAACGAAGCGAACGTAGCCAAGGGAGGATACATACTGAGGATAGTAGTGAAATCCTCCAAAGGTACGATAGAGAAGACCAGGAAGATAGCTATAATAAGATAAAAATTGGAATAATTGGATATATTTAAGAGCGGATCCTTGTATATATAGATAATAATGCGAGATACGCTTCACGTAATGCGAAATGCGTGTTTTAAATATTGACAATACCCGGTTTGTGTGTTAGTAATTATAAGGGATAAAGTATAGTACAATTTAATATAGAAACCCTGCTGATAAAGGCAACCACCAGGTAACTGGTGCACGCAAAGTCACAGCTCCGGCTTCGGCCGGAGGGCTGGTCCGCCGGCAAGGGCGTTTGAAATTATCGGACATACCCGTATAAGCGGGTTTCCGGTAATGAGAATGTTAAGCCGATTTGCCTTTATAAAAGGGTGAATCGGTTTTTTATATTTTATGAATAATTTTAAAAAGATCATTTCCGTAATAGTAGCCGGTATCTACCTGGTCTCCCTGGGCCAGTTCGCGGTGAACTGGGCCGAGCAGAAAGGAACGGGCGGGATGCCCGGCGCGTTCATGTCCTGGGGCGCGGGAGCCAGGTCTCTGGGTATGGGCAAAGCCTTCGTCGCCCTGGCTGACGACGCGTCGGCTACTTACTGGAACCCGGCGGGCCTGGCGCGGCTTTCCAGGAGCGAACTTACGGCTCTCCACTCTATACTCTGGGGCGGCACTGTTTATGATTTCATAAGCTACGTCCAGCCGACGCAGTTCGGCGGCACTTTCGGGTTCTCCGGGACCAGGCTCTTCCTGGGCGGATTCGAAGGCAGGGACGAACTCAACAGGGTGACCCATACTTTTGCCGACATACAGAGCGCTTACGGAGCTTCCTACGGGCAGAAAGTGCTGCAGACCCTCTCCATAGGAGCTAACCTGAAGAAGATGAGCCACACGCTGGACGATCATGCCAGCGGGAGCTATATCGTAGACATAGGGGCGCTCTATTCTCCGTTGGAGATGCTCAACATCGGGGTGAACCTCCAGAATCTGCTCGCGCTCACCTACGGTACCGAAGACGAGCTTCCCATAATAGCGAGGTTCGGCATGAACTACAAGCTCCTGAGACAGAAACTGCTGATAGGCACGGACCTCGAGGCGACCATCGGCTGGAGCAGGGGGATTCCTTATCACATGGGGGCGGAGTACTGGGCGATGAGCTACCTGGCGCTCAGGATGGGCATAGACCCGCAGGAATTCAACATGGGATTCGGCCTGAGGTACGAGGATTACGGACTGGACTACGCGTACGCCACCCACGATATGGGGGGATCGCACAGGATTTCCGCGACCATAAGTTTCGGCACTTCGGTCAAGAAGATAAAGGAAAAGACGGCCCGCGAGTACGAGGTCGAAGGAGACGTGGCGTACAGGGAGGGCCTGTACAGCAACAGCGTGCGGAGTTTCGAAAAAGCCTACAGCCTCAACCCGTCCAACAGGGACCTCGAGAGGAAGCTCAATGTACTTTCAAAGATATCACGGATACTGCCGGTCAATATAAAGAGGACCGCCAAGTCTGACCTCATAAAGAGGGGTATAATAGAATACCTGGAAAAAGAGAATTCCAAAGTGCTCATACTCAGCCTGAACCATATCATAACCGAGAATCCCACGGACCAGCAGGCCAAGGAGCTCTTGAGGCTCATCGCCAGCATAGAGGGCATACAGGACCCGAAGATAAGGGTGGCGGAAGGCATGTCGCTCGTGGAATTCAAACTGCATAAGGCGCTCCAGTTCTTCTATGACGGGAATTACGCCAAGGTCATAGAAGAATGCCAGGACGTGCTGGTGCTGGAGCCCGAGAGCGCCCAGGCCTACAAGAGGATGGGTTCCGCTTTTTACGCGATAGGCAACGAGGAAAAGGCTCTCAGTTCCTGGAGAAAATCGCTCAACTACAATCCCGCAGACAAGAGCCTGATGGAATTCATAAGCAGGGTGGAGAAGGATATAGCCAGGGACAGCAAGGAAGTCGAAGAAAAAGGCGTACAGGAAGAAGAGGAATAACAGCATGATGAAGATATTACCGAGAAGTTTTCTGATACTACTGCTCCCGCTGGTCATCGGGGCCGCGGAGTTCTCCGATTACACCACGATAATCAACCAGAAGATGGAGACCGAAAGAAGGCTGGAGGAACACCTGGGGGGCATAGTATCTAGGATAGTGGGGGAAGGCAAGTCTACGGTGATAGTAACCGTAGACACGACAGACCTCACCAAGAGCCGGGTTCAGACCGAACAGTGGCTGGAAAAGGAAAAGGAAAAAGGCGCCGCGCCGCCCAAGCATGAAGAATACCTCCCTGGCATACCGGTTAAGAGCAGGATAGAGGAAAAAGAGTCCCAGGATTCTCCCGAAAAATCGGGGGGCAAGAAGATAGAGGATATTCTTACCCTGCCTTCGGAGTTCATAAAGAGCATCAGGGTCAGCGTCATACTGGACGAATCGATACAGGACGACATAGTCGCGACCGTGGAGAGCGTCATAAACGACGTGCTGGACCTGGATCCCGCCCGGGGAGACAGGCTCTCCATTCAAAGGGTGAACTTCGCCGGCAAGAGGGTGGATATCATAGGTTTTCTTTTTAACCCGTATTTCTACATCATCAGCCTGGTGCTTTTGACCCTTGCCATACTGGGGTCGTTCCTGTTCGGCCCCTTAAGGAAATTCCTTTTCGCGACGCTGCAGACTTTAAAAGACCTGAAAGCGATGAAATCTGAGACCGAGTATTCCGGCGGCGGCGTAGGCGGGGGAGTGGGGGCTGGCGTCGGCGAAGGAGAGATGGATATAGAAGAAGAAGAGGCGGGGGCTGAAGAAGAAGCCGAAGCCGAAGGAGAAGGGGAGGGAGTCGAGGGAGAAGGGACAGTTGAAGGAGAATCTGAAGAAGAGGAGGAATTCCAGAAGATGACATATATACCCTTGAAGTTTCTTGAAGATAAAGACCTGAAAAAACTCGCGTACCTGCTGACTTTCGAGAAACCGGATATAGCGGCGCTGCTCATAGATTACCTGGACCCGGTTAAAGGGGCCAAGGTCATGTCGGCGCTGCCCGAGGAGAAGAAAACGCAGGTAGCGCGCAGCGTCGTGAAATTCCAGCGCACTTCCCAGGAAGTCATGAAACATATAGACGAATTCCTCTCGAAAAAGATAGATTATGTCACCGGGGGAGCAGATAAGCTCGTAAGCATGCTGGAAGTCATGAGCGAAGAAGAGCGCGAGAGCATGCTCGAGATACTGTCGGGGGAGGACCCTGAATTTGCAGACAAGGTAAAGCAGAGGATATTCAGCTTCGACGATATAATAAACCTGGATGACGCGGCCGTGCAGGCTCTCATCCAGGAAGTGGAGACGAGGGACCTGGGTATAGCCCTCAAGAACTCCTCGGAGGAGATGCGGCAGAAGTTCATGTCCAGCATGAGCGAAGGCGCGGCGGCGCTTCTGAAAGAAGAGATAGAATTCGGACGCAGCGTGACGGAAGCGCAGATCCGCGGCAAACAGCAGTTTATCGTATCCAAGATAAAGCAGCTCGAGAGCCAGGGGACCATATCCGGGGCGACCAGGGGCGGTTCGGAAGCCCTGTGGGAGGAGGAACTCGGAGAAAAGGAGAAGGAAGGTGTGCTCGAAGGTATCATAGAAGCGGCGCACCAGGCTCTGAAGCAGAAAGAGCTTCTCGAGAGCAGCCAGGCTGCGGCGGGAGGAGCTGCGGCCTCGAACGACGAAGCGGCTTTCGAGTTCTATGAAAAAGGGCTGCAGGCTTACAAGGACACAGATTACGATACGGCGATAAGGAACTTCAGTCAGTCGCTCAAGTTTAACCCGTCAGTGTGGCAGACCCACCAGTACCTGGGAACCTGTTATCTCTCCGTAGGCGACGAAGAGAACGCGAAAAAATCCTACCAGGAATCGCTGAGGCTGAATCCCGATAACGCGGAGCTGAAAGAATGGGTCGCGGCGCATTGATCCGTATATATGAGCCGCAGGCTTGAAAAAATCGGGACTTTACGTTATTAATTTCTAATCTATGACGGACAAGGATAACAAAAAGAAAGACATGAGGATACCGCCGCCTCCTCTTCCCGGAGGTTTCGGCTCCGCCGGCGTAAAAAGCGCGGGGAGCAGGTTTGATATCCCGGCTCCGCCGGCGCTGCCGGGCAGTAAGGTTCCGGGCCCCGAAGTAAAAGCCATATCGCTGAAAAACAGCATAGCCGATAAGGAGATGAAAGAGCTGGAATCAAGGCTCGCCAGGGAAAGGGAGGAGCTCCTGGGCAGGCTCAAGGAAAAGGAAGAGAGCAATATCAGGCTGCAGGAAAAATTCCTCCTGCAGGAGAAGGAAGAGACGCGCAAGCGCAGGGAAGAAGTCGAGAGGCTGAAAAGCAGGCTCGAGCAGGAATACCTGAGCAAGGAAGAGGAACTAAGGAAAGAGAGGGAAAAATGGCGCTCGGAACTCGAGCAGTTCAGGAAAGAAAGCAAGGGGCGCCTCGTCATGGAAAAGACCCAGCATCAGCTCCAGCAGGAAGCTTTCAGAAAAGCCCACGAGGAAGTCCAGCAGCAGGTTATGCACCTGAAAGAAGAGCTTGACAAGGCCAAGAAACAGGCTTTCGAGGAGAGGATAAAGAGCCAGGAAGAAGAAAAGAACGCCATAAAGGTCGAACAGGCGATGAAAGAAGTCCTCCAGAGCGTCACCCTGACCCAGAAGACCAAGGACGCGGAAGCCAGGAAGCAGGAACTCGAAGAACAGCTCTATGACCTCGAAAAACAGCTGGTAAACCAGAAGATCAAATGGAGCGAAAAACTCAAGGAGAGCGAGAGCCTTAGGGATAACCTGCGCCTGGATTACCAGAACAGGCTCAAGGAAGCCGAACTCCATTATGAGAACAGGGTAAGCGATCTAGAGAACCAGAACAAGGAACTTAACAATAAACTCTGGCAGCTGCAGCAGAAACTGGAAGCGAAGAAGGAAATATGGGAGGAAAGGTTCCGTGATAAGCTGAGCGAGAGCGAAAAAGGCGTCATCGAGTTCCAGAAGCGCATAAGCGGGATCAGGCATGAATACAGGCAGAAGATATCGGAGGCCGAATCCAAGAGAGAACTTCTGTATAAAGACTTCGAGACCCTGTCGCATAAATACGAGGAAGAAAAACTGGATCTTACCGGCAGGATGAGCGCGCTGGAGAAGGAAAATGATTTTCTTAACAAGGAGATAAACCAGCGTTCCGGGGCGCTGGACGAGAAACTGAAGGACAGGGAAAGAGAATTAAGAACGCAGAAGACGATATTCGAAGAAAAGATAATCAACCTCGAGAACAAGATCAAGAGCCAGGAAGGCACGTACGAAAAGAGGCTCGAAGAACTCGCTTATAAATATAACTCAGAAAAGGACCTGATCAGGAAGAGGTACGAATCAGACTTATCCAGGTACGAAGAGGACATGAGCCGGCTCAGGTCTGAAAAGTACGATATAGAATCCAGATATATAGAAGTCAAGTCCAGGTACGAGTCGGAGAAAAAATCACTGGAAACCGCGAAGGCCGGCGTATTGAGCGAGTATGAGCAGGAGAAAGGGCATTTTGAGAAAATAAAAGATGACCTTATCCAGGAATACAAGTCCAGGATATACGAAATTAAGAAAGCGCTCAAGAACCAGAAAAACAGGCTGAAGGTCCTGGAGCATGAAAAAGAGACGATAAGGTCCGAGGCGAGAGAGAAGGCGGAGAAGCTCAATGACCAGCTCAGCGAATCAAGGATGCAGGCGAAGAACCTCAGCGACCAGTGCCAGTCGAAACTCATCGAGATAAACGGACTGAATGAGTCAATAAAAGACCTGAACGAGCGGAACAGGGAGCTCCAGGAAAAGCTTATAAAGTCCGCCGCCGAAAAGCAGGACCTGGTATACGAGTTCGAGAAAGACATACAGAAGACGGAGAGAAAAGAAGCGCAGAAACTGCGGGAGATAGAAGAGGAGTACGCTGCCCAGCTCGATTCCGTACAGAAGCAGATGATGTCGGCAAGGCAGATAGTCAAGGATCTCAGAGAACAGAAAGATCTGCAGATACAGGCGCTTAACGAAGAGTTCGAGAACTACAAGCGCAATTTCAAATGGCTCCAGCAGGAATGGCTCCAGCAGAGATCGGACCTGGAAGACAGTTTCAGGGACAGGGAGCGCGAATATAAATCTGATATAACCGGCCTGGAAGCGCAGCTCAAGGATGCTCTGGAGTCCAGGGAATCCGAAAAGGCGAAATTTACTGCCGAACTTGAGGCGGTAACCAGAAGGAGCGCAGAAGAGATATCCAGGTACAAGGAGGAGATAGGCAGGCTCAATGCCCTTAACCAGGAGCAGATACTCAAATACGAGAGCGAATTAGAAAAGATAAAGAAAGCCGGGGCGGAAGAAGTATCGGGATATAAAGCCGAAATCGAGATCCTCAGGGAGAGGTACCAGAAAGAAAAAGATGACCTGCAAACCAGGCTCAACAGCGTGCAGATAGAGCTTAACGGTGTCAGGGGAGATCTGAAGAGCGCCAGGAAAGAAGCCGAGATATGGCGCGATTCTTATAATAAAAAAGCCGAAGAAGAAGAAAAAGTGAAACTGGGTTCCATAGAAGCGGAGAACAGGCTGAGAGAAGAGATCGCCGGGCTGAGGACTCAGAATGAAGGTCTGCTCAGCAAGTTCAGCGAATACGAGGCTTCCGAAAAAGTTAAGGACCTGGAGACCCTTAAAAACTTCGAGCTTGAACTGCATAACCTGCGCACCGATAGGCAGAGGCTTAATGACGAGCTGAGCAGGAAAGAGGGGCAGCTCCGGGATCTTGAAAAAAGGCTTGAAGAGGAAGGGGCAAAAGGGGCCGGCGAAGAGATGAGGGCGGAAATGGAGAACATGATCCGCCTTAAGGACCAGGCCCAGGAAAGCGTAAACGAAAAAGATGCGGAGATATCCCGCCTCCAGCATTTTATAGAACAGCTTGAGATGGATAAAAAGCAGGAAGTCGCCGAGCTTTTACAGAGGATAGACGCGAAGAACCAGGAAATAAGGGATATGGAGAGCAGGGAGTACACGGAGTACTCCGAACTTTCGGACGAGATAAGCAAGAAGGACGATGTCATCCAGAAACTGCTGGATACGAACGAGAAGAAAGAAGAAGAGATACTCGAGATGAAAGCGGAGATGGAGATGTCCCACAGGAAGATCCGCGACCTTGAAGAAGACTTTAAAAAGCTTGATAAGCTCGAGACGTCCAATGTCCAGGCGCTGCAGATGAAGAACGAGGAGATAAATTACCTCCAGGAAAGAGTAGAAGAGCTGAAAAAAGAGATAGAGAAATCCGGCAAGGCGCCCGGCGCGCGCGTTAAGGACGAGCTTATAACCAAGGAAAGGATAATAATAGAACTTAAGAAGGACCTGGAAGAGACCATAAGAGAGCTCGAGTCGAAGAACCGCATAATCAAGAACTTGAACAGCCAGATAAAGGAAAAGACCGGCCATATACTGGCGGCCGGCGACATGAGAAAATACGAGGACAGGATAAGACAGCTGATTGACGACAACGATAAGCTGAGAAACAAGATAAACACTTTCAAGACAAGGGAGGCCGAGAATAAGGTCACGGAAGAGGAAAAAGAGGCCATGGACAGGCTGAAGAATGAATGGGAAGCAAAATGGAACGCAAGGGAAAAAGAAATCCGCTCTTTTGCGGAGAAAGCCAGGGCCGCCATACAGGAAAGAAAGAAGCTCAGGGAAGACCTCGATATAGCTCTGAAGAACCAGAAGGCGCTCAGGCAGCTCAACGAGAAGGAAGAAGCGCAGCGCCGGGACCTGCAGAAAAAATATACCGACCTGATACAGACGCTGGAAAACTCAAAGAAGAAATTCATAAGCAAGATACTGGAAAAATTCAGGGGCGACAAGGGCATAATGCTGCTCTGACCATGATAGCCGTAACCAGGATGAACGGGGATAAAATAGTCTTAAACGCGGATCTTATAGAAAGCGTGGAGTCCCGGCCGGACACGCTAATAACATTAACCACGGGCAACAGGATAATGGTAAAGGAGACGGTGCTCCAGGTGACGGAAAGGATCAAGGAGTACCGTATGGAGATAAGTTCCGGGGCACTAAGCAGGATGAATGAAAGGGCGGGGGAGGAAACCGAGTAAAGCATGGATCTCACTACAATCATCGGCATTACCGGCGGACTTATACTGGTGCTCATGTCCGTTTTCGTCCGCGGCGGCTCCAACGCGCTGGCGGGTTTCATAAACATACCTTCGGTCATGATAACCTTCGGCGGCACGTTCGCGGCTATCCTGGTGAACTACCCTCTGATGCAGGTCGTGAAAGCTTTCAAGATAGTCAAAAACGTGTTCACCGAAAAGCAGGAGGATCCGAATACATACATAGAGCAGTTCAGGGACCTGATAATAAAGGCTTCCAAGCAGGGAATACTCTCGCTCCAGGAGGACCTGGAGAAGATGGATAACGAGTTCCTCCAGAGGGGAGTGAAAATGGTCGTGGACGGCCAGAGCCAGGAGCTCATCAGGGAAGAACTCGAGACGGAGATAGCTTTCATACGGGAAAGGCACAAGCTGGGGCAGGAGATATTCGTGACGCTGGGAACTTATTCTCCGGCCTTCGGGATGATAGGCACTATCATGGGGCTTATACTGATGCTTGCGAACCTGCAGGACCAGGGGCAGATAGCCCAGGGTATGGCGGTGGCGCTCCTGACGACTTTTTACGGCGCGCTCGCGTCGTATCTTATATTCCTGCCGATAGCGGGAAAACTTAAAAGGCGTTCCGAGGACGAGATATTCATAAAGAGCGTCATAGTAAGGGGGGTCCTGTCTCTCCAGGTCGGAGAGATACCGTCTATAGCCGTCGCAAAACTCCGGGCGTATATACCGCGCTCGGCAGTGGTAGAGCCTCAGGACAAGGAAGGAAAACGGGACAGGAAAGGCGCCCGCGGGGGGAAAGAGGCCGAGAAGACACAAAGAGATACATCCCGCCTTAAAAGGAAGAAAATCAAGTTCAAGGCCAGGTGAGCATGTCTTCCGCTGACAGCATAAGAAGAGTCACGGTAGGAGGAGACGAGGAGATACAGGTAGGCAAGAGTTCCCCTCCGTGGATGGTGACGTATTCGGACCTCGTCACGCAGCTGTTGATATTCTTCGTCATGATGTTCGCTCTTGCGGCGACACTCAACGAGCTCCAGCTCCAGAACATAAAGAAAAGACTGGAGAAATACGCTAAGGAGAATAGCCTGGAGGAAGTTATCAATCTTGAGATAAACCCCAAGGGCCTGGTGATAAGCCTTAGCGAAAAACTGATGTTCGATTCCGGCCGGGCCGAGATATACGATGAAGCAAAGAGCATACTGGCGGATATCTCGAAGGAGATCATAGACATACCCAACGATGTCAAGATAGAGGGCCATACTGACAGCGTGCCCATACATACGCTTCAGTTCCCTTCTAACTGGGAGCTTTCCACTACGAGGGCCACGAACATAGCCAGGTACCTGATAGAGAGCCTGAATTTTCCGCCCGACAGGATATCGGCGGGCGGATACAGCAAGTATCACCCTGCCGTTATCACGGAATACGACGAAGAGAAACAGGACTACAGGAT
Organism: Elusimicrobiota bacterium; assembly: GCA_016934855.1. Taxonomy (GTDB): domain Bacteria; phylum CG03; class SLGR01; order SLGR01; family JAFGSA01; genus JAFGSA01. Next base: position 20,150 of record JAFGSA010000033.1, read on the forward strand.
CAGGGTGAGGCAGGTGCCCAGCAAGTATTCCGAGCAGCTCAGCAGGGCAAAGACCGAAGAAGAGCAGGACGAGGTATACAGGCTGATCAGGCAGGAGCAGCTGGCCGTCCAGCTCGAGATGCAGAACGTGATCGCAAATGATATTAAAAAAGCCAACGATACGGTTATGAAGCGGGCGCTTAACAGGCGGGTGGATATAATCGTGGCAAGGCTCGGGTCAACTCTAAAAAAGATAAAAGCACCTGATGGGCAGACTTCCGTTTCAGATTAAAGCAGACAGGAAAAACCTGATATTATACTCGGTCCTCTTCCTGATGCCGCTGGCGGTATACATGGGTCTCAACGACCCGGCTTCTACCCTTAAGGTATTCTTCCTGAGAATGGGAGCCGCTCTCCTGGCGCTTAAGATGATCGTGTCGGGGACCGTATATCTTCCCCCGAAAAAAGTGGGGGCCATGCTCCTGGCTTATACATGCGCAACTCTCATACCTGTCATCTATTCCGCCTCGTTTTCCATGTCTTTCGCAGGGATATACCCTTTTTTCAGCTATTCCGGCCTGAGTGTCATATGTTTTCTGGTATTCTTCATGTACATATGTTCCCTGGACGTTAAGATGGCCGATGAGCTTGTCAGGCTGATGCTCGTGTCATGCGCCATCGCCTGCATATACGGTTTTATGCAGTACATGGGAGCGGATTTTCTCAGGTGGAAGGGGAACTTCCGCCCCAGGATATGGTCTACAATGGGCAACCCGAACTTCTTCGCGGCTTACATAGCGGTCATGATGCCGGCAGCCCTTTACATGTATCTCAATTCGGGCAGAAATGCCTGGGTTGCGGTACTCGCTGTCATGGGTATCGCGCTAGCCATGACCTATTCCAGGTCCGGCGTCCTGGCGGCTTTTGCCGGCATGTCATGCACGGCGGCGCTGGCGGACAGGAGCCGGATGAACCGCAAAAAGACAGTCATGCTCCTGGCGGCGGCGTTTTGCGCGGTCCTCGTACTGGGTGTCTGCGACTTTACGAGATTAAAGGGTATACTGGGCCGGCTCATGAGTGCTGCAGACCTGAGGGATGAGAATATATCTTCGAGGCTGCTGCAGTGGGGGACAGGCGTCAGGATGTTCCTGTCCAGGCCGTTTTTCGGATGGGGCTTGAACGGCTATTACGCGTTTTTCAGGGAATTCATGGATATAAGATTCCTGGATTTCACGTCATCCCTGTCGAACCCCGGATATCCGCATAATTACCTGGTGAAAATACTAACCGATTCAGGCGCCGTATTCTCCGCGGTTATCCTGGCGTGGTGGGTGACTATATTCAGATATGCATACTATAACAGGCCGGCGGGCGGCTACATCAATTCCGCCGTACTGGGGGGGCTTACGGCATTTTTCGTTCAGAACATGTTCGGTTTCAGCGTGGTCCCGACATGGCTTGCGGCATGGGTTTTCATGGGAATATCCGTGGCAGTATCGGGGCAGGCCGTCCGCGCGGATTTCTCAAAATGCAGGGTTAGATATGTACTTATACTTCCGGTCCTTCTGCTGGCTGTTTTTTCGCTGCGGCAGCTTTATGCCGATTATCTTTACAATAAAGGATATTTTTTCTATGAAAAAGCGGTCAGATACGCCCCGGGCATCCCGAAATACAGGATGGCTTACGGGAAGAAACTATTCTATGAAAAGGAATATGGCCGGGCTCTGGATGTATTCGAGGAACAGATAAGAAGGGCGCCTTATTTCGCCCTGGCGTATAACGGCGCGGGTTCGGTCATGCTGAAAAGGAGAGAATATGATAAGGCGATAAAATATTTCAGCGAAGCGCTTTCCAGGGACCCGTACCTGGTAGATTCCCATGTTAAGATAGGTGACTGCTACGTAAATACCGGAGATCTGGCGAGAGCCGGTGAGCATTACAGGGCGGCGCTCGATATCGACGAAAAACTGGTCGAGGTCAGGTATAACCTGGGGGTCATATATTTCAAAAACTCGGATTTTGCGGCCGCGCGCAGCCAGTGGGAGAAGATATTCGAGTACACGGATGCGCATGTGAAGGCCAGGATAGGGCTGGACACTATAGATAAGATGTCAGATGCCAGATACCAGATGACAGATAAAATCACAAAAGACAAATAATAAATTTCAAACAATATCAAACAAGCTTTAAGTTATAAGCCGTAAGCTTTAAGACTATGAATGGAATTGATTTATATTGCAGAAAAGGGATTGGTATGGGGATCTTAAAACTTATAACTTACAACTTACAGCTGAGGATGTTTGTTTTTTGGTGCTTGTTATTTGGTTATTATTACACGAGATGCGCTTCACGATTCACGTTTCACTATTAGGCAGGCAGTCTTACAGCTTATAACTTACAGCTTACAGCTGTTTATCTCACATCTGGCATCTCGCATCTGATATCCGGTATCTGTTTTTTATTGACTTTCGGCGGTTTTTATGTTAGATATTTAGTAATGAATATAAAAAAGAAAAATTACAGCATTAACTGGTGGTGGCCCATGTAGAAGGGGCGCGCCATCTTTAATATATTGTAACAGGGCGTGCTTCGGCAGCCCTTTTTTTTTGTAAACGGGCTAAAAAGGGCCCGTTTTTTTATGGCAGTTTAATTTAAGAAGGAAAAATAGGTATAATGAAATACACTAAGGAGGAACAGCATATAATATGAAAAATATAGAAAAACTGAGACCTCTTACAAAGAAGATAATGGCGGACTTTCTTACGCCTGTTTCGGTTTTTACCATTTTCAAGGGGAACAAGTATTCTTACCTTCTTGAGAGCGTGGAGAAAGGGAAAATGGGCAGATATTCGTTCGTGGGACTCTCGCCCGGGAAGGTCTATAAGCTTTTCGGCGATAAGGTAAAAGTGTTCACGGCAGGGAAGACCGGCCGGCTGACTGCCGAAAAGGTGATAAGGACAGCCGACCCGCTTAAATTCATAGAGGAAGTCCAGAAGGAATACAGGATGAAGCACGCGCCGGGCCTCCCGCCTTTCTGCGGAGGGCTGGTGGGATATACCAACTATGAGATAATCCGGACCTGGGAGGATATCAATTTTAAAAACAGGACTGATCCGGAGCTTCCCGCCGGGATATTCATGTTCTCCGACGAGATCATCGTTTTCGACCATCTCCATAATACGGCGGAGATAATAAAACTCGTGGACGCGGGCTCGTCAGCAGCCTCGGCGGCGGTGAAAAAAGCTGGCAGAAGAATAGATGAAATAATAAAAATGCTCGCAAGACCGCCGGTGATGACCGGGAGTTTTCCGCTGAAAGGAGACAATAAGATAAAGATTACTTCTAATTTCACCAAGAAAGATTTCATGGAAAGGGTGAAGAATATAAAAAAAGACATATATAACGGCGAGATCATACAGGGGGTGTTTTCTCAGCGCCTGGAGACCGCTTCCAGCGTAGATCCGTTTAATTATTACAGGGCATTGAGGATAATAAACCCCTCTCCATACATGTTCTACCTTAAGCTCGATGATATAGTTCTCTGCGGCTCGTCCCCTGAAGTGCTGGTCAGGGTTACCGGAGACCGCATCCTGGTAAGACCCATCGCGGGTACCCGGCCGCGGGCGGCTGCGGAACAGGAAGAAAAAAAGCTGGCGCAGGAACTTAAAAACGATACAAAGGAGAGAGCCGAACACATAATGCTCGTCGATCTCGGCAGGAACGATGTGGGCAGGGTCTCCAGGCACGGTTCGGTGAAAGTGACCAACCTTATGTCAATAGAGAACTATTCCCATGTCATGCATATGGTCACGGACGTGACCGGGGAGCTTAAGGCGGGCATGTCCAATATGGATGTTTTCAAGGCGTGCTTTCCCGCGGGAACCGTCAGCGGCGCGCCTAAGATAAGAGCAATAGAGATAATAGAAAGGGAAGAGAATATCTCCCGGGGCCCGTACGCCGGGGCAGTAGGATACTTTTCCTTCACCGGGGATATGGATATGTGTATAGCCATAAGGACGATGATAGTATACAGAAACAGGGTATATGTTCAGGCCGGCGCCGGTATAGTGGCCGATTCGGTTCCGGAAAAGGAATATTACGAAACTCTCAACAAGGCAAAGGCCCTGCTCGAAGCAGTCAGGTTCGGAGAGCGTATTGGGAGAAAAGTTTAAGGTGAAAGGTAAGAAAAGTCGCTTGTTGCTAGTTGCTAGTGTAAGATAGTTATAAGTTGTAAGTTTTAAGTTATAAGAAAAGATACCAGATGATAAAATCACAAATGACAAACAACAAATATCAAACAATATCGAACAAGTTTTAAGTTATAAGTTGTAAGCGATAAGACATATGAATAAAATTGATTTTTATTTTGATA
>JAFGSA010000034.1 GCA_016934855.1 Elusimicrobiota bacterium
ATACATATACATATACATATACATATTACATAATTATCCCCCTAAAGTTTATAGTACTTTATTACCTAATTAAATGCAAATTACTGACAACAGCATTTTATATGAAATAAAATATATATCGTTCCTTTCACATCTAATAAAAACCATATTTATCGATATCTAATAACTCTCATACATTAGCAACCAGCCTGCCGCGGCGGCCTGTCTCGGCATAACCTGAAAGGCGACCTGTAGGGCCTTAGCTGTAAACGAAGTCCTAAGCCCCAAGCCTGGGCAACAACTTAATTTCTTATCTGGTATCTGGAATCGGGCATCCGGTATCTCAAACCTATCTAAACCCTACCCAGCTGTAAGTTGTAAGCTATAAGCCGTAAGACTTTTTGCTGTGTAATGTGTAAAGTGTAATGTGTAATGCGAAAACAAAATCCGAGTACCATATCAGTTGTAAGTTGTAAGTTATAAGCTGTAAGACTGCCTGCCAAATAGTGAAGCGTGAATCGTGAAGCGTGAAACGCATCTCGTGTAATAATGACCAAATAACAAGCGCCAAAAAACAAACAAATTACAATTTTCTAAACATAATGTTTGGTAATTGGAAATTGTAAATTCGATATTGTTTGAATTTTGTTATTTGTGATTTTATCATATAGCATCTGCATCTGGTATCTTCTTCTCACTTTCAACTTTCCACTACTTGCATCTGGCATCTCTTCTTACAACTTATAACTTTTTTACGCTTCACGCTTAACGTTTCACGCCTCGTCGCGTCGTAGCCTGCATAGGCGAAGCCTAAGCAATCGGCGACTTCTCATTCCGCGGGCAGCCAGCTGCCGGTATCGGTCCTGTGGTATTTTCTGAGGACTACGCCGCCTGCGCCGATCGCCGTTACGGTTATAGTGCTCTGCTCCTGTGAGAGAACTATAGTGGCGCTGAACTCGCCGTTCTTTTCGAGTGCGGCGGGGTACCCGTTTACTATGACCCTCACGGCATCCGTGGCATATCCGGATATCTTCATTATCCTTTCTTCGCGGTTTATGACTTTAAAAGACGTGAGCTCGACGGCCGCTGTTGACTGCGTACCCACGAAAATCGGCTTCGGCTCCGAGTACAGCCCTTCGAAACCGTCTTTATCGGTCAAAGCGGCGCGCCAGTAATACTGACCGGGATCCAGCCCTTCCTTGATGACATCTTCGTCGAGCTGTTCCGTTATTATATCTTTTCTTATATCAGTGAAAGCCTCGTCTTCCGCAACCTGGAGGCGGAACCTGAAGGGTTTTCCCCTCCCCTGCACAGCCGAGCTTACAGCATCTTCTCCGTCAGGAGGGAGCATTACCGGTTTCTGGGGCACGCTGTCCATGTACACAAGCGTCCTGAAACCCTTCTCTACAGTCACGGTCTGCCCCTGCGCTTTTACGTCTACTTTCCCGTCCTTTACCTTGACCCTCGTTGTCCTGTCTTTATCGACATTCACGTCGTATTCCGAATCTTTCCCGGGCATCACCTCCGCCGCCGGGGTTATTATCTTGATCTCCCTGGCGTTCAGCCCGCCTTCGAGCAGCGAAGCCACGGCTGTTTTCTTTTCCGTGGGTTTCAGATATATCAGGGAATCTTCGTTTACCCTGAGGTGGCTGCCTACGAGGAAGTCTATGCGCGCAAAAGATCTTTTTCCGGTCATTATGCCGTCTTCGGGAAAAAGCCTGTCTTTTATCCCTCCTTTTTTCCAGTCGCCGCCTTCCCTCTTCTTGATCTTGACTTCCTTTATGAGTTCGGCAAGATCCCCTATCTTGTCCTTGAGCATCTGCACCGGTATCAGGAGCACCTGTCCAGGGTATATCCTGTCGGGATCCCTGACCGTGTCCTTGTTGAGCTCATATATCTTCGGCCATTTCCCGGGATCCTTCAGATAATTGTGAGCGAACCCGTGAAGCGTATCGCCCGTCCTCACTTCTACCTCTACAAGGTCCGCCGCGCGGATCCCGACCGGCCCGCCCATGACGATCAATCCGAAGATCAGAACTGCTAAAGCTGATTTATTACTTATCATCTGTTTTTATCTTAGGGAACCTGAGCCCCACCTCGGTTCCTTCTTTTCCTGTCTTTATATCGATGTCTCCGCCGAAAAGGAGCGTTATCCTGTTGCATATCGCGAGCCCCAGGCCGGTGCCGCCGGGTTTCGTGGTAAAAAAAGGCTCGAGTACCCTGTCTACCGCGTCGTCCGGTATCCCCGGCCCGCTGTCTCTCACGCTTATATAAAGAAAACCGGCATCGGAATGAGCGCCTACCTTTATCTCCCCCTCCTTCTGCCCTATCGCCTCCGCGGAATTATTTATCAGGTTCACTATGAGCTGCTCCAGCAGGCCCTTGGAACCGAAGATAGAAGCGTTTTCGTCTATGGACATATCTATGACGAGCCTGATATTCCTGTCCTTGAGGTTCATCTTGAAGTTCTCGACCACCCTTTCGATGAGCGGGCTGACGGGTATGTCTTCGAAATCCTCCTTAAGGGTCTTCGTCACGTTCTTTATGTCTTTGATGATACTGTCTATCCTTTCGACTTCATCTATTATCTTTTTCGAGTACTCCCTGATCTTTCCCGGATTATCGCTGTAATTCCTGTAAAGGTTCTGCGAAAATCCCGATATAACCTGAAGCGGATTCTTTATCTCGTGAGCGATACCTGCCGTAGACTCCCCTATCAGAGCCAGCCTTTCCAGGTGCTGTCTTTTTTTCTCCTCCATATATATTACGGATATATCGCGGAATATCACCAGCACTCCCAGTATCTCGTTCGAAGAATCCCTTAAAAGAGAGGTAGTGCATCCCAGGAGAATGCGTTCTCCCCCTTTATCATGCACGACTATCTCTTTCCTTACCTGCTCGATTCCTGTCAGGAGCGACTTGCTTATTATGCTGGCCAGCATGGAAAGCCCCTTTAATTCCGCCATATCCCGGCCGGTCAGCTCATGCCTGCCATAGCCCAGCACCCTTTCCGCGTATTCATTGCATATTATCACCGATGAACCCGCGTCTACGCCGAGTACGCCGCTGTTGAAACTGTCGAGCACTACCGAATTGATCTTCTGCGCTTTTTCCTTCTCGCTCCGGAAAATGAAAGCCTGCTTGGACAGGTACCCCGAAAAACCGGCTACGATGAAGAAAAGAGGAAACCTGATAAGGGTCGAAGTATCCGTCAGAGAAAACTTCCCGGAATATCCGTAAACCGCGATGAAACCGGCAGTGACCGTCAGCAGGACGAGAAATACGTTCTTCAGCCTGTAAAATATCACGGAATTCACGATGACCATCACGTACAGAAGAAACAGGTCCACCGGCTCGCCTTTTATGTATACCAGTAGCGATATGCACAGTATATCAAGGATAAACACGTACTTGAGTATAGACACCTGCCTGTCCTCGTATCCTCCGAGCAGGTACAGAGCCGCGTTGGAGATAACCATGACGGCCAGCACGAGGACGACCTTTATATCAATGCCCGGCAGGCCTGATCCGTAATAGGAATAGAATGCCAGTACGACCGCGATCAACCACCTTATGGTGACAAGCTGATTGCAGAATACTATGTCTTTTAGTTTTAAAAGAAATCTGGACATTTTTCAGGATGTTCTCTGTTTCTGAACTTATTTTAGCTTAATATCCGCCAAAGTTTCAACCCTCAAAACCCGCGTGAAACCCGGCGGTATATTCCCGGGCGGGTGATAAAACCGCTGTATCTATTTACAGGGGATCCTGAACCTGAACGAAGAGCCTTTTCCCAGTTCGGAGATGACCCATATGCGGCCGCCGTGCGCCTCCACGACTTCTTTTGCTATATTCAGTCCTATTCCGGTACCGCCTTTGGACTGCCCCCCGACCTGCTGGAACTTGTCAAAAATCTTTTTCGTCATGCCTTCGGGTATGCCGACTCCCGTATCGGTGACTTCCGCCTCCAGCTCGCCTTCATGCTCGCGGGCAGCCATGGTGATCCTGCCGCCCCGGTGAGTATGCTTGAGCGCGTTTCCCACGAGATTGATTATAACTCTCTTTATCAATCCTTCGTCTGCCGTTATTTTCACCGGCACGCCCGAGCCGGGTGTCACGAGGTCTATCCCGTCCGCATTAGCGCTTGCCCAGAAAGTATCCCTGACCTCGTCTATCATGGACGAGATATCGAATTCTTTCTTATCCAGCACCAGGTTACCGCTCTCCAGCCTGGCCAGGTTAAGTATATCATTGAGCATCCCCATAAGCCTCAGGGCTTCGTCCTTGATGACTTTGAAATACTTTTCCTCGGTTTCAGTTATTACATCTTTTCTGCCCTTTTTCAGAAGGTCGGTCAGCCCCATGATCGCGGACAGAGGATTTTTCAGGTCGTGAGTTATAGAGTGGAGAAAACTTTCCTTGACCTCTTCTATCTCTTTTTCCAGTGTTATGTCCCTTATTACGGTCATCCTCCCTAAATTCTTGCCGGATTTCGTATTTACCTGCTCCGGGTACAGTTTTATTATCTTCTTCTGCTCCCCTTTCGTAAGGTCCACCTCCGCCTCTTTGTCACCGGAGAACATCTCCCTGAGTCTTTCGTTACTTATGTACCCGGATATATGTTCGGATTCCCTGGGCTCGGTTTTCATCTCGAGCAGTTCCTTGGCGCGGCTGTTGACCAGCATTATGCGTCCCTCGTAATCGGTCATGACTATGCCGTCTTCTATGGAATAGACTATGGCCTCGGTCTTTGTCCTCTCTGCTATTATCTTGTCTATCTGCATTTCATTGTACTTCCTCAGTGACGCGACCATGTCGTTGAAAGTAGCCGAGAGCATCTGAAGCTCGTCCTTGGTGTTTATGTTCACTGAGTGCTCAAAATCACCGCCGGCTACCGCCGAGGCCCCTCTTATAAGCTTAAGTATCGGGCCGGACAGTCCCCTGGCAAGAGCATATGCCGCCATAAGGGCTATGACCATGAGTATAGCTATCCACCTGTACGCGTCTTTCTTCATCCTTATCACCGACACGTATGCGTGTTCGTACGGCTGTTCCGTTACTATACCCCACCCCATGCTCTCCACCGGCGCATAGGACCCCACCATCTTTCTGCCGCCATAGACATACTCCATGCTGCCCATGCTGGCCCTGGTAAGCACCGCCTCTATCGTGGGGATACCCGGGGTCTTGCCTTCCATATCCTTATCGGGATGAGCGAGTATCTTACCCCTGCCGTCTACGAGAAAAACGGCGCCCATCTCGCCGATATCCGCATTTCTGATCTTATCCCACAGTTTTTTGAGAGTTACGGTTATAAAAATATATTCCTTTGCCGAGACAGGATATATCACATCCAGCCTGGCCTCTCCGTTTTTGCCGTAAACTTCGCTTATAGCCGGCTGGGAACGGGCCTTCTCGAAAAGCCCGGTCCCGGACAGGTTCCTTATCTCGGACTCATCCGCGTATTCCGCATTATACGCCTTGACGAACTCCTCGCCGGAAGAATTGACCATGGACACGGCCACAAAGTACTCTGTCGATGACAGTAGAGACTGTATTATCGTCTGTTTGCCTCTGAAATCGAGCGCCTGTATGGACTGAGAGGATATCAGAAAAAGGAGCTTCTCCCGCAGCGCCCCTATAAAATTATCTATGTCTTCCGCGAGATATCTGGCGTTCGTGATATGATTATTGAGTATATTTTCCCGCAGCGCCTCCCTGTTGATGCTTATCATCTTTATCCCCACCACGATAAGGGGGATGACGGAAATACCTACTAGTACAATTATGAATTTGTAGAGAAGTTTTATCTTCAAGTTTCTTTGATCGGGAGTTCTCCCAGTATATCCCTGATGGTAGGTATGAGATCGTCTCCCAGGTTTATCTTTTCTATGAAGGCGGTTGCGGATGTCTTGAGCCACTCTTCCATATCGTCGTCAAAGCCGCCGGCCGTATATATTATGACGGGGATATTTTTAGTATTTTCTTCCATCTGCATCCTTTTCAGGACATCGCCGCCGCCCATTAGCGGCATCGAGTAGTCGAGTATTACAAGGTCATAACGCTCGTTTTTAAGCATATCCAGCGCTATGCGCCCGTTTTTCGCTTCAAAGGTCTGCACGTCATAAGGCGCCAGGTACGCTTTTATAATGAGTCTCGCATGCATCTCGTCATCGACGACCAGTATCTTCAGTTTATTGATGCTCATCTTTCGGATTTCCTCCCGGAGATTTTCTGTATCATTTTAATAAGTTCGTCTTCCCTAACGGGCTTAAGCATGTATCCGGATGATAATTTCCGCAGCTCTCTCTCGGTCTTTTCCGGAAAGCCTTCCGAGGTGAGTACGATGACCGGCAGCTTTCCCTGCACCTTCCTTACAATATCGAGTCCAGTCATGCCCGCCATGGAATAATCGATTATCATGATATCAGGATGTTCTTTTTCTACTATCTCCAAAGCTTCTTCGCCGCCGGAAGCCTCGAATATCTTTGCCGGCAGCGCGGCAAGACAGGACTTTATCACCAATCTCGCCGCGTATTCATCGTCGCAAATAAGTATCTTCATATCCATCATCAGAGGCGGTTATATGAAATGCTTTTTATATATTCCTATAAAAGCGTCCGCTATTTCGGGATCGAACTGGGTGGACTTGCAGTTCTGTATCTCCTCTATACCCTGGTCTTCGGTAAGAGCGTCCCTGTACAGTCTTTTCGAGGTCATCGCGTCAAACGCATCGGCTACCGTTATTATCCTTGCGATCAGGGGTATTTTTTTGCCTTTCAGCCCGTCCGGGTATCCTCTCCCGTCGTATCTTTCGTGATGGTGGCGTATACCCGGAAGAAGCGGCCTGAACTCTTCGACGGGTTTCAGTATTTTCTCTCCCAGCTCGGGATGCTGCTTCAGCTTGGCCCACTCTTCGTCGGTGAGCTCCTCTACCTTGAGAAGGATGGATTCCGGTATGGCGATCTTCCCTATATCGTGAAGGAGCGCCGACAGCCTTATTTCCTCTATCTTCTTGTCATCCAGGCCCAGTTCCTTCCCGATAAAGACGCTGAACATGGTAACGCGGCGCGAATGCCCGTGTGTGTAAGGGTCCTTGCCGTCTATGGCCGCCGCCATGGCTTCTATCGAAGAAAGGAAAAGTTTCTGGATATCCTCGTAAAGCTTCAGCCGCTCCATGGCGGCCTCGATCTCGCCGCATACGCTCTTGACCCACACGAGCTCGCTGCCGACGAAGACCCTGCTGTCGTCGTTACTTACCACAAGGAGCACCCCTTTTACCTGATCGGAGACCTTTATAGGGACCGCTATGAGGTTTTTGGTCTCCTTCATCTTCCCTGCGCTGTCCATGCCGGGATTGTAATCCGGATCCCTGAAGGCATCTTTAAGCATGAGCGGCCTGTTCTTCAGTCTTACCGATCCCACGATGCTGTTCTCGTTTTCGATATAGTAGTCGTGCCTGCTGCCTTCGGAGTCGAAATAGTACGGGATCTCCCTGTCCCACATATATATCCTTATGCCGTCCGCCGACAGGTATTTTTTCAGCTGCGGCGCGAGCATTCTCACCAGCGGTTCTATATCCTTAGAAGCCGCGGTACCCTGGGAAGACATTATTATCGAATTCATCATCAGGGAATTATTCAGAAGCTTGAGCTTGAGCCTGTACTGCTGAAGGACGAAACCCACGTCCTCTCCTATACTGTCCAGTCCTTCTTTCTCCTGTTCCGCTATACAGGCAATAACTCCCAGTTTCTGACGTTCGTAGACAAGCGGGGCGCTGAACATCCATCCGGGCCCGGCAGGAAGTACTGTTTTCGATATGATCTGCTTCCCTTTTGAATATGCCTCTCCGGCTTCGCTCAAGACATTAGTAAAAGGCGCGCCGGTCCTGACATATTTTATCTTCTCCGTGGATTCGGAAATAACACCTATATTCCACGCGGTGCCGGGATAACTGTTCTCCAGGGATTCGATGATATTTTTCAGGAATTCGGGTACGGGTTTTTCCGAGTCAAGAAGTCTGTATATGGATATCAAAGCGGTGTTTTTATCCATACTGCCGCTGCGACAATGCAGCCGTTACTGAAATTTTTTGCGACTTATGCTTTATCGTTTGAACCTAATACGTTGATTATCTTGTGCTTATAGAGTTCCTTGAGCGCTTCTCTTGCCGGGCCGAGATATTTCCTCGGATCGAACGCGTCGGGAGTCTCGGCAAAGACTTTTCTCACGGCAGCGGTCATGGCAAGCCTCCCGTCCGAATCGATGTTTATCTTGCAGACGGCGGACGCAGCGGCCCTACGGAGCTGGTCCTCAGGGATACCCACGGCGTCTTTCAGCTTTCCGCCGTATTTGTTTATCGTATTTACAATATCCATCGGCACCGAAGACGACCCGTGGAGCACTATAGGGAATCCCGGGAGCTTCTTCTCTACTTCCTCGAGGATATCGAACCTGAGCGGCGGCGGGACCAGTACGCCGTCCTTGTTTCTCGTGCATTGTTCCGGCTTGAACTTATTTGCCCCGTGCGAAGTCCCTATGGATATGGCGAGCGAGTCCACGGTGGTCTTCTTTACGAAATCTATGACCTCTTCCGGCCTGGTATACGTGGATTTTTCAGCCGACACCTCATCCTCTATGCCTGCCAGGACCCCCAGTTCCCCCTCCACCGATACGTCGAATTTATGCGCGTATTCGACGACTTTCTTCGTAAGCTCTACGTTCTTGTCGTAAGGATGCGAAGACCCGTCTATCATTACCGAAGAGAATCCCAGGTCTATGCAGCTCTTGCACAATTCGAAAGTGTCCCCGTGATCCAGGTGAAGGGATATCGGTATGCAGCACCCCAGCTCCTTCGCGTACTCGACCGCTCCTTCGGCCATGTACCTCAGGAGCGTCTGGTTCGCGTATTTCCTCGCGCCCGAAGATACCTGGAGTATAACGGGAGACCTGGTCTCGACGCATGCCATTATGATAGCCTGCAGCTGCTCCATGTTGTTGAAATTATAACCCGGTATGGCGTATCCGCCTTTTACCGCCTTAGCGTACATATCCCTTGTATTTACCAGACCTATTTCCTTGTAGCTGACTGTCATGATGTTCTCCTTTTCAGTTTATAAATATTTGATGTTTAAATATACAATATAATAGCGGCACGGTCAACATGTGAGATGCAGGCCGCACGCTGTCTTCCTCTTCCCGCTGAGCCTGTTGAATATGTCGACTGCCTCGTCGGTATCTGCTCTGATGAGCTCCACTCCCTCCTGCGCGCACCGCAGGCTCACGGAATCGTCTATCCTCATTATCCCCGAAGCGCCGCAGCCCACGACGAGCACATCGGGAATACTTTTCCATACCTCTTCAAGATCCTCCTCCTGAAGAAGGTGCCCTTCCTTCCTCCACCATTCCGCCGCTTTGCCGTCTACTATAAGCACGTCGCTTGTATACAGGATCCCGTCTATCAATATTTTTCCGAAACTATACTCGCTAAGGCGCATTATTTCCCCCTTACCGTGCCTGCGCGCGCAGAAAACCCGCTATTTTCTACCGGTCCTTCAGCTTCTCGTACACGGACTCCAGCGCTTCTGATATGACGTCCTGCCCGCCTATGACAGGCATAAAATTAGTGTCTCCGTTCCACCTGGGAACTATATGCATGTGAAGATGTTCGTAAAAGCCGGCTCCGGCGGTCCGGCCGATATTCATACCTACATTGAATCCGTGAGGTTTCATCTCCTTCTTGAGCCTCTTTACTAACTCCCTGACTATCTCGTGCATCTCGCGGAAAGCCCCGCTTTCAAGCTCGGCAAGGTCCCCTGTATGCTCGTACGGGGCGACCATTACATGTCCGTTGTTATACGGATATATATTGAGCAGGGCATATGCCTTTTTCCCCCGGTGGAGTATATAGTTTTCCCTGTCTTTTCTGCTTTTCGCCTTGCTGCAGAATATACAGCCTTTGCCGTCGGGATCGGTGATATACGACACCCTCCACGGAGCCCAGAGGATCTTCTTTTTCTTCATTTTTCCTGTTTCCAGAGCCCTGCAGCTATGACTATCCATCCGGCAAGCAGTAAGAAAGGAGCCGCGAATCCGGCCCAGTTGTCGGCCATGCGGTTGGCCTTGGACAGCACGATAAAACCTATGACAAGAAGAGCCAGGCCGGAGCCTATAAGTATTTTAGGCAGCTTGTCCGCTTTGCCGGCAGCAGGTTTTCCGGTCTTCATCTGACTATCCTGAACGGGGGATAGCGCTTGCCGACCTGGACAACACCTTCTTCGGTAGCTTTTATCACATGATTTATGTCGGTTATTTTGTTGCCGTCAAATTTAATAGCGCCTTCCGCGAATAATTTTTTTAATTTCGATTTTGAACAATCCATATCGAATCTTTGGTCTGAATAAAAATCATAAATAATATTAATTAATTTCTCGTCTTTTTTTTCTGGTGTATATTCATAGTTTGCAACAGGTATTTCGCCTTTTGAAAAAACATTTTTAAAGTTATTGTCTTCCGCTTCAGCCTGAGTCTTCCCATAATATTTTCCTACTATGATTTTTGCCAAATTTCTTTTAGCTTCCATAGGATGCTTTTCTTTAACTTTCGCTATATCGCTCACAGTAAGCAATTCGTAATATCTATACATTAACTCATCGGACAAAGACATTATTTTTCCGAACATTGGAGTAGGAGGTTCATTAATCCCTATATGGTTCCCGTAGCTCTTGGACATCTTTTTCACCCCGTCGGTGCCTTCCAGCAGCGGCATCGTCAGTATCGCCTGCTGGTCCTGCCCCATATCCTTCTGGAGCTCCCTGCCCATCAGCAGGTTGAACTTCTGGTCCGTGCCGCCTATCTCTATGTCGGCTTTGACCTCCACGGAATCGTATCCCTGAAGGAGCGGATATATGAACTCGGTTATCGTTATGGGGCTGCCGGATTTATACCTCGCCTCGAAGTCGTTCCTCTCGAGCATCCTGGCTACCGTGGAATGTTTCGTGAGGGAGATAAGCCCCTCTGCGCCGAGTTTCTTCAGCCATGCCGAGTTCCTCACGAGTTCCAGGTTGTTTTTCAGGAGGATTTTAAATATCTGCTTCTTATACCCCATGATACTCTCTTCTATCTCTTCTTTTGTGAGTACGGGCCGTTCGGCTGTCCTGCCGGAAGGGTCGCCTATCATCGCGGTAAAATCGCCTATAATGAAGACGACTTTATGCCCCAGCTCCTGGAATACCCTGAGTTTTTCCATGACAACCGTGTGGCCCAGGTGAAGGTCGGGTGCGGTCGGGTCCGCGCCGAACTTGACCGTGAGCGGCCGCCCGGAAGCAAGCTTCTCCTTCAGCTCTTTGTCCCCGATGATCTCATCGGACCCCCTGGAAATGA
>JAFGSA010000035.1 GCA_016934855.1 Elusimicrobiota bacterium
CATGCCGAGAGAGATCAAAGAAAATGTTATCCTTGAAGTATCAAGAGAAGAGACGAAGAAAGGCGACCCGATCATAATAAGAGTAGTCAGCTGGAATAACGGGGTGCCTAAACTTGAAAAAAGAAGTTTCTGGACAAACGAACAGGGAGAACAGAGAGCGGGGAAAATCGTGGGACTGACAGAACAGGATTTCAGGCTCCTCGTAGAAAAGAAAGACGAAGTCATCGAAGCCCTTTCAGGAGAACCGTCCAACACCGAAAGCTGATATTTCCCGCAGATACTTGATGAGAAAACCCCAGCTCCTTTCGCCGGCCGGGAATCTCGAAAAACTGAGAATCGCATTTGAATACGGGGCGGATGCGGTCTACGCGGCCGGGAAAAACTACGGCCTGAGGGCGGGAGCGGAAAACTTTTCCAGTGAAGACCTGGCCAGGGGCGCGGATTATACCCATTCCGCCGGGAAAAAACTCTACATAGCAGTAAATATACTGGCCCATAATGAAGACCTTGACAGGCTGGCCGAATATATAGAATTCCTGCATAAAATAGGCGTCGACGGCATAATAGCCGCAGACCCCGGGATCATATCCATAATAAGGGAAACCGCGCCCGATATACCCCTGACTCTCAGCACCCAGGCCAATAATACTAACTTTAAAAGCGCTCTTTTCTGGCACAGGAACGGTATTTCAAGAATAACCCTTGCCAGGGAGCTGTCCCTGGAAGAGATAAGGTCTATTGCCGCAGCCGTTCCCGGCGCCCTTGAAACCGAGGTGTTCGTACACGGCGCTATGTGCATATCCTATTCGGGCAGATGCCTTCTGAGCAGCTATCTCACAGGCAGGGACTCGAACCGGGGAGAATGCGCCCATCCGTGCAGATGGAAATACAGCCTGGTAGAAGAGCAGCGGCCGGGAGCCGGCTTCCCGGTCTTCGAAGACGGGAAAAGTACCTATATAATGAACTCCAGGGACCTCTGCCTTATCAGGCACATACCCGGGCTTATCCAAAGCGGCGTAACAAGTTTTAAGATAGAAGGGAGGATGAAAAGCGGGTATTACATAGCCGTAACCACTTCTACCTACAGGAAAGCCATTGACAGCTACATGGAAGACCCCGAAGGATATGTATTCCGCGAGGAATGGCTCGAAGAGCTGGAAAAAGTAAGCCACAGGAATTATACGGACGGGTTCCTTATATCAAAACCTTCATCGGAATCGCAGAATTACGGAACCTCGGCATACATAAAAAGATATGACTATCTGGGACTGGTGACCGGCTACGACCCGGAAACGGGGACAGGCACTGTCCAGCAGCATAACAAGATATGCCTGGGAGACGATATAGAGATAATCGGGCCGGGGAAAACCCCCGTGACACAGAGACTGGCTGGCATGTGGGACGAAGGGGGAGCGCCTATACAATCGGCCCCCCATCCCAGGCAGCACGTTAGGATAAAGTTCGATTCTCCGGTAAGAGAACTGGATATGTTAAGAAAAGAGATAAAACTCTAGTTTGTTATTTTCAGGAAACTAAGGGTATATTATTTGGCTTTTCCCAGTATTCTGAATACTTTTGTGCCGCAGCCCGGGCATTCGCCTTTAATGGCCTTCATGCCGTTTTTCATCACGACTTCTTTTCCGTTCTTTATCTCAACGCTCTTTTTGCACTTCATGCATCTTCCTTCTGCCATTTTGAATACCTCCTGATTTTTTTATAATATTATCTTATATAAATAGTCTTGTCAATGATTACGGATAACATACCATGCAAAATATGTTCCGGCAGAGCCGGAAGACTCATAACAACCAAAGATATGAAGACATACCGTCATTGTGCAAACTGCGGTTTCATATCCCTGGACTTGCGGCATATCGTAAGCAGGGACCGGGAGAGAGAGAGGATCCTCCTTCACGACAACACCATAAGCGATAAGGGCTATGTTGATATGCTGCGGGGCTTCCTGAATACGTATGTAGCCCCGCTCAGGGGCGGTATAAAAACGGCTCTCGACTTCGGATGCGGACCCGATCCCGTGCTGAGCAAACTCTTATACGGTATGGGAATAACGACCGATGTATACGACAGGCTCTTCTTCCCGGAGAAGGTGTATTCAGGCAGAAAATATGACCTTATAACCGCGCTGGAAGTCATGGAGCACCTGGAACACCCGATGGACGTATTCGGACTTTTAAGCGGCCTGCTGAACAGTACAGGCATACTGGCGGCGACCACTCTTACCTATCCCGCCGATATCGGCGAATTCGAGAACTGGTGGTACAGAAGGGATATAACCCATATAAGCTTTTATTCGGGTTCCACTCTTGAATATATGTCAGCAGGGCACGGGATGCGTATCAGGTTCAGCGACGGCAAAAGGGTGCATATCTTCGAAAAGAAGTAAACGCGGAAAGAAAGGTCACTCGGCGTTTTCTTTTTTACCCATCACGCTTTTTTTGACCTTTTCATCCAGCATCTTCGTGAATCCGCTGACGAAAATAAATCCGAACCCCAGTATATAGACCAGCTGCGGCTTTAGCATGGAACAGATCATCGGCAGTCCGGTTGCTTCCATTATATCGGCAAGCCCGGGCATTATGCCTTTAAGCGGCCCGGCCAGGTACTTCCCCGCCGTGAATAACAGGACGGCAGTAAATCCTATGACACCCGAAGACGCGGCCAGCGGATTGACTATATAATTGGAGAACACCCTCGCGGCCATCGGGACTTCCTGTCCGAGCATCTCGTTCATCCTGGAAACTTCCTTGTTCACGGTGTTCATTATCCGCCTGTTCAGCTCGCTGAAATCTCCTTTTATCCTGCCGAGTTCCTTTGTCAGCCTCCCCTCCGTCACTACGTTTTTCTTTATAGCGTCCGAAAGTGTCTTGTTCGAAAGAAGTTCTATGACCACCGGTATGTCTTCGAACCCGGCCTCATAGGCGAAATACCTCACGAGGTCGTCCTTCTTCAGTTCCTTTTTCTTCTCCAGTTCAAGTTTAAGTTTTACTTTCCTTATTATTACCTCTATCTCGTCTAAATCCTTTTTCCCCGGCAATACGATCCTGAATTTATCGAATATATTCGATTTAGCCATGGGTTCGTGGGAAAAAATACCGATCCGCTTCTCTATCTTTATTATGGTCCTCAGGTCCAGCTCATAGCGCTTCTCCTCAAGCTCTGCCCGCCTTTTGCTTATTATATGATCGAAGAGAGCCTGGTTTATCCCCTGCGCGAAAAGCGCGTTCCTGTATTTATTCACCGCGCGTTCGAACTTGAGTATAGCCTTCTTCTTCTTCATCGAAGGTATTATCTCGAGAAGCCGGTCTATTACCCTGCCGATCTCGAAAAATTCGGTTTTTACGTCCAGCAGCTTCGGTATCAGGATATCCAGCTCATGCTCGAGCGTTTCAAGCTCTTTCTCCATATTATTATTTTCCGGTTTCACGTCGCTGTTCATTTTGCCCCTTTCCTGTGCATTGTGTTTATTATTGATATATTTTACTTCTTATCCTTCTTTGACGCCACACTATCCAGGCGGAAAACGGCTTCGACTTCATATTCGGGGCCGAACAGATGGTGCAGAATGCATGCCCGGTGAACGCCGTCCGATATTACGCCGCGCCTCACCCTGATATACGGTTCGCCGCTCCTGTATCCGCCTGTCCTTATCTTTTCATAGAATGTATCGAATTTTTCGAGCGGATATGGATCGGGGTGTTTTAATTTATGCCCCTTCTTCACCCCGCTTTTATGATAATCCTCGAACACCTTCCGGTCTCCCGTCTTCAGATACCCGTATACCGGGCTTTCCGTTATTTCGCAGATCCGCGAAGAATATCCTTTTTCCGAGCCCGGAGTCCTCTCAAAAACGATAAGCTTGAGATCCTTCAGTTTAACCCTGCCAGCCTCGCGCGTATACGCGTAACGGTGCGATCCCTCCATAAAAGTCCGTATATGTTTAACGGCATAATACAGCCTGAGCACGCCTATGGGCTCGAGTACAAGCGCGATCTTCCAGAAATTACCGCAGGGCCCCAGGTAAAATCGCCTGACGTGCGTTATCAGTACAAAGTACTGGAACACGGTAAAAACCGCGAAAAGGATGGCGGCTGCCGTACCCGATATCCTCCCGATCCCGACGGCGCCGGCCATAAGCGACAGTAAGAAAAGCGCACCAAAAACCGCAGCCGCCGCCAGGAGATACATTGTTATCCTGATATTTTTCTTCATCCGCGTCTCAGCGGGACATGATCCGGAAAACGGATAGAAAGATATGCCGGCTCCGGCTTTCCTGTCACAGTCCGGCATTAAGACCGGTTACCTTGAATACGGATTCCTTTTCCCTTCCCGGCAGCATGTGCCCGAGATCTTCCGTCTTTACGATGTTTTTAACTTCGTCGTATGTGGAACCGCCGATGAGTATCTGGTTCGGGTGGTTCTTACTCAATACTTCTATCTCCGAAACTTTATGCACCGTATCCCCTATAACCGTATATTCCATCTTCTTTTCGAAACCTATATTACCCGCTATGACCTCACCCGTGTTTATCCCTATGCCTATGCTGATATTCCCGTACTTATCCGCATTATCCGCGTTGAACCTGCCGAGGCGGGCTATCATATCCCAGGCCGCCAGGACCGCGTTTTTGGCATCATCGTTCTTGGCCACCGGCGCGCCGAACACCCCCATTATCGCGTCCCCCATATATTTGTCTATGACGCCGCCGTTCATATATATCGGCTTGGCCATCTCCCTGAAATAACTATTGAGAAGGCGCACGACTTCCTCGGGGGAAAGTCTTCTGGTAAAAGACGTGGAATTGATAATATCGCATATCAGCACAGTGACCTTTGCTTTTTTGCCTTCGAACATGCTCTCTGAATTTTCAAGAACGGTATTTACGACGTCCTCGGGAACATACCTCTGGAAAATATTCCTGATCTTATGCTCCTTCTCGTGTTTCTGCCTGAGTTCTTCGAAAAGCTGCATCTGTACTTTTATTATTCCCTCCTCCTGGAGGTATTCCAGGGTGAACGGTTTTACCAGATACTCGCTGACCCCGTAGTTTCTGGCCTGTTCCATGTGTTCCTTGCTGTCGTATCCGGTTATCATTATGACTTTCGTGGTATCATCTATCTCCTTTATTATCTTCAGAAGATCCATTCCTGATATATCCGGGAGGTCCACATCCAGAAACACCAGGTGGGGCCTTATCGCCTTGAAGGTCTTGAGAGCGTTCTCCCCGTTATGCTCGACGGATACGTTATACTTTTTTTCCTCGAAGAACTTTTTTATTGGAGCGCACAGGCTCTTGTCATCATCTACGATAAGAAGGTTTATCATGGAATTCGTTCCTTAAGATATTTGACATATCTTGTTTTAATAATCCCTGCCATTAATTATATATTCTTTTTTACGGAAATTTACAGTGAAATGAATAAATAACACACGATGATGGATATTTCAAGCGCCGGGCCTTGAAAGCCGGCCCCCGGCAGTGCCGGGAAAAGACAGTAAACCGAGTCAGGCGTCCGGGAGGCGCCCTGTCACTGAAAATCTACCCTGCGGTCTCTCATGAATACGCTGTTCTTTCTTCCGTACATGCCCTTCAGGTATTTTTTTATCTCTGCTGCTATTTCCACGATCTTTGCGTAGTGGCCGATTGTCCTCTGGAGGTTCGTGACGATGGCTATCGAGACTCTCATCGTCGGGATATCGCGGCAGTTACCCCTTCTGTCTTTTACCTTAAGGTACCCTGTCCGGCGGTCTTTTTCAGAGTAATACCTGCTCACCGTTCTGTCAAACTTTCTTGTAATCGCGCGGCAGACCGGTTCGGCCATCCCAGGAGACGTGATAAAAACAAAATCATCCCCTCCCATATGACCTATAAAATCGTTTTTTCCTCCGGCGGCGAGCACGGCTTCCTTTATTATCCTGGATGTCCTTTCTATCACCCTGTCCCCGCGGTCATACCCGTACCTGTCGTTGTACGACCTCATGTTGTCTATATCAAGATACGAGAACGCGAACTTCACGCCGGAATCAATTCTTTTTCTTGCTTCTTCTTCTATGCTTATGCCGCCCGGGAGTCTTGTAAGCGGGTTCACCTCTGCGATTCGTCCGCCGTGCAGCGCCCCGTCGATTTTTTCCTTGAGTTCCCACAGGTCAAAGCGCCTGCTAATACAGCAGCCGGGGTCTGCGCCGCTCCCCGCGCCGGCCTCTCCGACGCGCTGATCCGCCGGAAGCGTTACCACAGGGATAATACTCGTTTCCGTATTTTCACGAAGTATGCTGCCGATCTTACGGCCGTCCGCCGTCCGCGTCATGCCGTCTATCAGTATGAGGTCCGGCCTTTCGGTCCTGGCGATGAAAAGCGCTTCGTCAGCATCTGATGCTGTGCTGTGATCATATCCTCTCCTGGACAGGAACCTGCTTATCACGGCGCCAATTCTTCTGTTTTCCTCGGCTATAAGGATTTTCTTCAATACCTGTTCCTCTTTCTAAAGAATCGCCTTCAGCATGCGGACACTATGCTCACCATTGCCTCCAGGCAGTCAAAATCCAGCGGTTTCCGGATAAAACTGCGCTTTTTTTCCCCCGCATCCGATCCCTTTATTTCCGCATCTTTTCCGGAAGTGACCAGTATTATCTTGTCCGAGTGAAATTTCTCGCTTATCCTGGTGCAGATGTCGTTCGCGCTATTCTCGCATGATACGCCCTCGAGGAGCACTACATCCGGGCATACGGTCCCGGTTCCTTCCGGGTCATTATTATGTAATTCGCACATTACAAGGCTATATCCCTTGAATGCCAGGAATTTTCTCAGCACTTCTCTCATCTTATGGTCACGGTCGATAAGCATTATCTTTACTTTACACATTTTTATCATCGCCTTGCCTTTCCGGTCAGAAATCTACCCTTTTAAGCCAGCCGGGTTTCCCGTGCTCCTCAGATATGTTCTTCTCGACAACTACGGCGTCCGGGGATACTTCGATGCTCATATCCCTGCCGAGCATGTTTTTCCCGAAACTATGCTCAACCCGCACCTCTCCCTCGTACACATATATGCGGACTTTGCCGGCTTCTGCGACCTTTATATTCATTTCCGCCCCCAGGGCAGTACACGAGCACGCATATGTATTGATAAAGAACATATTATTCTTCTCAATGCTGTAAAACAGTTCCCCTTTATGAAGATAGAACTGATCTTCTTTCCTGATATTGACTTCGGTATCTGCGTTTATCTTTACGATATCGCCTTTTTCTGTCCGGATACCGGCCGCCGACCTGTAATCGGTTATAAGCCTCTCCCTGCTGAAAATATCATCGTTTACTTTTGCAAGCCTTATATACCGGTCGCCTGATTCGGCTTTCAGGCTGCCTACGACCGCTTTTATAGTGCCTATTTTTTTTATAGAGTCTGCTTTCTGATCCATTACGCCGGTCAGACGGGCTGCTGCATTGCCCGGCTTCATGCCTTCGACCGGGATATCATACCCGGCGAAAGACCTATCTGCGGGATCCATGGCAGGCCGGCAGAAAACCGCACCGCAAAACAGGCACCATGTAATAATCCTTGATAATATTTTCATAATATGACTAAAATACAGAATATATGTAATAATCCGTATAATAGGTATACTAAGATTATTATAATACAGCCCGCCTTTCCTGTCAACCCGAAAAGGGGCATTATCGTCGGCAGTCCCTGTCTCGATGAGGCAGGAAGTGCCGGGTTGCAGTTATAAAGGAAAAACAGGGATCAGGGATCGGTGCAGGATGCAGGACAGATGATAGCGGAGTTGATATATTGCAGGGAACCCTTGTCTTTTTTATGAAAACGCGATCTATCCGCAGTTTATGATCAGGAAGGCCGGTCTTTTATCGGCCGGCTGCGAATTTGCGGTTACCGGTGGCTGGAGATTTTGTTATGCTGTGCGGTTTTACCGCTTTTTCAGGTTCTCACTATATCTTCAAGGATATCCAGCAGTTCTTTTATCTCGAAAGGTTTTATCAGTAATTCCTGGGCGCCAAGCTCTTTTACCTTTTCTTCAAGCCCTTCATGCGGATATCCGGTTATCACGACTATCTTAGGATAACCCAGTTTGGGATCTTCCCTTATCTGCTTCATGACTTCATATCCGTCCATCCCGGGCATCTTGAGATCCAGCAAAACCAGGCTGATATCCTCCGAACCCAGTATAGCGCCCACATTGAATCCGTCTGTTGCCTCGAATATCTCGGCCTCCGGATACTGTTTGCCTATTATCTTCCTGACATTGTTCCGGATCACCTTCTCGTCGTCTACTATGAGCACTTTGAGCCTGTTCTTCGTCACATCGGAAGAAGGCATATTGTATTTTCTTACAAATTCCACGTAATCCTTCTGGAGTATTCTCCTGTGTCCGCCCGGTGTTTTGAAAGCCTTAAGCTTACCGGAATCTATCCAGTTTGTTACGGTAGATATATCCACGCTCAGATTTTTTGCGATATCATGCGTACTTAAAAGTTTATTAGCCATTATATCTCCTCAAAATTGATGAATTCCCCCTACAGACTATTCCTAAATTTCACATTTTATTAAATCTTTTAATTTTTTTCAATAGAGATATGAATTTAACGGCTTTTATGTGATGAAACTGAAAAATCTTCCCGGTTTACGGCAGCGCCGGATCCTGCTATTTTTTTGGCAGGTATACGCTGAATTCGGAACCCCTGCCCCTGCCGCCGCTATTGACCTTAATTATCCCCCCGTGCTGCGTCACTATCACATTGCTGGATGTGAGGCCGAGCCCCGTGCCTTTTTTATTTCTGGTAGTGAAATAGGGTTCGAAGATCTTCTCCATATTGCCCTTATCGATCCCCTCGCCGGTATCCTTGAATTTTATTATAACGTTTTCTTCATCTTCCCCGGTTGTTATGGTAAGTTCGCCGCCCGGCGCCATGCTCTGAAGACCGTTGGTTATTATACTGACAAACACCTCTTCGATGTGAAACCTGCTGATTTTCACCTCCGTAAGCGGCTCCGTAAGCTTCTTTGTCACCCTGAACCCTTCCAGCTTTCTTCTCCCGATAATATTCAATGCGTTCTCTACCACTGCGTTGATATTGTAGCGCTTGAAATCAAAGGTCCGGTCTTTCGCGAAGCCGATAAAACTCTTAACGGTATCCCTTATGCGCTGGGATTCCTTTATTATCATATCCAGGCTCTCCCTGTACGGGCTGTCATACGGCAGTTCATCAAGCAGCAGCTCGGCCGTAGACAATATCGAAGCCAGCGGATTATTGATTTCGTGCGCAACTCCGCCGGCAAGTTTCCCCAAAGACGCGAGTTTTTCCTTGTAGGCGAGCTTTTTCAGGAGTACATCTTTTTCCTCGTGGGCTTTTTTCCTTTCGATGGCGTAATTTATCGAGCGGATAAGAAGGCCGCCGTCCAGGCTGCCTTTTACAAGATAATCCTGCGCGCCCGCGTGTACAGCTTTTATCGCGAGCTCCCTGTCCTCAAGCCCGCTGAGGACTACTATGGGAATATCGGACGGGATCGAGGCATGCAGTACGGTAAAAGTATCAAGGCCGCGGCTGTCAGGCAGTGAAAGATCGAGCAATATCATATCGGCCCGGTTTGATGACAGATATTCTATACCCTGGCCGAGGCTTTTTGCCAGCTCCAGCCTGAACCCGCGAGGATCTTCCTCTTTTATCATGCTCTCGATGAGCTTAACATCTCCCTCGTTATCTTCTATAAGCAGCACTGTACTGAATTTGTCATTCATAATGCATCTCCGCCAAGCATATCCTTCCCGCGCTGCCGCTCACTCCGGCGGCAGCTTCACCACGCCGAACCAGAAGACCTCTATCAATTTTATTATTTCGACGAACCGGTTCATATCAAACGGTTTTGTTATATAGCAGTTTGCATGCAGATCATAACTTTTTATCACGTCCTGTTCTGAATCCGATGTAGTCAGAACAATTACCGGTATCCTCTTGAGCCCGGGATTTTCCTTTATCTCTTTCAGCAGCCTTCTGCCGTCTTTATCCGGGAGATTAAGATCGAGGAGAATAAGATCCGGCTTCGGACTGCCCGAGTATCTACCCTCGTTATTGAGGAAATCGAGCGCATCGATTCCGTCTTTAACGGCACTGATGTTATTATGTATCCCGTTTTCGCGGAATGCCTCCTCCACCAGGCGCACGTCACCCGGATTATTTTCTATGAGAAGGATTTCATTTGATCTTTTTACGCATTTATTCAAGATGAACCTCCTTCCCGGGGCAGCTCCTGTCCTTCATCGGTATTACTGAACGGACTTCGACTTTATGCGCTGTTTTCGGGTTCCGGGATCTTTTCCTCTTCATTGTCAACTATCTCGGGAGGGATAGGCATATTGTATTCCATAAGGAATTTTTTAAGGTCTTTGCCGTTTACCCTCCTGTGCCCGCCGGGAGTGACGTATGCAGTGATCTTTCCGTCATCGATCCATCTCGCGACCGTGCCTGAATATACGTGAAGCATTTTTGCGATATCGAACGTGGTATAGGGCTTTCTCTTCATATTTACTCCTGTTATTTTTACAGTAATATCCTTTTTTCCATATAATACTTAAAAAACTTATTATGCTACATATCCATATATTAATCGTTTTTAACTTTTTGTCAAGATAACCCGGTTTCCCTTAGCCGCCGGGCGGCTATTACAGAGCATACAGGAACCCCGATAGTATTGAATTTTAATTTCTTTTATGTAAAATAACAATTATAAGGAAAATCGGAAATGAATATTAAAGAGAACTTATCCATAATTTTATCCCTTGCGGTTATATTTTGCAGTACGGGCCTTTCCGCTGCTGAAACCAGGCATATTCTCATCATAAATTCCCTGGACAAGGAACACTATAATAAGGCAGGCGAAGGCTTTAAGAACTATATAGCCGGTAAAATCGGGGTAAGATATTCGGAGTTCAACCTTTCGAAAGACAAGCCCGATGATATAACCTCATTCATACAGAGAGAAATGCCGGACCTGGTTCACACCATAGGAAGTACAGCGCTGGATTACGCCAAGAACAACATAGCCAGCACACCTGTCGTTTATTCAATGGTACTCGACCAGGATGCCGTTCGCACCGCTAACATAACGGGGGTCACCATAGACATCCCGGCATTAACAAAATTGAAAGAGATCGCCGTGATTTTCCCGACCAGGAAAAAAGTAGGGATAATATACTCAGACAAGATAGATGACCCGTGCGCCGAGATTTCATCCGGTGCAAAAGCGTACGGACTGGAAGTTATCTGCAGAAAGATAGTCAATATCAAGGATTTTCCGGTAGCGCTCGGCGATATATCTCCGAAAATAGATCTTTTCCTTATGATACCGGACCCGAATATCTATTTCATGCAGTCCGTACAGCAGCTCCTGAGCGAAGGCATCAATAAGGGCTTCGGGGTCATAGGCCTTTCATCGATCTACACTAAATCCGGAGCGCTTGCGGCTTTCGACTGCGATTACGCGCTGACGGGAAACCAGGCTGCCGAGATCGCGCTTAAGATACTCAGCGGCACGAAACCGTCGGCCATCGAGATCATGCATCCCGAAACTACTATTTTGTCCCTTAACCTTTCCACCGCGTCCAAAATCAACGTATCCGTTGAACAGAAATATATAAATAAGGCAATCGTATACAGCGATTAATACCCTGCATGCCGGGATAAACCGCGAGGGCGGCCCCCGGACAGTGATCCGGGATCCCCGCACTTATCCGCTTATAGTATGAGGTTCAGCAGGCCGCCTGTTATTATGGTAGAAGCAAGCATGATAAGCGTGGCTTTTATCATGTCCTTAAGTCCGAACTCCCGCAGCATCACGGTAAACGTCGCCGCGCAAGGGAAGTACATCGTGAGAACAACGCAAGCTATGATCAGCTGCTTTAAAGTCATGCCTAGCGGCGCCAGCATCCCTACCGCGACATCTTTCCTGAGGAATCCCACCACAAGCGCACCGACGGATTCAGGCGGCAGGCCCATTATTCCCGTAACTACCGGACTCAATATCCTGCCCATCAGTTCCGTCATGCCGGAAAGATACATAAGGTTTACCAGTAAGACCCCGACCAGGACCCACGGGACCGCTTCCCTGATGAACCAGACTATCCTCATCCATACTTTCTTTGCAATTGCGTTCCAGTAAGGAACTCGGTAAGGAGGTATCTCGATAAAGAGTTCGGGAGTATGCCCTTTAAGAGTGCGGTTCAGTATCATCCCCATAAAAACCCAGACCAGCAGCAGTGTTCCGAACACCGGAACGAATCCCCTGGCCCCCTCTTTTCCTATGAGCCCCGATATCATCGCTATCTGCGCCATACAGGGCACGGATATCGCCATGATGGTGGCTGCGAGGAATCTCTCCCTTTTGGTCTCCATTATCCTTGTTGAAAGCGCGCCGGGAACATTGCATCCCAGGCCGAGTATCATGGGTATAATGCCGTATCCGTGGAGTCCGACCTTGTGCATGGAATTATCCATCAGTACCGCAAGCCGCGGCAGATACCCCGAATCTTCAAGAAGTGACAGTACCAGATAAAACGCGAATATATAGGGCAGTACTGCGGCCAGCGGGACATAGAGCCCTGTCGTCAGTATCCCGAACGCCTCCCCGAAATCTATTTCACCTCCGGCCAGCCTTCCTATAAGGATATCATGAAGGAGTCCACGCCCGTTGAGCAGCCCGGATATCCGCATTACAGCCGGAGCCCACAGGGAGTTGAAAAAAGGGTCAAAAAGCCTGTTTATCAGGGTCTCGCCTATAAGTCTTATCAGCCAGAAAGCCGCAAGCGCTATCAAACCGGCAAGCGGAAGCCCGGTAACGGGCCTGACCGATATCTCGGAGAACCTGTCAAGCAGGGTATGATGCCTGTGGATTATCTTCTGAACCCGGCCTATTATCTCTCCTATCCTGTTCCACTTCTCGCTTTTCTCGAAATCGAAGCCGCTCACGACAGCGGAATTTATGCTGTCTACAAGCTCCTTTATGCCTTCGCCCGTTATAGCGCATGTGGGAACACAGGGGACTCCCAGCAGAGACTCGAGCAATTTTACGTCTATCTCTATACCGGTATGCTGAGTCTCGTCCCAGAGATTGAGCGCTATTACCATCGGAATGCGTTTCTTTATCAGCTGAAGCGTAAGGCTCAGGTTTCTCTCCAGGTTAGTGGCATCTATCACGTTTACAACGGCATACGGTTCGCCGCTCTTTATCGAATCCTCCAGCATCTTCACGGCCACCTCTTCAGCCCTGGACTCGGCTCCGAGAGAATATACGCCCGGCACGTCCGCTATCCTGACATCCTCGTGATCAATGTGCATTATGCCTTCCGAGAATTCCACGGTAGTACCGGGATAGTTCGAAGCTATTACCTTGACGCCGGTGAGCCTGGAAAATACGACGCTTTTCCCGACATTGGGGTTTCCTATGAGAAGTACCTTGTTTACCCGGCCGGGCATATTTTAATCCTTCAGCACCTCTACAATAATCTTTCTAGCCATGCCGTTGCCTATAGCCACCTGGGCATTCCTGCATTTTACTACCACGGGGCCCTTAAAAAACGGCTGGTTTACCTTGGTTATCACCGCTCCCGGTATTATCCCCATGCAGTCCATCTTCCCCGTAAAACCCTGCCCCCCGTCCAGTCTTATCACCCTGCCGGTACTTCCTTTTCCCATTTCCGCAACAGATACTGTCTTTTTGCTCTTCTCCATTTTTTTCACCCGCCCATCTATTTTTTCCGGCTTCCGCCGTACTTGTCTACAAACTCTACGAATTTATTAAGAGTTTCCCTGCTTATATGATGCTCCATGCTGCACGCGTCTTCTTGGGCCGTAGCCTGCGAAACGCCCAGCATTTTATTAAGGAATTTGACGAGCACTTTATGTTTCCGGTATATATCGCTCCCCACAGAGGTTCCTTTATCGGTCAATTCGATATACCCGTAGTTTTCATGAAGGATCATATCCAGATCCTTCAGCACATGAAGAGCCCTGTTGACGCTGGGCATCTTTACGTTCAGGGCCCTGCTGATGTCCTTTACCCTTACGGCTTTTTTCTCCTTGCTCAGCAGAAAAATCGCCTCCAGATAATCCTCTATACTCGAACTTAATTTCTGTCTGGTCTCCATAAATGTTAGCCTACGCTTACTTTATTAGTCTTATCTAATTATATCACATACACATCATTATTTCAAGTCCCGCGCACATATTGCTGTAAATACGCAGGGCCCGTTGCTATATATTGAATTACAGAGTGTGTTTACCGAAATGCGGGGATTGCCCGATAAAGGCGGCCGATGCTGGCCCCGGATAATTACATTATATGTCTATACAGGCCTCCGCCGCCAGCATGAACAGGTCTTCCTGACTTATGAGCGGTTTCTCCTTTTTCCTGGGTCTCCACGCCTCCCCCGCCACGCTGTCCATGCCGTATAAAATCTGCCCCAGTTTCACGCCCCTGAACCCGGCGACGGCAAAAAGCGCGGACGCCTCCATATCTACGGCTACGCATCCCTGCCGCTTTCTTTCTTTTATCTTCCCGGCAGTCTCGCGGAAAAAGGCGTCGGTGGTCCATACTCTGCCTTCAGTATAACCCGTCCTTCTCTTTTCGCAGGCCCGTTTTATCGC
Source organism: Elusimicrobiota bacterium (assembly GCA_016934855.1). Lineage (GTDB taxonomy): Bacteria > CG03 > SLGR01 > SLGR01 > JAFGSA01 > JAFGSA01. The sequence continues at coordinate 14,675 of JAFGSA010000035.1, forward strand.
CGCAAGAGAGTCCGGATGAGGCACGGCCTCGGCCTGCGGTTCAAGATAATGATACGAAGTCCCTTCATCCCTCACCGCGGAATCGGGCAGTATAACCGCGCCTTTAGGAACAGACTCGTCGAGTACTCCGGCCGTACCGCAGGCCACTATGCTTGCGGCGCCGCCGGCTATGTATCCCTCCAGGACTATGGCGGCCAGGGGCGCGCCTACGGGTAGCGCACCAACCGTGATGCGCCTGCCGCCGTGCACGAACTCGTATACGGGGCTTTTTATTATCCTGAAATACCTGTCGTCCGAAACCCGCAGTTTTCCCGACCCTTCGAGTTTCTTCAGCACCTTATCGAAAGCGCACAGGACGCAGTATTTCGAAAACCGCGCCTTGCCGTAAAAATCAACCGGTTCGACAAGAGCCCTTTTTTCCCTGCTGAAACCTGTTATCGGATATTTTTCATTCATGGATGAATCCTTTAAACATAATGTTCATCTATATAAAAACATGTTTTACATATAATAACAAAATATATATAATTCAGTAAACTTCAAAACAAGGAGGCACTTAAAATGGTAAAATTATACAGATGCGAGATATGCGGAGACTCCTACATCGGGGAGAGCGCTCCCGATGAATGCCCTTTTTGCGGCGCACATAGGAAATATATAAAAGAAGCCCGCGATGCAGAGGTAGACTTCGATGTATCCCTGAACGAAAGGGACACCGAGAACGCAAGGCACGCCCTGGATGTAGAAGTGAGCAATGCGGCTTTCTATTTCTGCGCGGCCCGGAAGACCGACGACGCGGAAGGAAAACTGCTGTTCAAGATACTCGGCAAGGTCGAAGCCGAACACGCCAGCGTATGGAAGAAGATCCTCAAGCTGGAAAGCATACCCGAGGGAAACGATGCCTGCCATACGAGCAACACCGAGAATCTCGAGGACTCACACGCCCGCGAAACGAGGGCGATAGAGTTTTACAGGAAAGCCGCGAAAGAAGCCCTGAACCTCAGGGTAAAACAGATATTCGAGGCTTTCGTGGAAGTCGAGACCGACCACCTTCATCTGTCGGAAGAAAGACTTAAGTAAGGGACATGCCCTGCATGGGCGTCAAAAAAGCGGTTATCATACTGGCCGGCGGGTTCGAAGAGATCGAAGCGGTAACTCCGGCCGACGTGCTCAGGAGGGGCGGGGTCGAGGTAACGCTGGCCGGGCTGGGCGGCACGACCGTTCTCAGCAAGCGCGGCCTGTCGCTGAACGCGGACACCAGCCTGGAAGACCTCGGGGGAGACTACGATGCCTGCATACTGCCAGGCGGCATGCCCGGCGCCGCCAACCTGGCCTCTTCGGACAAGGTAACATCCCTTGTAAAGTCCATGAACGCGCGGGGGAGAATAATCGCGGCTATCTGCGCGGCTCCCGCGGTAGTACTGGCCGGGACAGGGATCCTGGCAGGCAGAGCGGCCACCTGCTTCCCGGGTGAACAGGATAAATTCGGGAAAGACACGAAATACAGAGACGAACCCGTAGTATGCGACGGGAACATAATAACGAGCCAGGGTCCCGGAACGGCTCTTTCGTTTTCGCTGAAGATCCTGGAAGCGCTGCGCGGCAGGGAGATATCCTGTAAAGTAGCCGCCGCGATGCTCGCGAAGCCGGATAAATAACTATTTTTTAAGGGAAGCCTTGGAGAATATGTATTCCGGCATATCCGCGTTGAATTCCACAGATTCTATTATAAACTCCGTCCCCGAACCATTGCTCAACGCGTCTTTGAATATCATTCTCTTCGGATACCACCTGGAGCCGGTATGAAATACCTCTAGTATCTCGAAAACCTTTAAAAGCTGCCCGCTTTTCGCGTACCTTTCCTCCTTAAGAGGGAGATACCGTTCTTTATCTATCCACATCCTGCGCCGGAAATACGCAGCGGATCCGGTTTTCGCCGTGAGTTCTATAACAAAACAGTTCCTGCCTCCCGCCTCTTCCTCTTTCACCAGGTCGGCCTCATAGATATCAGTCAGTTTCGGGTCCTCCATGTAATCCTCATAGGAAAGGTCCGAACCCATTACAGAGCTCCTGAGCATGTGTCCGGCTATTTTTATTATCCTGTCGGTCGAAGGCGAATATATCCAGAGTTCGTCGCCCAGTTTCAGCATCTTTGTGCCCGCCTCCCTGGGAGGAGAGAGGTACTCGCTGAACGACCTGTCGGTGCCCTGTATCCAGGACATCGCCCTGAGGGTACGGGTCCCCCTCCTTCCCCTGACTATCATCGAAGACACGGTTTTTCTGTTTTCCGCCGTATAATTATCGTCGACCTTTTTTAAAATTTCTTTTCCGGTAAGCGCGCCGGCATAAAGGCCGGAGACGGATGCCGTAGAACAGATAATAGACAGGAAAGCTATAAGCTTTAAGCTGTAAGCTTTAAGACTGTCTGCCCGATAGTGAAATGTGAAGCGTGAAGCGCATCTCGCGTAATAATAACCAAATAACAAGCTCCAAAAAACAAATAAATTACAATTTTCTAAACAATATAATCGGCCGGATTTGTTTAACATTTTAATATTAGAAATTGTTTGTGATTTATTATTTGTCATTTGTTATTTCGTCTAGCATCTCATATCTGGTATCTGGCATCTGGTATCTCTTCTTATAACTTACAACTTATAACTTCTTTTGCGCTTCACGGGCTGCGGAGCAGCTGGCAACTTCTTACACTTCCAGCTCTTTGAACAGGTTCGCCGTCTGCCTCCTGTATATGCCTATCCCGGAAAATGCCGTTCCGAGAACCGAAGCGATCAGCCCCGGTATGAACCCTATATAAAAACTCGTGAAATTAACATCCGTGCGTATCTCGTTGGGGATCAGGACGGTCGAGTTCTGCATTACCCCGCTGTAATCGAGCCCTACGTACTTTAGATATAACGATATAGCGATCCCGGCCAGGGTCCCGGCCGCCGAACCTATGATACCTATTATGACGGACTCAGCTATCGTTCTCCGGTAAAGGGCCCCTTTCGGTTCGCCCATGGCCAGCCGGACCCCTATCTCGCCGTACCGGCGCAGGCTGTTTAAAAGGCCCGAATTCCACAGCACTATTGACATCGCAACCATGAATACCGCAACGATTATGCTTCCCATCGACTTGACCAGCGACAGGTATTCCCCCAATCCCCTCTGCCGTCCCAGAGGAAGCATTACCGGCGAAAACTCGTCATCGCTTCCGGAAAACCTTCTCCCGAACTCCTCCGCCAGCTCCGTCATCTTTTCATCCGAATATACCATGTCGCGCGTGTATCCGAGTATCTCCCCCGCGGCGTCGCGCATATCGAGGGCTTCTCTTACCCCCTCTATGTCCGCCACGATAGTGCTCCTGTCGAGCGCGACCATGCCGAAACGCAGCATCCCCGATATCCTGAAATTGTACATCGCCATGCTTCCGTACATGGTAGAACCTATCAGCGTCGCGGTATCGCCCGTCTTTACACCGAGCCTTTCTGCAAAATCCCTGCTTATGAGTATCTCGTCTGCCGACCGCGGCAGGGTCCCCTCTACAAGAGCTCCCTCCAGATTGAGTATTTTCTTCTCCTGCGATCCTTCTTCCAGGATATTTGCCCCTATGCCCAGGACCGGCGCCTGCGAACGGGTCTCTCCCTTTTCGTCCGGCACATCCAGCAGCCCCCCGAACCTGATCCTGGGAACCCACAGCATATCACTCTTCATACCGCGCAGTTCATCGATCAGTCTTCCGCACTCGAGTATCGCAAGATCATTGGGAAACTGGTCAGCCAGTTCCGCGTACGCGCGCGTCATGACTTTAACATGTCCCGTATCGAACCGCGCGTTCGACGATACGAAATCCGCGAATACTCCCTGCATGAAATTATAAAAGAACACTGTCAGGAACACGCCGGCGCTCACCGTCAGCACCGGGAAGAGGGACCTGGACCTGTCCCTAAGCAATCCCTTGATAAGGAATCTCATCATGACATCTTCCCCTTCAAAGCCTCCGTAGGCTTAAGTTTGGAGATCCTGCGCGTCGGAAGGTAACTTACGACCAGGGTCACTCCCATTATCAGCAATACGGTGCCGATTATCAATCCGGCGGAATAGGCCGGGTAGAGCTTCGAGGGTATGGCGACCCCGTAATCATCTATCGTCTCGGACGGGAAAGATATGCCCCTTGTAGCCGTAAGGTACAATACGGGGGTCCCGAAAATAACGGATACGCCGAGCGCCAGCACCCCGATAAGCGCGCCTTCCAGCGTAAAAAGAGCTATGACGTCGAACCGCGTGAGGCCCAGGGCCATAAGCGTCCCGATTTCCTTGCGGCGCCGGAATATGGACAATATCTGGGTATCGAATATGGCTATCATTGCCAGGAATAACAGTATAAGATACATTATCCCGGCGCTTATCTTTTTTGAATTCACTATGGCCGTTATGTCTTTAAGAAGGAAATCCGTGTCCCTGAACTTCCAGCCGCCGTAATCCGGCTGCGGACCTGACCCGCTTTTTACCACTGCTATGGTGGCCTCGTCCTCCATCATGGTCATCTCTCTCAGCCTGTCTATGGGAACCCACAGCTGGCCGCTGTCTATCGCCGGGACCTGGGTCTCCATTATCTCCGTTATCCTGCCCTCCGCCGCGTCGAACGCGCCGCGCGAATCTCTCCAGCGCAGCATTATATAGTCGCCTTTTTTCAGCGAGCCGCTCCGGGCCATCCGTTTCCCGATAAGCAGCGGCAGGCTTTCCCCGTCCGCGCCGAGTTTCGCGGCCGGTATCCCGAGTATATCCTGCGCCGGGTCTATGCCTTTAAGCAATACCTGCTGCATTCTCCCCTGCGGGAATATCGAGGCCGGCCTTATAAGTATGGGGACGGCCTTCCCCCGGTCTACGAGGCTTTTGATCTCTCCGGGCAGCGGGCCGTGGCTGTCGTCCAGCGTGAGCGGATCGTACGGATCGTAGTTTTCGTGCCAGTACTGGCCGCCGCCTATCTCGTCATCTATCATGGCGCGGGCCGCCTGCCTGTACATGCCGCTGAAAAAACCGTAATGCCAGGTGATGAGCACGTACGCCAGCGAAAGAACGGCGACTTTAAGCCAGGTCTTGAGACCGGATCCCAGGAGGTTCCTGTAGGCGAGCTTGAATATGAGCGTCATTCTTTTCCCCGCGCCGGTTCGTCTTTCACTATCTTTCCGTCGAAAAGATGTATTTTTCTCCTCAGATAACTGATGACTTTTTCGTCATGGGTGGCAAAAACGAAAGTCGTTTTCAGCTCCCGGTTTAATTTTACCATCATATCCAGTATATTGTGAGAATTTTCCGCGTCCAGGTTTGCCGTAGGCTCGTCGGCGAGCACGAGTTCCGGTCTCTTGACTATCGCCCTGGCCACCGCGACCCGCTGGGATTCGCCTCCGGAGAGCTGCCCCGGCCTCGATTTCCTTTTATCGGAAAGGCCTACCCACTCGAGCGCGGCGTTTACTTTATTTTTCCTGTCTTTATCGGCCATCTTCATGATAAGCAGGGGGAACTCGACATTCTCATATACGGTATAAACCGGGAGGAGATTATAGGTCTGGAATATGAAACCCATATGCCTGCTTCTCATCTCGGCGGCCTGCCTGTGCGACAGGCCGCTTATATCGGAACCCAGGACTACCGCCGTTCCGCCGGTCGGGTCATCCAGCGCCCCCACGATGTTGAGCAGCGTCGTCTTTCCGGAACCGCTGGGCCCTATGAGCCCGCAGAACTCGCCTTTCTCGACTGACAGATTTATATCCTTAAGCGCGGTAAAACGCGCCTTACCCATGGGGTATTCCTTTACTATATTCTCCATTTTTATCAGTGGCATTATATCTCCCTCCGCTAGTGATTAAAAGTCAGCATCAGCATTATGCCGTCACCGTCATAAACGGACCCGCGGTCCCCCGGCCCGGAAAAACCGCTCAGGTTCACCATCCAGTTGTCATATGCCCGCTCGATTCCCAGGTACGCGTATACATCTTCACTGTCCCAGTCGTAGTAGCCTATGGCCCTTACCGTATCCAGCAGGGTCACGCTGAAATCCGTCATGAGGGCCGAGTATTCGCGCGTGTTGCCGGATCCGGAGAACTCCGTGCCGGAAGCGGTGAACATATGCTCATATAGCACATGGACTCCCGGGCCCGCGGGCAGAGTGTAGTCGGCGCCCAGGGTGAGGAATTTATCCCACATGGACCCGCCGGTACCCGTATCCAGTTCGCTCGCGACAGCCTCGGATAATATCCCTATGCCGATATCCCATGCTCCGTCCAGCGCGAATCTTCTCTCCCTTCCTGCGGACAAACGGGCGCCTGTCAGGTCTTCCCAGTATGCGCCGTCGATAGTTCTTTCGTGAACCGTCAGCCCGGCCTCTCCGCCGGGAACGGGCAGCTGGATCCTGCCGCCGAATTCCGCTTTATTCTTATCCGATATGTATCTTTCCATACCCCTGAGTTCATCGTTTCCGTACAGCATCCACGCCCATATATTGGCGTTATTCAAGAAATAATACCGCCCCAGCAGGCCGTACACGCCTCCGGTGAACTCCAGGGGGTCCCTGATATCCACGCTGTCGAACCACATGAGCGGACGGAATATCCTTGCGGGCCCGAAATTTATCTTCTGTAGCCCGGCTCTTGCCTCGAACTGCCCGGACGAGTAGCGTATCCACGACCTGTACAGCTCTACATCGGATTCTTCGTCATCGGAATATATATTCAGGGAAAAATCCATATCCGCCCTTGCGCTCCCGCCGAGAGGATACCCGGCGGAAAACTCCGGCATGTACCTTATGCCCGCGGCCGTCTTTTCGCCCGAAACAGCCCATCCTGCCGCCGTACCGCTTATATCAGCCGCGTACAGGCTCATCCGGGCAGAGACTGCGAAAAGGATATATAGAAAAACCTTCTTTTTTTTCATCTGTCGGGACCCAGCCGGGTACCCGCCGGGCCGGCCTTTGTCTTAGGGAGGGATTTCTTCAGGACTGCGGTTCCTGCGCCTTATCTTCGCCCCCCCTGATCTTTTTCTTCACGTTCGACAGCTCCGTCAGGCATCTCTGGAAATTGCTGTTGAGTTCCTGCGTAGAGTTCTTTAAGTCGTTAAGACGCATCTCTATCGTCAGGAACATCAATAGCAGACATGCTATGATTAACCAGTTCATGATATTCCTCCCTGTCAAAAATTTACCAGGATGTAGTTCCTGATAAAATCAGTGTCGTTCCTGAATTCATACGAGCAGCACAATGATGCTTTTTTATACCAGGGGAATTTTATACCCAGGCGGGGGCCTATCCCGTATGAATCGTCCTTGTCCGGGAATATTATATTCTCACTTTCAATGCCGACTTCGCATTCAATCCCCGAAAGCGTCAGCGGCGTAGAAGCCATCACGAAAAAATAAAACCTTTCGAACTCGAAGAAATACTCGAAATCGCCGAACAGTCCCAGCCTGTCTATCTTTTTATTCAGCACCCTGATATTCACCACGGGATCGTTTTCGCCCACTTCCGGTATCATGGCGCCGCCCATCACCTCGATCCAGCCGTCAGCGTATTTAAAAAGAGGGCCCGCTACGACAAGGGACTTCCACTCATTGTCTTCCACGGTCACATCCGGCAATACCCACCATCCCGCCAGACCCGCGGATTTACCTATATAGTGCTGCTTGTGCAGTAATACGCGCAGCTGGTAATCCGCCGATTCGGCGAACACCGAAGAAGCGGTCAGCATTAAAACGATAAGACAGATGCTTTTTTTCATAGATTTATCTCCTCTGGTAATCGGCCTATCATGCTTTAGGCAGTACTACGGCCTTCCCCTTTACCACGGTTTTTCCGTCCTTATTGGTTATACCGTATCTGAATATGCACATATTCAGTTTCTCTTTTTTCTCGATGAGTTCCACCTCCGCGGTAACCGTTTCCCCGACGAAAACAGGCCTGCTGAACTTGGCGTCCATCTCCCTTGCTACCGTTCCCAGACCCGGGAGCCTTGTACCCAGGATGCCCGATATTATTCCCGGCAGGAGCACCCCGTGTACTATCTTCCTGCCGAACCGGGATTTCGCCGCGTATTCCGCGTCTACATGAAGCGGATTATAGTCCCCCGTCGCCATGGCGAAAGCGTTGACCATCTCCTCCGTTATCTCTACCGTTATCGCCTCCCTGTCCCCCACTGCCAGCTCATTAAAACTTTTGCTCTGATGCATTAAGACCGGTCTCCTCCCGATCGACCCGGCGCGGAATCGATCAATATTCAGCAATAGAAAAACACCTTGAAAATACTGTATAATAGATAATATATTAATTTAGAAAATATTTACAATGTCTAAGTTCTGGGCGATAATAAACAATCAATACGTGGTCATAAGGAAGATAGGGTCCGGCGGCTTCGCCACCGTATATAAAGCATGGGACAACATGCTGCATAAGACAGTGGCGATAAAGAAGATACACACCGAATATTCGAATGATTCCAAATACGTGGATATGTTCCGCAAAGAGGCCACTAACACAGCCAAACTCGAACACGAGAACATAGTGAGGGTCGTGAATTTCAGGTACGAGGAGGGCGGGTTCTACATGGTGATGGATTACGTCAAAGGCATGGACCTGGAGCACCTGCTCAAAAGATGCATAAGGGACTCCACGGTCATTCCCCTGGAGATATCGCTGTATATATTCGCGGAGATACTGAAGGCGCTTGACTACGCCCACAACGTGGAAGACGAGTTCACCGGCAGGAACCTCGGGATCATACACAGGGACCTCTCGCCGGGAAACATAATGCTCTATTTCGACGGCAGGATAAAGCTGACCGATTTCGGGATAGCCAGGGTGGGTACCCGGGAAAACAGGGAAAGGAGATCCCATAAAGAGAAACTCAAAGGCAAGATCTCGTACATGTCTCCGGAGCAGGCGCAGCTCAAAGACATAGATGCCCGCTCGGACCTGTTCAGCTGCGGCATAGTGCTCTACGAACTGCTTTCCGGCAAAAGGGCTTTCAAGGGAACCGACGACTTCAGGATATGGCAGGAAGTGAGAAAAGCAAACATCGACCTGGGCCGCCTGGGCGGAGATGTCCCTAAAGAAATAAAAAAGATAGTGATAAAACTCTTAAGAAAGTCTCCGGAAAAACGCTACAAGACAGCTTCTCAGGTGTTCATCGACCTTAAGCGCTACCTGGGCAAAAAAGGGACCACGGAGGCTTCCGTGGAAAAATATACCCGGTTTATCCGGCACAGTTTCAGCAGGGAGATAAAGGACTTTAAGGACGAGATGAGGCGGGACGCGAAGGTTATCTCCAGCCAGCTGTTCAAAAAATTCATGAACTAGGAGGGGGGCCCTCTTCTAACATCATCTTCAGCATCCTGGCATTGGTGGCGGCGCTCCCCGCGTGGCAGTTATTGAAGAAACACAGGGTCTTGGGAGCTGATTCTGACATCTTCTTTATCGCCGGCACAAACTCTTTCAGCTCATCTTCGGAATACAGGTAGTCGTACCTCTTCTCGAGAGAACTGTTGAACCAGTTTCTGTTCCTGCCGTGAAACCTCACGTAAGCCATATCTCCCGTGACCCTGCCGGTGAAAGGCACCAGCCGGGGAAGCCGGGGCTCGTCCACGTCGCAGTAGGATATGCCGTTATCTTCCAGGAAGGAAAACGTCTCCTCCCTGATCCAGGCCGAGTTGCGGAATTCGACTGCCAGCGGGCAGGAGCCCAGGTATTCCCTGACTTTAAGTATATACTCCGTATTTTTCCCGGAAGGGCAGAAAAATACCGGGAACTGGAGGAGAACGGCGGCGAGCTTTCCTGATTCTTTGAGGGGGCCCAGCGAGAAACTGAACTTCTCGCAGTATCCCCTGATATCGTCTTCCCGGGGCTTATCTTTTATCCTGTAATCGAACGGGTCGTGGGTTATTCCCCTGTAGGCTTTTACCGCGAACTCGAATTGCGGGGAAGTCTTCCTGCTGAGCCCGTCCACCGCGGCAGGCGAGGGGAGCGCGTAATAAGTAAAATTCAGTTCCACGGCGTTAAAGCCCAGCCCGTTCTCGTAGAACCCCAGCTGGTCTTCCTTCTTCAAGCCGGCGGGATAAACCTTCTCCTTCCAGTCCGCAAAAGAGAATCCGCTTGTACCTACTTTTATCATACAGATATGGTATGAGTTTCTATATAATATGTAAATAGACGCTAGATACCAGATATGAGATATCAGATGTGAGATAAAAAATAATTATGGGAGTATAGATAAAAATTGTAAATATAAGACCTTTCTGCTGCATAAAATAAATTTAAAACATGAAAATATCAGCATATTTCATCTGTTATCTGGTATCTGACATCTGATATCTCTCCTTATAACTTAAAACTTACAACTTAAAGCTGAATAAGTTTGTTTTTTGGTGCTTAAGTTTTGCTACTTATATTATACTAGCGACCAGCAACTAGCAACTGGCGACTTCTTACACTAGCAACCAGCAACAAGCGACTAGCAACTTGATTTCGTATCTCGTATCTGACATCTGACATCTTCCTTTCCGCTTGACAAATACCATACATTTGTATAGTATAATTGCGGAGGTACCCATAACATGACCAGAGAGATAACAAAACGGCAGAAAGATATCCTGATGTTCATAGCTGACCAGGTGAACTCGGCGGGCATACCGCCTACCATAAGAGAGATAATGGCTAATTTTAATTTCACATCCATGCGCAGCGCCCAGGACCACTTAAAGGCGCTCTCTAAAAAAGGGTATATCCGGCTGAAAGGCTCGCTCTCCAGGGGGATAGAACTTTTGATATCTCCCTATTCCATACCCATCCTGGGAGAGATAAGCGCAGGCAAGCCCCTGGAAGCCATAGAGAACATAGAGGGATACCTGGACCTGGTGAACGTATTCACAAAAAGAGCGCCCCTTTTCTCCCTCAGGGTCAAAGGGGACAGCATGGAGGGCGCCGGGATATTCGAGGGAGATATGGTAATAGTCAGGAAACAGCCTTCCGCCGACCCCGGCCAGATAGTGGCTGCCCTGATAGAAGGCGAAGCCCTCGTAAAGCGCCTGAAAAAGAAGAGCGGCGGGCTGGTGCTGGCTTCAGAGAACCCCAAATACGAAGACATAAGGCTGGACAGGGAAACGCGGGTGATCGGCAAGGTCGTGGGGGTATTGAGAGACTATGGGAAATAATTCCGGAATAACCGACATAAACGAGCCGGTAAAGGTCGGCGCGGTATTTGAAAACTCGCGCATAAGGCCCAAATGGTTCGTATGGAAGAAGAAAAAATACATCCTCCGCAAAATCACCTACGACTGGGTGGACAGTTCCCGGGGAGACAAGCACCTGTGTTTTTCCGTATGGGACGGGCGGAACATGTACGAACTCTCCTACAGTACGAGATTCTTTACATGGATGCTCGACAGGGTGCACCTTGAATAAGACCATACTTCACATGGATATGAACGCCTTCTTCGCCTCGGTCGAACAGCAGGCCAACCCGGCGCTCCGCGGCAAACCCGTCGCCATATGCGGAAGAGGCAGGACCGTCGTGGCGACCTGTTCCTACGAGGCGAGGAAACAGGGTGTGAGGACCGGGATGTCGCTCTACGAGGCCAGAAGACACTGTCCGCAGATAATCCCTGTCCGGGGGAACCACATCAAGTACGTGGACACGGCCAGAAAGATCCAATCCATATGCCTTGAGTATACCCCCCTGGTCGAGGTTTTTTCCATAGATGAGGTATTCCTGGATATCACTGCACCGGCCGGGACCCCGAAGGACGGGCTGCGCCTGGCCGGAGAACTGCAGCTGCGTATAAAAAAAGAGCTGGGACTGCCCTGCTCCATAGGAATAGCCCCCAGCAAGATACTGGCCAAGCTCGCCTCGGACAGGGAAAAGCCCGACGGGCTCGTATTATTCGCGGAAGAAGATATAGAGAGCGTACTGGAATGCACTCCTGTCGAAGACATGTGCGGCATAGGGGAAAACACGAAAAACTGCCTGAACGCCCTGGGCATAAGAACGCTGGCGCAGCTGGGCAGGACCGATGTTTCGCTGCTCGTAAGGCATTTCGGATTCCTCGGGAATATACTGAAAAAAACGGGACGCGGCATGGATATGAATCCGGTATCAGCGTACTCCGATGCCGGCGAGATAAAATCCGTAGGGCATTCGAACACCTTTCCCAGGGACACCCGGGCAGCCGATGTAGTCAGGGCGTTCCTGCTGATGCTCTGCGAAAGGGTCGGCGTCAGGCTGAGGAAATACGGCATGATCGGCAGGACCGTGTCCTTTTACATAAGGTACTGCGATTTTTCCGGGGAGTCCAGGCAGAAAAGCCTGCCCGAATACATAAAGACAGGCCCGGACATATACGCCGCCGCGGCGCGTATTATGGACAGCTTTATGCCTTTCAAAAAGGCGGTCCGCCTTGTTGGGGTCACCGTCTCCGGGCTGGAAAAAGACAAAGGGCAGCTGCACCTTTTCGGCGACCGTGCCAGGAAAGAAAGGTTCGCCGAGGCGATGGACCGCATAAACAGCAGGCACGGCGAGTTCATGATACGGCCGCTGGCCTTCGAAGTGGTAGAGAAATTTACCGGCGGCGCCATAGACGTGCCGGCAAGAGTACACGGATTTCCCGCGGGTTTTAACGCTTCCGCGCCGAGATACTGAAGGACCCCGCGGGTCAGGGCTTCAGGATCATCTTTAAGCCGTCCCTGGCGAATATGAAAGCGAACGCGAGAAGCATCAGCCCCAGTATCCTTACCGCAGCCGTATATATCCCGCCTCTTATAAACTTTTTTGTCCTGCAGACAACGGCCGTCAGGACCAGCTTGGATCCTACCAGGAAGATATAGAACCCCGCGATGAAAACCATCCCCCTGCCTACGCCGCCCGCCCCTGCGATAACAGGCCCCCCGATCGTCATCCAGAAAAGATAGGGATGCGGGTTGAGCAGGTTTGTGACGATCCCCTTCTTCAAGGATCCGGGCACATCCGGGCGATACACCCTGCCTGCGTCAACGGTTATATTCTTGTATGCCAGGAAACTGATATAAGCCGCCCCGGCCAGCGAGATAACTCCCAGGACGGTTCTGAATCCGGAGAGTTTATCCAGGATGAAAACGGAGGCGAGGATCACGGGGGCATCGGTAAGAAGCGGTACGACCGATATCTTCAGCCCTTCCCTTCCGCCGTATTTTAGAGTCTGCGAGATAAGAAACGCCATCAGGGGGCCGGGAGAAAGCCCGGCGGTAATACCCAGCGCCAGGCCCAGCATGAATAAACCCGGACTTTCAGGCATTATCCCCGCATAACATCATATTATACCCTCTTTCGACCGCCAGGCGCATCCCGCAGTCATGGGGGCAGGCAGCCGCCGCCGTTTCCCGTGTCAACGCAGACCCTGCCATATGAAGATACGGGTTATCCGGATCAACCTGGCAGTAAGCCGAACTTTTAATCTGCGGATTGTTATATTATGGAATGTAGAATTCTGGCTATATATTGCTCCCGATTTTATTTATCGGGTTTTTTTCTCGCCTTGTTAACTCTCAGTTTCCTTCCCTCGAACTCTTTGTCGTTAAGGGCTTCTATAGCACTGGAGAGTTCTTCTTCGCTTGAAAATTCAACGAACCCAAAACCCTTTGACCTTCCGGTCATCTTGTCCTTAATGATCACAACGTCCTTTACTTCCCCGTGGTTCGCGAACAGCTGTTTCAGCTGGTCATCGGTCACGGAATAAGATAAATTTCCTACATACGCCTTGCATTCCTGCATCTTTCTTAGCCTCCTGAATTTTTACCAATCTCTGCCGCCGCGTGAATTTCCGGGAAGGAAGACTTGATGGATTTCAACCTCTGCCTGCCGTTAAATCCGCCGGCCGCAAATTAACTAATAATTCTTATACTAAAATTTTTTTTATAAATCAATAACGCCGCGGTATTGTCAATCGGATTTTCATTTTTTGCGTTTCCGGGAGATTTACAGGTACAGCCTGAACCTGGCGAACACGTTGATATAGTTGGACGGATCGTAGGTTATTATATACGTGGTATTGCTCCCCCCTACATCGGAAGTGGTCTTCGCGGCATACAGGTATTTTAATCCCGCGCTCAAGGACATGTACGGGGATATGTAGTATTCATAGCCGCCCTCGAGCCCGTACGCAAACGCGGACGAACCGGAAGTATTGCCTTCAGCGGCCTCGAGGTCCCACAGCCTTCTGTCAACTATGCCTATTTTGCATCCGGCATACAGAATGCCGTCTTTTATCTCCATGATATCGGAATTTATGCACAGGAGGATGAAAGTATCTGCGTTTTTCACTCTGGAACCGAGCACACGCTCTTTTATATTCGAGGTATATATGTATATCCCGGCGTCGACTTCTTCGTCTATCTCCCTTCCCAGCTCCACCCCGCGCCCCAGCCGCACCTCGTTATCCGACTCAAGAGGCAGGACCAGCCCGCCGTACGAACCGATTATCCACCTGCCGAAGCACAGGCCCCCGGCAGCGGAAAAAATGATAATGACAAGCGCCGCCAGGAGTGAATATAATACCTGCTTTTTCATAGTTTTATTTTACATATTAACAGTTGAAATGCAAAGTAACGCACGTTATCTTTTCAGCGATGCTTTTTAAGATAATGGGGATACAACCGTTTAGTCCTGCCTTTTATCTATACACCCGTTTATTACCGTATCGGCTATGTTACCGGCCAGCAGCCTGTGCCCCTTTTCCGTGCAGTGTCCGAAATCGCCCGCAAAGACATCCTTGAAATACTCGAAATAACCGCCTTCTCTTACGGCGTTTCTGAATATTCCTTCGTTGTCGACATAGATTTCCCCCATGCCGGCGCCCATCATATCTTTAAGCCCGCTCACGCTTCGTAAAGGATACTGGATGCACAGTAATTTGATTTTTTTACCCAACACGATTTCCCTGAGCCTGGTATAATTTTTTCTTGTAACATCCGATGCGTCGTAATTTTTGGGAAGCAATGCTTCCGCACGCATTGAGTATTTACCTGCCAGGGCCGGGTTTCCCTCTTCTTCGTACAACAGGGATAATCTCTGATACAGACGGTACTCGTTGGGAAATCTGCCTATCGCCTCGAGATATGTTCTCTCGGCTCTTTTGGTATCTTTCTGTTTCCAGTAATATTCCCCCAGCTCCTCGTAGATAGTCACGTCTTCCGCCTTGTTGGCAAACGCATCCAGCAGCGCTTTTTTTGCCGCTTCGTGTTTTCCGACCAGGTTGTACGAAAGGCTCAGCTGCTTATAACCTTCCGGTTTTCCGGGATCCGCCTTTACGGCTTTTTTAAAGACTTCTATGGATTTTTCCGCGTCGGCGTGTTCGCGGTAGAATACGCCGAGCTTTATATAGGACCGGTAATCATCCTTGTCTCTGGACACGTCTTCGGCCGGTTTTTTTTCATGTCCGACGCTGTCCGCCGGTCCGGTACCGGCGTACAGCCGGTCTGGCCCCGGCTTCAGGGCAGAAAATAATTTCCTGCTTTTGACATGCATGATGATGAATTTAACGAGCTTATATATCCTCAGCGATTGAAGGAAACCCGCTTTTGTTGCGGACGTGTTATATTCGCGAGTATCCTCTTTGTCATTGATTCCCATCATGACGGTGATGATATGCGGGGCATACTTTGCGATATTATCCTCCAGGTTTTCCAGGATATACCCGCTGTCCATCCCTATTTCGCCTTTATTGATGACACTGAACCTGACACCGGTGTTCCTGCTGTTCAATATCTCTTCCAGGTATTTGGGGTACGCGTTTATGCCGGCGGTAGTGGATTCCCCAAGGCATAAAATACGGATTGCGCCGCTTTCGCCACGCGCCGTTTTATTTGCGGATTCCTGCACAGCCGAGTATATCGTACCGCCGAGTCTTAGAAACACCTCGACAAAGACCGCGCTCATCAATATCCCGCATAAAACAAGGACAAATTTTTTCCTGAATAAGTAGGCCATAATATTTATATTTAGTATTATTCTGGCATAAAGTAAAGGCATGAAAGAAGGATCGCTGTTTCCGGCAGATTAAATGAAGTGATATTATTTAAACAGCTC
The DNA here is from genome assembly GCA_016934855.1 of Elusimicrobiota bacterium. Taxonomy (GTDB): domain Bacteria; phylum CG03; class SLGR01; order SLGR01; family JAFGSA01; genus JAFGSA01. Next base: position 30,776 of record JAFGSA010000035.1, read on the forward strand.
TATAATGATGATTGGCTCCCCGGGTAAGACTCCCTTCAAGAACTGCGGTCTTTCTGGATAAACTCACTGATTAAATTCTGCTTTTTTGCCCTGCTCCATCCTTTTACTTGTTTTTCGCGACTGACTGCTTCTGTTTTTCTAGCATGCTTTTCCAAGTATAAAACAGGCGGATTTCCGTGCTGGCGCATCCTATTGTCTATATCGGTTGTTATTCCCGTATACAGTTTATTACTCTTCCGAATGATGTATAAATACCACATTATCAGCAAAATTTAATGTTTTAGTCTTAAGAGAGGGCAATAAAAATGCCGCCATAAGGCGGTATTTTTATTGGCTCGATAACTGCTTTCTTGTGCAGAACTGAGCTCGGCCTACAAAATCAAATACATCCGATCTAACTGCTCGCTTCGCTCGCTGCTGGCGCAGCTCACTCAGCGGAAATAACATACAAACTAAACGCTCCGCTCGTCGCTAACGCTCCTCACTCCGCGGATACATCCCCACCCGCTGCCATTCAGCCGAGTACGGCTTCATCCAGCTCCTACCCTCCAACCCCGACAGCCGAGAGCACCTTAATTTAAAGGTGTGCTCTCTCCATATCTTTCGATATGGTGCTGTCTTATCAGACAGGCTGTCGTGCTCACCCCAACGCTCGCCCTGACTATACTGTATCCACATTGCCCATCTTCGAGGACAGGCGGATACAGGAAATAGTCAGACCTCGCTTTTATTTGCCTGCCTTAAATATCTGTCTGAAATGCGGCGGTTTCAGACAGATATTTTGCCCTCTTTTTATGACCGATTATTTAGCGGATTTCTTCTGGTTTTATTTTTTTAACCCTACTATTCTCCCATACATAAAGCGGTCTACCGGATTTTTTATGCTCTTCAACAACCTTTTTTACGGCCTTTTTCATTGCTTCTTCGGCCTTTTCAAGCATAGTCAATCTCTTTTTCATAATTTAATCATTCCTTCGGACGGCTCGGTCACCAGCTCGCCGTCCTCAATCAATAAGGCAACAGATTCAGAATAAAATCCGTATTTTTATTTACTTTTTCTCTTATATTAATATCTATTATCGATTTATAAATAATGTCGGCCAACGACTCTGCCCTATATTCCTTCAAATTAATTTTACCGTGCATATACAACAAAGTAATAAATATTTTTTTACTTAATGCTACTTGACTTTCTATTAACTTAAAGTCCGGCAATGAAATCTCTGGATATTTATATACTTTCATAGATTTTTCGGCTACTTTTTTCATTTTTTCATAATATACGCCGTGAATAAATTTATTTCTAAACCTATATAAATCTTTAATATTTTTTCTTTCATCATCAAAGTTATTTTTAAAATAACTACTTAATAGCACTTCGATCCTCTGCGCTGTAATATACTTCCCATTATCTTTATGTTTATCTCCACGAGTTAATATACATTCATATAAAGTAATTATATTGGTCTGAAGAATTTGCCAATCAATCAATGATCTTGGCTTAGCATAATCACTGATTATTTTTTCTACCAGCATATATGCCATGTGGAATTTCCAATCATCATAGGCCCAATTTTTAATATCTTCTGAATACCACTCGAGATTTATTAGTTTTTGAAAAATATTTTCATGAAATTTAGTGAAATTTAGTGAATTAAACGGTTTGTCATGACAATTTCCCGAGATAGGAAATTTTGAATTTATTTCTTCGTATTTCACCTCATAGCACGATATATAAAAACCGATATTAATATCTTTCGGAGAAAATATATTTAAAAATACACGCAGAACAGTATATGAATTAAATGCTATATTATTTCTTTCCTGGTAGGGCAGTAAAATCCCCCACTTAACTTTATCGTAAATTTCTGAGAATCTATTTTCATTGAATTCTTTTTCTATATTCTTCCTGCAATTATCATTAAATGGCTTAATAACTCTTTGTATCTTTTTAATAAACTCATTTCTTTCAATTTTGTTCAAATTCCACAGTTCAATATTTTCTAAAGATACTATGTTTTCGGATAACGCTATTTTAGTATCACGAATAGCAATAAATACTTTGCTTTTTTTCGATTTCACCAGATGTATTCCTATTCAAAAAATTGCTTACATATATTTTCATATAATACCGAATGTTTGAGAATAATATATGATAATGTATATGGATAATATCCCGCCAATCCTTCCTTCAGTACCCCAGCATCCATATTTCGATATTTATTATTTTCTGCTTTTAAAATAAATTCATCTGCGGACTCAGGAGATATAACATATAACTTTAATTTACTTTTTACTATTGCATCGGCAATGACTTCATTAATATGCTTATCTCCAAAACCATAACCGATAACTAATAATTTTGCTGTACCCTGATTTAATACTTTTTTAAAATAGTCATAGTAATGGATAAGCAACGGTTCCTTTTCGATATTCATTTCCTTCTCATAGCCTATTACCATTGCCTCCTTACCCATTGAATCATACCAGTTTTGAGAGCCATGCAGCTTAATATAAAAATATTTTGTGTCTTTGTTTTTCCTATTTTCAATTTTTATTATTTTTTCATTATCAGGTAATACATATGTATGTTTGGTATTTAATTCTTGTGACCGGTTAATTTCAAATATTTTTTGAGCATTATATTGTGAATCTTCAGGAAAACCCGGTATGAAAAATCCGCAGTTTTTAAAATGTCGCTCAATTAATAAATCTTGGTTTAATGTAAATACATAGCTTTCTTTTTCTTTATCTGAAAACTTTTCTATCAAATTTATTCGCAAATCATAGTCATTTGTTATTACGTTTTTCCGAATTATATCATCAATATAATTATAAGCATCACTCATAGCTTCTTTCATAATAGCTACTACCTTATCTTCATAATTGCAATTAATTATTTCGTGATATATCGCCTCATAATTAAATCTCTCATTTATAATAGGTGGCACACTTTGAGATGTAAACATTCCGGTTAGCATTAAATTTCTTATTTCCGGACAGTTTTGTACCCCTTTATGGCTAAATATTAAAGACCACATTTCTTTTGCTAATGGAGTGGCACCGAAATTGCATGAAAATCCTGCGCCAGTTAAAAGAATATGTTTATTGAATTCTTGTTGTACCATATATATGAATTTATTCTACTGAAATAACAGTTTTTTCATTAGTTTCGTGATCTTCTATCTCGGCAATAACACCCTGGGGGTCTGTTTTCTTAACTATATCCGCCAAGGTACTCAAATCCAAGCCCTTATCTTCAAAAATCTTTTTGATTTTTTTAGGTGCCATCTTCACTGCCAGTTTTAAAAAAGCCAGAGGAATACTTATTGTCTGCGACGGTTCAGGATTATCATTTTTATAAATTCTTATCCTTAATTTAGCCATTTTTATTCCTGGTCTTCGTTTCTTTTCAGTAATTCTTCTTGAAGATTTTTTATTTCTTCTCGTGTTTTCTGCTCGCTCTCTTCGTCCGGCTCGAAAGTTATTTTCAAATGCTGTCCTTCATGGATTTTAATATCAAACTGTTCAGCAGGGATAAGCATACTCCCGCCACCTACGATATTTATTACTGCTGTTTTTCCGTCTTCGATTCTGTCTATTATTCCCTTCATATTATACCTCTTAATCTATATTTAATCTATAAGCCCCTCAATAATTCCAATTGCATATCTGAATGTTCTTTTTGGACTATCAACCGCTTTTGCTGACAATATTTTGTAGGCTTTATCTATCTTATCTTCTCCGTATTTCTCGGTTATATTTATGATTTTTTCTATTGTCTCAATATCCTTCTGACAATAAATCACTACAGCAAACTCTATGGCATTTTTTACTTTATCCTTACCATATTTATCTTCTAATTGTTTTAGGCTTTTTTCATAGTCTTCAATAGAATATAAATCCAACAACTCATAAACTGACGGCTGTATATGGACATAATCTTCTTTCCTGGTAGAATATTCTATAACAATAATATTCAGCTTTCTCAGTTCCTGCATGCCCTTAGTTATAGTATCCGGTATAAGATGAAACTTTTTAGATAAGTCCTTTAGTGTCATAGACCAATATTTGCTTTTATACTCATTAACCATATATCTGTTTATCAGATAACAATATTTAGCCCTGAATGATAATTTTTTGTTCCATCCGTATACATAATATTCGGACGGTAATAAAATATAGTTTTCTTCTGGGTATTTATAATCCTCATTTTTATTCTTAATATTCAGTAATTTTACATTGGCATTATCAGCATAATTGAAATCCACTTTTATCAATTTATATTTATCTTGAAGTTTCTTTAGCGATTTTATAATCTGCCGCCTGTATGCCGTAGCAGTCATTTCTTCAATAGCTAATGATTTTGCATATTCATCAAAGTTAAAATCTATAATATTTTCTTTTTTGGCATTGAACAGGAGCAATAAATACAGATCAAATGCTCTTTCATCATGTTTCGTTATCATTCTTCCAGCTAAGTTTTCGCTTGAAAAGAATTCTTTGTATATAGCTACTGCTTTTTTCTCATCAGTTAGCCTTTTAATACTAAGGTCTGCTAATTCTATTTTTAAAAAATTATCTAAAATACTTTTTGCTAGTTCCGGTGATTCAATTAACACGGAGCTTTCATTATTTTTCTCTAATGCCGAGTATGACCAGTTTGTGCTTCCTATAACTACTATTTTTTCATCAATAACAAGGGCTTTGCTGTGTGTATATTGATACTTATCATCATAAAACACTTCTATTCCGCGCCCAGTTAAATATTGATAAGCCAATGTATTCTTCCCCTCGACAACACTTTCTTCATCATAATAATCGACGTTCTGATCCAGAACGACCTTTACCTTAACACCGCGTTTTTTTGCTTCAATAAGAGCATCGCATAATTTATATACACCCGAGTCCGGCTGGGAAAGACGAAGAGAAATTACAAACATAGACATATATATAGATTTTTCAGCCTTATTAATGGCTTCTTTAACTTTTGGGAAATAATCCCGGCTGCTTATATTTTCTACTTCCGCTTGATATGCTGAAAGGTTTTGAATGAAAGACAGGAATATAAATACTGAAAGAATAATATATAAAAAGAGGAATTTTGATTTAATTCTCATCTACCAAGGGTTTTCTTCTCATTCCATTTTATTGATTCGTTTACAACAGTATTCCATCCGAATCCAAAAGCAAAAGCGGTTGCGAAGACTTTAAGAGCTGTCCAAAAATCTATTATCTCGGTTTCTGAATATTTATATTGCGGGATAATTAATAATACAGATATACCTGACAATATAACTGAGCCCAATGCAAACTTAAGGAACTTCTTATCGAATCCCTTTATTTTTCCCTGTTTGAGTTTCCTTATATAAGGAATCCATGTCCGGGCAAATACTCCTAAAAATAAACCTAATAATTTAATTGCCATAGTTATTCCCAATATTCTCGTTCAACTTCCTGCATTATTGTCTTATATTTATCTTGAAGTATTTTCATTTTATCTCTCGATAATTCATTATAATATCTATCCATTTCTTCTGGTGTAGGCTGTCTCTTATCTTTTTCAAATATCTCTCTTATTTTTTCATGAAAAGGTTTCAGTATTATTTCCTGTAACTTCTCATAACTATCTCTAAGACTAATTAATTCATCATAATAAACTGTTTCTTTTTTCCAATATTTAAACAATTCATCCAAACTTTTAAATCTAACAGGCTTTGCCATAGTACACCTCCTTACTATTTCAAAATTGATAATCAAATCCTACAGAAAACGATTTCCTTATTGCATTGGACTCATCAGGATTATCTGTATAATGCCGAAATGTATATTTATATCTTGTATTAAGTGTCAGTTTATCGGTTTTTGTTTCCAGAATTAAGAAAAATCCAGGAGAACAATACAATATTTAACTGTCTGCCCACCCCGAAGCCCACCGAAAAACCCAGCC
>JAFGSA010000036.1 GCA_016934855.1 Elusimicrobiota bacterium
AATATTTCCAAATAAGACTTACTAACATTATAAATATTTATATAATTATGTCAAATTTTGAATTATTAGAACTGTCTTCTCGACCGAGGATACCGTCTATGCAGTACGGAAGATTTTGCTTTTGCGGTAAGGCGGGTCTTGGGAGACTATTTTTTTGCTTTCTTGAGCCAGATCTTTTCGAGCTCCCGGCTGATGTCGGCAGCTGCTTCGGATGATATCTTCTTCTCTTTTTCGACCGCGGTCTCGCTCTTCTTCTTGGGAAAGAGCCTGGCGACGAACTCGGCTGTGCTCATCACGCCGGCTCCCGCGTGCCTTGCGTAAAAAATTATCCCCCGGTCATCAGTGACAACGACTATCTGCCTGGGGTTAGGATGCCTGTCTATAAGCTTTTTTATCTTCCAGTCAGCCTCCCTGCCGTCGGTAAAACGTATGTCGGCGCCCTTCGGGGCCGGATATCTTATCCCGGGTTGACCGTCGAAAACGATGGTTATCCTGTTCCTAGAAGATCCCTGCGGTTTAGCGGCGATTACCGCTTTGAGCATCACATTCCTGGCATTTTCTATTTTCCCCGGGAAAAAATCCTTATGGGTATGTATTACGTTGTATCCGTCGACGATGTAATAAAGTGACACGCGGTTCAGTATCTCCTCAGTTCTTCGGGCACATACCACTCGATGAAATTGTAGCTTATACCCGCCTTCTCCGCCTTCACGTTCCTGAACCTGTTCTGGAGCACCTGCATGGAATCCGCGACGTACAGAAAGAGGTACGGCTGCTCCTCGCTTATTATCCTCTGCAATTCGGCATATATCTTCTTTCTTTTACCCATATCGAATTCCGATCTTCCCTCCTCCAGGAGCCTGTCGACCTCAGGATTACTGTAGCCGACGAAGTTGAACTGCCCTTCCCCCATCTGGGACGAATGCCATATGGAATACTGGTCGGGGTCTACGGGGAGAGACCAGCCAAGTAATACGGCGTCAAACTGCTTTTTGTCTATATACTGGTTAATGAACGAACTCCATTCCTGGATCCGCACCCTGACATCGATGCCCACTTCCTTAAGCTGGCTCTGGATTATCTCGCAGGTAAGCTTCCTGGTATTGTTTCCCTGATTCGTCATGAGGGTAAAAGAGAATACCTTCCCGTCTTTTTCCAGTATGCCGGTTTTGGGGTTCTTTTTCCAGCCGCATTCTTCAAGTAACTTATTAGCTTTTTCTCTATTATAGTCGATAATATTGACTTTTATATTATACGCCCATGAGCTGGGCGGATACGGCCCCGCTGCCATGCGCCCCAATCCCTGCAGCACAGAGTCTATCATACCCTGCCGGTCAACGGCATGGCATATCGCCTTCCTGACCCGCACGTCGCTGAAAAGACCGTTACTCAGGTTGTATCCCATGTAAGTGTATGAGAAAGAAGGGTACCTGTACCTGTCGAAGTTCTTTCTGAAATCCTCTTTCCCGGTCTCCTGGACCCACTGGTCCGGGGTGGGGCTCATCCAGTCGAGCGTCCCTTTCTGGAGTTCCAGGAACTGTACCGACTGGTCCGGTATTATTTTATATACGACCCTTTCTATGCCGGGCGGACCCTCGAAATAATCGTGGTTGGCGCTCAGTATTATCCTGTCGTCTGTCTTCCAGCTGACGAACTTATACGGCCCGGTTCCCACGGGCTCCCTGTTATGCGGGTTTGTATTGACATCCGTACCCCGGTACAGGTGTTCCGGCAGTATACCTATTCCCCAGCTCTCCAGGGCCGGGGAATACGGACTGGAGTACTCCACTGCTAATGTATACCTGTCCGAAACGGTAAGGCTTTTCACCATTTCGTATCTCGAAGATCTGGGAGTCCGCGTCGCGGTCGCGGTGAGCAATTCGAACGTATATTTCACGTCTTCGGCATCGAAGTCCTCGCCGTCATGCCACCTGACGCCGCGGCGCAGGTGAAATATTATCTTCCGCCCGCCGTCCGCAACATCCCACGTCTCGGCCAGGTCTCCCGTCAGCACCAGCTCCTTGTCATATTTGACAAGCCCGTTAAAGACCAGGTCGTTTATATCCGATGACGCCGTATCCGATGCGAGTATGGGATTGAGATACGTGGCATCGCCGATAGAGCCCCAGATTATTGCCGGGCCGGCAGATGCTCCTCTTTCATCATATCTGTTTCTGCAGGTTACGGATACGGCTGCGAGAACAAAAAGCATCCCCGCTATCAGGTATTTTTTCAAGTTATTCTCCTATTATCTTTATTACTATCTTCTTAGGTCTTCTCCCGTCGAACTCGGCATAATATATCTGCTGCCAGGGCCCCAGGTCCAGACAGCCGCCGGTCACGGGCACCAGCACCTGGTGATGCAGCAGAAGGTTCTTAAGATGCGCGTCCCCGTTCACCTCTCCGGTCCTGTGATGTTTGTAGTCTATCCCTTCCGGGGCAAGCCTTTCGAGCCATTCATCTATGTCTTCTATGATCCCTCTCTCGGCATCATTGACGTATATCGAGGCAGTGATATGCATGGCGGATATCAAAACCAGGCCTTCCCTGACCGAACTTTCAGCCAGCTGTTTTTCCACCACGCCGGTTATATTGATATACTCCCTCTTCTTCTTTGTATTGAAAACATGGTAATACGTATGCGATAACATCCGAAGCCTCTTTAATGCTCCTTTTCCCCTTCTGCATAACAGCTATGTATCAGGATTTTTTTTTGAAAAGCAGGAACAGATATTCCATATTCTCCGCGAATTTCCTTTCGTCGAGTTTTTCCGGAGTATGGCCGAACACATAGTGAGATATCTTTTTTATCTTCTTTCCCAGGATCAGGGAACCTGCGGACCTGATATACCCGGGAACAGTCTTCAGGTAATCTGCGATTATGCGCACCACGGGGACCGCGTACTCATCGTACAGTTTCCTGCCGAGCACCAGGTTGGGCAGTACCGCGCGCGTAACGTCCAGTGTCTCAACCGGTTCAAGTCCTCCATCGGCCAGCCTGCCGATAAAATCATCTTTCAGCCTGCACGTCCTGTAATACGGGGAATCGGTTTTTCTGAAATAGTCCGCTACCAGGAGGTATCCCCCCGGACGGAGCACCCTGCCGAGCGCTTCCGTCATCCTGTCCGTATCTATATACTGGGAACTCTCCGACATCAGGACCAGGTCAAAAACCGACGCGCTCTGAAAGGACTCGAACCTGACCCTGTGAAAAGGTATGGCACTGCCTGATTTCTCCCTGAATATCTCTTCCTGGTAGGCATCCGGGTTCACGCACTCCACTCTATAACCCGATCCTGCAAGCCTGCGGGCAGTGACGCCGGTACCGCAGCCCACGTCAAGCACCGACCCAACGCCTTCGGGTATCATTTCCAGAAGCCTTTCCGTATATCTCTTCTGGGCCTTCCGGGCATTATCGAGAGTCAGCTCCTCTCCCTCCCAGAGGCCGAAATGAAGGTTCTCCAGTTTCAGTACCTCGTAATAGAATCTCAATCCCCAGTCCGTTTTCTTCTTCATGTCAGATCTCTGCTATATCAGCATCGCCGCTTTCAACGTCGGCCAGCACTACAGTTTTCCTGCTTGAAAGCCATCCCGCGCATTCACCGGGATTCACGACAAGGCATCTCCCGCCGGATTCGACAACCGGCTCGTGCGTATGCCCGAACACGTATAGATCGCAGTCGGACGGAGGTTCGGGAAGAGGCCTGTGCGTAAGATAGATGCACTTTCCCTTATGCTCCAGCTTCTTCCACTGCGGATATATATCGGCTATGCCCTTGTAAAAGTTGATAAGCGTGACGGGATCGCCGTCATTGTTGCCGAAGACTCCTATCATGGGCGCCTTGAGCTTTCCGAATACCCTTGCCGTAAAAGGCGATACGAAGTCTCCCGCATGCAGCACGAGCTCCACTCCTCTGTCATTGAAGAGCCTGACAGCCCGCTCTATGGCCTCCATGTTGTCGTGTGTATCCGATATGATCCCTATCATGATTTCCCTCTCTTCATGCTCTGCCGCCGGCTTTTTCTTTCAGACCGGCCCTCTTTTTCGCCAGGAACTTTCTGAGTGCTCCTGCCCCCATTGTATTTATGACATCTTTTTTTTCAAGCCATCCCCTCCTGGCAACCGAAACGCCGTACTTCATGGCGCCAAGGTCCCCGCGATGATGCGAATCGGTGCCGATTGCGAGCCTGACGCCCTTTTCTCTCGCCAGCTTAGCGTAATAATAGTACAGGTCCAGCCTCTGCGGATTCGCGTTGATCTCAAGCGCCGTCCCGGTCCTGGCCGCCTCGTCTATTATCCTTGGCACGTCGACGGCGTAAGGCTCCCTCTCGTTGATGAGCCTGCCGGTCAGGTGGGCGACCGCTGTCACATAGGGGCTGCTCATGGCCTTTATTATCCTCCCGGTAATGATATCCTCCGGATCCGTGAATCCGGTATGCACGGCGGCTATCACGAAATCGAGTTTTTCCAGCACATCGTCCGGGTAATCGAGCGTGCCGTCTTTCCTTATATCTACCTCCTGGCCGCACAGTATATCGATCCCCCTGATATTTGCCCTGACCCTTTCTATCTCTTTTTTCTTCTCCATCAGCCTTTTCTCATCCAGACCGTTGGCTATGACAAGCGAGACGGAATGGTCGCATATGGCTATCCATTCATACCCGATATCCTTCGCTGCCCGGGCTATCTCCTCTATGGAATCCGTTCCGTCAGAGTAGAGCGAATGCACATGCGTATCCCCCTTTATATCGCCGGGGGCGACGAGTTCCGGCAGCTCTTCGGCGGCTGCGGCGGCGAGTTCCCCCATATTTTCCCTCAGTTCCGGATGGATATACTGCATCCCGAGGGAATTATAGACCTCCTCCTCTGTCTTTCCGGCTATTTTTCTGCCGCCCCTGAATACGCCGTACTCGCTGACCTTCAGCCCTTTCCTGACGGCGTGCTTCCTGAGGGCCACGTTATGCTCTTTGGATCCGGTGAAATACTGCAGCGCCGCGCCCCATTCGTCTTCTTCTATATACCTGAGGTCGACCTGGCATGATCCCTCCCAGATAAAAGACGCTTTTTTTTCTCCCAGGGATATTACCTCTTTCTTTTTCAGCCCTTTAATAAAATCCTCGTGTATTTCCCTGGCCGGCCTTTTTCCTGTATAAAGGATATCTATATCTCCCTCCGTCTCCTTTCTCCTCCTGAGGGACCCGGCTGCCTGTGCTTTCTTCACGCCCCTGATTCCCCTGAGCCTTTCAAGCACTGCCGAAGCTATCTCGTCCGCCTCGGATATCAGTATCCTGGCGGAGTATATCTCCAGCTGCTTTATCCCCTCCAGTATATTGCTCACGGTCTTATCGCCGAATCCCGCCAGCGAGTCGAGCCGTCCGGATTCGATGCTTTTTCTCAGTTCTTCTACGGACGTTATACCGAGTTTTTCAAAAAGCACCCTGGTTTTTTTCGGGCCCAGTTTCGGTATCCTCATTATCTCGAGCACTCCGCGGGGCACCTTTTCGAGAAGCTCCGAGTGTTCCCTGAAATCGCCGGTACTGAGATATTCCCTGATCTTGGAAATCATGCCGGCGCCGATGCCTTCGAAATGCCTGCCGTCCTCACCTTCCGCTATTCTGGAAAGCTCTTCTTCTGTGTGCATGAGGGTATTTGCAGCGTCCCGGTACGCCCTTATCCGGAAAAAATTACCGTCTTTCAGGCTCAGAAGGTCAGCCGTTTCTTCCAGATACAGAGCGAACTCCCTGGTGCCCCTCATTTATCTGAATATCACGCCCGCATACCCGACGACCTGGGTCCGGTCGCCGGACGCTTCCGCACTGGTGTTATAATGCACAAGCTCGCTCTCCCTGGCGCCCAGGCGCAGGCACGCTTCGATGACTGCCGCTACGGGACCGGCGCCGCACATAGATATGTTTCTTTCCCTTACCACCTTCAGCAGGCCTTCCCGGTCGAGTTCGAGTATCCTGTCTATGGCCATCCTGTCATACTTCTCTGCTTCGGCCTGCGAGACGTAGTGGGACATGTCGGACGACGCTACTATGAGAGCATCCTCCCCCTCTACCGCTTCAGCTATGCTCCTTCCCACATCTTCCAGTATTTCCCCGTCATTCGTCCCTATGACTACGGGCACGAAGCTCATGTTCATGTTGGAATACAGTAAAAAAGGAAGCTGTACTTCGAGCGAATGCTCGTTCAGATGCGCATACGTGTCCGCCTCGGCATAAGAGCTCGCCGAGATGATCCTGCCGGCGATCCCGGCGTCAATGGAGATATTACCCCCGGGCATTTCCCATTCGCCTTCACTCATCACGCTGACAGGGGTACCCAGCCCCGTGTGGTTCGGCCCCACTATTATTATCTTATCGGGTACGGCCACGCGGCTGTACGTAAGCCCGGCGACCTTGCCCGAATAGATATATCCTGCATGCGGGACCATTATTCCTTTGGCCTTTTCCCTGTTTCCGGATCCGCGGGACATGTAGCCGAGGACCTGGGCGCGCAGGTCTTTTTCACGCTCCGGATAAAACATCCCCCTCACCGCCGGTTTTCTTATCATATGGAATGCACCTCCTGCTGCCGTGAGCCGATCGATATTAAGAATTATAGATTATAGAAAAACAAATCTCAATAAGAGCGGTTTACCCATCATACCCGTGACCCGGGCGCGGGGCACAAATCTTCATTGCCATACGCCGCTTATACCGCTGCCGCATTCGGAACATTTACCGCCGGAGATCCTGTTCAGGGACGTATTATAGGCGGTCCTCACGAGGATCTCGCTCCCGCAGGACGGGCAGCGCGTGGCAGATCTATAACCCGTGTTTCCCATGTAGACGTACATGAGGCCCGCTCTCTCCCCCGCTTCCCTTGCGGATTCCATGAAAGATACCGGCGTCGGCACACGGCCGCTGTACCTGTAATGGGGAAAGAACCTGGATATGTGCCAGGGGATGTCCGGGCTCACGGAGGCTATGAACTCCGCGATCTGCTTCATTATACCGGCCCTGTCGTTCTCGCCGGGTATTACAAGTGTCGTTACTTCAACCCATATACCGGCTTTTTTCATGTTTTTTATCGTATCGAGCACGGGACCGAGCCTCGCGCCGCATATTCTCCCGTACGAGGCGTCGTCGAAGAATTTCAGGTCGATATTCGCGGCGTCAAGATAAGGGCTTATCATGTCCAGAGCTTCGCCGGTCATGTAGCCGTTAGTCACGAAAACGTTCTTCAGTCCGCTTTCCGATGCTATTTTCGCCGTATCATACGCGTATTCAAAAAACACGGTAGGTTCCGTGTAAGTATAAGCAATGCTCTTTGCCCCGGAGCCTACCGCGGCGTTCACTATCTCTGAGGGCATCATCTGTTTAAGGGTACCGCCGGTCGCATCTTCCTCGTCCGGCTGGGAAATATGCCAGTTCTGGCAGAACCCGCATTTGAAATTGCACCCGTAAGTCGCTATCGAATATGCCCAGCTGCCCGGAAGGAAATGATAAAAAGGTTTTTTCTCGATGGGATCCATACTGGCAGCAACCGGTTCGGCATATACGGTGGTAAAGAGCTCCCCCTTCCTGTTTATCCTGACCCTGCATATCCCCCTGTCTCCTTCGCGTATGCTGCATCTGTGGGAACACAGGACACAATCCGCCCGGCCACCCTTTCCTTTTTTAAACAGAACCGCCTTTTTTTCCATCTGCCTTATTCAGGAGTGATCATCTATAATCAGTATCGCATCGGCCGGGCAGCTTCCTGCCGCATCCGTTACGCCTTTTCTTAAATGAGAAGGTATCTGCTGTGCGAGGACAACAGCCACCTCGTTCTTCACTGAGAAGATCTCCGGGATAGTTCTCATGCACAGCTCACAGCCGATACACGATTCTTCATCTATCTTTACTTTCATGGATAAGCGGTCCTCCGGGTAACGGACACTTGTTGACTATCGTATAAAATTATGATATTTATTTGTTAAATTTATGTCAACTACAGGGATATTACTACCGGTTTTTTTCGAAGTTCTACAGCACATCCATGCCCGGCTATACTGATCTGACGATAATAATACCTACAATAAACGAGAAAGATAATCTCGAAATACTCCTTCCCGTGCTTGAGAATCTTTATCCCGGCGCGGGCATATTCATAACCGACGACGGCTCGGACGACGGAACGGACGGATATATAGATTCCCTTATCGGGTCGGGCTTCCGGCTCCCCCTGTCTCTTATAGACCGCAAAAGAGGTATTATAAGATCTAACGACAGCGGACTGGACTCCTCCCTGTTCTCCCGCGATATCCTCAAGATAAGGCATATACCCGGGCTCACGGCTTCCGTACTCGACGCGGTGATGCTTTCTCCCAAGCCCAAGTTCGCCGTTATCGACGCTGATTTGCAGCATCCTCCGGAACTGATCAGGGATATGTACGATAAACTCGCCGATGCCGACCTGGTCTGCGCTTACCGGTCCGACCTGGGACAATTTTCCGCGCTGAGAAAACTCATCTCTAAAACCGGCATTTTCATCGCCAATTCGGTTTTACCCGTGGACAGGAGAGTAAAAGACCCGCTCTCGGGCGCCTTTGCCGGAATGACAGGCAGGCTGAAGGATATTCTCTCGGCTACGGATCGTTTCAGGCTGGGCGGTTTTAAAATTCTTTTCGATATCCTGAAATCCGCCGGCGGCGGACTGCGGATAGCCCAGACCGGCTACGGTTTCCAGATAAGGACCAGGGGCGTCTCAAAGATAAGCTGGAGGCATTTCTGGCTCTTCTTCGAATCCATACTCGACACGGGCACGAAAAGGCTTTTCACAGGAGGTACCCTCGTGTTGTCCGCTGTATTCCTAGGAATAATAATGATACTTATTTTCGGGGACGTGAACCTCTCGTATTCGATAAGAGCCGCGGCGAAACAGAGCCCTATTGTCATGAAAAGCGCGAAATTGCTGACAGATTACGGGAACCAGGGATACTACCTGCTTTTTACGGGCTTAATGGCCTACGGGCTGATAACAAAAAAGAAGAAATTCGTCAGAATAACCCTGATATACATGGCAGTCCAGCTGGTCGCTTCGATCCTGATAACGGGAAGTATCAAGATAATAGCCGGCAGGCCGAGACCGGGTCACGGTTTCACCCACGATTTTTTTACAGGAAAGACCAGTTTCAAATCTTTTCCCTCGGGGCACGCCACGGACGCGTTCAGTTCGGCCGGGGTAGTATGGTTCTTCTCTCCTTCGTATATATTGTCATCCGTATCGTTCTTCTATTCTTCGATGATAGCCCTGTCGAGGATAATAGTGGGGGCCCACTATTTTCTGGATGTTACCGCCGGTATGTTCATAGGCTTTATGACCGGGATAATACTCTCGTATAGAAACAGGCCGGATCAGTAATACTTTCTCTTCAATACGCTGCATTTATAAAGATATATTATCTTCACGGTTTTCCCCCTGCGCCTGACGGGCAGCATCTCCATAAGGCGGATATCATCGAAATATCCGGAATATTTTTCCATCGGATCCTTGAAAAATTTACTCGTGCATACGAATATCCCGTCTTTTCCGATATAGTCTCCCGAATCCTGCCAGAAACGGAACCCCCGGGCATCCCTGCTGCTTCCAAGGCATAACACGGGATATCTGCCTCCGGTAGCAAAGGCGATCTGGCCGCCGAGATACCATTTATGAGTGAAAAGGAATACGTCTTTAAAATCCGCGCCTTCGAGATACTTATCGAGTTCCCTCCAGCCTATTATGTCTATCGTGATATCCCTGACCGGTTCCCTTTTTCCGGATATGCCGGCAGGGGTCACCTCCCTGTTCATTATCATGCCGAAATGCATCTGGAGAAGCGTCAGGAGCACGGCCGCCGCGAGCATCCCTGTATGCATGACCGAATAAAACACGAAAAAATTCTTCCTGTTCGACATCATGCCGTAATAATACCTGCCTACCGGAAGGGCGAGGACGATATACCCGGTTATAGGCCAGTGCGGCAGTACTCTCTTGAATAAGGAGACAGCAAGGAATAACAGTACCGGTACGGACCCGAAACAGAATACGAACAGGCCCATCCTGTCTTTCCCGGCCGGTTTAACCGAGTACCTGAATGCGTAATACACAGCCGGGAAAAAGAAGAACGGCAGAAGATAAGCCATCTGTCCGAAGAACGACTGGTAAAAATACCTCATTTTTATGCTGCCGGCACCTACCCTTCCTCCCTGGAAAGCAAAAGACACAAAACCGTTGTTCGAGTTCCATATGATCACCGGAAGGAATACTGCAATGCCGGCAAGAATGAAAAGATACGGACCGGGAGTCAGGAGCAGCTTCCTGCGCCGGCCGTCGAGCAGCAGGAAAAGAAGCACGCCGGAGTAGATGAATCCTGCGGTATACTTTGAGAGCATACCCAGTCCTGCGAGTATCCCGAGAAAAATCCAGTTGCCTGCTGACGGGTTTTCCAGAGTCTTTCTGAAGCTGAGCAGGCCGGCCAGCCAGAACAGCACCAGAGCGTAATCCGGGAGAAAAAAAGTCCCGGCGAACATGAACATGGGAGTGCACATGAAGACCGCAGTAGACAGGGCGGCCTCTTTATCGGTCATGAATTCCGATGCCAGCAGGAAGAAGATGAATATCGAGGCGCTGAAAAAAATTATCGGTACCAGACGTATACCCAGCGGCGTTACCCAGCCGGCGACTGACGGGATAAGACTCCCCACGAAAGACGAAAGCGGCGGATGGTCAAAATAGCTGAGGGAAGGAAAAAGAGTATAGACATAATAGTAGGCTTCGTCCGCCGCGGGCCACATGAGAGCGGCGACGATGACTCTTACCGCCAGAACCGCGAAAAAAATTCCGAGCAGGGCCCTGTTTCCCCTGAAGGTGAGCAGCGCTGCCGGTTTCCTGTCAGACGAGGTTGACGATACTGTCAAAAGAAAGCTCGGAAATATCCTTTACCACCGTATCTGCTTCGGCAAGCCTGGAAGGACTATCGTATCTGTCGACCCCCACGCAGTACATCGCGGCTCTCTTCGCGGCCCTTACGCCGAGGACAGCGTCTTCGAATACCACGCAAGTCCCGGGTGAGACAGAGAGCCTTTCGGCAGCCATGAGGAATATCTGGGGATCGGGTTTGCCCCTGGTAATCATTGTGCCGTCTATGACTGCGTCCAGCATCCCGAAGACACCTGTTTTTTTCAGTATATGCACGCAGTTCTTGCTCGATGAGATCACCACCCTGGGTATCCCCTTCCCGTTCAGCTCCCTTATGAGGCTGACAGTGGATTCATAGACGGGTATATCCATGCTGTCCAGGTATTCCCTGAAATACCCCTGTTTCCTGAGAGAGGCTTCTTCGATCTCCCTGTCGCTGAGCCCTGTCAGTATGGCCCGGGCGCCGTCTATCCTGGGAATACCGTCCACTTTCTCCTTGTAGTCCTTGAACGTGAATTCCTTTCCGTATTCGCCGAACATCCTTTTCCATGCCTTGAAATGGATGGGTACGGTATCTACTACTATTCCGTCGAGATCGAAAATTACTGCACCTGTCATGTTATGGATTCTATAATGTTCAGACCTGCCTTGTCAATAAAACGCGGCTTTTTTCAGGTTATTCGCGCCGCTTGCCGGGGAAAACCCGGGCTGTCAGCCGCGCGCGGAATGCTTCAATAATATCCCCCCAGGAAATCCGCTATTATGTCCCTCCTGGTTATAACCCCGACCACTTTTCCGTCTTTCAGCACGGGCAGCCTCCTGTAGGGATATTCCGTGAAAGTCTTTGTTATGCTCTCGAGCGAGTCCCTGTAGTTTACCGAGACGACTTTCTTTTCCATTATATCGGCTGCCTTGAGGTCTTCTATCCTCCGCTCGTTCTCGGATGCCGATTTGATGAAATCCTTTTCAGATATTATCCCGACCAGTTCTTTCTTGCCGTTAACCACCGGCACGCTTGATATCTTCCTCTCAAGCAGCAGCTCCCCGACCTTCTTCGCGTTGAAATTCTCGGTAACGGTCACCAGATTCTTCTGTTTCATCACATCTTTTGCGGTTATCATTTTTATGCCTACCTCCCGGATTTTTACTGTCTTGTATTTATACGGAGTAAGGATCACTTCTTCCCCCCTGACTTTGATAACTCTCTTCTTTCGTATCCCGGCCTTGTAAGGAATGAACCTGATCTTTACATATTTATTTGATTCTTCTATCTGATAAAGGTCTTTTCTGAAATAGATGCTGAATTCCAGCCTGCCTATGTTGCCGGGCAGTTTCGGGTCTATCAGCAGGCTCTCCCTGCCGTTGCCTATACCCGCGTACCCGAACAGGAGCGCCTGCCAGACGCCGCCGAGGTTTGCGGCGTGTATCCCGTCGACGGTATTCTTCGGCACATCCATCAGGTCCGTATTGACTGCCATCCAGAAATAAACGAACGCGCGGAACCTGTCGTCCAGGTATGCGGCTAACAGAGAATGCATGCAGTACGACAGCGACGAAGTATGTATCGTCCTGTATATATAGTACCTGTAATTCGCCAGTTTTTCCTCGTAGCTGAAACTGTCGGGGAAAAGACAGAAGAGCAGCAGAACGTCTGCCTGCTTTATCAGGCTGGTCTTCTGAAGCCCCTCGAACTCGAAATGCTTGGGCGTGAGCGGCAGAAAGCTGGAGCTGTAATTCGTTACGACATAGTCCTTTTTCTTAAGATATCCCTTGAACTGCTTTATTATGCCCTTTATATCCGAACGCAGGATCAGTATATTATCCGCTATATCAGCCCATCCGGCGACCTCGGCGTCCATCAGCTTTATCCTCCTCCTCATGGAAGAGACGGCCGGGTCTGTCTTATGACGCGCCGCGAGCTCCGCCGCATACCTGATGTTCCAGGAAGCCATGTAATTCGTATAGGCGTTATCGTCTACGTCTACGTGAAACTCGTCCGGCCCGATAACGTTCCTTATATGATACTTGCCGTCTTCCCTGTCATAAGATACGCGGCTCGTCCAGAACCTGGCAGTCTCGAATATTACCTCCGCACCGTATTCCTTCATGAACTCTTCATCGCCCGTTACCCTGTAGTAGCTGTATATCCCGAACGCGACGTCCGCGGTTATATGATGTTCGAAGTCCTGCGTCTTTACCTCTACTATCCTTCCGTCTATATCCTTGGAATATCTTGGGGTCTGTTCCGTCCCGCTGGTCGTGGCTTCCCAGGGATACATCGCCCCTTTATATCCCTTATCCCTGGCTATTTCCCTTGCCTGGTTCAGCGTATTGTATCTGAAAAGCAGCAGTCCGCGCGCGATATCGGGCCTCGTATATATATAGAACGGCAGGAGATATATCTCCGTGTCCCAGAAGATATGCCCCCTGTACCCCGGGCCGCTAAGCGTCTTGGCGCCTATACTGCACGCGGCATATTCCTTCCTGGCCGCGGTGAGCATGTGGTATATATTGAATCTCATGGCTTTCTGGATATCGTAATCGCCCTTTATAGCAACGTCGCAGACGTTCCACAACCGGCTGAAAGCGGCGGCATGTTCCCTGTAAAGAGCATCAAACCCCTTATCCGTAGCGTCGTTAAGGGTCCTCATCGTCTCCCTCTTCAAAGACTTCACGGAATAATCATTCGATGTATATATGGAGAATAATCTTGTGAACTCGATTTCCTGCCCGGCGCCCAGTTCGAATTGGTAGAACCTGTCCTTGAGAGCGCGCTTCTTTTTCCTGTAATCCAGGAGAAACACGTCTCCGTAAGACATGACATCCTTCCTGTGATGGGTGCGGTACGCCGTGTAGTCATAATACCCTTCCTTGTCGGTTTTCACGGTGTTGAAATGCCTGCGTTTTGCCTGCATCAGCCCGCCCTCGTTGCAGACGGTGTCGTCTATCCCGCATATAGCCGCCAGGGATGCCGATCCCTTGAGCAGTTTAAGCGATATCTTCATGGCGCATATATGAGGGTCGGCCATGCTCAGGAATCTTGCGGACTGGTAGAGGTATCTCCTCTTCTTCGCGTCCTCGAAAACGGTCTTTCTCACTATTATCCCCCTCTTCATGTCGAGCACTCTTTTATGATAGGGAGTCTTCATGGTGAAGATATCGAATTTTTCTCCTTCTACCAGCAGTATGAAATTTATGGGATTAGGCAGGTTTATAAGTTCTTCCACCTGCGCGGCGGTACGTCCGTACATACCCGCGATGTACGTTCCGGGAAGGGTGCCCAGCGGGTTCTCTTCCATTATACCCCTGGACCCGATGAAACCGTTTCCGAGGCTGAACCTCGTCTCCTGGACGCCCTGGTTTTTTTCGGTAAATTTGTTATTTACCACATGGAACGAATGGTCATCATCCAGGTACCTGTCCAGATAATCTTTTTTCATTTTTCCTTCCTGCGGTTCTATCAGCCTTTTGCTTTCTCGAATTCGCGCATCGTATCGGCCAGGAGCTCAACTCCTTCCTTGGGCATGGCGTTATACATGGAAGCCCGGAATCCGCCGACAGACCTGTGGCCCTTGATCCCGATTATGCCTTTTGCGGCTGCGGCTGCGAGGAAATCCGCTTCGAGACCGGTATATTTTCCGCTCATTACGAAACAGGCGTTCATGAGAGACCTGTCCTTTTTCTCCCTGACCGTCGCTTCAAAAAGAGGGTTCCTGTCTATTTCGCTGTACAGGAGCTCTGCTTTTTCGGCATTCATGCGCGCCAGGGCTTCGAGTCCCCCTTTCTCCTTGATCCATTTTAATGTCTGCAGAGACGCGTATATGGGAAGAACCGGGGGAGTATTGAACATGGATCCTTTCTCTATGTGAGTGCGGTAATCGAGCATTGCAGGTATGTTTCTTTCCACCTTACCCAGCGCGTCTTCCCTGACTATCACGAAAGTCACCCCCGCCGGGCCCAGGTTTTTCTGGGCACCGCCGTATATCACGGAGTATTTTGAGACATCGACCGGCCGGCTGAAAATATCGGAAGACATATCTGCCGCAAGCGGCAGGCCGGTATCCATATCTTCCCTTATCTGGGTTCCGTATATCGTGTTGTTAGTGGTTATATGGAAATAGTCCGCATCGCCGGGAATCCCGTACCCCCTGGGTATGTAGCTGAAATTCTTATCCTTCGATGTTGCAACTTCGACGACTTCGCCCAGATATCTGGCCTGCTTTATCGCATTGGAAGCCCACGATCCCGTGTTAAGGTAAGCTGCTTTTTTATTTAACAGGTTGTACGGCAGCATCAGGAACTGCAGGCTCGCGCCGCCGCCCAAAAACAGCACCGAGTATCCCTGCGGTATCGAGAGGATCTCCCTGAAAAGGGCCACCGTCTCGTCCATTATGGATATAAAATCCTTGCTCCTGTGGGATATTTCCATCAGAGAGAGTCCCGAGCCGTTAAGATCCAGTACCGCCTTTGCGGTATTCTCTATGGTAGATGCTGGCAGAACCGCCGGTCCCGGATTAAAATTATATTTCTTCATTTTCGAACTCCTTTCTTTCCTAGTGCAGGAAATGCCTTCTTCCCGAGAATATCATGCTTATGCCGAGCCTGTCGGCAGCCTCTATTACCGCCTTGTCGTTCCTTGAACCGCCGGGCTGTATTATCGCTTTCACGTTCGCCTGGGCGGCTTTTTCTACCGCATCCGGGAACGGGAAAAACGCGTCTGATGCCATCACTACCGCTTCCTGTACGCCGAAGAACTGTTTCATCTTGGACAGAGCGACTTCGACAGCCCCGACCCGCGCCGTTTCTCCGGATCCTAGCCCGTAAGTCTGGCGTCCTTTCGCAACGGCTATCGCGTTGGATTTAAGGAATCTCACGATCTTCCATGCGAACAGTAGATCTTCTTCCTGTTCCTTAGCAGGTTTCGCGGCAGTGACGACTTCCCACTTCTCTCCCTCGAAGGAATCCGCGTCCTGTACGAGCATGGCGCCGCTTACATACCTCATATCAAGGGATGCCCGTTCCTGTCCGTACCTTATTATCCTCAGGTTAGGTTTCCCCCCGAATACGGCCAGGGCCTCTTCGGAGTAACCGGGAGCCGCCACGACTTCATAAAAATTCTTTACTATCTCCCCCGCAAGCTGGGCGTCGACTTCCCTGTTCAGCCCTACGATGCCGCCGAAGGCGCTCATGGGGTCCGACTGCAGGGCTTTCGAGTAAGCGCCGCCTATATCTCCCGACAGCGCCGCGCCGCAGGGGACGATATGCTTTATTATGACGGCCGCCGGGCCGGAAAACTCCCTGACTATGTTCACCGCCGCGTTAGTGTCCTGTATATTATTGAAACTGAGCTCTTTTTCGCCGCGGATCTTCTCGAAAGGAATGGGGCCGTAAAGCGCCGCCTTCTGGTGCGAATTCTCGCCGTATCGGAGGTCCATTGTCTTCGCGAGCGAAAGGTTCAGTCTTTCCCCGCCTGCCTGCCCGCCGAAATATCCCGATATCGCGGTGTCATATTTCATAGTCACCCCGAAAGCTTTGGCAGCAAGTTTTTTCCTGTAGTCTCTATCCGCCGTCCCCGATCCCAGCCTGTGCGCCGCTTCCCGGTAGTCACCGGGATCCGAGACTACCAATACCCTTTCGTAGTTCTTCGCCGCCGCCCTCAGCAGGCACACACCGCCGATATCTATGTTCTCAAGTATCCTGGCTTCGTCGCCGGTTTTCTTCAGCGTATCTTCGAACGGATAGAGATTGCAGCAGACCAGGTCTATCCTGGGAGTATCATGGGCATCCAGTTCCGCCTGCTGGTCGGCCCTGGCAAGCAGACCCATGTATATCTTCGGGTGAAGCGTCTTTACCCTGCCCTCCAGCACTTCCGGGCTGAGGGTATAATCCGATATATTGACAGGCTCCAGCCCGTTTTTGCGCAGGATATCATATGTACCCCCCGTGGATATTATCTCCCAGCCCATCTTCCTGAGCTCCGCCGCGAACGCGGCTACATCCGTTTTATCATAGACACTGATCAAAGCTTTCATGACAAGTCCTTTCTTAATAAAACTATACTGCCTTCTGTCAACGGGAATGATACAGTTTTAAATATAATTTGCCTGTTTGTCAAATCCATCCGGGCATCCGCCGGAAAGCCGTGTCTGCGGTTGAAATCCGGGCCGCAACCGGCTTCAAATTTCCTCATGCTTTTACCTTGATACTGCCGTCCCGATGAATAAAAAAGCCCCTTCACAAACCAAGGTCCGTGAAGGGGCTTTAAGCTATTTGTCTTTGATATTACATCATCCCCGGCATACCGCCGCCGTACCCGCCGCCCATTGGGGGCATATCCCTTTTCTCTTCGGGTTTATCAGTCACAAGACACTCGGTAGTGAGCATCGTCGAGGCAACCGACGCGGCGTTCTCTATTGCCGACCTGGTGACCTTCGCCGGGTCTATTATTCCGGCGGAGACCATGTCCACATACTGGCCGTTCTCCGCGTTGTAACCGGTTCCTTTTTTGCTCTTCCTAACGGTCTCGACGACTATAGAGCCTTCGGCTCCGGCGTTCAGCGCTATCTGCCTTATCGGGGCTTCGAGAACGCGTCTTACTATGCTTATTCCCACTTCCTCGTCAGCGTCGTCAGCCTTCAGGTCCTTAAGGGCCTCTACGGCATTGAGGAGAGTGACGCCGCCGCCGGCGACTATCCCTTCCTCGACCGCGGCCCTGGTCGCGTTCACCGCGTCTTCGACCTTGAATTTGCGCGCCTTCATCTCCGTCTCGGTGGCGGCTCCGACTTTTATGAGGGCTACTCCCCCGACCAGTTTTGCAAGCCTTTCCTCCAGCTTCTCCCGGTCGTAATCGGAATCCGTCTCTTCTATCTGGGACCTTATCTGTTTCACCCTGGCTTCTATGTCGCTCTTTTTCCCTTCGCCGCCTACTATCGTTGTGTTCTCGTTATCCACCTTGACCCTCTTTGCCTTTCCGAGCATATTGAGGTCGGCAGACTCGAGCTTTATTCCCAGTTCTTCCGAGATAACCTGTCCGTCGGTAAGTATGGAGATATCCTTGAGCATCTCTTTCCTTCTGTCTCCGAAACCGGGCGCCTTGACCGCGACGCATTTCAACGTGCCGCGTATCTTATTTACGACAAGGGTCGCAAGCGCTTCTCCCTCAACGTCTTCGGCTATTATGAGGAACGGCGAACCCGATTTGGCTATCTTCTCAAGAAGCGGCAGCATGTCCTGCATGCTGGATATTTTCTTGTCGGTTATCAGTATATACGGATCTTCCAGGACCGCTTCCATCCGCTCGGCATCCGTGACAAAATAGGGCGAAAGATAGCCCCTGTCGAACTGCATACCTTCGACAACCTCATTTGTTGTCTCCGCCCCTTTTCCTTCTTCCACGGATATCACGCCGTCTTTGCCGACCTTCTCCATGGCTTCGGCTATCAGGTTGCCGATCTCCCTGTCCGCCGCGGAGATCGATGCTACCTGCGCTATTTCTTCCTTATTCTTTATCTGCTTGGCGTTCTTCTTAATATATTCAACCACCTGCTTCACCGCTTTGTCGATCCCGGACTTTATATGCCTGGAATTCGCCCCGGCGGTTATATTCCTGAAACCCTGCTGAACCATCGATCTTCCGAGCACGATCGCTGTCGTGGTGCCGTCTCCGGCCACATCGTTCGTCTTGGAAGCGATCTCCTTCAGCAGCTGCGCCCCCATGTTCTCGAATTTGTCTTCGAGCTCTATCTCTTTGGCTATAGTGACGCCGTCCGAAGAGATGGTCGGGGATCCGAAACTCTTATCGAGGATCACCTGACTTCCCTTGGGTCCCAGCGTTATCTGTACCGCGTTTGCCATTTTATGTACGCCTTCCAGAAGTGCATGGGAAGCGTCATCATGAAATTTTAACAGTTTTGGCATATTATTATCCTCCTTGTTTATCCTTTCAGCTTATTATCCCGAAAATATCGTCTTCATGCATTACCAGGTACTCGACGTCGCCTATCTTCAGTTCGGTTCCGGAATATTTTCCGTACAGCACTTTGTCTTTTACTTTGACGTTCATGGCGATACGTTCGCCCTTGTCGTTGAGCTTTCCCGGACCCACGGCTTCCACGGTACCTTCCTGGGGTTTTTCCTTAGCTGTGTCAGGAATGATTATACCGCCGACCTTTTCCTCTTTTTTCTCAATAGGTTTCACGAGAACTCTGTCTCCGAGTGGCTTTAGGTTCATATCTGTCTCCTCCTTTTAAGCATTTATTCATCCTATATAAAATAATCCTGAATTTTTAAATATAGCAAATTTTTATGTTTTGTCAAGGCCTTTCTTCGCAGCCCATATCACGCCCAGACCTTTGAGCGTTATATCGCGGTCGACAACGAACCTTTCCAGCATGCCCGGATCGAGTTTTTCCAGGCCGCCGCCGGTTATTATGACCCTGAAATCCGTGTCCCATTCTTTCTTAACCGCTTCTATTACCGCGTTTATCTGCCCGACAAGAGTAAGGTATAACCCGCTGTTGAGGCTGGATATCGTGTCCTTCCCTATATACTCGGCCGGTCTTTCGAAAGCGTTGTCCCTGAGCCTGTCCGCTTTCTCGATGAGCGCCTGTTTTATGGAATCTATCCCGGGAGCTATGACGCCGCCCAGGTACTCTCCGCGCCCGGAGACCACGTCGAAAGTATTGGCCGTACCCAGGTCTATGACCAGGTTGCTGCCCCCGTAAAAAGTATATGCCGCAACAGCGTTGCATATCCTGTCGGCCCCCACTTCCTGAGGGTTTTTTACCTTGACTTCTATGTCCGCCGAGGCGGAACAGCCGGCGATTATTATATCGCCGTGTATATTCTTCTCGAGCGCGCTGACAGCCTCTTTCTCGATCCCCGTCACGACGCACGACAGGCATATGCCGTCCACCTGAGTTTTTTCGCCCCTGATCTTTGTGACGGCATCCGTAAGGCGCCTGCCGTAATCTTCGTGAGGCCTCGTGGGTATGAATCCGGTCCTTCCTACTCCCCCTGATCCTATGATGCCTATATGCGTGTACGTATTGCCTATATCTACGGTGATGATCGGTTTCAGAGGGTACACTCCCTTCTTCAGCTCCACCAGCTGCCCGCCCATGACCTTCTCGGTCTTTCCGTCAGCCGTGAGCAGCAGGAGCCTGCCTTCCGTATCAATACCCAGGACTTTTCCCTCGGCATTATTAACCTTCACTTTTTTATCCCTTATGCTCAGCCTGCTGTTAAGATCCTCGTTTTCTCTTGCGAAAAGAGCCCCGTCTTCGATAATCTTTTTGAGGTTTGCCGTAAAACTCCCGATAAATTCTTTTTTGTCTATGCTGCATACGGCCAGAGTGTCACGCAGGCCCTGAGGGTACTGTCCTGCATCCTCGGCCGTATTTATCCCGACTCCTACGGCCGCCCATTCATCAGAGAGTATTTCTGCTATTATACCTCCCGCTTTTTTGCCGCCGAGCATGATGTCATTAGGCCATTTCCAGCAGGCGTCAGGAACCCTGACGAGCAGCGACTCGAGCGCCGCGTAAAGGGCATACATCCCCAGCATCTGCCTGTTCGTGCCGAACCTTACCAGCACGGAGAAATACAGGCCCCCGTCCGGAGACTCCCACCTGCTGCCTCTCCTGCCGTACCCTTTTTCCTGCGAATCGGCGATCACCAGCGACTCCGCCGCGCCTTCCACGAATATTTCCCTGACCCTTTCCTGGGTTGATCCGATTTTCCTGTATATCTCGGTCCTGTCGCCGAAAATATATTCGGTTTTGAGCGTTTTATCCATTTTTTATAATAAGGCTGAAATCCAGCGCCGCTGCCGAATGAGTTATGGCTCCGACAGATATGCGGTCCGCTCCCGCGGCAGCGATCTCCGCTACGTTATCCAGGTTCACGCCGCCCGACACTTCGATCTGCATGCCCGGGGCCGACCTGTCCACCATACTGCGGGCTTTTTTGATGTCTTCCAGGCTGAAATCGTCCAGCAGCACGATATCGGGACCGCAATTGACGGTCTCTTCGAGCTGCTTCAGGTTTTCCACCTCCAGTTCGACAGTCACTTTGCGGGGTGTCTTCTCCCGTATAACGGAGATCACTTCTCCGATCTTCCTGCCCGCCGCGAAAAGATGGTTCTCCTTGATGAGAACGTGCTCGGACAGATCCATCCTGTGGTTGAACCCTCCCCCGGTCCTGACCGCATATTTATCAAGTATCCTGAACCCGGGGAGTGTCTTCCTGGTGTCCATTATGCGGCAGCGCGGATTCTCTTTTCGGGCCGCTTCGGCGAATCTGGATGTCAAAGTGGACACGCCGGACATATGCGAAAGAAAGTTGAGCGCGGTCCTTTCCGCGGCAAGGATGTCTGCGGGCGCTCCTTCTATGACCATAATGTTATCCCCCTCTTTCACCCTGGAACCGTCCTTTATCAGTATGGATGCTGCCGTTTCCGAGGAGATTTCCCTGAAAACCCGGACCGCCACTTCCGTGCCGCAGAGGATTCCCCCTTCCTTGGCAATAATCGCGGCTTTTACCCGGCCGGGGCCGAATTCCATACCTGCTGAGGTTATGTCATCCCATGCCCCGTCCTCTTCCAGAGCGGACCGTATTAATCTGCCCGTGTTTTCGTCGGTTACGAAGTCGTGTCTCATAGCACTCTATTTTTTTCTGCGGGATTTTTCCCTGATCTCCGAGATCCTGTCGCGTATAGCAATCGCGAGTTCGAAGTCCAGCATATCCGCTGCCTCTTTCATCTCCTTCTCCATCCTCTCTATGATGCTGCCTGCCGACTCCGGGTCATCGGGATCCCAGCCGGCCTCGCTCACATATCTGAATGCTTCCTTCCTGGCGGCGCCGGAAAACTCCTGATCCTCTCTTATAGCCTTTATTATCGTCCTGGGAGTGATATTGTGTTCGATGTTATACCTGGACTGTTTCTCCCTCCTGCGGTCCATCTCCCTCATCGCCCTCTCCATCGACCCCGTGACCCTGTCCGCATACATGATGACCCTTCCTTCGACATTCCTCGCAACCCGGCCGCACACCTGGATAAGAGAAGTCTCGCTCCGCAGGAACCCTTCCTTGTCGGCATCCAGGATGGCCACGAGAGTCACTTCGGGAAGATCGAGCCCCTCCCTCAGGAGGTTTACTCCGACAAGGCAGTCGAATTCTCCTTTTCTCAAGTCTTTTAGTATATCAATTCTCTCGAGCGTGTCAATTTCGGAATGGAGGTATCTCACCCTGATATTCTTCCTTTCCATGTATTCGCTCAGGTCTTCGGCCATCTTCTTGGTAAGTGTCGTTACCAGCACCCTCTGTCTGCCCGAAGCCCTCTTCTTCACTTCCTTGATCAGGTCCTCCACCTGTCCGGCGACCGGCCTCACTTCTACCAGGGGATCTACAAGTCCGGTGGGCCTGATTATGAGCTCCGCCGCCCGCCCTCCTGATTTTTCCATCTCGTACGCGCCGGGAGTGGCGGATACGCATATGCACTTGTCGAGCAGCTCTTCGAATTCGCCGAATTTCAGCGGCCTGTTGTCTATGGCTGACGGGAGCCTGAAACCGTGCTCGACCAGCACTTTTTTCCGGGAATAATCGCCGGCATACATACCCCTTACCTGCGGTAAAGTGACATGCGATTCGTCTATGATGGTCAAGAACTCATCCGGGAAATAGTTTATAAGACAGTCAGGAGGCCGGCCGGGAGCCCTCCCCGTCAGATGTCTCGAATAGTTCTCTATCCCCTGGCAGTATCCCGTTTCCCGGAGCATTTCCATATCGTACTCGGTCCTCATCTGGAGCCTCTGGGCTTCGAGGTATTTCCTGCCGGCACGAAGTTCCTCCAGCCTTTCTTCCAGTTCTTTTTTTATGGAACCCAGCGCGCGGTCTATCGTGGCTTTCTTCGTCACGAAATGAGTCGCCGGGTATATGACATACCTGTCGTAACTTCCTTTTTTCAAGCCGCTGACGGGATCTATGGACTGGATATCGGTTATCCTGTCATCTTCAAGCCTTATCCTGACCGCCTCGTCCCTGGTATACGCCGGATAAACATCGACCACGGGCCCCCTTACCCGGAAAACTCCTCTCGTGAACTCGATATCGTTCCTGGAATACTGTATGGCGGCCAGGTCCTCGCAGAGATCCTTCCGCTCGTATTTCTTTTCCTTATTGACTACCACGAGCGTTTCCTCGAGCTCCCCGGGACTCCCTATTCCGTATATGCAGGATACGGAAGCCACCACGATCACGTCCCTCCTGCTCATGAGCGACGAAGTAGCCTTGAGCCTGAGCTGGTCTATCCTCTCGTTTATGGATGAGTCTTTTTCTATATATATGTCCTTATGAGGGATATATGCTTCCGGCTGATAATAATCGTAGTAAGAAACAAAGTATTCTACGGCGTTCTCCGGGAAAAAAGATTTGAATTCGCTGTAGAGCTGGGCCGTGAGCGTCTTGTTGTGGGATATCACAAGTGCGGGCAGCTGCACTTCCTGTATTACCCTGGCGACGGTATACGTCTTACCCGAACCCGTTACCCCCAGAAGCACCTGGTTCCTGCGGTTTTCCCTGATGTTGGAGACTAGCTCCCTTATGGCCCTGGACTGGTCCCCCCTGTCCTTAAAATCGGAGACTATTCTGAAAACCAAGTTCTGTATTTTTCAAGAAGCCCGCGATCTGTATAGTCCATCGTAAGCGGAGTCAGCGAAGCATAGTCTTCGGATACCGCCTTCAGGTCCGTATCATCCGCGAGTATCCCGTCAAGTTTATCTCCCAGTATCCAGTAATATTTCCTGCCTATCGGGTCTTTTCTCTCGACCACTTTTCTGTCGTATATGCGGACGCCCAGCCTGGTGATCTTTATGCCCTTCACCCTGCCGGTCCCGATATCTGGTATGTTCAGGTTCAGGAACTTCCTCTCAGGCAGCCCGTTATCCAGTACTTTCTCAATGACCCTGTACGTTATATCGACGGCCTGACTGTAATTCCTGGTGTTCCCGGCAACGAGGCTGGAGGCGACCGCGGGTATTCCCAGGTGCGCGGCTTCCCTTGCACCCGCCACCGTTCCCGAATAGTTTACGTCATCGCCCAGATTAGCCCCCTCGTTGATCCCGGAAAGGACTATATCCACGTCGTCTTCCATCACCGTGAGCACGCCTACTCTCACCGAGTCCGCCGTGGTCCCGGTGACCGAGTACTTGTCTGAATCGAGCTTATTGAGCCTTACGGGTTTATGCAGAGTGATTGAGTTGCCCATGGCGTTTCTCGGCGCGTCGGGGACGACTATCGTCACCTTTCCCATACGGGAAAACTTCTCCCTCATGAGATCCAGCACCGGGGCCCTTATACCGTCATCGTTTGTTATCAGAATCTTCTTCATGATTTTTTCCCGTCAGTTATCTCTATCCATACCTTCCGGCTGCGCGGGCCGTCGAATTCGCAGAAGAACACAGACTGCCATGTGCCGAGCTTGAGATCGCCGCCGGCGGCCGTTATGCTGACCGAAGACCCCATAAGGGAAGACTTTATATGGGCTGCGGAATTCCCTTCGGAATGCCTGTACGCCGGGTGCTGCCAGGGGACCATCCGCTCCAGCGCCGCCTGTATATCGCGGATCACGTCCGGGTCGGCGTTCTCGTTTATCGTTATTCCGGCGGTCGTATGAGGGACAAATACCGTGACGATACCTTCTTCAATACCCGAAGATGTCAGCGCCTTCCTTATTTCTCCCGTAATATCCAGGAATTCGCTTCTCTGCGTCGTTCTGACATTAAAAGTCATCATATCTCTATCTTTTTCACTGTTTCTATCCCGCGGCCCAGGAAAAGGGAACTTTTTTCCCTGAAAAGTTCCGGCGCGTCGCTCACGTAGAAATCGGATGCGGCGGTCCCTGAAGAATCTCCGGACAGGCCCGATTCCTGCATGGTCTTTTCCACTGCCTTGGCCACTTCCATGGCCGAATCGATTATCCTGACATCCCGGCCGACGACGCGCGATATCACTCCCTTTATCAGAGGATAATGCGTACAGGCGAGTATCAGCGCTTCGATGCTGTCCCTGATATCCGAAAGATATATGCCCGCTATCAGTTCGGTCACCTCGTGCTCGATCCACCCTTCCTCTACCAGAGGGACGAAAAGCGGACAGGCTTTAGGGTATATTCTCACGTCCCTTTTCTTTTCCTTGATCTGTTTCTGGTAGACCCCGCTTTTTATCGTGCCGTAGGTCCCGATTATACCTATAGCGTCTTTAGCCGAATCGACGGCCGCTTCTACTCCGGATTCGACGACCCCGATCACGGGGAAATCCATCTTCTCCTTGAGTATCCCCAGTGAATATACGCTGGCAGTGTTACAGGCGACCACCATGAGCTTCACTCCTTTTTCTCTGAAGAAATCCGCGATCGAGAGCGAATATTTGATAATCGATTCCGGGGATTTGTTTCCGTAGGGAAGATGGGCGGTGTCGCCGAAATATATTATGTTCTCCCCGGGCAGCCTTTTCCTGACCGCATCGAGCACCGTCAACCCGCCCATTCCGGAGTCGAATATTCCTATTGGTTCATTCATTCTGTGTCAACCACCTTTTATAATCACTGACCGCTCTCGTTACGGCGTCCGCCACGCCTTCCTGGAAGCTGTCCGAATTCAGGAGTTTTTCCTCTTTCTTGTTGGAAAGAAACGCCACTTCCACGAGTACAGCAGGCATCCTCGCTCCTTTCATGACATAAAAACCTGCCTGTTTGACGCCCCTGTCCACAAGACCTGTCTTTCTGATTACGCATTTATCCATAAAACTGCAGAGCTCGCTCGATTCGTTCATGAACTGGTTCATTGTGAGCGACCATAATATTTTTGAGAGCCTGGTCGTCCCGGCAGAACTCTCTTCCATCGCCATGACCGAATTCTCCATGTTTGCCACCGCCTCCGCCTCCCGGTCGGAAGCGTCTCCGGAAAGGAAATACACCTCGAAACCGTTGCTTTTCGGGTTCATCGCGGCATTCGTGTGTATCGATATGAATATATCGGCGTTCTTTGAGTTGGCCATGCCTATCCTCTCAGAGAGAGGGACGAAATAATCGTGGGTCCTGGTCAGTATCGTCCTTATTTTAAGATCCTTTTTTATCTTCCTGGCGACTTTTTCCGCTATGCTAAGCGTTATATCCTTCTCCCTTGTCCCTCTGGGCCCTATCGCTCCGGGGTCTTTCCCACCGTGCCCCGGGTCTATGACGATCAGCTTGATGTCTTTAAGCTCCATCTTCCCTTTTTTCAGCGGGCCGGCCGGAACCGGAGGCAGCGCTTCCTTCTTTTCCTGCACAGCCTCTTTTATCTTTTTTTCTATGTCTATCACTACCCGCACGGGACTGGGATACTTCATTACTTTTACTTCGCCCGCATCATCCTGAAGTCCGATGCTGAAGACCGCTCCTTCGCCGGATGCTGCTATAGCGACTGACTCGACCACCCCGTCGGCTATGCTTATATCTTCGAACGGAACAGTAAACACGCCGTTCTTTATCTTAACGGTCACCGTCCTGTCTTTTTCGCCGTACTCATACTCCAGATCCTGCGTGAGCTCTACCACCACCCTGGTGTAACTGTCATAAGTATACGCCCTGACATCCGATATATTTCCCTTGTAGGATATGGAAAGAGCCCTTTTATCGTAAGACCAGTGCACCTGGGCTCCCACAACGGCCTCGAAAGCCCTTGTTATGACCGCCTCCAGGGGTATATAGGAATGCCCCTCTATTATCCTGGGGCTTTTCATCATCTTTCTTTTGATGCCGTCTATTACGACATACTCGCTCCCTATCACGAATTTAACTTCTACGGGACTGGCAGGTTCGCCCCACTTCAGAACGAGCTCCTTGGAATCCGCGTCATAGCTGATGCCGGCGCCGAAAATATCGGCCACGTCCCTGGCCTGAAGATACCCCATCTTTTTGAGGAGATGGAGCTCGACCGTTTTTTCGGGACGGCCGTCCCTGACGACGCTTATCTCGAGTTTATCCTGGGCAGACAAAACCGCGGTGCATATAAAAAGCAGCGCAGCGCTCACTATGATCCGGTGCTTTTGCATATTCATTACCTTTTAATTATAATTATTTTGGTTCCATAAACAAGCAATACGGACCCCCATTATGAAAAATAGAATCACGATTCCCATATTACTCATCCTCCTTGTTCTCAGCACATTCTTCAGGATCCAGTATCTTTACATTTACGACCGGCTCCCGCTTTCCGGCGATGCGCCGGGTTTCGTCGAAAAAGCCGCAGCGATGAAGGATTTCTATTCATGTTCCAGGAGGGAGCCTCTGTGGATACTGTGGGTAAAGATCTGTTCCGGGCTCTCGAGAGATCCCAAAACCGCCATGCGCGCGGGCAACATAGCATTCCTGCAGTTATCCGCCGTATTTCTCTTCTTTATCATAAGGCGCAGGCTCAAAGACCCGCACGCTCTCATAGGAAGCGCCTTTTTTCTGTTCATACCGTATCTTTTTTTCAGCCCTCTGCGGGCCCACAGGTTCGAAATGTATATCTGCATGCTTCTTCTGTTCACCCTGGCCTGCAGCCGGCCCGGAACCGGACCGGCCGCCGGCGTTATCGCCGGCGCTATTGCAGGTATGCTGGCGCTTGTCAGGATGGAATCGCTTCTTATAACGTCGGTTGCGTACGCGTGGAGGCTTTCTCTATCCCGCCCGGGATGGAAAAAGGGACCTGTCCTTGCCCTTTTCTTTTTCCTCCCCGTATTGACTCTCGCCGACCCTTTCATGTACAGCTGCCTGAAGGAGAAAGGATCTCCATTTTATCCTCTGGATAAGACAGCGGGATTCTACAGCCGCCAGGATAAAGCAGTCATACAGAAGACCATATCCGAAGACGAAGCCTTATCGGGAAAAAGCGCCGGGCACGAGGCATCTCTTGCCGGATATCTTACCAGGCGCGGCCTGCTCTACACGGTCCGGCGCATGACAGGAGGGTATTACGAAGCTATTGTCCATTCTTCCGTCCACATGATGCGTACGCCCTTTGACATGAGTTTTCTCAGGTATGTCATCTGGGCCGGCCTTGTTTTTCTTCTGTTTACGAAGGAAGGACTGCGGCTTTTAGCATGGGGGATTATCTACCTCCTCCCCTATTCCTTCATACTATCGACCCGGGTGGCCGGCAGACCGTCTGTCGATATACGGTTTGCCGCGACGCTGACTCCCCTGATGAGTTTTGCCGCTGCCGGGTTCTCTGCCGTGACGGCACGGGCAGCGGTTTACGCTATCGGGCTATATAGAAAGAAGTTTTCCGAAAAACGCGCTGAACAGGGCGTAGATAACGGCTCCCAGCCCTAAGAAAGGCCCGAAGGGGATATACCCCAGCTCCTTCTTCTTATTCACCATTTTGAAAGTTATTCCGGCTATGCTTCCGGCAATGCTGCCGAGGAACAGGGTCCAGAAAACCCCCATCATCCCCGTATACGCGCCCAGGGCCATCATAAGTTTCACATCGCCGATCCCCATCGCCTCTTTTTTGAAGGCCAGTGCGCCCGCCCATCTCAACAGCAGTACCAGCAGGCCTCCCAGCGCCAGGCCGGAAATCGAACCTGCCAGATCCGATAAAGGAGGGCCTTCGAAGAGAGGATTGAGAGGAGAAGACACGATTCCCAGCAGCATGAGTGATAAAGACAATACCTCCGGTATTATCTGGTGTTCCGCGTCTATGGCCGAAATAATCACCAGATAAACGCCCATGACCGCCAGGGTACCGGCACGGACACCGACGCCGAACCTTACGAACCAGGACAATGTGAGAAGAGCAGTCAGAATTTCTATAAGCGGATACCTGAGACCGATAGAGCAGCCGCAGCTCGAACACCTCCCTTTCAGAAAAACGAAGCTCAATACCGGTATATTGCAGTACCAGAGAATACCCTTCCTGCACGAAGGGCAGAAAGACCCCGGCTTCACTATCGAGATATCCCTGGGGATACGCCATATGCAGACATTGGAAAAACTCCCCAGCACCAGCCCTGAAACGAAAATAATAAGGAAAGCGTACGTCATAACCTAATTATATATCATGCCGCTCATTTTTCCAGTTTTTTGAACCTGTAAAGTTCCATCAGGAGGCGCCTCGCCCTTCTGAAACCGGGATTTACCGAAACCGCCCTGACAAGGTTCAGCTCCGCCATATCCAGGTTTTTCATCCTCATATACACGAGACCCCTGTTATAATACAGGGCGCTGTTCCTGTAAGTCTCCGACGCCAGAGCGTAGTTTTCCAGGGCACTGTCGTAATCGCCCTGCCTGTAGGATATCCTGCCTCGCAGAAAATAGATCTTCCCGGGCAGCACCGAGAAGCCTAAAGCCGAAGAGGAGTACTTCTGCGCCAGCGCAAAATCGCTCTCCAGGAACGCCTTCTCCGCCTTTTCCGAATACACCTGCTCACCGGTCCGCAGTAATGCGATCATAAGACATAGAGAGAAAAGAACCATATCGAACAGCCTCGAAAGGCGGGTGGGCCTGAAATCCCTGACGGGTTCCATAGTAAGACCCATTATGACGGCGATGACCGCGGAAATGGAAGGCCTGTGAAAAGGATACCCGAAGAACGACGTTACCAGTATGCCCGAGATGCCGCACACGGCAGGCAGGGCGAATTCCTCATCTTTTCCCTTCTTATACTTAAACCACAGCCAGAATATCCAGATATATAGCGCCAGTCCCAGGACTCCCTGCTCGGACAGCACGTGCAGATATTCATTGTTCGCTCTCTGTGGATCGCTTCCGTATTCCGCGTACTTCTCGTTATCAGGATCCCTGAAAAATGCGTACTGATATTCGGGATACCGGTACTCGAACGTGCCCGTTCCCTGCCCCATCACGGGGCTGTCCCTGAACATGCCGTAAGCGACTTTCCATATAAGAAGCCGCGGTTTCAGGTTCACCCGGTATAATACCGGGATCTTTCCGGCCACATACAGCCCCGTTGAAAGCACAGCGGCGCCTAACAGGAGCGTATACCTCTTCCTTCCGGACCGTATCCTCATGGATATGAAGTATACTCCCGTTACGGCCAGCATGCCGGCGTACGCGCGCATTGAACCGGCCAGGAGAATCGTCCAGACGGCAAGGACCAGTCCGAGGATGTATAAGGGGTTCTTCTTTCTTATTCCCCCGAAGAGAAATGGCACTGCCAGTACCGCGAAATCAGCCACGTAATTCCTGTGCCCCAGGGTCGAGTACGGCAGCGGCGTCCCCCTGAACCTCTCTATCTCCGGAGCTATCCCGTAGTACTGGAATATGGAATAAACGCTTATCACGAAAAGGGCCGCGACGACCGATAACCTCACCCTTGCGGCCGGTTCCGGGCCCGTCTCCGTACCCGATAGTATCCCCGCGATAAGAAGGAGCATGACCATCCCGGCATAATTGCCCCCGATAAAGGCGTAATCGCCCCGGGCCGTGAGCCCGGCAAGACCCGATACCGCCAGCAGGATCGCCGGTATCCGGAAACGGCTGGAGATAAACCGTCCTATTCCGTAAAAATATATCAGGCCCGCCAGTAAAACCGCGGATATCACCGTTTTTATCCCGTAAAAAGCGTCAGTAAAGTACGGAGAGAATGCGGTGCATACCAGGAAAAGCAGAACCGGAACAAAGTATTTTTCTGTCCTAGAATTTTTTACCATCATCGCTGTCATAAAAAAAAAGCGGGGAAGAACTGTAATTCTTCCCCGCCTGAATCTTAACCCTTGCTATCTTACCATTCGTGTATCGCGTTACCCTGCGAATCTGCTCCGCTCGTCTCCGCCCACACTTCCAGTTCGGTAGCATCGTATGACCATCCGTCGAGATCATCGGACCCGCCCTTGTTGGCATAATCGACGCCGCCGTTGGTCGCTGCGTCGTCAGCCCACGAACCGCTGGTCACGCCAGCTCCGGTTATCGTCGGTATGTCCGCTCCCGGGAGTTTGCTCATGTTGTCTCCGTCGGTCACAAGACCGGTCGCGAGCTGAGCTTCGTTATCCAATGCCGGGGCAAGCCCTTCGTTGGACCCGTAGTAGATCGATACCGCGCTCCTGATAGCACTCAGGTTACCCTTTACTTTTGCTTCTTTCGCTCTGTCGATCAGATCGGCAAATTTAGGGATTGCTACTGCTGCTAGTATACCTATGATTGCTACGACGATCATGAGCTCGATAAGCGTGAAGCCTTTTTCTTTCCTTGTAAACATGTTTTTTCACCTCCTTCTGGATATGGTTTAGACTTTATCCAAATTAAATTCTAGCACAGACTGGCGCTTTTGTCAAATGGCGTTTTTGTCGACGATATTATCGTCCCGGACAAGACATGTCGCGGGCTATGCTCTTCGAGAGCCTGTAATCGCCGAAATACTCCGCTATCCTGCGGGCCCGGGCCCAGTCTGAACGGGCTTTTTCCCCGTTTCCGGTCAGTTCGTGCAGTTTCCCCCTCAAGGCCCGCGCCACGGCGCTGCCCGGGTCCCTCCCGACGGCAGCGTCCAGCAGCTCCAGCGCTTCAGGAAGATCCTTCTGCACTATATATATTGCCGCCAGATTCAGTGAAACCGCGGTAAGGTCCGGGTACACGGCCAGCGCCCGCTCGAACAGCCTCCCTGCCCTGCCGATGTCTCCTTCGCCGTAGGCGGCCGCGCCTTCTTCGTATATCTCCCAGGCCTCAGTGAATGCCTGGTTCCCTATAACCCTGTATATACGGACTTCTTCCCTTTCGCTGGCGTATACCTCGGCATACCTGCTGCTGTCCTCCAGGTAATACGCCTGCCGCCTGAACATCGACTGCTGCAGCGAATACTGGTTCGACTTTTGCAGCATGCTCCCCGAAAAACTCACTACATAATCTGCCCCGGATTCCAATAGCGACCTGTACATCCTGTCCCTTCCGCTTTCGAGCGTCAGCGTCTTTCTTCCCGTAACAAGGCCGACCCTGTCCGCGTACTGGCTGGCGAGAACCGCCGACGGTTCCATGTGCGACCTGATCCATTCGAATGTTCCGGACGGGCTGGAGGGGGAGCTCGTCCTGCCGTTCACGGACTTGCCTATCATATCCGTATCGGTATAAGTATATTTGACCAGGAGTATCCCGAAGACGGCATAGAGCACGGCGCGGTTCACCCTTTTCAGGAAAAGCATCAGGTAATATATGACGAACGGCAGGAGCGGATACATGTATCTGGCGGAAGTATTGACCCACAGAAGGTGCGCCGATACATGCAGCAGCATGTATATGTTG
Source organism: Elusimicrobiota bacterium (assembly GCA_016934855.1). Classification (GTDB taxonomy): domain Bacteria; phylum CG03; class SLGR01; order SLGR01; family JAFGSA01; genus JAFGSA01. The sequence goes on from JAFGSA010000036.1 coordinate 32,202, forward strand.
ATCAGCGGAAGTATGGTATCCCCCTTCTCTTTCGACGCGGAAAATATTACGAACAGGGATACGGCCAGACCCGCAGCCAGGGATATATGACCGCCTGCTGAAGTCCCGGTGACGCCTCCCGCGACAAACAGATAGAAAATCCTGAGATAATCCGCCAGGTTGCCGGCGATGAGCGGCAATATGGAAGACGCCCCGTAATCCATTCTCAGCTCGTATGCGTATTTCTCCAGATGCCGGCCCGCCGCCGAACCCGATACCAGCACGGGCGATATAAGGATAAGGTAGAAAAAAGATATATACAGGGCCGGCCTGAACCGCTTTTCGAGCATCATAAACAGCAGTACGGCCGAGTACATCAAAAATCCCTGGTTCTTCAGGTAGAACATCGCCGCCAGGAATACCGCCGTGATGATATGCCGGGCCATACCTTCTTTACCTTCGCCGTATCCCGTCAAAGCCAGGAGGGTCGCGGCCATGAAAAACAGGTAAGGGATCTCGGATATCACGTTGCCCCCCATCCTTATCCAGTACGGATTAAATCCCAGCGCTGCCGTGAGAACCAGCAGGTCCGCAGGGCTGCCGCCAGCTCTTCTGAAAAAAATAAAAAACAGGACCAGGGATGACAGCATCAGCAGGGCAGACATGTACCTGAACGGCGATTCTTTCGAAGGGAAGATGCGCGCCAGGGGAGCCAGCAGGACCGGGTATCCTGCAGGTTTGCCCGTGAAATCGGCTTCACGGGCGCTTACCCCTGCAATGCTCCGCGCGGTATTTATATACCACGCGTCGTCATTATACACGCCCAGATAATCGTAATTAAGGGCAAGAACGCATACGATAAACGATGCCGCCAGGATCAGGCACAGTACGAAAAACTGTTTCTTCTTCATGAGAAAGCCATGTCAACTCCGGGACAGCCGGTCCGCCGGGGAATGTCTTATATACGCTTTTACCGCCAATCCGGCAAGAAGATCAGCCGCCGATCAACGATCCCATCTGGAATATCGGCATGAACATCGCTATAACCACGGCGCCTATTATCAGCCCCATGAAAACGATTATTATCGGCTCTATCATGGAGGTCAGCCCTTCGACCGCGACATCTACTTCCGAATCGTAGAAATCGGCTATCTTCCCGAGCATCAGGTCCAGGTTTCCCGTCTCTTCGCCCACGGATATCATCTGCATGACCATGGGCGGGAAGACTCCGCTTTTCCCCAGCGGTTCCGCTATGCGTTCCCCTTCCCTTATTGCTTCCTTGGCGTCTACTACCGCGGCTTCCACAGTCCTGTTGCCGGAGGTCCTGGCGACGGTATCGAGCGCCTCGAGTATGGGAACGCCGCTTTTTACCAGCGTTCCGAAAGTCCTGGTGAACTTGGCTATTGCCACTTTCCTGAGCAGCACGCCGAAAACGGGCAGATTCAGTATCTTGGCGTCTATCACTTTACTCCCGGAATCGGTCTTGTAATACTGCCTGAATCCTATCACAAGGCCCACAATGCCCAGTATGATAAGAAGCACGTATTTCTGCATTATATGGCTGATGTTGATCATTACCTGTGTCGGGAGCGGCAGTTCGGAGCCGAAACTGGTGAATGTCTCTTCGAAGGAAGGTATTACGAAAACCATAAGGAACAGAGTGACTCCCACCGCGACGGACGAGACTACCGCCGGATACACCAGGGCCCCCTTTACCTTGCCTTTCAGATCGCTTGCCGATTCCAGGTAATCGGCCAGACGCTCGAGTATGACGTCAAGTATACCGCCGAGCTCGCCGGCCCTGATCATATTCACGAACAGCTCGCTGAAAGCTTCCGGATGCTTGCCCATCGCATCGGCTATGGCAGAACCGCTCTCAATGTCATCCCTTATGTTGTCCGCTATTTCCTTGAACCTGGGATTTTCTATCTGTTCGGTAAGGATGGTCAGCCCCTGGACTATGGGGACCCCCGCTCCCACAAGAGTGGCCAGCTGCCTGGAGAATATGACCAGGTCCTTATCCTTGACCTTCGGCCTCAGCGGATTCAGCTTATTTATGATATCCATTATCGCCGAGGGCGGTTTCTTCTCGCTTATCTCCAGCACGGTGAGTTTCTTTCCCCGCAGCTGGTCTATGGCCGCTCTCTGGTCCTGCGCGTCTACTTCGCCTTCTATTATATTACCGGCGGCGGCTTTTGCTTTATATGAAAATTCCGGCATTTTGCCCTCCGAATACCCCCACCCCGTTTAAAGTGCAAAGTGTAAAGTGTGATGTATAATCATCATAACAGATATAATACGTTATTGCGCCATCTTTTAAGTCGTTCTTATGTTTTTGCATCTGTTTTGTTCTTTTCATTACACATTACACATTTAACATAACACAATCTTTCATCTTGAGCCCATAACCCTCTGCATGTCTTTTTTGTCGGTAGAATGGTCCATGGCCTGCTTATAGGTTATATCACCGTTCTTGTAAAGCCTGAACAGGGCCTGGTTCATAGTCTGCATGCCTTTTACGCCGCCCGTCTGCAACGCCGAATGAATCTGCTCGGTCTTTTCTTCCCTGATCATGTTGCGGATACCCGGGGTCACTATCAGCACTTCGACGGCGAGAGCCAGCCCGCCCCCCTTTATTTCGCTCTTGTGGAGGAGTTTCTGGCAGAAGACCGCCTGAAGGACCATCGAGAGCTGGCTCCTGACCTGCCCCTGCTGGTGAGGCGGAAAGACATCGATTATCCTGTTAATGGACTGCGGAGCATCGGGAGTATGCAAAGTGGCGAATACCAGGTGGCCCGTTTCCGCGATCGTAAGCGCCGCGGATATGGTCTCCCTGTCTCTCATCTCTCCTACCATTATTATATCGGGGTCCTGCCTCATGGCGTACTTGAGGGCCATTGGGAAAGACTTGGTGTCGGCGCCCAGCTCACGCTGCGATACCAGGCATTCCTTGTGTTCGTGTATATACTCTATCGGGTCTTCTATGGTC
>JAFGSA010000037.1 GCA_016934855.1 Elusimicrobiota bacterium
AGAATAGAAATAAAGAAAATTCCTATTGTAGATATTTGAACGTATTTTTTTAGTTTTAAATGGTTAAGTATTATCATCTATTCTGCATATTCTAACAAATATACATTAAACTGCAAATAAGTATATTCGTTTATGTGATTGGATATTATTTGTCATTTGGTGCTTGTGATTTGTTATTTCGACAGTCTTACAACTTAAAACTTACAACTTATAACTAGCTAGCAACCAGCGACTAGCAACTAGCGACTTAGCATGCTATTCAGGAACGGCACCACTTTCTTCACCTTTCCGTATCTGTTCCACTCTCCTATCTCGCAGACATGCGTGATGTTCCCGGGCAGGTTCGCGGATATCATTTCCCAGTCAAGGTCGCCCGTACCGGGCGCCATGTGGTCCCTGAGTTTTTTCATATCGTGGAGATGGACTCCCAGTATCCGTCTTCTGAACGTCTCGAGCCAGCGGATATGCCCGGTGAACCCTATGCGAGACTGGGCCTCGGCATGCCCCGTATCGTGCCAGTAGCCCAGCGCTCCGCGGGGAAACGCTTCGAATATGGAGAGCATCTCCTCGTAGTCCGGAACCTCGTGAAAATTTGCCCTGGTCTCGATTCCCACCTTTATCTTATGCTTCGCCGCGCGGTCTTCTATTTCTTTGAGCGAATCCAGAACTAAAGGAAAATATTTTTTTGAATGCATCATCCGCTCCTTGATCATCTTCTTCCTGAGTTCTTCGTATTCAGAGGTCTCGGACCGTCCTTTCAGGTACATCTTCCTCAGAATCAGCTCAAGCTGGGTATCCATGTAGTAATGCCCGGCGTGTATGACTACTGTGCCGGTCTTTAATCTGGCGGCCAGGTCTATTGTGGAATTTACGGATTTCAGGGCCTCGCGGCGTTCGTCGGGGATGACAGAGCCCAGAGATAATTCCGGAAGCCACCTGCCGTCCGCTGATATGCGGTTAGGCACGGGAGCGTGCAGGCTCGATATGGCGAATTCTCCGGCGCTGAGCAGGTCCACTAAACTGTCTTCAGTCAGCACGCTGCTCAAGTCTATCTGTTCGAAACCCGCTTTCTTCGCGTCTGAAAAGAATTTTTTCATGGACCCGTAACGGGTGCTGTACATCGTAGAAATAGCGTATTTCATAAAAGTTCGTTGCCGTCCGGGTGTAAGCTATAATGCCATAGGAAATTACAGATACCGGATGCTACGTTATCGCCGGTATCCACGGTTTGATCCAGAAGCCGGCCAGTTTCCCGTTCCCGTCCATGACGACCCTTATCTCCGGTCTCGCCGTGGTGGCGGAGAACCGCCCCCTGAAACGGTATATTTTTAAGAGCGTTCCGTCTTTCGGAATCCATGTCCCGGCATATTCCAGGGACTGGAAATCGCCGAACATCCCCCTTATGTCTTCATAGCTATCCTTCTGCTTTTCAGGTGTAAGCGCCGAACGCATGGCGTTGGTGGCTTCATCGCCTAGAGGTTTATACTGCCCTTCTCTCATCGACGTCAGCAGGCCGGCGGCGAGTTTCTCCGCAGCTGCTTTCTCTGCAGCGTCTACTTTCGCGTCCGCAAGCCTGGTGTACATCGTATTGCACCCGGCAAGGACCGGAAGGACGGCAAACATCAGGAAGAGAAAAATGTATGATGAATATTTTCTATAAATGGCCATGGCGTCCTTTAGAACTTCATCCCGAGCGAGATGCGGTGAGTGTTGCCCAGGTCCCCGTAGGGCGCGAACGCGTAGTCGAAATTATATTTAGTGTATTTCACTCCTATGCCGGCAGTTACGCCGTTGGTACCGCCGGTATCCCCGTTCCTGGTCGTGTAACCGGCTCTTCCGGAAAGGCTTATATCATCGTTTACGCTGTACAGGTATTCGCCGCCGATACCGGCATTCGCCTCAGCGTCGGACGGGGCGTTTATGTCCGCAGTGGCCAGGATATCCTCAGTTACGGAGTAAGCGCCGCCCAGCTTGATATTGAGCGGCAGCGGGTCGGATTCTTCGTCGTATTTCATCTCCGTCCCCAGGTTCTGAAGCGCAAGTCCCAGGGTGAACTTCCCCTCCATCAGTTCCTTCATCACCCCGAGGTCTACGGCGAACGCCGACGCGCTCTCGTCGTCTATCTTTGAGCCGATATACTTGAGGCTGGCGCCCAGGGGTATACCCCTGTACTCTTTTGCGTACGACAGTATGACAGCCAGGTCGTACGGCGTGAAATCGTCACCCTCAAGACCCGTGGCATCCGTGCCGGTTATCTTGCCGTACGACAGGTACTGCACAGCTCCCCCTATTCTTCCGCATTTGAAATCCTGCGCGTAGGAGACCCAGTCGTAGAATATATCCTCGAACCATACCGCGTGCATTACGGACAGATCCCTGCCTTCGGTGCGGCTTAGCCCGGCCGGGTTCCAGTACACCGCGGTAGAATCGTCGCTTACTGCCGCGTAGCTCTCCCCCATAGCGGCAGCGCGCGCGCCCACCCCGAGCTTCAGGAACTGCGCGCCCGCCGTTCCCGCGTCGTCTTCCGACATAAAGCAGTATCCCGCACCCGTTATTGCCAGGACCAGGCTTATGATTAATATCACCGATTTTTTCATATGTTAACTCCTCTGTTTATTCGTTATTTAACTACCGCTATTTTAACTATGGTATCGTCTTTCTTCGATTTTATGTACGCTATGTATACGCCGCTGGCCGCGGTCTCGCCCGCATCGTTCTTTCCGTCCCACTCGCACCGGCCGTTGGCGTCGGTATCATCAAGCTCTTTCACCAGTGTCCCCGATATCGTATATATCTTCACGGTAGCATCGGACGTCAGGTTGTCGAATACGAGGCTCCCTACATCCGGGTCGTACGGGTTCGGGAATACCAGGACCCCGCCGAGGTCCGCCGCCGCAGAAAGCTCCAGTACCCCGAACTGCGATAAATGGTCTATCGTGGCTTCCATGTAGTTCCTGGAAGCGTATACCGTAGTCGGCAGCGGTATCCAGCGGCTGTTGGAATCGTCGTACCGGCATATCCTGAGCTTAGCCTCGTCCAGCCCTTCTATGTCTTCGCTTCGGTAATGCACCCGGAGCGTTATCTCTTTCATCGGCTGCTCGTTCCCGGTGACGTCTATGTCTATGCATATATCGCTCCTCCTCAGGTTCTCCCGGTTCTCCGAACGGACCCCCGCGGTCTTCACGGTCATCGTGACGTTCCTCGAGAAAGTATGGGCGGGCACTTCCACGTCTATGTCCCCGGACTCCGCCTCGAGTGTCACGGTGTTCTTCCTGTCCCTGTCTATTTTCTGTTCCTTCTCTTCTTTACCCGTATCGTCATCGCCGCCGGAAGCTGCCTTGACTTCGAAACACGAGGATACTGCCGCCCACTGGTCGTCGACATTAGTAAACGTCATGTCCCTGTTTCCGGTTGCTGCGCTGCCGGATACGGTGATATTGGCGGTCAGCTCTGTCTCGCTTGTCAGAGAAGAAGAGTTTACGGTGATCCCGGTTCCGCTGAATACTATAGACGGATCCGAGAGCAGCCCTGTCCCGGTCACGGTCACGTTCAGCGTTTTCCCTTTTTCGGCATTCGAGGGGCTGAGGCCCGTAACCGTAGGCGTGCTCCTGGATATTCTCTGGGTATATATATCAACGGTTGTTCCTCTGGCGTCCTGCCATACCATTACCGTGCCGTAACAGCCGTCCGGGATCATGCTGACGGCATTCTGTTCGTCGGTTACCGCGCATATGGAGGCCCCGTATACATAGTATTGCCTGTTCCCTTCGGAATCTATGCGCTGGCAATAGACGTTAGCGGAGTTTACGTCATCATACTGGTACCAGCCGAAGAACGCGCCGCCCGACCCGTCGGACGCTATAGTGAAATCCTCCTGCGATTCATCCGGCCCGGCACCGTCGTAGCATACTGCCACGTCGGACGAGCCCCACTGCAGGTCACCGCTGCTGTCTATCCTCTGGGCGTATATATCGTAATTGTCGTACCCGGTATTCCTGTTATCCTGCCAGATAATGATAGCTCCGCCATCTTCATCGGGCGCTATTTCGGGTTTCGCCTGTACTTCCTCCGAGGCTACTCCCTGCCTGTAGCAAACGGAGGCGCCGTTTACGGTCCACTGAGGGTTGCCGTTCCCGTCTATCTTCTGGGCGAATATATCGCAGTTTGTGTCAACGCGGGCGTCTTGCCATACCAGTATCGCCCCTGTTCCGCCGTCCGAGACCATCTCCAGCTCCTGCTGATTGTTCGCGGACGCGCATACAGCTATGCCGTGGTCGAGCCATTTCGTCTCCCCGCTGCTGTCCACTTTCTGCGCGTAGATGTCTATGTTGGCACCGCCGTTACGCGTATCCTCCCAGGCTATGATGGCGCCGCCGGCGCCGTCGGTGACTATGCGGGGATTCTGTTCTTCTCCTGTGGAACTTGATATGCAGACACCGGCAGATGACCACTGTATTTCACCGAAACTGTTTATTTTCTGAGCGTATAAGTCCATGGAGGTCTGGATGTCATGTCGCTGGTCCTGCCATACGATTATGGCGCCTCCCGACCCGTCGCTCACAAGCCTGGGCGCATCCTGGTCGTCCCCTTCTGAGCATATAGTGGCTCCGTTGACCGACCAGACCGGTTCGCCGTCCGAATCCAGTCTCTGCGCATATACATCATATTCTGCGGCTTCTAAACTTTTAAAGGTTATTATCGCTCCGCCCGCCCCGTCGCTGATAATATCGGGCGTGGTCTGGTCCTTTTCCATGACGGAGGCCGGTTTGCCGTCCACTGTCCATTGGACATCGCCGTCCTTATCTATCTTCTGCGCGTAAATATCATTGAGCGTCGAACCGCGTGAATCCTGCCAGGTGATGATATATTCCCCTTCTCCTGTGGCGACCGTTTTGGGAACTGTCTGGTTACTTGCTGCCGTGCAGATCGCTTCCCCGCTATCCGTCCATCGTATACTTGCGTCTGCGAAGATATTGTTTGAACTGAACACTAAAAATGATAATACTAAAATAAGTTTTTTATTCATGAATATGCGTTTCCTTGTATTTTGTTGATTTGTAACGTGCACTAATTATATAGTATTTTCTGTTTTTATTCAATCAAATAAAATCTGCGGATTGCGGCTTATTTAACTACCCCTATCTTTATGATACTGTTGTCCTTACTGCATTCTATATAAACTACATACACGCCGCATGCCACGGTCTCGCTCGCATTATTAGTGCCATCCCATTCCGAGCGCCCATCACCGTCGGACTCTTTAATTTCTCTTATCAGTGTGCCTGCAACAGTGTATATCTTTATAGTTGTCTCTTGAGTAAGGTTATCGAAAGTAAGAACTCCGGATGATGGATTATATGGATTGGGAAATACCTTAACAGAATTCAGGTCGCTTGCGGCGGCAAGCTGAAGTACCCCGAACTTCGATAAATGATCCAGTTTCGCTTCCATGTAGTTCTTCGAAGCGTATACTGTAGTGGGAAGCGGTATCCACCGTCTGTTTAAACTGTCGTAACGGCATACAGCCAGTTTATCCTCCTCCAACCCTTCTATATCCTCGTCCCGGTAATTAATTGTCAGCGTAATTTCTTTTAAAGGCTGCAGATCACCGGATACGGAGATATCTATCCCGATATCCGTCTTCTTCAGTGTATCCCTGTCTGGCCGCGGCACATCTATGATTTTTACGGTCATAGTCACGTCTTTGGAAAACGCAGCTTCAGGCACTTCGATCATAATCCTGCCTGTTTCGACCAGCATATTGAAAGTATTGTCCCGGTCCGCAAATATCTCCTCAGTTTTAGCGGCAGTGTATTTGATCTTAAATCCGCTGCTCAGAATACCTTTGATCCCTGACTTGGTGACCTTGATGTCCCATTTACCCGCCTCTTTGTCGGTCAGATCAAACCTGCATGTGAGCTTACCGGAACTTACCGCGCTCACTTTAGACGCTTTAATATCACTCTCCCCCGTTTTTGTCAGCCTGACGCTCACTCCGGAGCCGAAAGCATGGCCCAAAAGTCCGGTTATATCAATAGTCCCGCTATTGTCTCCATGATCAGGCGTAATGGATAAGACGCTTAACGAATAAAATTTAAGAATACGGTTATTATCACAATCGGCAACCCAGACATGGCCCGTACTATCCACTTCTACACAGCGGGGGTTATCAAGCGTATTCGCGGACACAGAATCCGTAGTGCCGTTACCGTCGCTGTCGTTCGCCGCATTCACCGTAAAGCTCTGCTGGCCCAGGACAAGGTCCGCAGACTCTCCGCTGGACGAAGGAGCTCGATATACCAGGACACGGTTATTCTCATAATCTCCGACCCACACGTTTCCGGAAGAATCCACTTCTACACCATGAGGTCTTTTTAGGGTATTCGCGGCAACAGAATCCGTGGCACCGTCCCCGTCACTATCGTTTGGCGCGTGTACAGTAAAACTCTGCTGACCCAGGACAAGATCAGCGGCTTCTCCATTTGATGAAGGCGTGTTGTATTTCAGGACCCGGTGATTATCATGGTCGGCGACCCATACATTACCGAAACTGTCTACATCTATTCCAAGCGGATGATAAATCGTATCTGCGGCAACGGCATCGGTACTGCCGTCACCATCTGAATCGTTTGCCGCGTTCACCGTAAAGCTCTGCTGGCCCAGCACGAGTACTGCGGACTCTCCATTGGAGAAGGGTGCAGCGTATTTCAGCACCCTGTTATTGCCGTATTCGGTAACCCACAGGTTTCCCGAGCTGTCAAAAGCTAAACCGTGAGGCTTATAGAGAGTGTTGGCGGCCACGGGATCTGTACTCCCGTCACCGTCGGTGTCGTTAAACGCATTATGTAAAAAGTCCTGCTGGCCCAGTACAAGGACAGCGGGCTCTCCGCTTGAAGAAGGTGTATCATATTTCAGGACACGGTGGTTTTCGCCGTCCGCAACCCACACGTTCCCTGAATCATCCACTTCTACGCAATAAGGAGTCTTCAGCGTGTTTGCGGCAACGGTATCCGTGGCGTTGTCCCCATCGCTGTCATTTGCCTTACTTAAATTTAAGTTCTGCTGGCCCAGCACACCGTCCGCAGATCCGCCGTTTACAAAAGAATCAGCGTTGTTCCACCATAGAACACGGTTATCTGATCCGTCCGCAACGTATACCTTTCCTGTTACAGGGCAAACCGCCATATCATACGGCGAACCCAGATCAATACCTTCAGCAAAAGTTACATAATAATGAATAAAATCCGGCTGACCCAGGACAAGGTCGGCGTCTTCGCCGCTGGATGATGGAGTATTATATTTCAGAACACGGTTATTGCCGTTGTCGGCAACCCACACATTACCCGGACTATCTACTAATACGCCTGAAGGCCACTTTAGATTGTTGGCGGCAGTGGGATCAGTAGAGCCGTCCCCGTCCGAGTCGTTTTCCGCGTTTATATCGAAGTCCTGCTGGCCCAGGACAAGATCCGCGGCTTCTCCGTTGGATGACGGGGCATTATATTTCAGAATACGGTGATTGTCAGTGTCGGCAACCCACACATTCCCGGAACCATCGACTGCCAGGCCATAAGGAAACTGGAGCGTATTCGCGGCAACGGTATCCGTAGAGCCGTCTCCGTCCGAGTCGTTTTCCGCGTTTATATCGAAGTCCTGCTGACCCAGGACAAGATCGGCGTCCTCCCCGCTGGATGAAGGAGTATTATATTTCAGGACACGGTTATTGCCACCGTCAGCAACCCACACGTTCCCGGAACCGTCCAGCGCTATATCCAGCGGTAAATGAAGCGCGTCAACCGCGACATCATCATTGCTCGAGTAGAGATCATCTTGCCCCAGGACAAGATCGGCGTCCTCCCCGCTGGATGAAGGAGTATTATATTTCAGGACACGGTTATTCGAGGCATCCGAGACCCACACGTTTCCGGAACCATCTACCGCTATCCCTATAGGGGAATAAAGCGTATTTGGGGCTACAGTATCTTCCTCGCCGTCTCCGTCCATGTCGTTTCCCGCGTTTATATCGAAGTCCTGCTGGCCCAGGACAAGATCCGCGGCGGCGCCGTTTGACGTGGGAGTACTGTATTTCAGGACACGGTTATTGTCAGTATCGGCAACCCACAAGTTCCCGGAGCCATCTACCGCTATCCCAAAAGGGGAATGAAGCGTATTTGGGGCGACAGTATCCTCCGCGCCGTCACCATCGCTGTCGTTTTCTTCAGTTCCTTCAAAATCCTTCTGGCCCAGGACGCCATCCGCATACTCACCGTTGGAAAGGGAAGCCATATCGTTCCACCATAAAACACGGTTATTATGGCAGTCTGCCACATATATCCTTCCGGTTACAGTACAAATTGCGATTCTTTCCGGCGAATATAAATTATTCCCGGTTCTGGGACTATGTTTATTATGCGTAAAATCTATCTGCCCCAGCACCTTGTCGGCAAACCCGTCGAACACGTCGGCGTAAAGACTGCTTGCGCATACCAATAAACTTGAAAGCAAAAATATAATATTCTTGTTCATGTGTCTTTTTTCTTAGTTATATATAATTATTATCTCACTACCGCTATCTTCAATGTCTTCCTATGGCCGTCGTCATGGATATAAGCCAGATACACCCCGCCTGCTACAGTCTCTCCTGCGTCATTAGCACCATCCCATTGACACCTGCCGTTCCCGTCTGTTTCTGTGAGCTTCCTTACCAGCGTCCCGGATACGGTGTATATCTTTATAACAGCGTCGGATGTGAGGTTGTCGAATACGAGACTGCCTTCGTCCGGGTCGTACGGGTTGGGGAATACCAGGACCCCGCCGAGGTCCGCCGCCGCAGAAAGCTCCAGCACCCCGAATTCCGAGAGATGGTCTATCGTCGCTTCCATGTAGTTCTTCGAAGCGTATACTGTTGTCGGAAGCGGTATCCACCGGGAATTAGCGCTGTCGTATCTGCAGACACTGAGTTTATCTTCGGCCAGCCCAGCTATGTCTTTATCACGATAATATATTCTTAGAATTATGTCTTCCATGGGTTGTTCTCCTGAAGACACATCTATCTCTATTCCTATATCCGTCTTCTTGAGCGTATCCCTGCCCGCAGCAGGTACATCCGCTACCTGCACAGACATATTAACATCCTGACTGAAAGTATCAGGTGGTATTTCTATCACGACATCCCCTTTTTCAGTATCAAGCGTAATAGTATTCTTTTTATCCTTATCTATCTCTGTTCCTGATGTTACTTTGATGCACCCGGTTTTTGTGCCGGACTGCGCGTCAATATTGGTGACCGTAACATCTCTTTTTCCCAACTTTGCGTCCTCACCGGCAGTTATACTGACCGTTAACTGCGTAAGGGATTCTATTGTTACCGAGTTGACCGTTATCCCGGCGTCGCTGAGATCCGCATCCAGACCGTCATAAAAACTTTTGCCGGTTATTGTCAGTTTTGTCCTCTCTCCCCGCATGACAGATGTCGGCGAGACCGAAGTTACCGAAGGAGACAGTCCCAGATATTTGACAGTGAACCAGTCCTTATCCGTACCGTTATCGGTGTATCCCGTGACTATAATATTGTTTCGGCTGTCTATCGCCGCTCCGAACGCTTTATCATGCTCATCGCTGTTGATGTCATAAAACGCGGAAGATAACTCGTCACCGTCAGGGTTGCATTTCTTTATCATATATCCGTATCTTGTTCCTGTGTATTGTCCTGCGCCTGCAAGTATTATATTATCCAGCCTGTCAACAGCGGCATCATTTGCCTCGAACGTCGGCATACCGTGTATTAACTCCTGATCCTCCGCAAATATCTCCGTGAGATCATTATCGTACTTTGTTATAAAGGGGATTTTCAGTCCATATGTACCGGCATCAGGACGGTTGGTAACCTGGTATTCTACTATACCTTTAGTCCAGATCATTATTATGTTATCCTGGCTGTCCAGCGCAATGATCAAACCGGACTGGATAGCCTGACCTAAAATTTTAATATCAGGTTCATTCTCATAAAATACCGGTTTGGTGGGCTGAATGCTGTCTATTTCCTGGAGAGAGGAGCTGTATTTCACCCCGTATATGCTGCAGGCCGCGAATATATTATCCTGGCTGTCCACCTCTACTCCCCTGCCGTAATAACCCGCATATACGGCAGACGACAGCATAACCAGGTTTTCATCGTATTTTACCGTATGCTGGTCGCTGCCGCTTCGGCCTGAAACGATTATATTATCCCGGCTGTCTACCGTAATGGCATGCGGCATATCGGTGCTTCCCTGATCGTAAACAGCCGAAGATATCATCACGAGGCCGCTGTTATATTTGACAGTGAGCCAGTCTTCATCGGAGCCGTTATATGTGTATCCCGTGATTATTATGTTATCATCACTATCAACTGCTACACCTGTAGCCGAATCCGTGCTGCCGGCAGCACCCGTATATGAGACTGAGGAGATCATTTTAAAATCAGAATTATATTTTATCGTGAAATAATCAGGGTATCCGCCGTTATTACGGCTGCCTGTCACAATTATATTGTCCTGGCTATCCACCGCTACCGCGTTGGCCTCTTCATCATTGCCGCTGTCATAACGCGTAGATGCAAGTTTTATGAGCGTGCCTGCCGAAAAGGCGGCTTTTGAAGGAAATAACGATATTATCATAACGATGGATATGATATCGAATATTTTCATAGTCCGAATATTATATAAGGTTAAGTATGAAAAATAAAGCAATCCGGGAGATAACTGCCTGGTCGGCCGGGTTGAAAACCCGGCATTCCATTTGCTATATTTCTATAGTATGTACAAGGCCATTAACAGTAAGATAAAGAAGAGCCTCGCGGATATTTTCGGGAAAGAGCATCTTTTTACTGAAAAGAACGACCTGGAGGCATATGCGAAAGACGAAACCCCCGGCGCGTATCACCTCCCGGAAGCCGCAGTCCGGCCGACTCAGCAGAAACAGGTAGACGAGCTCCTTAAACTGGCTAATTCCGAAAAATTTCCTGTCATACCCCGCGGCGGCGGCACCGGGCTCTCCGGCGGCGCTCTGGCAGTGCACGGCGGCGTCGTAGTATCGTTCGAGCTCATGAACAGGATAATCGATATTGACAGGGATAACAGGATGGCAGTAATAGAGCCGGGCGTTATTAACGGAATACTGCAGCAGGCGGCAGAAAAAACGGGTCTCTTCTATCCCGTAAATCCCGCCTCCATGGATTCGTGCACACTTGCGGGCAACGTCGCGGAAGCCACCGGCGGCGCCAATACCGTGAGGTTCGGTACAACCCGCAACTACGTGACCGGCATGAAAGCGGTATCGGGCGCCGGCACAAGATGGTCTGCGGGAGGAAAGATCTTCAAGAACTCGACAGACCAGGCTCTTATACAGCTCATGTGCGGGAGTGAAGGAACCCTGGGCATCTTCACGGAACTCACGTTCAGACTTGTGAGCAAACCTCTCTATTCGACCTGGATAATCGCGCCATTCAGGCATATCTACGATATCCCGGATGCCGCTCTCAAGATATTCAGGGAGAACATCAACCCGACCATGGTGGAGCTGATGGATTCGGCCACGCTTTCGGTGTGTTCCAAACATCTCGGAAAAGACGTGCAGTACAAAAATTACCACCAGCTCCTGATCAGGTTCGATTCGAACGACCGCATCCAGATAATGGACGAATGCGAGAAAGTCGGCAAAATTCTGCAGGTCATGAAATCGGTAGATACCCTCGTGGCCGATACCCGCGTCCAGCAGGACAGGATATGGGAGATACGTTCGAATATCCACGAGTCTATCGTCGCCGAGGCCGGTTCTGTCTGCGAGGAAGACGTGGTTGTGCCTGCGGCAGCTGTCAGGACTCTGATAGAACGTGCATATGCAATATCCGATAAGTTCGGGTACCCTGTCATGATGTTCGGGCATCTGGGCGACGGGAACATGCACCTCAATTTCACGAAGAAAAATAAAGACGGCTCCGACCTGGAAGAGATAGAGAATATGCGCGCCGAGGTGTTCCTGACGGCAGTATCGCTTGGAGGGAAAATCTCCGGCGAACACGGAATCGGAATATCAAAGAAACTTTATTTCAATAAACATGTCGATCCGGGCTATATTTCTTTCCTGAAGAAGATAAAAAGAGAGTTCGACCCGTCAAATATACTGAATCCAGGGAAAATAATAGATTAATTTATCGGTATCCGCCCGTAAGATATTTATATATTAAAAAAGCAGCGCCTGACCTTATCGCAGGACAGGCGCCGCTAGTCATACAGGAAGGTTAATTGTCTTTTTAGTTCTTACCTTTTCCCTTCTCTTTATCTTCATTCTGCTGCTGTTTGTCTTTTTTATGCTCCATTTTCTTCTGGCACTTCTCTGCCTTGTCTTCTGTCCTGATACATGTCTTCTCGGCCTTTTTCTCCGATTTCATGATTCTTTTGGCAGCTTTTTCTTCCATTTTTTCGCCCTTTTTCCCGGCTTTTGAAAGAAGAGCATCAACGGATTCTCCGGTCTTTTCAGCATCCCTGCCGGCGCGCTTAATCTCGCCCCAGCTGTGTTCTTCTCTCCACTGAAGGAGCTCTTCCACCCCCATGTTCGTCTTCTTATCCATCTTCACGGCTTTCTTAACGGCGCCCCACTCGTACTTGTCCCCGAGCTGAAGGAGGTCTTCTGCTGTGCAGTCGCAGTCTCCGGTCATCTTCATGGCCTGCTTTATACGGCCATAGCTGTATCCCTGATCGCTCAGCTCGGAGGCAAGACCTGCATTTTCACCGAACATCTTCCGCAGTTCTTCGTCAGTTTTGGCTTCATCTTCGTCTTCATAGGTATCCTCATCTTCATCCTCGTCATCAATCTCGATCTCTTCCGTTTCTTCTTCTTCTATTTCTATTTCCTGTGTATCCTCATCAGCGAGGACATACGACGGCGAATACGCCAGAAGAAGACATATACCCAGAAGAGCCGTAAGAACAATCAGCATTTTCCTTGTCATATAGCCACCTCCTTTGAGAGTATCTCCCATATAGATATACGAACGGGTAGCCGGTATGTTACAGTCTCCCGTCTGTATATGCGCCTATTTTCATTTCTTTTTTTCATGTTTTTCCCTTTTTTTCTCATGCTTTTCGGTTTCCTTTTCGGATTTCCGTCGCGCTTTATCTTCAAATCTCTCCGTATCCATGATAGATTTTTCTTTCATTTTCTCGGCTTTTTCTTCCTGTTTTTGCATATATTTTTCCATTTTTATGTCCGGTTGATCCTGTTTTTCATCCGTTTCCTTGTCGGTACCGGATTTAACCGGGCGCATAAGCGTCTTTTCCTGCTTGTCCCGGGACTCTTCTTCCTTACCGGCATGGATATGCAACTGTCCGGGTTTTTCTATTCTTTTATATTCTTCGGTCTTTTTCCCGGGAACATCCGCTTTTTCCCGTTTCTCGGCGGCTAAAAGTTCCGATAATCTGACTTCCAGACTTTTTCCAGAATATCCGTTACGTACGGCGGAAAGAACAAGTTCCGATGCTTCCTGCGGTGTATATCCAGCCTGGATCAGGTCTCCCACGGAAGAAACAACCCTCTCTGCATACCTGTCGTTCTTTAATGCTTGCGGCCCAAGGACTATATCTTCAATAACTTTTTCGGGGACATTACGTTCCAGCGATTCCAGGATAGAAGCATTCATGCGGCGAGTGTCGCTTATCTTCATACCGCCGGATCCGGCATTTTCAGCGATATACCGGGATATCCGCATCCTTTCTCTTCTGCGTTCAACGGCTTTTTCTATCATGTCCGGGGGCTGTTTCTTAAGGAGGCCTTCTTTTATCTTGTTTTCCAGGGGTTCAGACGGCATACCTTCTTCAACTGCTTTTTCCAGGACCAAAAAGCATTTTTCGAGTTCATTGAATTCGGAAACCCCCGTCTTCTGTTTTATTTCTTCACGGAACGATTGCAGGTCCCCTGCCTGCAAGGCACCGAACGCCGCCAGGATAATCAGCGATATAAAAAAAGGATTTTTATATTCCGATAATCGCATTTTTATTACCGAATCCGTCGTCCGCGTAACGGTCTGCTCCCGGATCACTCAACCATTCTTTTCCGTTGATTATATATCCGTACTGGTAATTTCCGGGGCTAAGAGTAAGCGTAACTGTCCAGACGCCGTCTTTTTTCTCCATTATCTCAGGTTCCCAGGAGTTGAAGTCGCCGACGACAGAAACAGTTACTGCCTGAACTCCTGACAGGATGAACGTATGAGACACTTCGCGTTTAATATCGGCCCTTTCGGCTATTTTAGGGAAAAACATGAGCAGGACTATTACGGCCGCGGCCGCAAGGCCTGCCATCTCCCATCTGAATATGCTCAGGCCCGGGATGCGCGGTTTGCTCATGTGAAGTTCTGCCGCGAGTATCCGGGACATAACGCGGTCAGTAAATCCTTCAGGTACCGATACGGATCTCCCCGTCTTTTCAAAAAATGCCTTCCAGGACTCATATTTTTCCCGGCAGGCAATGCACCCTTCTATATGCCCGGAGATTTCAGAATACAGATCTCCGGGAAGCTCCTTCTGTGCAAAAAGGTCCAGGATTTTATCGATTTGTTTGCATTTAAATTTCATCGCAGCCCTTCCTCCTCGAATATGCGTTTCAGCTTGTTTCGAGCGCGGTGCAGCCATACTTTTACAGTCTTTACAGGACTGTTTATCGCCAGGGATATTTCTTCGTAACTTAAAAACAGCTGATGTCTCAATATGATAACCTGTCTGTATTTCGGCGGCAGTTTCATTATACCTTTTCTTACAAGTTCTTCTTCTTCTATTGCCGCAGATGTTTCTTCCGGAGTCAATTCTCCCGATGGTATCTGCGGATACAGGTCTTCATGGTTTATTGCCGGTGCGTCAAGCGAGCGGGAAACCGGTTTTTTTCTCTTGAGCCGGTCGCGGCAGAGGTTTAATGCTATCGTGTAGAGCCAGGTTGAGAATTTCCTGTCCGTATCGTACCTGCCGAGGTTCCTGTATGCGCTGACAAACGTATCCTGGGCCAGGTCTTCTGCGTCCCGCATATCCCCCGTCATCCTGTAGCAGAGGTTGTATATCATGGGTTTATACCTTTCAATAAGGATTTCATACTGCTCTTTATCGCCTTCCAGGCACATCTTGACCAGCAGAGCGTCTCCTTTATTTGAATCCGCGTGTCTGTTACTTATCATCCTTGCCACTTTAATATACGAATATATGGCGCAATAGTTACATATTTCATGTTAATTTAAGGCAGGCATATTGCCCCCCGGGTGCTGTCCGCTAAAACCCGAATTCCAGAGATATTCCGTAAATGCCGTTTACATACTCCGCAGTATCATCATTGGATGTATTGTCGATGTATGTATAATACATTTCGGCCGAGATTACTTCGGTAAAACTGCGGTTCAGGGAAGATATAAAAAAATACTGTCCGTCTTTGCGGTTATTCTCTCCGTCTGCTGTTAACCTGTCGGGATATTCCCTGATATGATATTGTGCCAGGTTCATGAGATACGTCTGCTCGGATAAAGACACCAGAAAAAGGCTTCCCAGCAGCGTATTGTCATAGTCGTACTCCGGCATGTCCGAATCATTCTCCTGCGGCTGGTATTCCAGCTGGAGCATAAATCTGTCGAAAAATGTCCGTGATATCACTGCGGCATGGGATATGAAATCGTCTTCTCTTCCGGCGTTCGTATATTCTTTCCTGTAAATCCTGAAATTATAGCCTACGGCAGTGTTACTGCCGAAATAATGTTTAAGCCTGAGAGTATAATCGTTTTTCGCGTAGTCGTAGGTGTCGTCCCTTTCCTTATCCGCGGGATCGCCGTACTCATATAAAGAGTAGCGGTATGAAAGCTTCATGGAATCGCATGACGTCAGCATTCCCGATAACCCGAATGCCCCGCTCAGAGTCATATTATCGGCGTCATTATGAGAACTGTATATTTCCCTGTCGGCTTCACCCGTAAGGGTTATGGAATATGAGGGAAGAATCGTCTTCTCAAGTTCCAGCTCGAAACATGGTTCCATGTAGGTGTCAGCGGCTTTGTTCTCGGTTTCCGCGGATTCTTCCGCATTGTTATAGATATTATCGTTATATCCATAATCCAGCGTTAGCGCAGGATGGATGCTCAAACCTGCAGAAGATACGCAGCCGAAAAATAATAAGAAAGCGTTTGTCAGCAGGATCGCGTTTATGATTTTCATAGAGAACTATATAAATTCCCTCAATACTATGAACTTAATTTCCCCTTTTTTTATAGTGAATGTATCCTGGTCCGTTGTCCGGGATTTTTCCTTTGCGGGATCCAGTGTGACCGTGAAATTGTATTTTCCGGGCGGAAGGTAAAGGTGTGATATGAATATCCTGTCCGGGAGCGTAAGCCAGCTGCGCGTATCGGCCTTCTCGGTCGCCGCGCCTAAAATGTTGACGGAAGCCCCCAGTATCTTCCTCAGGGTATTGTCGTCGCTCGAGTTATTCTTCCCCCTGACGGACTTATAGGCGATATATTTTGTGACGGCCCTGGATATGGCTTTAAATGATTCTTTGGAGCGTTCGCTCTCGAAGTTCTTGAGCACCATGCCGCTCAGGTCTTCCGCCAGGTCCGAGTCGTTTCCCCGGAAGTTGAGGTTTATCGTCACTTTTTTTACCCAGTCTTCAGGGCTCAGGTATTCCGGAAGCGCTACCCTCAGGTAATATGCTTCCCTCAGTTCGTTGGGATGCTTCTTCCTAAGCTCCATGGGTATTGCGGCTTCCATCACGTTTTCGTATTTATAGGGAACGAACCCGGTTTCTACGATAAATACAACCGAACCGTAATCGGCCGGCACATCAGGGTCGTATCTCCTTATGTCTTCTGAGAACTCGCTGCATCTGGGGAATCGCGATTCCCTGCAGAAAACAGCCATGTCTTTCTTGAGATGCCCGGGAAACTCGAAAGACGCCCTCTTCGCCTGGTAGGCGTTGTACGCTTTCTTATATTCTATGAAAGCGTCTGCGTCCTGTCCGTTATGCTGGTAGAGAATCGCGGTCAGATAATGCATGAAGGCGTCGTCCTGCTCGAACATGGAGAGCTTATGGTTGATGCGCCTTACTTCCACCAGGGCGTCTTCAAGGCTGCCCAGGTGGAGGTAATTGAGGAGCTTGTAGTAGTTAGTGTAGAGGTAGTCGAAATATTCTCCTCTGTAAGGCAATACGTTATCGGAGGTCATAAGCGATGCGCCTTCCGCCGTAAGGCTCTTTGTGTAGAGCTCGTCGGATATCCATTCGGCGCGCTCGAGGAAATAGTTACTCTTCTCGTAATCTCCCGCGAGATGATACAGGAGCCCGGCCTCCAGGTGATATAGCAGCCTGTCCTTGTCTTCAGAGGTCATCCCGGACTTGTCCAGCCCTGCCAGCGCCTTGTCGTATTTGCCCGATTTGACGCTGCTCTTTACCGGGGCTAACTTCTGGTTATAAGTGGTCAGGCATCCAGCGCTTGCTAAGAGCAGCGGGAATGCCGCGATGGCTGCTATCTTTGATAATCTCAATTTATGCTTCAGTCTTTGATATATTTCTTGAGTTTCTTGTTCCCGAGCCATACTTTCTGGTTCGTTTCCGTGTTTATGAGCTCCAGGTCTATCTGGTAGTACGTAACGGACTTCTTGCCTTCCTTGTCTTTAATGGCGTTTATGACACCCTTGAGCATATAGTCTGCGGCATGTTCCTGCTGGAACTGCTTTAGTGTCTCTTCAGAGGCATTCTCCCACATGTCTTCCCGCTCTTCGCGCACTTCTTTGCGTTCCTGGCTGGAAGCCACTACCTGGACCCTTCCCGAGTTGATCATCGCCCTCTCGAGGTCCTTTGTGAAGGTCTCTGAGATTATGTGCTCGTCGGTCTTGTTTACCACCGTGCCTACGATTACGGCCGGGATCTTCCCGCCGGCAGCCGCCATATGGTTTGTCACCCACGGTCTCGAAAGACAGTCGTTCATCATCTCGTCCGATACGAGCCTGGAATCCGTGTCGTTCCACTTGCCGGACAGGTCTATCACTTTTTCCACGCCTACCCTTTTGACTTTCTTCGCGCAGCCGGATACCGCAATCAGCATCATGCACGCAGCACCAAATACCATCAGTCTTTTCATACGTTCCTCCTTTTAATCTGTGTAATGTGTAAAGTGTAATGTGTAAGGTCGTATGCGCTTCACGCTTCACCCTTCACGTTTCACTGTTTTCATCAAAATTTAAACAGGGGTTTCTTTATGTACTTCTTTATCTTTTTCTGCCCTGCCCAGATTATCCCGTTAGACTCCAGGTTTATCAGGTTCAGGTCGGCCTGGTAATACACGACTTTCTTCCCTCCCTCTTCGTCCACTATGGAGTTTAGGACCCCTTTCAGCATGAAATCCGCCCCTGTTTCCTTCCCGAAGTCCTTGACGGTCTCCAGGGATGCCCATTTCTGCATCTCGTCCCTTTCCCCGCGGACTTCTCCGCGTTCCTCGCTGGAGGCTACGACCTGGATGCTCCCCGAGTTTATCATGGCGCGCTCCAGATCCTTTGTGAATGTCTGGACCTTTATGTGCTCCATGGTCTTGTTGGCGACGTGTCCTACTATGACAACGGGTTGTCTTGAACTGGACTGGGCAAACCGGGAATACCAGCCTGAAGACAGGCACTGCTCTATGAGCGCGTCAGCGACCTGCTGGGAGTCTGTATCGTTCCACCTGCCTGAGAGGTCTATCACGACACCCGAATCCAGCCTGGATATCTTCTTGCCTGCGCAGCCCGAAATGACAATAAGCAGTATGAGAGCGTATTTATGCATGTGCCGTTTAGTTAAACCGTGTACGTAATATCGATAAAGAGACTATCTCTTCTTTATCGGCATCCTCTGCTGGATGTTCTTCTTCCTCTCCTTTATCCTGTCTTTCCTGTTCTCCATGATGGTTTTCTTTCTCTTCTCTATCAGGTCCTGCCTTCTCTTGAGCTTGGCCTGGCGCAGCTTCCTGTATTCCTGGGATATGTTCTTCAGGGAGCCTTCGTTGTCCTGCAGGGATTTCTGTATCTCCTCTTTTCTCGAGTTGATTTTTTCCAGCTGGTTTTTTATCCTTTCCTTTTTGGCGGGTTCTCTAACCAGCTTACCCATCTTCTCGAGGCGGATAGTCTCCATGTTGAGCCTCTTGAGCTTCCTGGCGTCCATGAAAACGCTCTTTTTTAATTCCAGGTGTTTCCATCTTAGAGCTCTCTGTTCGTCGATCTCGCCCTTGAGCTCCGGTTTTCTGCCCGCGCGCACTGAAGCCCAGCTGTCTTTTTCTACTACGATGGATTCGGGCTTGCCTTTTTCTTCGGCGTTCTGCACGTTGACAGAACCGTCGTATACTTCGACTTCCGAAGAATCCTCTTCTTCATAGACCACCGCGAATTCTGTCCCTCTTACCGCGGCGACGCAGACAGGCGTTTTTATCTCCAGTTCCTCGTCCTTGAGTTTCTGTATCCTGGCTTTAAGCGAGCCGTACATGACGTCTATATTGGCTTTCTTATCCTTTTCTTTTACGATCATCAGGGTAGACTCGTTCAGTTCGAGTTCCTTGTTCTGCGAGAGGTTCACCTGGGCGAAGGAATTATCGTCGAGTTTTATCTCGCTGCCCGGTTTAATTACCGTTGCCGTGTCAACCGGTTTCCATTCCGCGTCGCCTTCGTTCATTATATATACGTTACCTTCGACATAGACGAAATCGCCTTCGGGTTTCTCTTCTTCTATATCTTCGGCCTCAATTACTTCTTCGCTTTCCGGAAGATCTTTTTTTATTTTACCTGTTTCGCCGATATCCTGGCATTTGAGGCATCCGCATAATATAAAGGTATTCAGCAATAATAACTGTATTACGATTCTTCTCGTCATATGAAAATCCTCCTTATGGCAGCAATTTTGTCAAGAAATTCTTTTTTTCTCTTATAGCGCCCCTGGAGCACCTTTCGGCGCAGCAGAAACACCTTACGCATTTTTTCAGGTCGAACACGGGAAACCCGCTTCTGAAGCTTATGGCGCCAGCGGGGCACATTTCGATGCACTCCCGGCAACCTGTGCATCTGGTCCTGTCGACTAACGGTTTATGCAGGACGAACGGCGTCACGGCTCCGAAAAACATGGCCGGTATCCTTGCGCCGAAACGGCCGACAAGCGGTATCTCGAACCCGTCGAACTCGGGGTCGCTTCCGCTATACCCTTTTATTATATCAATGTTATCGATTTTTTCAAAGCCTCGCGAAGATATCTCCCTGGTAAGGGGTACTTTCATAGGGTCGACCCCGCACATTGCTTCAATAACGGCGTCCAGGGCGTTCGTATTCGAACTTATGAATATGCGGCCGAGTTTTATCTTTTTCCCGGATACGGGCCCGTCGCCGTGCATGCCCTCTACCCCGTCCATTATCGTATAATGCGGTATTGCTACCGAGTATAGGTCCGCCAGGGCTTCGGCAAGCTGCACCGGATGGGGAGATCTTATATGGAAATCCCTTTTGATGGAACCTGTCATGAGCCCCATCATGTTCTTGACGCCCAGAGTGAAAATAGTGACAGCGTGCGTCTTGAGCTTAGGGACGTTTATTATCACGTCATAGCTGAAGAAGCTTTCCGGGAGAAATATGTTCTCATAGACCTTCGGCGAAACTGCGGGAGTTCTGACCAGCGGCTGCCCGTTAAAATAATCGAAGTCTATCCCGAGTCTCCTGCAGACGTCCAGCATCCCTGTTTCTTCGCTGGCCTTTTGCGCGTTTTCGATTCCGGTGCCGGAAGGGCTGTCGCCGATCGCGCACGCGGCTCCTCTCCCGGTAAAATAAAGGGCGGCTGCCTCCAGTACGGCCGGATGGGTGGTAACGCATTCGCCGGGTGAATGAGCCTGGAGCATGTTGGGTTTAAGGAGTATCTTCTTGCCGGAGAAGTCGATGCCGTCGAAATAGTCTCCCAGGATAGCCCTTATCCTGTCTGTGTCATACGACACGCACTTATACACATGAACGCCGGTTTTCTTCACGGTCATTTCCTGGGATGGAATCTTCTGTGCATCTCCTTCAGATTTTTCCTGTTTATGTGGGTGTATATCTGCGTGGTATCGATATTCGCATGTCCCAGAAGTTCCTGTATTATCCTGAGGTCCGCCCCGTTCTCAAGAAGATGCGTAGCGAAAGTATGCCGTATTGTGTGGGGAGTCACATCCTTGCTTATTCCCGCCTTTAGGGCGCTGTCCTTTATTATCTTCCATACCCGCTCCCTGGTGATGGGCTGCGCGCTGCGCTTGGAAAAAAGATAGGAAGAGGGCTTTAGCCCGGCTTCCGAAGAATGATCTCTTAAAAGCATGAGCACGCCCTGTCCCAGCGGGATGAACCGCTCCTTGTTGCCTTTGCCGAAAACCCTTACCCACCCTTCGTCGAAGTCCACGTCTTCCAGTTTAAGGCTGACGAGTTCAGAGACCCTCATACCGGTCGCGTATAAAAGTTCAAGGATAAGCCTGTCTCTGGGGTTGTCCTGGGCTTCTATGAGACTGTTTATCTCGTCAAGGCTGAGTACGGACGGCAGTTTCTCCGGGATCTTGGGGGTGTCAATGCCGTCCGCGGGACTTTCCTTCATGAAATCATCAAGGACCAGGAAATTGAAGAAACTTTTAAGCGACGCCAGAAGACGCGCAATAGATGTGACTGAAAGATCTTTCCTCCTGAGTATAAGGTAGTCCATTATATGGTTCCTCAGTATTTTTTTCAGGGGGATTCCGGATTTCCCCGTATGCTCGAGAAAACTCCCGACATCTTTCCTGTAGGCCGATATGGTGTTCCTGGAATGTCCTTTTTCAACAAGCAGGTAATCCAGAAACTTCTCCAGGATGTCCTTGTTCATGACCATTGCGGCATCTTTAATGAAATATTTCCGAATTCGTGTAAGGGTTGTTCTTTTTTTCCCAGCTTATGGTTGTGGATGGCCCGTGACCGGGGTAGATTACCGTGTTTTCGGGGAACTTGAATATCTTTTCCATAATGCTGTTTCTTATATCCCCCAGATCGCCGCCGGGGAGGTCCGTCCTGCCTATGGAACCCCTGAATATGGTATCTCCTGAAAAGAGCATATCTGAGGTATAAAGTGATATCCCTCCCGGTGAATGACCCGGTGTCGATATTATTTTAAGCCTGATATCCCCCGATACGACCTCGTCGCCGTCCTTCAGGTACTTGTCGGGTTTTCCTGCCGTAGACCGTCCGCTGAAAAGGAAATCGTATTCTCCGCTCTCTATATGTTTAAAAAGATCCCTGTCCAGTTCGCTCATGAAGATCTCGGCCCCTGTATATTCTTTGACTTCGGACCCGGCGCCTGTGTGGTCCCAGTGTGCGTGGGTGTATATGATATGGCTGACAGGAACCCTGATATAATCTATGACAGTGAATATCCTGGAGGGTTCCGCCGCAGGGTCTATTACGACGGCAGAGGTCTCTCCATAAAGTATGTAGCAGTTAGTCGCGAGGTATCCGAGTGATAGAGTGGCGAGCTCCATTATCAGGAGACGTTCTTCATTATCTTCTTTTCTATTTCGTTAGCGACCTTGGGATTTTCCTTAAGATATTGTATCGTGTTGGTCTTGCCCTGCCCCATCTGGTTATTCTCGAACGAGAACCACGTGCCGCTTTTAGATATTATGTTCATTTCCAGCCCCAGGTCTATCAGGGAGCCTTCCCTTGATATTCCCTCGCCGTAGATTATGTCGAATTCGGCGTTCTTGAAAGGAGGCGCGACCTTGTTCTTTGCTACCTTGACCCGCACGCGGTTGCCTATTGTGTCCGTGCCGGATTTTATAGAGCCTATTCTTCTTATATCCAGCCTGACAGAGGAGTAGAATTTAAGAGCCTTGCCTCCCGGCGTGGTCTCGGGATTGCCGAACATTATGCCGATTTTTTCTCTTATCTGGTTTACGAATATGGTCGTCGTGATAGATTTCGCTATCGTAGATGTCAGTTTCCTGAGAGCCTGGGACATGAGCCGCGCCTGGAGTCCCATGTGCGAATCGCCCATGTCTCCGTCGAGTTCCGCCTTGGGAACAAGGGCCGCCACGCTGTCGATTACTATGACATCCACAGCGCTGCTTCTTACGAGGGTTTCTGCGACTTCGAGAGCCTGTTCACCGTAGTCTGGCTGTGATATGAGCAGATTTTCTACGTCTACTCCTATTCTTTTTGAGTAGGCAGGGTCGAGCGCGTGCTCGGCGTCTATGTATGCAGCGTTTCCTCCCTGCTTCTGGGCGTTTGCCACTATCTGCAGGCACAGGGTGGTTTTGCCGGAAGCTTCCGGGCCGTACACTTCTATAACCCTTCCCCTGGGTATTCCTCCGACTCCCAGTGCGATATCCAGCGTAAGTGCGCCGGTTGATATCACGGCGACCTTCTGGCGGTATTTCTCGTCACCGAGCTTCATTATGGTTCCCTTTCCGAAACGTTTTTCTATCTGTCCCACGGCCCTTTTCAAAGCTTCGTCTTTTTTATCAACAGTCATAATCTCCTCCTTTTAAATAGCTGTATAAGCTTCATGTTCTGCATGAAGTCGCTGGTTGCTTATTGCTAGTCGCTTGTAAATTCCCATCTGGCATTTATTCAAGCCCTATCTCTTACAGCTTATAGCTTATAGCTTACAGCTGATCTATAATGTATGAATTATTCTCAGTATAAGGTTCGTTATTACTCCCGCGTACAGGTCATCCAGCATTATCCCCAGACCGCCCGCGACTATCTGAAGTTTGTTCATCGGATAGACTTTTACGATATCGAAAAACCTGAATATCACAAGCCCTATCAGTATCAGCCCGAGCGATTTCGGGAGAAAAGCCATTGCGACCAGAAATCCGACTATTTCGTCAATGACTATCTGGGGAGGGTCTATCTCGCCCATCATCTCTTCAGTGCGTCCCGCCGTTATTACTCCTATGAACGTCAGAAGGATGAGCATCGTCCAGTAAAACGTATGCGAAGTGGGAAGTATAAAAAAGTAAATCGCCGCGGAAAGTATCGAGGCTGCGGTTCCCGGCGCGGGAAATTTTTCTCCTACGAAAAAACCTGTAGCTATGAATCTAATCAACCATTTCATTATATTCCTCCTGTTCTATGCCCGTTCTCTGAATTTTAAAAATCCAGTATGTCCCTGTTTTTCAGTATATAGATCACTCCGGAATAGACGGAAAGTAATGCCGTCAGAAGCACTATGTAATATACAGAAAAAAGATATTTTCCCGTGATAAGCAGAAGCAGTATCACAAGTATCGCTATCATCTGAAAGGCGGTCTTTACCTTGCCTATGAAGACCGATTCGAGTATCCTTCCCTCGGACGCCGCAAGCGTGCGCAGGGCGTTTATTATAAATTCCCGGGCGACTATTAATATCACTGCCCATACCGGCACGGGCGCCTCTGCCAGGTAAATCAGCACGATCAGCGCGGAAGAAACGAAAAGCTTGTCAGCCAGGGGGTCCATGAATTTTCCTGAATTGGAAACCTCGTTCCTCTTGCGCGCGATCTTCCCGTCAAAATAATCGGTTATTGACGCCGTAAGGAACACAAAGAACGCCCCGAGCCTGGCCGACGGCGACCTCTGCATGAGCAGCGCCACGAAAGGCACGATGAGAAGTATCCTCAGAAAGGTGATTTTATTTGCCAAATTCATTGGTAAATTCTACCTCGTTTATATCATGCAGGCTTCCCTCTTCTATGTCGACTCTCTCGTAAGCGGTACCGGAGGATTTTTTCAGGTAGATGTCTATTCCTGGAACGTATCCTATGCGGAGCTTGATATTCCTGTCCGCTTTCCAGTACCTTGTCGTGCCTTTCAGGAGAGTCCCTTCGAACTGCAGTTTGCCGTCTGCCTCTATCCTTATCCAGGTATCTTCGACAGTTATGCTTTTGACCATTATCTCGTTCGATACAGACTCTATGTCGGCGGGGATCTCGTACACCTGGTTCTTCTCCTGCGGCTTTAAAGGGAATATATTGACCGAAGGCATATTATATACCGAATACGCCAGAAGCCCCAGGATGATGATTATCCCCGCAACTATCGAAAGCTTGTTGTCCTTTTTTTTTGCGGCGGCAACACTGTATTTCTTTTCCTTTTGGGGTTTATTCCGCGGTATATAGAGCGGATGCTGCGGTTCCCGCGGAGGTTCTACCGCGATCTCGCTGAGGTCTACTGATACCTCCAGGAAATTGGCGTATGACTTGAGAAAACTCTTGGCATAGAATGCGCCGGGGAAATAATCGAACCTGTTCTCCTCCAGGGCTTTCAGCTTATCTTGAGATATCTTTATCTTTGCCGCGACCCCTACGAGGGTAAGTCCCCTGGATTCCCTTGCTTCTTTTAGTGTTTTACCGGTATCCATAACTCAGTTTAACTCTATTATATTAATTTTTTCAGCCGGTTTCAGCCTGAAATAGTCATCGCTGAATGCCTTGTTCAGGGTATAATCGGTGAAATCCGTGACCGATTTGACGTTAGGCGCTGATATGACCGTTTTCAGGGGCATATACGTATCGCGGCTGAAAGTTATGACCATCCTGTCGAAGTCTCTTTTATCGAAAGGCACCAGTTCCATCAATACGGTATTCTCCGCGCCGGCCGGCCGGGAAAAGGAGATATTGTAATCTTTCTTCAGTTCTCCGATGGAATTCTCTGACATTATAAGAGAAGGCGTTATTCCGAGCAGATTCCCCACGTCTTCCCTCTTCTGCCTCGTGGCCTGTTTTATCTCGGGAATATAGGTATAAAGGTACTCGCCGTTACAGATGACTTCCTGCCTCTGCGGAGCAGTGTACCTGATATAGACCCGGTCCGGTTTTTTGAAGTCTACGCTCGCCTTTATCGTCTGAGTGCTGTCTCCTGCGAAGATGTCCTGGCGGAAGGAAAAAGCCACCGCGTCGACGCTCTTCATTTTTTCCGAAAGTTCCGAGGAGAACACCGAATAGTCCATCGGTTCCGCGCAGATAAGCGCTAACGGGCGGAAAAGTATTATCGCAGCGGCTATTAAAAGCTGATTTTTCATTTCAGTTTATCCAGGTAGCTGTCTTCTACCAGCACTTCCCTCCCCTTTACTCCGTTATCTTCGCTTATGATTCCGTTGTCTTCCATCTTGTCTATTATCCTCGCTGCCCTGTTATATCCTATGCGAAGACGCCGCTGGAGGAGAGAGATGGATGCTTTCTTTTTCCTGATGACGAGTTCTACGGCCTGGGGATAGACGTCATCGTCAAAATCTTCATCCTGTTCCGAACGCGCCTTCGTCATGCTGCTCGCGACATCGACTTTATTAGTCGGTTTCAGATTGAGGGATTTTATGTGTTCTACTACCCGGGATATCTCGCCTCTCGATATAAAGCATCCCTGCAGCCTCTCTGGCTGAGGAAGTTCAGATGAAAGATATAGCATGTCACCTTTACCCAGCAGTTTCTCAGCGCCCTGCGAATCGAGTATTGTCCTGGAGTCAACTCCGCTCAGGACGTTAAAAGCTATCCTGGCGGGGAGGTTCGCCTTGATTATGCCCGTAAGTATATCTACGGAAGGCCTCTGCGTCGCTAGTATCAGGTGTATCCCTACGGCTCTCGCCATCTGTGATATCCTGACTATCGCGTTTTCCACCTTGTCCTTCGCCAGCACCATCAGGTCCGCCAGTTCGTCTATTATCACAACGAGTCGAGGCATTATCTCCCAGCCTTCTTTTACGGCCTTGGCGTTATAGGCATTTATCTCGGCAACGTTGTTCTTGGAAAGGATATCGTACCTTTCGTCCATCTCTCCCGTAACAGCCTGCAGCGTTTTTACCGCGCTTTCCGTGTTAGTGATAACATCCGCTGCCAGGTGCGGTATTCCGTTGTATATAGGCAGTTCGACCCTCTTCGGGTCCATCATCAGCAGATTCACTTCCCTGGGGGAAGATTTGAAAAGTATGCTGTTTATAAGTATGTGTATGGCTATGCTCTTCCCGGAACCCGTGGCTCCGGCGAGTAGAAGATGAGGCATGCTTGTTATATCGGCTACCTTGAGGTCGCCGTTTATCGATTTGCCAAGGCAGTAGGGAACCGCAGTGCCGGCAGACCTGTATTCCTGTGAATCGATCACCGTTCTTATGAAAACGGTCTCCTGCTGTATTGCCGGGACTTCTACTCCAACGGCGGATTTTCCGGGTATGGGAGTCAGGAGTCTTACTGTTTTTGCCTTAAGTGCCATCGCTATATTGGAAGACAGGTTCCGAATACGCGACAGTTTCACGTCCGGCGGCACGGTTATCTCGTAGCGCGTGATGGACGGTCCTATTTTTATATCCGAGATCTCGGCAACTATATCGAAGTTAACCAGCGCCTCTTTCAGTTTCTCTCCCCTCTCTATTTCTTCGCTTTCTTTTACCCGCACTTCTTTCTGACGGTTTAAAAGATCCGCCGGTATGCCGTATCCGGTACCATGCGCTGACTGTTTAGACGCTGAACCCGGCGCCTCGGGAGTTTCCTCTTTCTTTTCCGGTTTGGGGGTTTCGGGTTTTTTCTTAAAAAGCGGCACGGTCGCGGGCTTCTTCTCTTCACGGGGCATGGCCTTTTTGAGAGGTTTTTCCTTTTTTACCGTACGTTCTGCTTCCTGTCCCGGTTTCTCCTTTCTTGCCGTCAGTTTCTTCAGTAAGGCAATTACGGAAGAAACGGTCTTTTTTACGGAAATATTGAACATTATGACCATGGAAATAAGAACTGTTGCCAGTGATATTATATACGCGCCCAGCTTGCCGAAGAAACTCTGGACTATCACATCGCTTAGGAAATCGCCCAGCAACCCCCCGCCCTTCTCGCCGAAGATGACATGCAGGAATATGCTCCCGCCGATAAGTATCAGTAAGAAGCCGCCTATCATGGAATACTTGAAAGGGAATTTCTTATATTTGAACTCGGTGAATGACCAGAGGACGAATATCAGGGGGATTATATACCTGATGTATCCCAGGAAATCGGTGAGAGCTCCTGCCAGGAGAGCCCCGAATGCGCCTACGTATTTTTCATTGCCTTTGAGGACAAATGCGAAAAAAAGTATTATCCCGAGGGAAAGCAGAGCTATGCCCTGGATGTCTTTTTTCTTTACGTCTACCGGCTGATCGGAAGATTTCCTACTGTTTTTCCTGCCCATATTCTATAAGCATCCTGTGCCCGTCCCGGTGAAAGGAGGTTCTTCCGGAACAGGACAGCATGCCCAGTGCAAGGAGCAGGTCCGTGCCTCGGCAATCCAGATGGACCTTCAGTTCCGTTAGTTCCACCTTTCTGTTGACTTCAAGAAAGGCCTCGACTCTTTCCTTGAGTTTGTCTATTTCCGGATTAATATTAACCATTACATGTCTTCTACTTCGAATAGGGGCTGGTTTATTTTCACGGCTTCGCCGTTCTCTACCAGTACGGAGAGTATCTTGCAGTCGCGGTCTACCTGGACTTCATTCATGAGCTTCATGGCTTCGAGTATGCATACCGTCGTGCCCTGGGTTATTTCATCGCCTACCCTGACGAAGGGATCCGCTCCCGGAGAGGGGGCGATGTAGAATATGCCGTTCATGGGGGATTTTATGCTGTTCATTTCGGGTTTCTTCTGGACGGCTGAATCTGCCGCATGAACGGCTGGTAAATATGCGGGAAAGGCGTCTTTTCTGGTGAGTTTCAGTTTATACTCTTTATCTTCCCACTTCAATTGTACCAGGTCATTGGCGATCATCTCGCCGTAAAGGGTTTTTACCAGTCCCTTTACATCCCCTTTGACGGGAGTTTTCTTTTTTTTGCTTGACGGCATTATTCCTTACCTTTTTTCTGCTTGTCTTTTTTCATCTCGGCTTTTTTTTCATCTTCGCTGAGCGCTTTTACCCTGCTCAGGTTTATCCTTCCCCTGTCGTCGATCTCTATGCATTTCACCTTCACGACATCATCGATGTTGAGTATATCGGTGACCTTGCCGACCCTGTAAGGGGCAAGTTCGGATATGTGCACCATGCCGCTCTTCCCCGGCAGGACCTCGACAAAGGCGCCGAAATCCATTATTTTTGTCACCTTGCCTTCATACATCTTTCCGGGCTCGACATCTTCGGTATAGCTTTTAACCATCTTAACAGCCGTGGCCAGGTTTTCGCTGCTGGCAGACGATATCGTGACCGTACCGTCGTCTTCTATGTCTATATTGGCGCCGGTCTCTTCCTGAATTTTCTTTACGTTCTTGCCTCCCGGGCCGATCAGTATGCCTATCTTGTCCGGGTTTATCGTTAGTATCTCAAGGTGCGGAGCGTACGGAGAGAGGCTCTCCCTGGGTTTTGATATCTCTTTCTCTATGTTGTCGAGTGTCTCGAGCCTGGCTTTTTTAGCCTGCTCCAGAGCCCGTCCGAGGACTTCTTTGGTTATGCCTTCGATCTTTATGTCCATCTGTATGGCGGTTATGCCTTCTCTGGTACCGGCTACCTTGAAGTCCATGTCACCGTAATGATCTTCATCGCCCAGCATATCGCTGAGTATTATATCGTCTATGATGCCCATCCCCACACCTGCCACGGGGGCTTTGATGGGGACCCCTGCGTCCATCAGCGCTATTGATCCCGCGCAGACTGTCGCCATCGATGAGGAACCGTTGGATTCAAGGATATCGGAAACCAGCCTGATCGTATACGGGAACTCTGTCTTGTCTCTCAGTACAGGCATGAGCGCTTTCTCCGCGAGCAGCCCGTGCCCTATTTCTCTTCTTCCCGGGCCTCGCATGGGCCTTACTTCGCCTACTGAGTAAGGGGGAAAATTATAATGAAGCATAAAACGCTTCTTATATTCCCCTTCCAGTTCGTCCATTATCTGCTGATCGGAACTCGTGCCGAGGGTAACAACCGCAAGTGACTGGGTCTCTCCTTTCGTGAATATGCCGGACCCGTGCGTCCTGGGCAGATAACCGGCCTTGCATGTTATCTGTCTTATCTGGTCGGCTTTTCTCCCGTCGACGCGCAGTCCATCCTTTTTCAGGAGTTCGCGCAGGAGTTCTTTTTTCAGTTCGGATAAAACCTGCGCTGCCTGTTTCTCGCCGGTATCGTCTTCGGCGTCTGCGAGGTTGAATTTCTCGATCACTTCGCTTTTTATATTTTCCAGCTTCTGAGACCGGTCCTGTTTGCTCAGCGCTTCCCTGTATACCGCCGTTATCATGGGCGATGCGTACTGCCTGATCTCGTCTGCAAGTTTCTTGTCAGTCTCTACCGTGTCGACCTTGAACTCCCTCTTCTGCGTACCCGCCATTGATATTATCTTCTTCTGGAAAAGGGTGATGTCTTTTATAACCGGCCTTGCAAAATCTATCGCTTCAAGTATATCGTTCTCGGAGGCTTCGCCGCATTCCCCCTCCATCATGGTGAGCGCGCTTTCCGTTCCCGCTATTACAAGGTTAAAATCGCTTTCTTCCAGTTCCTTAAAAGTGGGGTTTATTATAAAGCTGCCGTTTATTCTGCCGATCCGTACTGCGCCGACCGGTCCCAGGAAAGGTGCTCCGGTGAGGGCAAGTGCACAGCTCGACCCTATCATGGAAGGAATATCAGAGTCATTCTCCCCGTCGGAAGAAAGCACAGCCACGACTATCTGAACTTCGTCGAAATAACCTTCCGGAAACAGAGGCCTTATCGGCCTGTCTATGAGCCGTGAAGTAATTATCTCTTTTTCCTGAGGTCTTCCTTCCCTCTTGAAATAGCCGCCCGGTATCTTGCCGGCGGCATATGTTCTCTCTCTGTAATCCACCGTCAGCGGGAAGAAGTCGGTATTTTCCCTTGCTTCCGCCAGACAGCAGCTGGCCAGTATAACGGTTTCGCCGTATGTCACTTTTACGGCTCCCCCGGCCTGCTTTGCCAGTTCACCATGTTCTATGGACAGTTCCCTGTTTCCCACATTGATCTTTTCGCTAATTTTTTTCATTATTCCTCTCAATCATTCCTATTTTCTTATGTTAAGCTCTTTTATGATTTTCTTGTACTTTTCCTCGTTCTTCCTTTTCAGATAATCCAGGAGTTTCCTTCTCCTTGATACCATCTTGAGCAGTCCGTATCTCGAATGATGGTCCTTGACGTGATCCTTGAGATGACCGGTGAGGTTGTTTATCCTCTCCGTAAGGATCGCGGCCTGAACCTCGGGCGAGCCGGTATCATTTTCTTTTTCCTGAAACTTCTTTATTATCTCTGATTTTTTATTTTTTGTTATTGACACTTTTCCCTCCTATGGCAGTTAAAATAAACAAGTTTTATTCCTTCCTCCTTCTTTTGCCTTATAAAGCGCGCTGTCCGCTTTTTTTATGAGTTCTTCGCCGTAAACGCCGTCATCGGGATAAGCGGAGATTCCCACGCTGACCTCTACGGCTATATCCCCCCCTGTCTTCTTTTCTATCAATCCTTTCCTTATCCTTTCTCCTACTATTAGAGAATCCTTTTTTCCGGTCTCAGGTAAGAGTATAGCAAATTCATCGCCTCCATATCTAGCCAGAATGTCCGATTCCCTTATTGATTTCTTTATGTGCAGCGATACAGCCTTCAGTATCTGGTCACCCTTAAGGTGCCCGTATGTATCGTTTATATCCTTGAAATTGTCCAGATCCAGAAGGATGAGCGCAAAATTAAGGTCGTACCTCTGCGCGCGGCTGAGTTCTATCTCCAGCTGTTCCTGGAAGTACCTGTGGTTATACACGCCGGTCAGGCCGTCGGTAATGGAAAGATGCTGAGATTTCTTATAAAGGAGTATGTTGTCTATGGCTACTGAAGACTGGTTGGCAA
Source organism: Elusimicrobiota bacterium (assembly GCA_016934855.1). Lineage (GTDB taxonomy): Bacteria > CG03 > SLGR01 > SLGR01 > JAFGSA01 > JAFGSA01. The sequence goes on from JAFGSA010000037.1 coordinate 31,816, forward strand.
ATGTGGAGAGGAGCCTCTTGGATGTCTCGGAAAAATGATTCGCAGGTTCGTTATTCAGTACGATTATCCCCCCTGTGATGTTGCCCCTGAGTCTGAGGGGGCAGCATAGTGCCGTCCCTATACTTTCCCTGTGCTGCGATTTCTTGTCAGTAAGGAGCATCGCTTCGTCGGAATCTTCCCAGACAGGCAGCTTTATCGATGCCTGTTCTACAAGCAGCTGCTCCAGGTTTTCGGATATCCCCCAGTTGGATTTTACGTCCCAATGTTTTGTGGTTTCGTTAAATAATATGATTATACCTCCGTCAGCCTTGGTTCCTTTTACACACGATGACATTATAAGCACCAGCAGCTCATCCAGCCCGATATTGGAAGTTATCCGCTGGGATACCCGGTGCAGTTCGGCCTGTATCTGCCTTTCCATGAGCAGGTTGCTCAGGAACCTGGAAGTCACATCTCCCATTATCTCGATCTGTCTGTTTTCCGTGGCAGCCAGCAGCTTTTTCTGTACTTCATCGCTGTCGGTCAGATCGAGTATGGCGTCGGGTGCCGGGTCTGTCTCTACGTATTTTTCCCATTCGGTATCTGTACCGATGCCTATACGCTGTGCAAGCTTGATTCCCGAAGCCTGCTGGTTGATATCGATTACGGCTATTATCTCGAATTCTTTCTCTTCGTTCAGCACTTCTATCGAAGCAAGCCCTCTCCTGCCTCCGCCTATAATCAGTATTCGTTTTTTCTGCTCTTTTATCTCCATATCAGATACATAGTTTACATGAGTCATTATTTTATGTCAAATTATAATACTTATAATTTATTATATAAACCTTTGATTTTGTTAATGTCATTGATAATAGCAGCTGTCAGTTCCTCATGATTTGCGAATTTTCGGGGTTCGCGTATTCTTTTCAGAAGAAGCACTTTCTCTATATCTTTTTCCAGCCCCGGGAAATAATCCAGGAAATACATCTCTTTTTTTGCCTCTTTGCCGTTTTCCCTGTTCCCGATGAAACAGGCCCCGGCGGCGGCAGGCTTTCTTTTATCTCCCAATACCGCTTTTGCAAGGTAGATCCCGGGAGGAAGAAGTTTTTCATCAGGAACAAAAAAATTCACCGTAGGGAAACCTGTGGTCCTGGCAAATCCTTCCCCGGGAATAACCGTCGGAGAAAACGAATATTCCCGGCCCAGGAGCCGCGTTACTTCATCCAGATTTCCGCTATTCAGCAGGTTCCTTATATGCGTAGACGATATCTTCAGGCCCAGATGCTCTTTAAGCGGTACGGTAACGGCAGATATTCCCGTATGCTCGAGAAAAGTCCGGATCGTTCCGGACCTGTCTTTGCCGAATCTGAAATCTTCACCAGTGACGACATAGGAAGCGTTCATTTTCCCGATGAGGAACCCTTCTATGAATTCCCCGGGAGACCAGCTTCTGAATCCGCTTCCTGCGTCAAGTATTATGGACCTGGCAAAACCGGCGTTTTCGAAAAGCACCAGCTTCTCTTTAAGAGTCGTGAGGAGTTCCGTGTTGCCTTCGGGTTTGAAGGTGATTACGGCGGGCTCCAGTGAGTGTTCCGAGGCTTTCCGGATCGTGAAAGAAGCTATCTCCTGGTGGCCCTTGTGAAAACCGTCGAAATTGCCTATCGTGACTGCCTGTTTGGCGACGATGTCTATACTGCTGATATTATCTATTATCTCCATGGCAATTTATCGCGGTATATTAAGAACCCTCCTGAGTTTGTATTCGTCGCCTTCCTTCTCAGACAGCGCTTTCAGGGTAAGGCCTGGGGAGAATACGCCGAAAATACCTTCATGGATATCGCCTTTTTTTTCAGTTATGTCGGCCTCTCTGAAAATAATGCCGTTCGAAAGCCCCCGGGCAGCTTCTTCAGATATGACTATATAGGGATGCGCAAGCATTATCCGGTTTATATCCGTAAACCCGTCCTTCCATGAATTTTTTTCAGGTCTTACCGCATCGGATATCTTAAAGTCATTTATCATAGTTCTTTTAAGATGAGCTAGATAACCGTGATTATCAAATCTTTCAGATATGTCAATTGCCAGCGTCCTGATATATGTCCCGGAAGAACAGATAACCCTGAAGGTCAGGTCTGGACTGCTGTATCCCAGTAGCTCTATTTCGTATATCATGGATCTCTGCTCTTTCTTAGGGGGAGTTATACCCCTTCTTTTAAGTCTGTAGAATGCCTTCCCACCGGTCTTCTTGGCGGAATAATCGGGAACCCTGTGTACATATTCGCCCTTGAAGTTCTCAAGCACCGGTATTATATCCTCCCGCTTGATTCGCGGGGCTTCTTTTTCCTCTATATTGCCGGAAGCGTCCCAGGTATCGGAAACAAAGCCAAGACGTATCGTCGCTATATATTCCTTTCTTTTATTCATAAAAAAATCGAAAGCTTTACAAGCTTCTCCCATGAGTATGAGAAGGACGCCTTCCGCCTGCGGGTCGAGAGTTCCCCCGTGACCTACCTTGCGCACGCCGGAAAAACCCCTGATCTTCCTAACGACGTCGAATGAAGAACAACCCTGAGGTTTATTGATATTTACGATACCGTTCATGTTGGGGGGGGAGATTCAGCTCGTCTTTTCTTCTGTGAAACGCAGTACTTTGTTTATCACGGTGTCCAGATCCCCGCTGATAAAACAGCCTGCGGCGTTGTGATGCCCTCCTCCGCTGAAGGCGCGCGCTATCTCGGCCACGTCCACTTTACCCTTTGACCGGAAAGAGACCTTTATCCCGTTGAGATTATCTATCCTCCTGAAGAGGATACCTACTTCTACTCCCTTGATATTCCGGGCGTAGTTTATTATGCCCTCGAGATCCTCGTTGGATGTCTCGGTCTCAAAGAACATTTCCGGCGATACCCTGATATAGCCTATTTTTCCCGAAGGAGATAACCGTATCGCTTCTATCGCCCTGGAAGTCAGCTTGAGAGTGTTCAATTCTTTATTGCCGTATATAAGCGAGGCTATTTTTACCGGCGAGACCAGCTCTCTTATGAGCTCCGCGGCTATAAGATGCGACCTCACGGTCGTGTTCTGCTCCTGGAAACGGTTGGTATCTGTCAGTATCCCTGTATAGATCATCTGCGCCAGCTCGTATTCGATATCTACGTCCAGGGCTATGATGATGTTGGTTATCATCTCGCATACGGACGAGCTGTCAGACCTTATGTAATTTATGTCTCCGAAGTTGTGATTGAGCTGATGGTGGTCTATATTTATAATTAAATCGGCCTGTTCAAGAAGTTTTTCTATGCCTTCCAGCCTTGTGGTGTCCGAACAGTCCAGTATTACCAGTATGTCATGCTTCTCGTGCGGCAGCCCGGTCTTTATGGAAGCGATATCGTTAAGGAAAAACAGGTTTCCCGGAGGTTCCGTCGGGGATATGATATCTGTCTTTACCCCCATGTTCCTGAGCACATGGTTCAGCGCCAGCCCCCCGCCGATTGCATCGCCGTCAGGCCTGGCATGCCAGGTTATATATGCGGTTTTTGCTTTTGAGAAAGCTTCTGTTATCCGGTTTATCGGTTCCCTGTCCGCCGGGGGTATTTCAAGTTTCAGTTTCATGATCTGCCGTCTTCGATTATTTTCAGGATAGTCTCTATTTTCTGTGCCTTCACGGGAGTTATGTCGTATATCATCTTGATCCTGGGAATATATTTCAGTACCACGGCAGAGGCCAGCTGGTGCCTCAGCCTCTTACCCATATTCTCCACGATATTTATCTGCTTATCGAGCTTCTTTTTTCCTCCTATTATGGAAAAATAGACATTCGCGGTTCCAAGGTCTCTCGTAACTGTCACGTCGGTTATTGTCACAAATCCCATATCCCGGCTCCGGCCTGTTTCCCTGATAAGTATCTCGCCGAGTTTTCGCTTGATCATGCTTGAGACTTTTTGTGTTCTTCTACTTTCTTTCAATGCTGACCCCGTCAGTCTGGATTATCAACTGTGGATAACTCTTCATTATCGATGACGCTTTCCGGAAGAGTTCTTCGACCGACTTCTTATCCTGGCATACGCCGCATATGCCAAGCTGCGAGCGCTGAAGCAGCTCCTGGTGACCGGTCTCCGATACGGAGAGTTTCAGATTGCTGCGGAGCCTGTCTTTCAGGCTTGCGATATGTTTTCTTTTTTCCTTAAGGCTTCTGATCCCCGGAAGGTGAACTTCTATGCGTTCAACACCTACAAACATCTCAATTCTGCAATCTACCTGGCGTCTTCAAGTGTCCTTTTATGCTTCTCCACGTTGAAACTTTCTATTACGTCTCCGACCTTGATGTCGTTAAAGTTATCGATATTCATCCCGCACTCGTATCCTTCTGCGACCTCATTCGCGTTGTTCTTGAATCTTCTTAAAGAAGCCAGTCTTCCTTCGTACACTATCTTGGAATCCCTGATCACCCTTACGGGAGATGTCCTTTTTATAACCCCGCTCTGGACCATGCACCCCGCAACAGTACCTGTCCCGCTTATATTGAATATTTCCTTTATCAGGGCCTGGCCTGCCACTACTTCTTTCTTCTCCGGTTCAAGCATGCCCTCGAGCGCTTTCTGTATGTCTTCCAGTATCTCGTATATTATCCTGTACGTCCTGATCTGGATTCCTTCTTTTTCGGATTCGCTCTTTATGGCGCCCGGTACACTTATATTGAAACCGAATACTATCGCGTTCGATGCCGCCGCGAGCATTATATCATGCTTGGTCACGGTTCCGACGCCTGAATGTATTATATTAAGGCGTATCTCGTCCGATTTGAGTTTTGCCAGGCTGTCTTTTATCGCCTCAAGGGAGCCGATAACGTCAGTTTTCAGAATTATCCTGAGTTCCTTGCTCTCTTCTCCCAGGAGCTGCCGCTTGATATCCTCGAGGGTTATCTTTTCCCCGGGGGCTGTCCGCGTCTTTTTCAGCTGTTCCTTGCGTTTTTCGGAAATATCCCGGGCAAACGTCTTGTCTTTTACAACTTCCAGAATGTCTCCTGTCTGGGGGAGTTCTTCAAAACCGAATATCCTGACCGGTGTTGACGGGCCTGCGCTTTTAAGTGTCTTTCTGCCCTCGTCCGTCAAAGATTTGACCTTCCCTGACACGCTCCCGCATACGAAAGCGTCTCCCGTACTGAGGGTGCCCTCCCTGATGACTACCGTAGCTGTGGGTCCTATCCATTTATCGAGTTCCGACTCGATGACCATGCCGACAGCCGGGCCGTCTACAGCCGCTTTCAGTTCCATCATCTGCGACTGAAGTACTATCATCTCAAGAAGCTCGTCGACGTTCCTGTTCTCTTTTGCGGATATTTCTACCGATATCACCTCGCCGCCCCATTCTTCGGTTACGACGTTATATTTCGAAAGCTGCGTCCTGACTTTTTTTGCGTTGAACTCCGGGAGGTCGGACTTATTGATGGCGACTATTATAGGCACATTCGCGGCTTTGGCGTGATTTATGGCTTCTATTGTCTGCGGCATCACTCCGTCGTCTCCGGCCACTACAAGTACGACTATATCCGTTATCTGCGAGCCCCGCGCCCTCATGGCGGTAAAAGCCTCGTGACCGGGGGTGTCTATGAACGTTATTTCGTCATTCTTCACTTTTACCTTGTATGCTCCGATATGCTGAGTGATCCCGCCGCTCTCCTTGGCGATCACGTTGGAATGCCTTATAGTGTCCAGAAGCTGCGTTTTGCCGTGGTCTACATGGCCCATGACGGTGACTATGGGTGCGCGCGGCCTTATCGATTTGCGTTCTATATTGAGAAGATCGTCTTCTCCGTAAAATCCTTTTACCTCCGCTTCGTATCCTATGCCGTCCAATACGAGTTTCGTGTTGTTTACGTTTATCCTCTGGTTCGGTGTTACGAAGAAATTCTTTTCCCGGAAGAACGCGATGAGCTTTTCAACGCTCATATCCAGCTTTTCAGCAAGCCCCGCTGTAGTCATCGCGGGTTCGATCACCGCTCTTTTTCTGATCTCGCGGACCTTTTCGGGTGCCTGCGGTTTCTTTACGGTTTCTTCGCGCACAGGTTCAGGAATCGGTTTCGGGGCCCTCTCCGGTTCCGGTTTCGGAGCTGCAGGAGGAGCCGTCTTTATTATAACGCTTGGCTCCTGGACCGCGGCTTTTGCCGGCGGCGGTACCGCTTCGTCGGGTTTTTTCTTCGGTTTTTCCGGCTTCTTCTTCGAAACAGCTTTTTGGGGGGCGGCTTTTTCTTTCGCCGGCTTTGCTTTTGACGTTTTCTTTTTGGGCGCGGCTTTTGGCTTTACTGTCTTTTTCTTAACGGTTTTTTTCCTGCCCGAGGTATTTTTCGGTCCCTTAAGGCTCCCCTTTATGAGGTCCGCTTCCTCCTCAGTGATGGCGGACTGATGTGTTTTTGCTTCTATACCGAGTGTTTTAGCGTCTTTCAGGACCAATTTATAATCGATTCCCAGCTCCTTTGCAAGCTCGTGTATTCTGATTTTTTTTGCCATTATTCCCCTTTATCTTCCTGTGTGTTACTCACGGGTTCGTCTCCCTGTGCATTAACGGAATCGATTATCTTCTGCGCGGTCTTTTCTCCTATACCCTTGATGGAAGTGAGACTTTTAACCCCGCCGGCCTTTATTTTTGCAAGGCTGCTGAAGCCGTTTTCAAACAGTATCCTGGCGGTCTTTTCTCCGACCCCGGGGAGGTTCATTATATCGTTAAATCCCTGTGTAAACTCTTTCTTCTCTACATCTTTTATCTGCGATCTGGACTGAATGTCCAGATGCCAGTTCGTAAGTCTTGCGGCAAGTCTGACATTCTGCCCGTTTTTACCTATTGCCAGCGAGAGCATCTCATCGGATACTATTACCCTTGCCTCTTTTTTTTCTTCGTCGATTACCCTTATCTCTTCCACCTCGGCCGGGCTGAGCGAGTTGGAGAGGTATTCTCTTACGTCTTCCGAATATTTGATGAGGTCCATCCGCTCTCCCCTGAGCTCGCTGATTACAGACTGTACTCTGACCCCGTTTATTCCCACGCACGCACCTATGGGATCAACCCTCGAATTATGGCTGAGTACAGCCACCTTGCAGCGTATGCCGGGGTCTCTGACTATCTTGACTATTTCGACCACATTATCCGCAACTTCCGGGACTTCCAGCTTGAAAAGCCCTGCGACAAGGCCCGGGTGAGTCCTGGATACCAGTATCTTGGCCCCCTTGTTGCCCTTGGAGACCTCGACTATATAAACCTTCACAGAGTCGCCCCGCATGAGTTTTTCCTTGGGTATCTGCTCCCTGATCGGGAGTATCGCTTCTGTCTTGTCCAATTCCACTATGGCGGCATTGTTTGTAAAACGGTAGATAGTTGCGGTCGAAACATGGCCCTCTTTTGCCCTGTAATCCTGGTATACGTGTTCTCTCTCGTTCTCCCGGATCTTCTGTATGATTATCTGTTTCGCTGTCTGGGCGGCTATCCTTCCGAATTTATCTGCGGGCACCTCTACCATGACCATATCTCCTTCTTTTACTGACGGATTTATGCCTATAGCGGTGACCTTATCGACTTCTTTTGTGGGATTTGTGACTTTCTTTACGACTATTTTCTCTACGTAGACCTTCATCTCCCCCGTTTCTATGTCAATGTGGGCATCATAATTCAGACCTTTTTCGACCGCATGCTTCTTGAAAGCCGATTTTAGGGCGTTCTCTACCATAAGGGCCACTTCCTCTTTGGATATACCCTTCTCTTTTTCTATCTGCTCCAGTACCGGTTTTAAATTCGATTTCAGCATCAGATTTTCACCTCTAGCTTGGCTTCCGAAATATTATCTGAATCAAAGACTCTCGAATGTCCTTTTTCGTCTTCGAAGATTACTTTGCCGTTTCCTACGCTCATCAGTTTTCCCTTCCATATCCTGTAGTTCTCGACCGGGCTGTATAATTTGATACTCACGTTCCTGTTTAAAGCCCTTCTCATGTCATTTTCTGTTCTCATGGGCCTGTCCAGCCCGGGAGATGAAACTTCGAGATCGTAAGAATGCCTCAGCAGGTCGGGGTACTTGTCCAGCTCGTATCCGAGCTGCCTTGATATCAGTTCGCAGTCTTTTATAGTGATCCCGCCTTCACGGTCCGCGAATACTGCAAGCTGCCAGTTCCTGCCGGCTTTTCTATACTCGAGGTCGACAAATATATATCCCAGGTTCTCTACTTCCTTCCTTACTATTTCAACGATCCTGCCTTTTACGCCCATAAATATTTTCCTTATTAAAAAATGTGGCAATAGAT
>JAFGSA010000038.1 GCA_016934855.1 Elusimicrobiota bacterium
TGTAAAGTGTAAGGTGGGATGTGTAATGAAAGAAAAAAACAGGTACTTTACACATTACACATAAAACATTACACAGGATAATATCCCGGCGACCGCTCCATGAACCACGTTGGGTTCATGGAGCAGCCATGGTTAAGTGGTTCATGCCCTGTACCCAGCGTGGTACACGGGCAAAATACATGACTTGGCGGGATTTGACCTAAATTCCTTGTCGAGCGGTCCCTTGAAATATATCCATTTATTGAATATTATAGGAATAGAAAACAATGGTAAGGGACTTTTATTATAATTTTAGAATATATATCTTTGTTTTTATTCTTTCCGCGGCATTATACACAGGTTTAAACGCTGCTGATGCGATAAAGGCCGTATACTGGATGACCGCGCCTTCAAACGCCTATCTTTATCTTGATCTGACCAGCGTATCGGACTATACCATCCAGACAGGGGATTATCTTGAGTACGATGTGTATTGGACCGCGAGTGACGATCTGATAGCATTCGATTACACCTGTACCGATGCTGCGACTTTAAGGGGAGCGGGTGCCGTCGATCAGAACGGTATTGATGCGCACCCCGGCACGAGTTTCTCGGCTTATGCGCTGGGTACCTGGTATCACAGGAAAATAGCCTTGCCGGCGGGGCACGTTGGTAAGACTATATCATACTATGACATAGCCTGTGAGAACGACGTGACCAGTACACATACGGGATACCTGGCGAATATACTCATAACAAACGGGTCGGGAACCACCCGTAAGACCATATATACCAGCGGGTCTTTTACTTATGCGGTACATCTCAACAGCAGGGGAGCCGTATTATCATTCAGCAATATAACTCTGACACCGTCCTGCAGCATCACGTCTCCGGTGAGCGGCGCGGGTACCACGTACAACAACCAGCCTTTTATACTGATAAACGGACAGGATTCATCTTACAGCATAAACGACGTGAGGATAGTAATAGATGACAGTTCCGATTTTCTGAGCCCTGTATATGACGTGTGGGCGTCGTACGACACGAAACATTCCGAGTTTTCTGACCTGGGTACCGGTACGGATATAACCATGAGGCACAGGGTAGATACCAGCCTCTCCAACGGTTCGTATTACATGAGGGCAATGGTCTGGAACAGCGATACCATAGACAGGATGTCGGCATGGTCGGCTGCCTGCCAGTTCAGCATAACTGCAGATCCTTCATGGGACACCATAACTTACGGCGAGACTGTAATAAAAACGTCGCATTTCAATAACCTTCAGGACGCGATACAGCAGTTAAATGATTTCAGGGGCACTACCGAGACCTGGAGTTCCGATCCGCTTGCAAGTACCGGGGGCCTGATAAGGATAGGGCATCTTAACGATCTGAGAGACGCGATTACTTTGCCGTATAACGCTGCTACGGGGTCGGACCCGTCTTTCACATCCCCCGACCCCATGACTTCCGGAAACCTTATCAGAAGCATACATATCGAAGAATTAAGGGATGATACCGAGCTACCCTGATACCAGGTATTATCTTGCTGCAATTCTCTTCCGAAGTAAATTTACATATTAAATTAATTGTGCTATACTTTTCTAAATTAATATAAAATCAAGATACAGGAGGGTTAAGATGGATATAAAAGAGATTCTGCAGGCCGCCGTAAAATATAACGCTTCGGATATTCATATTGTCCCCGGGCGTCCGCCGATGCTAAGGATAAACGGGCAGATAAGAAGCCTCAATACCGACAAGCTCAGCAGCGATGACACACAGAGGATAATCTTCGGAGCCCTTTCGGAAAAGCTGGTCGACAAGTTTAAAAAGGAAAACGAGCTGGATACTTCGCTCAGCGCGGAAGGAATAGGCCGGTTCAGGGTGAATGTCCTCGAGCAGAAAGACGGCATAGGCGCGGTGCTGAGGGTGATCCCTTCGAAAATACCGACGCCGCAGGACGTCGGGCTCGACCAGATACTGATAGATTTGACACATACTCCGAGGGGCATGATACTGGTGACCGGACCTACGGGCAGCGGTAAATCTACGACGCTTGCGAGTATGGTAAATCTTATAAATACCGAGAGAAAAGAGCATATACTAACCATAGAAGACCCTATAGAATACGTTTATCCGAAACTCAACTGTGTTGTCACACAGAGGGAGATAGGAAGTCATTCGATAAATTTCAACGAATCGCTCAAGCGGGCAATGAGACAGGACCCTGATATAGTGCTGATAGGAGAAATGAGGGATCTTGAGACTATCGGCGCGGCATTGACCCTTTCCGAGACGGGACACCTGGTTTTCGGAACCCTTCATACGACGGACGCGGCGCAGACTGTCGACAGGATAATCGACGTATTCCCTCCTTTCCAGCAGCAGCAGGTCAGGACGCAGCTATCCGTCGTGCTGAGAGCAGTCATATGTCAGCAGCTTATACCCAAGGCTGACGGGCAGGGCAGAGTGGCGGCCAGGGAAGTAATGATAGTGAATCCGGCTATTTCCAACCTTATACGCGAGGGCAAGACTCATCAGATATACAACGCTATAGAAGTGGGTTCCAAAGTAGGAATGAAGAGCCTGGACAAGAACCTCGCCGAACTTGTCGCAAAGAAGGTGGTAACGTTCGATGCGGCTATCACTAAAGCTAATAATCCGAATATGCTCAGACAGATGACAATGGGGGGCGGCAGAGGATGATCGAAAAGATAAGAAATATACAGAAGTTCAAGGTTTTCCCCGAAGATATCCTGGAGAAGCTCTCCAGGTATGTCGGTACGGCTACGTTCAGGGACGGGGATGTCATATTCAGGGAGAATGACGCCGGAGACTGCATGTATATAATAGAGAAAGGCGAAGTTGAAATAAGGAAAAAAGATAAGGTCCTGACGCTTTTCAGGTCCGGGGATGTTTTCGGAGAAATGGCTATTTTCGAAGACGAGAGAAGAAGCGCCGACGCTATATCCAGAACAGGTGACACGACACTGCTGAAACTCAACAATAAGGATTTCCGGAAATTCATCTTCGAGTATCCCCAGTACGGTATAAAGTTCCTTTATGAAAATATGCAGGAGATGTCACGGCGGCTGAGAAGGACTTCCGAGTATCTCATAACGATATTCGAAACAGGTAAGCTGGTAGGCGGGGACTATGGCCTGAGCCAGATGACCGAGAAGATACTTAACAGGCTGCTGGAGGATATAGCGGATGTCACCGGAGGGATGATAATCCTTCTTAATCCTTTCACGGATTTTTATGATGTGGCCGCTGAAAAAAACGTATCCCTTTACGACGCAGACAGGATCGTCGAACTCATAAAGAACACCCCCGAAGGCAACATATCCGGCAAGGAGAAGAACGGCGTGATGCTGGCGGTTCCCATGAAGGATGAAAACAAGAAGCTCGGCTATATAGTCCTGGAGAAGAAAGGGAGCCCCGCGCCTTTCAGCGTAGAGCAGGAGATAATATTGTCTTCCGTAGGCAATCAGGTCGGACTCGGGATAGTGAAGGCCTACAATAAGAAGGAGGAAGAAGCCCGCCAGAGACTTGAGCAGAGCAGAATGAAGGGGTATTGAAAAGAACCGCGCTAAAAATAGTAATAGTCGTTTCTTCCCTGTATTTAGTCTATTCGATAGGAAACAAGCTGGGCTGTTATCTTTTCCCTGTAAAAAACGGCGTCAAGGTGATGGTGGCAGAAGGGGAGATAAAAAAAGGCGAATCCCTTTACGCGACGCTGGACGGGATGTTTCCGGTCAATGAAGTCCTTGCCCTGGGCAGGGAGCTCTCCACCGTGTGCAACATACAAAAAGTCAATCCCGGGGACAAATACAAAGTATACTATTCTTCTTCTTCCAAGATACTGAAATTCATATATATGCCCAGCCCCATGATAAACTATGTGGTGGACAGGTCAAGCGAAGGATTCATCGTGAGCAAACTCGTCCCTGAGATAGAGGAGAAGACGGTTGCCGTAAAAGGTGCTATAAGGAGCAGCCTGTACGAGGGCATGCAAAGGGCCGGGGTGAGCGTCCACACGATCATGGAATTTGCCGATATATTCCAGTGGCAGATAGACTTTTTCACGGATGTCAGGCCCGAAGATAAATTCCTTCTTGTCTACACCCAGTATTACGTGGCAGGAGAGAAAGTGGATGACGGGCAGATACTCGTGGCCGGTTACAAGGGGAAAAGCATCAACTATACGGCAATAGGTTTCAGGGACGGTGAATCGTATTCATATTATGATGCGGAAGGGAATTCCCTCAGGAAACAGTTCCTGAAAGCGCCGCTGAGCTATAAAAGGATAAGCTCGTATTTCTCCTACAGGAGGATGCATCCGATCCTTAAATATGTCAGGTCGCACCTGGGTATCGATTACGCGGCTCCCGTAGGTACGCCCGTATCTTCCATAGGCGCGGGGAAGGTGACAGGCGCCGGCTGGAAAGGCGGATTCGGGCGCACAGTCACGGTCAGGCATAATTCCATATACACGACCCAGTATGGTCATCTCAGCAGATATGCCCGGGGCATAAAGAAAGGAGTCTATGTCAAGCAGGGACAGGTAATAGGATATGTCGGTACTTCGGGACTTTCTACCGGTCCTCATCTGGATTTCAGGATCAATAGATACGGCAGACCGGTCAATTTCCTGAAGCTTGAGCTGCCTCCCGCCGAATCGATTGCAAACAAGAGCAGGAAATCCTTTGATAATACCGTTGAAAAGGCAAGGTTTTACCTTAAGTGCCTCGAATCCGATTATTTCTACGAGAGCGTCCGCTCGGTAAAGGATTACGCGATGTCAACGGCAGCCGATGATATACGTAAGAAGAAATTACAGAAATAAAGTAGCTATACCCGACCTTGATACCTATGAAGTCAGGTATAAGGAGACGGACCTGTCTATCTCCACCCGCGGCGTGTGGGCAAAGGAGGCGCTGTCCAGGCTCATCGGTATAAGATCCGAAATAGAAGCATTTATGGAAGGACATCCGACTTTCAGGGAGTCCATGGATCCGGTCAAAGTGCCCCCGGATTCCGCAGGAATAATAAGGGAAATGGCAGATTGCGCTGAAAAAGCAGGTGTCGGCCCGATGGCATCCGTAGCCGGCGCGATAGCTGAAGATATAGGAATAAGCCTTTCTGGACTATCCGATGAAGTGATAATAGAAAACGGCGGTGATATTTACCTCTGGGTGAAAAAGGAGAGGAATGTCGCGGTCTTTGCGGGAGATTCCAGCCTTAGCATGAAACTGGGGCTGGTCATAAGTCCTCAAATGACTCCCTGCGGGGTGTGCACGTCCAGCGGAAAAATAGGCCATTCCATATCGTACGGCAATGCAGATGCCGTGGTATGCGTGGCTGCGAGCGCCGCACTGGCGGACGCGGCGGCTACTTCGGTCGGCAACAGGGTCATATGCCGGGATGATATAGAGGCGGCGCTCGAATTTTCAAAGAAGATCCCGGGTATAGCCGGCTGTCTTATTATAGCGGAAGATAAAGTCGGGATATCGGGTGATATCGAGATTTGCAAATTACAATAAAAATTACTAGCATATCTTGAATAAAATATCTCAATGAAGTCGATGAAAATTACCGGAGGATAAATGTCGAAAACGATAAAAGAAATCAATGAAAAGATAAAAAAAGGCGCCGCTGTAGTGGTCACCGCGGAAGAGATGATAGATATAGTAAAAGCTTCGGGCAGGAAAAAAGCCGCGGAAAGAGTGGATGTGGTAACTACAGGTACTTTTGCGCCGATGTGCTCTTCGGGAGTATTCCTTAACTTCGGTCACACAAAGCCCAAGATAAAGATGCAGAAAGTCTGGCTTAACGAGATCGAAGCGTGTGCCGGCCTGGCCGCAGTAGATGTATACCTGGGTGCGACGCAGATGCCGTGGAACGATCCTCTCAATGAGGTTCACCCGGGGAAATTCACTTACGGGGGAGGGCATCTTATAGAAGACCTGGTAGCCGGCAAGAGCGTCAGGCTGAAAGCCGTATCATACGGTACCGACTGCTATCCCAGGAAGGAGGCGGAGGCCAGCATCAGGCTTAGCGATATCAACGAGGCGGTTATGTGCAATCCGCGTAATGTTTATCAGAACTATAACTGCGCAGTAAACCTCTCCGGGAAGACGCTTTATACCTATATGGGTACTCTTAAACCTGAACTGGGAAACGCCAATTACTGCTCGGCGGGACAGTTGTCTCCTCTCCTGAACGATCCGGAATACAGGACGATAGGGATGGGTACAAGGATATTCCTGGGGGGAGCCCGGGGATATGTCGTGTGGAACGGCACGCAGCATTCTCCGTGCGCTCCCCGCAACAGCAAAGGCGTTCCGGAAGTGCCTGCCGGCACTTTAATGGTAATGGGAGATCTGAAGGAAATGACGCAATACTGGGTCAGGGGGGCGTCGATGGCAGGGTACGGGGCCACACTGATACTGGGCATAGGCATACCGATACCTGTGCTTGATGAAAGCATCGCGGAAAACTGCGGCGTGTCCGACGCGGATATATCCTGCCCGATAGTAGATTATTCCGATGATTATCCCAATGCGACAGGCAAGGTGCTGGGCAGCGTCAGTTATTCAGAGCTGAAGAAGGGAAGTATCGAAATAAGGGGTAAAACTGTGCCTACCGCGTCACTTTCTTCATATTCCAGGGCACTGGAAATAGCGAACCTGCTGAAAGAATGGATAACACGGGGTGAATTCCTGATAGGCGAACCGCAAAGACCGACACCCGGTACGGATTCAGGGATAAAATTCAAGAGTCTCAAGACTAAATGACAGCAAGAACCGGCATATCCATAATCCTTTTGCTGGCCGTATCCTGGATTGACGTATCGGGAAAAAATATTACAAGCACGCCGGCCGATCAGAGTTCGCTTGAAGTGACTGTATATAGCGGGAACCTGGGGCTGGTCAAGGACACGAGGATCGTTTCTCTGGAAAAAGGAGAGATCAATCTCAGCTTTGCGGGGGTGGCATCTTCCATAAAACCGGAAACCGTGAGAGTAATATCACTCAATCATAACGAAGATATCAGTATAATCGAGCAGGATTACGAGTACGACCTTATTAACAGAGAGAGACTGCTGGACAGTTACGTGGGCAGTAAAATCAAGCTGATCTCGTATGATCAGGACAATAATCCAAAAAGAGCCGTAGATGCAGTGCTGC
This sequence comes from Elusimicrobiota bacterium, assembly GCA_016934855.1. Classification (GTDB taxonomy): domain Bacteria; phylum CG03; class SLGR01; order SLGR01; family JAFGSA01; genus JAFGSA01. Next base: position 7,176 of record JAFGSA010000038.1, read on the forward strand.
TGAGCAATAACGGAGGTCCCGTATACGAGATCGAAGGAAAAATATATCTTGGTTTTCCCGGTTACCCGGTTTTACCGGGTTCGGCTTCGGACCTTGTGGCATCACCTGCTCTTATTTGGAAGATCAACAGCTCCGCGCAGCAGGCGCATTCTCTCGAGGTATCCTATCTTACGGAAGGAATAAGCTGGAAGGCGGATTATGTTATGGCGGTCGACAAGGAAGATTCAAGCGCCGATCTTACGGTATGGATTACCGTTATTAACAACAGCGGCGCGGAGTATAAAAATACGTCTTTAAACTTTGTCGCGGGAGATGTGAACAAGGTCCCGGAATTCAGGGGCCGAATGGCATTCGCCGCTATGGAAGACAAGGCGGCGTCTTTTGCCAGAGAAGAGGAACTTCACGAATTTCATATATACAAGTTCGCGGGAAAGGTGGATATGAAAGACAGGCAGGATAAACAGGTAAGGCTGCTGAAAGCATCGGCAGTACCTGTAAAAAAAGAGCTCGTAGCGACTTCAGGACGATATAATTATCTGTCCCGGTACGGAACGGAAGCTCAGAAAATGGACATCGGGGTGTATCTTACTTTTATGAACGACGAAAAATCGAATCTCGGCATGGCTTTGCCGGGAGGGACAGTTAGGGTATACAAGGAAGATTCCGATAAAAGCCTTCAGTTTATAGGAGAGGACAATATACAGCATACTCCCCGGGACGAATACGTTAAGATAAAGACAGGAAACGCTTTCGATATCCTGTGCGAAAGAAAACAAATGGACTATCAGAAGACAGGAAAGAACACATACGAGATCGAGTGGGAGATCGCTGTCATAAACCATAAGGAGAAAGAAGAAGAAATAATCGTTGAAGAGAGACTCGCGGGTGACTGGAAGATACTCAGGAGCTCGCATGAATATGAGAAAAAAGGCGCGTTCAACGTGGCCTTCAAGGTAAAAGCGGCAAAAAACAGCGAAGAGAAGATAATTTACAGAGTCAGAGTGGATAATTAACGGAGAAGATATATGCCTAACAAAAAAATAGTACTTCATTTTTCAAAGAACCTGGTCAAAGAGCCGATCGTTTATAAGCTCATTAAGGAATATAACCTTAGTTTCAATATACTCAAGGCAAAGATACTTCCGGACGAGGAAGGCATCATGGTGATGGAGCTCTCGGGAGACGAAAAGGATTATAAAAAAGGCATAGAATATTTGAAGAGGTCCGGCGTGTCTACGCAGCCTCTTTCGAAGGATATCGGCAGGGACGAGGATAAATGCATTCATTGCGGCGCATGCGTGGTTATGTGCCCGACGCAGGCTCTTTCCGTTGACAGAAAAACCATGAAAGTCATTTTTGAATCCGAAAAATGCATAGCCTGCGAACTTTGCATCGAACCGTGTCCTACCAAGGCGATGAGGCTCCATTTCTGAAGGATCGGCAGTATATATAGCAGCTGAAAGGAAGTTTTTAAGATGATTGAGGAAATTGAGATAACAAAGGCGATAATAAAGACGTCGGTAGATGAATTAATGGATAGTCTCCAGGCAGACGTAGTGATAGGCGGAGGAGGTCCATCCGGGCTGGTTGCCGGTAAATATCTTGCACAGGCGGGGAAGAAAGTGGTGCTTTTCGAGCGTAAACTTTCAGTCGGAGGAGGTATGTGGGGCGGCGGCATGATGTTCCCGAAAATAGTCGTACAGAAAGAAGCCCTCGGGATTATGGACGAGTTCAGCATAAAGTACGAAAAGAAGGGATCCAGCTATGTGTCTTCGTCTATAGAGGCGGTTAGCAAGCTGATTTCGGGCTGTTGCGATGCGGGATGCAGGATATTCAACTGCATATCCATAGAAGATGTTATGATAAGAGAGAACTGCGTGTGCGGTGTGGTAATAAACTGGTCTACTGTGGAGATATCGGGCCTGCATGTGGATCCCGTGACTGTCAGCGCTAAAGCTGTCATAGACGCCACAGGTCACCCGCTCGAAATATGCAAGATAGTCGAAAGGAAAGCGGGGAAACTTGATACTTCCACGGGGAAGATACTGGGCGAACGTTCGATGTGGGCGGAGAAGGCCGAGTCCATGGTCGTAGGCAACACCAGGCAGATATTCCCGGGACTTTATGTCAGCGGGATGGCGGCAAACGCCGCTTTCGGGGCGCCCAGGATGGGCCCTATATTCGGGGGAATGCTTCTGTCGGGCAAAGAAGTCTCGAAAAAAGTCCTTGAAGCTATCGATTGACAACTCATAATAAAGATTTATAATATTTGAAATTATGGGGAGATATAAAAGTCTTTCTTCATATATTTTAACAATCCAGCAAAAAAATCATAAAAACGTATATCAGGGGAGGTGAATTCCTATGAAGGTAATAAGGAGAGTTCTGTCCATATCTCTAATAACAGTCTTTTCAATATCTGTTTGCCAGAAACTGCATGCGGAAGTGCCGGAGAAGATAAGCTTCCAAGGCCAGCTGCTTGATTCCAGCGGCAATCCAGTCACCGAGAACAAGGCTATAACATTCAAGATATACGACGAGGAAGACGCGAAGACAGCCGTCAAGACGATCGTTAAGAAAAAGGTGACTTTTGAAAAGAACGGCCTGTACAACGTGGAACTCGATATATCAGGCGTGAACCTGAAACAGGAGTTATGGCTGGGTATACGAATCGGTTCAGATGACGAGATGACTCCCAGGATAAAAATACTGCCGACGGCATCTTCGCTTTATTCAATGGAATCGGGCAGCGTCAAGTGGGGAAATATATCTGATGTCCCCGCAGGTTTCGCCGACGGTACGGATAATGTCGGAGCGGGCGAAGCCAACCTCTCGGTACAGAACGGAGATATCGATATCTCTACTCCCACGGCAGCTATCGATTTCAGCGCCGCGAACTTCAGCGTAACGGAAGGGCCAGTGGGGGAATCCAATATAGAGATAACCACGGCACCGTTCGCTCTGTCGGCCGGAAGCGTCGCATGGGCGAGCATCACCGGTATCCCGGCAGGGTTCGCGGACAATACGGATGATGTCGGAGGGGCAGGCGGGTCGGAGCTCGCGGTGCAGCTGAACGATGTTAACGTATCTTCTCCTACGTCTTCCATGGATTTCAGCGATTCCAACTTCAAAATAACAGAAAATCCGGCCGGAGAGTCGAATATAGAAATAACCACGGCCCCATATGCTCTCTCTGCGGGAAGTGTCACATGGGCTAATATCGATGGTATCCCCGCGGGATTCGCAGACGGCACTGACGATGTCGGGTCGGGAGAATCGGAACTGGCGGTCCAGCTGAACGATGTGAATATATCTTCCCCTACAGCGGTGATAGATTTCAGCGATTCCAATTTCAAGGTGACCGAGAGTCCCTCGGGGGAATCGAATATCGAGATTACTACGGCTCCGTACGCTTTAAATTCATTACAGCTTGCCGGAACGTCAGCAGGGGAGTTTATGCAGAGAGACGGGTCCGTCGCGATGACGGGGGATCTCGATGCCGGGAATAATGATATAACTAACCTGGGGCAGGTGACCTTATCCACAGTAGCCACTACCGCTGAAGGGATAGTCTTTTCAAGCAATACGGAGATAGCGGGTGACATGGAGATGCCGTCCGGCAGTATCATGCTCGGTTCGCTGAAGGGCGGAGAGGGTACGGTAATAGCGTCCAGGGAACAGATAGCCGGATACTGGGGGACAGAGGCCAATCCACGCTGGGTCATTTCCAGGGATATCGCCGGCATGCCCGGTATGGCCGGTATTGCGCTGGGCGACGGAGTAAACACCAGCACAGATACGACGATATGGCGCCAGTTAAAAGGCGTGATAAGGACGAACGCCAGGGAGATAAGCAGTTCCAGGGACGACAACGTGCTGAAATTCGTAGGGGGGACTTCTAACGGGACAGCCGGGAGCATCGAGGCATGGGGACAGGACACGGGCGGCAATTCCGGCAGGCTCAGGATACTTGTCCCCGGCGGCACGAACACTGCCGGTTTCGATATAATGAGGGCAGGGGACTGGGTGGAGCTGGTCGAGATAAGCACCATGGGCACGATATCGGCAAACGTGGGGGATATAGAGCTCGATGCGGGAACGCTCTATTTCGGCACATCGGGCAATATGAGCGTAACGGCCTCCGGTACTGACAGTCTTAGTATTTCCACGAATACCTCCGTGGCCGGAAGACTCACGGTCGGCGACGTCCTCGTAGCAAAATACAATACTGCGGCGGGCAATAACGGCGGCGTGACCGTCCCGGACGGAACGGTCGTTTTCAAACTTACAGCGGGATCGGAATCGGGAGCGTATGCCTTGACCGGTCCGGCGGGATCGGCCGGGCAGATACTGATGGTAAGGAACGATTCCGGCCAGGCAACGACCGGCCTGGCAACTGCATCGGGCGGCGGTGCAGTCTTTATCCACGATGGTTCAAGCTGGCTCATGGTAGCGCAGACAAACTGATATGAATGTCAGACTGGAAAAAAAGAGAAAGGGACAGCATGTCATGCTGATCCTGGCGTTTATTGCTTCGGGGGCCGTGATAGCCAGCCTGAATTACATACTCGGCAACTGGAGCATATCGTCAGGCGGCGGCAGAGTCTCATCGTCCAACTATACGCTCACGGCTTCGGTAGGGCAGAGCATCATAGGCAAAGGGGAGAGCGAGAACTATAAGACGGGAGTGGGGTACGTAGACAGCGTTGCCAATACCCGGGATATCCTGGCCGCGGAAGACCTGGAAAGCGCGTATGTATATCCCAACCCGTATAAACCCGGTTCGGGAGGGGATTTCGATGCCGAGAGTCTCACTTTCTGCGAGCTGACAGAGCAGGCCGAAATACAGATATTCAACATAGCGGGAGAACTAGTAGCGGAAATAGAAAAAGAATCTCCCGGGAATAAACTCCTCTGGGTCCCGGAAAACAAGGCGGGGAACACTCTTGCCAGCGGAGTGTACGTATTTTATATTCATAACGACGGCGGGCAGAAGAAAAAGGGGAAGTTCGCGATAATAAAATGAAGAAGCATAGGAATAGCCTGATGCAAAAGCATGCAGGGATATCCGGAATAGTCCTCCTGCTCGTCATATCTTTAAATGCGCTTGCCCCGGGTATGATGTTTACAAAGGACGAGGCGGGTACGACGGGTGCGGCATTTCTCAAGCTGACGAAGGGAGTCAGGATGGTGGGGATGGGCGAAGCATGCTGTGCCGTAAACTGCGGCGCAGACTCCGTATATTCCAATCCCGCAGGATTGAACTATCTGGAAAGGATAAACGTCTCGGCCATGCATTCCATATGGTTTGAAGATATATTCTTTGATTTTGTCACGGCCGCGGTTCCCACGTCTGCGGGGGTTTTCTCTATGGCGGTAAACTATCTGGGTATGGATGAGATAGACATGTATTACAATACTGGGGTTGCGGCGATGGATACATATAAACCGTACGACCTGGCTGTCTACACGTCGTACGCCAATATAATAAAAGGGCAGGCCCTGGGTATCAACCTGAAGTTCATAAGATCCGTAATAGAAGACGAATCAGCCTCTGCAGTCGCTATGGATGCGGGCTACATGAGGAAATCCGCCGGCGGGAGATATTCTTTCGGCGCAGCCGTACAGAACATGGGTACGAAGATGAAGTTCAAATACGAGGAAGACCCTCTTCCATTCAATATAAAGACCGGCATATCGGCGGATTTCAGCAGACTGACGCTGGCCGGGGATCTTAATTTTCCCGTGGATAATATTCCGAGCGCGCATGCGGGAATAGAATACAGGTTATACATGGGAAAAATTGTGCTGGCTGCAAGAAGCGGCTACAGGACGAACCCTATAAACGACCTGGATGCTCTGGCGGGGCTCTCGGCGGGTGGAGGAATAGGTTATTCAGATCTGCGCGTAGACTATTCCTGGGTGCCTTACGGCGATCTCGGTCAGACCCACCGCATATCGCTGGCATACATGTTTCCTTCGAGGATCAGGGAAGATCAGGAAGAACCCAGGAAGAAAGTGGAAATCGAGGGTAAGAAGGAGATGCTCACCGAGGACGAGATACTTGTGACGAAAAGAAGATATTTCATAAAAGGCCAGCAGCTCCTGGACGAGGGGAGATACGAAGAATCTATAATTGAATTTAGAAAAGTCCTGACTTTGGATCCGGGTCATTTCGAGTCACTTAAGTATATAGAGATAGCCGAAGACGAGATGAAGAAAGCTGACAAAAGCAGGTAGGACAAAGGAGCATCCGGGACCCGACGACTGTTAAAATGTTGACAAAATTGCCAGGTAGTTGTAAAATTTAGAAATCTTCGGGGTGGGGTGAAATTCCCGACCGGCGGTGAACGGCCAGTGGCCGTAAGTCCGCGAGCCGCAAGGCTGAATCTGTTGGAATCAGATACCGACGGTAATAGTCCGGATGAAAGAAGATTATTGAAAACAGAAGAACAAGAAGTATCCCGGAGATATAGTCTCCGGGTTTTTTATTATTATGAATACAGACGATTATTTTATGCGCATGGCGGTCGAGATGGGAAAGCTGGGGATGAACATGACGGCTCCTAACCCCAGGGTCGGCTGCGTTATAGCAAAAAACGGCAGGGTCATAGGCCAGGGCTATCACAGGAAATTCGGGCAGAACCACGCGGAGGTTGAAGCAATAGACAGTGCGACTGAAGACACTGCGGGAAGCACAGCGTACGTGACCCTCGAGCCTTGCTCTCATTACGGCAAGACTCCGCCGTGCGTCGACAGGATATTGAAAGCCGGTATAAAAAGGGTGGTTATAGGGACACCGGATCCCAACCCTGTCGTCTGCGGGATAGAAGTGCTGAAACAGAAACAGGTAGATGTGGAGGTAGGAGTGCTTGAAAACGAAGCGAAGGAGCTCGTAAAGGAATACCTGAAGTTCACCTCAAAGAAGGAGCCCTATGTGGTGATGAAGGCGGCAGTGTCGTGGGACGGCAAGATCGCCTCGGTGTCGGGCGCGAGCCGCTGGATATCTAACGAAAAATCCAGGGAATACACGATGATGCTCAGGGGGGAAAACGACTCCATCCTCGCCGGAGTCGGCACGGTAAATAAAGACGATCCCGAGCTGACGTACAGGATGAAGATCCCCGAAGCGAAACAGCCTCTCAGGATAATAATCGACAAGGACCTCAGAATAAATTCCGGTTCCCGGCTAGTGGGTGAGAACACCCTGATATTCTATTCCAGCGGAAAATCCGAAGAAAAGAGGAAGTCCCTGGAAGACAAGGGAGTGATGACGCAAAAGCTCGATGAGGAGAGCGGTTTCATATCGCCGAAGAACATATTAAAAGCTTTATATGAAAGGAAGATATGCTCTGTTCTGATAGAGGGAGGGGGGACTACCGCGGGCTACTTCATATACAGCAGGGCCGTCGACAGGGTGGTGATCGTATATTCGCCTCTCATCATCGGAGGCAAAGACGCGCCGACGTGCTGTGACGGACCCGGGTTTCCCAAACTCGAAGAATCGCCCAGGCTTTCCGGGATAAAGAGGTTTGAGTCAGGAAGCGACATCATAATGCAGGGAGATATTGTATATAACTAGGGAATAACGGCAGTTTCAGGAAGAATAAATGTTTACGGGAATAACGGAAGACGTAGGAAATATCGTTTATATCAGGGGCGGAAGGCTCTGCGTAAAAAGCGCGCTCGGGGATATCTCTGCGGGCGACAGCGTGATGGTGGACGGAGTATGTCTTACGGTTAGCGGTATCGGCGGCGGGGGTAAATATATTATGGACCTCGGAGCCGAGACAAGAAGAGTCACTGCTTTCAGGAACCTCGGTGCCGGCTCGCCGGTCAATCTTGAAAGAGCTATGACGCTGGCGAAGAAAATCGACGGGCATATAGTGTACGGGCATGTCATGTCGGTCGGAAAAGTCGTTTCCGTCAAGAGCAGGCAGAACACCCGCATCATGACCATAAGAACAGAAAGGGCGTTCATCGGCAAGCTGATATTAAAGGGGTCCGTTGCGGTTAACGGCGTATCGCTCACCGTTAACGAGATAGGCCGTACCGACTTTAAAGTCGGGCTTATACCGGAAACCCTCAGAAGGACCAACCTGGGCAGAGCCGGCGCAACAGGGCTCGTGAACCTGGAAGCGGATATGCTCGCATTAGGAGCGGGAAGATGAATACGGGAAAAAAAGCGGTAAAAGACATTAAAACAGCTCTTGAGGATATAAAGAAAGGGAAGCTTGTCGTTGTGGTGGACGACGAATCCCGCGAAAATGAAGGGGACCTGGTTATGGCTGCAGAAAAAGTCACGCCGGAGGCCATTAATTTCATGGCAAAATACGGCAGGGGACTCATATGCGTATCGCTGCAGGAAAAAAGGCTCAGGGAGCTCGGGCTGGAGACTATGGCGAGGAGGAGCTATTCGGAAGAGGCCCAGTTCACCGTATCATGCGATGCGAGGAAGGGAGTCACGACGGGGATATCCGCGAAAGACCGGGCGCATACCATAAATATACTGTCAGATCCCGAAAAGACCATGGAAGATATATCTACGCCGGGTCATGTATTCCCTATAAAGTACAGGGAGGGGGGGGTACTTACCAGGGCGGGCCATACTGAAGCTTCCGTAGACCTGGCGCGCCTGGCGGGACTGATCCCGGCCGGGGTGATATGCGAGATAATGAATGAAGACGGTACGATGGCCAGAATGGAAGAACTTCGGTCTTTCGTAAAGAAACATAAGCTGACGCTTATTACGATTGCTGACCTTATCAAGTACAGGTATGAGAACGAGCACCTGATAAAATGCGTCAGCAATACGGTGCTGCCTACAAAATACGGCAGATTCAAATTATATCTCTACAGGACAGCTTTAAAAGAGACAGAGCCTCACCTGGCTCTCGTTAAAGGAGAAGTCGCCGGCAGGAAGAACGTAGTGGTAAGAGTGCATTCCGAATGTCTTACGGGGGATCTCTTCGGTTCGAAAAGATGCGATTGCGGAGAACAGCTGCATAAGGCGATGGAAATAATAGCTACCAGCGAAAGAGGGGTTTTTCTTTATATGAGGCAGGAAGGAAGAGGTATCGGGCTGGATAACAAGATAAAGGCGTACTGTCTGCAGGACAGGGGTCTTGACACCGTAGAAGCTAATCATGCGCTGGGATTCAAGGCGGATCTCCGGGATTACGGTATAGGTGCGCAGATACTCGCTGACCTCGGGCTGACCAGCATAAAACTGCTCACAAATAATCCCAAGAAGATCGTAGGGCTGGAGGGATACGGTCTTAAAGTAACTAAAAGAATACCGATAACTGCGACACCGACTCCGGAAAACGAGAAATACCTGAAGACAAAGAAGGAAAAACTGGGTCATTACCTGGATTGACGCCCGGAGGCGGACCGGTTTCGGAGTAGTGTTTTTGGGGACAGAGAAAGTGTTATCGCGGTAAAGGAGGCAAGTATGGATATAGTGAGAGGAAAAGTAAGCGGTACGGGAAAGAAAGCCGTTATCGTAATGTCCAGGAGGAACGAACAAGTAGTGAAACGGCTCCTGGAGGGAGCCGTGGGCGAACTGATAAGAAGCGGCATGGACGAGATGGATATAACGGTATACGAGGTCCCGGGTTCGTGGGAAATAGCCGGATGCGTAGACAAGCTCATAAAAAAATCGATGCATGATATGATAATATGCCTGGGTGCGGTCATAAGGGGTGACACGCCTCATTTCGAGTATATATCGAGCCAGGTGGCCAGGACGGTCGCAGAACTGGGCTTAAGAAGTGAAAAGCCCGTTACGTTCGGTATACTGACATGCGATTCGCTTGAACAGGCGGTCGAAAGATCCGGGGGCAAGGGAGGGAACAAGGGAGAAGAGGCCGCCCGCGCGGCTCTCGAAATGTCGGATATATATGAGGGAATATAGAGATAACTGCCGGACAAATATCCTATGACGGCACGGAGGAAAGCAAGAGAACTGGCCCTGAAGGCCCTTTACGTTATGGACCTCCTGGGTGTAAAATCATCCGAAGCATGGAAAATCATAGATCATGATGAAAAGAATGAAAAGATAGAGGGTTTTGCCCGGGAGCTTGTGGAAGGTACTGAGAAAAACCTGGATTTCATAGATAGACTCATATTCGAATATGCAAGGAACTGGGAGATGGACCGTATAGCAAAAGTAGACAAGGCTATAATAAGAATGGGGCTTTACGAGATATATTTCGAAGAGAACATACCCAAAAATGCTTCTATTAACGAAGCGGTGGAATTGGCCAAATACTATTCAACATCGAAATCCCATAAATTCATCAACGGGATACTGGATTCCTGCAGCAGAAAGAGCGCAAAAGCAGATGAAAATAGATGAGAAAATCAGGGCAAGAATAGAGAATCTCAGGGAAAAGATAACCCGTTATGATTTTCTGTACTACGTCAAGGGCGAACCGGAGATATCAGACCGTGAATATGACAGGATGTACGCCGAACTTAAAACGCTTGAAGAGGAGCATCCGGAATATATAACCGCCGATTCTCCGACGAGAAGGGTAGGCGGAGAACCGCTTAAAGAATTCAAGACCGTAAAACACGCGGTTCCGATGCTTTCCCTGGAGAATACTTATTCCCGTGAAGAAGTAGCTGAATGGGAGAAGAGGATCAGGAAGAAAGTGCCTCTGAAGGAAGGATTTGTAATAGAAGAAAAACTGGACGGTGTCAGTATTTCCGTCACGTACGAAAAGGGGAAACTCATACTGGCGGCAAGCAGGGGCAACGGTATATCCGGGGACGATATTACCGGCAATATATTGACCCAGAGGGTCATACCTCTTGTTCTCAGGACAGATAATCCGCCGGATTCGGTTGAAATAAGGGGAGAGATGTTCTTGAAGATATCGGAACTCAGGAGAATAAACGAAGTAAGGGAGAAAAACGGCGAACCGGTTTTTGCAAACCCCCGCAATACCTGTGCCGGGACATTGAAGCTCCTGGATCCCGCGGAAGTTTCTGAAAGAAGGTTGAGCGCATATTTTTACGGATTCGGCCGGTGGGACGGCACTTCCCCTCCGCTTACCCAGATGAAACTGCTGGAAATCTACGAAGAATGGGGGCTTCCCGTAAACAGCACCTACAGTCAATGCGCTTCGATAGAAGAAGTATTCGAGTCTTATGAAAGACTCGCAGATGAACGCGCAGACAGGGATTATGATATAGACGGTACGGTAGTTAAAGTGAACTTGTTCAGGGAGCATGATGTGCTCGGTGCGACGTCCAGGAACCCGAGATGGGCGATCGCGTACAAGTTCGAATCAAAAAAGGCGACAACGACAGTAAGAGAAATAATATTCAGCGTAGGGAGAACAGGGATAATAACACCGGTTGCAAAGCTCGAACCGGTAGGTATAGGCGGTGTCACGGTCTCGAGCGCAACCCTGCATAATTTCGATCAGGTAAGGAAACTGGGAGTATCCGCCGGTGACAGGGTGGAGGTTGAAAGGGGAGGGGACGTAATACCTAAGATAGTATCTGTAATAAAGGCATCCGGCAGTCACCGGCCCGTAGTGCCTCCGGGTAAATGTCCGGCCTGCGGGCATACGGTGAAGAAGGATATAAACGGCGTATTTTACAGGTGCAGCAACATACGGTGCCCGGCACAGCTGAAACAGAAGATACTTCACTATGCTTCCATTGACGCGATGAACATCGAAGGCCTGGGTGAGAATATAGCTCAGCAGCTCGTAGAGAGAGGTTTTGTCAGGAATATATCAGATCTCTATAGTCTTGATATGGAGAAACTGCTTTCACTGGATCTTTTTGCAGAGAAAAAGGCCCGTAAACTGCTGGATGCCGTCAGAAACGGCAGGAATTGCGCACTTTCGAATTTTATATACGCGCTCGGCATTCAGAACGTGGGGAAGCATACAGCTAAGATACTGGCCCGGAGATTCGGCAGCGTAAACGGATTGATGAATGCCGGGAGGGCGGCCCTTATGGATATAGACGAGATAGGCCCGATCGTTTCGGAATCCATAATGGATTTCTTCGAGTCAGACACTAACCAGGATGAAATAAAGGAATTGCTGAAAAACGGTGTCAGACCCGTTCACCAGGAAGGCGGCAGGAAATTGTCCGGGCTGAAGTTCGTATTCACCGGCACCATGAAGAACTTCACCAGGAAGGCGGCTGCTGCAAGAATAGAGGCTCTCGGGGGCGCAGAATCGTCTTCCGTTACGGCGGATACCGATTACCTGGTGGCAGGAGAAAATCCCGGGTCAAAACTGGATAAAGCGAAAGAAAAGGGAATAAAGATAATAAACGAGGAAGAATTTACAGAGCTTGCCGGTAAATGATTAATCGTCGGATCCCGGCTGGGAAAACAGGAGGATGATGCAAAGTGAATACTCACGGTGAAAAAGATACCGGGAAAATATCCCTCGGAAAGGATGATGCCGCGGCCGCAGAAAAGAAAATACACGCCGACGAAAAGGCGGTACTTCTGGATAAGATAAGAGAACTGGAAAAACAGATTGAAATACTGAAAAATAATTACCAGCTCAAGCTCGATATAAAGGATAAGCAGATAGAGATGGTTAAACAGGTGTTCTCGGAAAAAGTGAAGAAATGGGATGAGGAGTACGGCGATCTTTTAAACCAGAAGAAGGAATTCGAGAAAAGGGCAAGGGACCTGGAGGGTAACCTGACGCTTGCCAGGAGGGACAACACGCAGAGATACGAACAGCTTCTGAAGGATAAGGAGAATGTGATCAGGCAGCTGGAAGAAAAGAACAAGGAGATTGTTATCCGGGAGAAAGACAGGCTCCGGAAAGAGAAGCAGGAGGACATTGAAAAGTATATAAAAGAGACAAGAGACAAACTCGAAGAAGAGATGAAGGAAGTGATAGAAAAACAAAGGGATATCTGGCAGAAGGAGTTGAAGAAAAAAGAGAAGGAGATAGCCCAGCAGAGGAACAAGTGGCAGAACGAATTCGAGAAACAGAGAGTGGAATTCGAGAAGAGAGAGAAAGAATACCTTGACGATCTGCTGAAAAGATTCGGGAAGTAATGTGCCGTAAATGTAAATCCCTGATAATAGCGTCTGTTATAGTGACCATCTGCTCCCTGTCCCCGGACGCGTCCATGAACCTGAAGCAGGCGGTCGACCTGTATATGAAGAATAATTATGATGCGGCTTTAAAAAAAGCCGAGGCGCACATAAAATTCAATTCAGAGGACGAGCTGGGAAAAGAGATAAAGGATATGATCGAAAAGACAATAAGCTACGGTTATCTTAAAAAAGGATTTACCCTGATGTCGGAAGGACTCTATAAAATGGCCGACAGCGAGCTGGAAAAAGCCTCAGAGTACAGTTCTGATTATTCGCTGGCTATCGAAGAAGAGTATTCCCAGTACCTGAAGCAGTATTCAAAGGAGAAGGCGGCCAACAAGATACTGTATGACCTTCTTCAGCAGCCTAAACCCGATGAGATAGAGATGTATGAGATAAGCAGAAAGCTGAGGGAAAGGCTGGCGGATGATGAGTATATGGAAAAGTACAAGGAATTCGAGAAACTCAAGATGAAGGTCACTAAGCTGGAGAAGAAAAGCGACTGGAGCGAAGCGGTCGATGCCGTCAGCGAATACCTTGCGGAAATTCCTGACAGCATAGATGCAAAACTGCTCCTGACCCAGATAAACAGGAAAGCGGCCCAGGCTTTTTACGAACAGGCACTGGTGCTGCTGGAACAGGCCAAGGTGGAAGAGGCGAGGGAAAAAGCGAAACTGAGCAGGGAGAGGGACGCCCAGTGGTACATAAACAGCATAGATTCCGAGATGGAAGAGGCCGCCATGAATATCGCCATGGGCGAAGACGAAAAAGCTAAAAATAAGCTCAATATAGTGAAATACCTGGACCCCGGAAACCAGGCAGCTCCGATATACCTGCAGCTTTTTGATGAAGATATGGACGGATTTTTCGAGAGGAGCCTGAAATTATACGAAGAAGGCGATTATCTTGAAGCCTCGGTAAGGTTTAATTTTTTCAGGCTGAGGATGCCGGAGGATAAGCTGTCGAAGCTGTATTACCATCTGGCGGCCGCCAGAAGATATATCAAAGAGGTGAATCTGGAGAAAGTCAGGGAACATCTTATTAAAGCGCTTGAAATATCTCCCGGAGAGGTGGAAGCGCTGGATATATTCGACAGATTGCAGGATGTAATGGAAGTGATGGGCCTGACTTTTTAAAATGCCCATATTGTATGATATTTAATTTTTTGTAAAATATGATAATAATGAAAAAAGTGCTAAAAATATCTTTATTGGCTGTTATGATATCGGTATCCGCTGTCGCTTCAGAAGCGCAGGAAGAACCCGAAAAAAAAGACACCGGGGCCCTTATGGGTATGTCGATCCAGAAATACCTGGAAGGCAATATCGAACAGGCCATAACCTATCTGGATGAGATACTCACGATCGAGCCCGATAATGAAAGGGCAAAAGCGCTGCTCGAAAAAGCTACCGTGCGGATGCTTGAGAAGACAAAGGAAGATACCGATGAGGAAAACCTGGAATTCCTGAAAAAAGCCAGGAAACACATGCCGGACTCAAAGGAACTGAAAAAAGGAATCAGCGAAGCCGAAAAGAAACTGCACCCCGAAGTTAAAGAAGAGCCTTCAAGGCAGGTTTCCGCAACGAGGACACAGTACTCTGCCGCGGATGCACAGCAGGCCAGGCAGTACCAGTCCAGGATCAGGGATCTGACTGAAAGCGTGAGAGGCCTTGAGAACAAGCTGAACAGCATGAATATGTCCGAGAAAGAGATGTCGACAAAGATAGAATATCTCGAAGAGACGAAATCGAGCCTGGCGAAAAAAGTAAAAGAGATGAGCGGAATAAGGATGGTCCTCCAGATACTGTTTGCGCTGGTAATACTCGCGCTGGGCGCTGCCGCGGTGCTTATAAACCGCAGAAGTCTTAATGCGATAAGCAGCAGGCTTTCCAAAGACCTCACCAAGGAAAAACTGGTAGTAGAGGAACTGAAAAACTCCTATAATAAGGATACGGAAAAACTCGCTCAGCAGCTGGCATTATACGGCAAATCCTATCAGAGAGCGGACGATCTGGAGAAGAACTGGGCCCGGATGATAGGGATAATGGAGAGGATGACGGTCGGCGGTAGCACCCAGAAGCTGGTACTCAAGGATTCTCCGGACGGCAGAAAGGCGGTAACGGGAGTGGACCCCAGGCCCAGGGCAAGGGCCGACAGCGTGGAGATCATAGAGGAGATATTCAGGGACAGCCCGAAAGCCCCGGAGATGCTCAGGCCATTCCTCGACGACAGTGATAACCGCACCAGGGCTAACGCCGCAAAGGCTTACTACAGGTATGATCCGGAGAAAGCGCTCGCCGTTCTCGAAGGCATGTCGGCAAGCGAAGATAAATGGATGAGGCTCTCGGCGGCCTGGGCTCTCGGAGAGATAAAGGATCCCAATACCAGCAGATTGCTTGAAAAACTTCTTGAAGACCCGGATATACAGGTAAAGAACAGGGCCAGGCAGTCACTCGAGAAAATACTCGGCCAGAACAGGCCGGCCGAAGGCAGTCAGGGAAACAGTTAGGTCAGTCCGAATCTCCCGGCTGGGTTGAGATAGAGTATTTCATCTTTTCTTCGGCTTCCCGTATCCGTCTGCCGACCTTCTTATAAGCGGCATCCAGTGTCTTTACCTTATTAAATTCTATCCAGGCTTCCTTGAACATGTTCTGCTTGAAAAGCTTCACCGCATTCCTGTATATCTGCTCGATAAGGGGCGGATCCCCGAACATTATATTAAGGTCTACCCTGTGCGTGCTGCCCAGCTTTCCGTATGGGACATATGCGTAATCAAATCCGATATCCTTGATCTTCCATCCGGCGCCCGCCTGTATATTATCTCCCGCATCGGCAAAATTATTAGTGCCGCACCTGATATAGAGGAGGTCGAAAATGTTAAACTCTGCCCCGGCTCCGTATTTGATCTCCTGGTCTATATAGGTTATGTCAGAGGCGAATAGTATGAGCTTGTTCATCCTTATCCCGAGCCCGGTAAAGAACGATATGGGCAGTATGCCTTTTTCTTCTATGTGGGTTTTGCTCACCCCTGCGTTTTTGACACCTGCCGAGAGCCACAGGTTCTCGACGGGGCTGGAAATAGCGCCTATATCCAGAGCCATGGCGTAAACACTGACATCGTCAAGCTGTTCGACCACGCCCTTCAGGGTAAGCCCGGCTACCATCAGGTCCGAGAAATACTTGGCCTGGGTATAGGATGCGCAATAATCTTTCGCCTGCACTTCTCCTGTGGGTATATCGAACCAGGAATAACCTTCGATGCCCGGTACGGAGAGCATTGATACATTAACCGCCCCGACGGACCGCTGCATCATCGGGAAAGTGCATCCGGCTCGCTGCTGTGTGATATCTTCAAACCATTTATTGTACATGAGGCTCACGCTGAATCTTTCGACAAATGCTATACCCGCCGGATTCCACCAGAAAGCATTGGGATTGTGGGCTATCGCAGTACCGGCCCCGATAGCGGCTTCCCTGGATCCTACGGGTATGTTGAGAAATTCATACCCGGAGCTTCCGGGACCCTTACCGGAAAACACCGTACCTGTAGAGGTGAATATAATAAGGAATAAGATCAGCAGAAATGCAGCGGTATCCGCGATCCTGCCTTTTTTATTCGGTTTTATCACGATTTTCATCATCTTATTATCATCAGTTTCCCGGATTTCGAATTACCTTCGCTTTCCATGTAATATATGTAAACACCGCTTGCGATCTTTTCTCCGAACGAGTTCTCAACGGGGAACCAGTAGTAGTTGCCCGGCTGTTTTGCATCAGCAAGATCGGAGTCCGAGTGATGAAAGCTGTTGACCAGCCTTCCTGCTATAGTAAATATCTCAATATCGCACTCGGACGGCAGCTTAGTGAACGTGATGCCGGCCCTGAGCGTATTTTCAAACTCCTGCGGCCGTTCAGAAGGTTTATACGGTACGGGGTAGGGGTGCGCAAGCTCCAGTTCGAAATTCTCGGAGCCCATCAGAGCGTATACGCTGAAATGGCGTATAGACGTGGAAATCGTCCTGGAATCCTCGTCTATTTCGGAATTCAGCGGTATCCATCTCGACGACCGGTTGTCAAGATAATATATTTTCAGCGTGCTTATCAGTACCGGCGGCTTATCCTCAAAGCCGACGTAGTCCGAATCTTTATCCGTAAGATATCCCGAGTAATCAAATGTCAGTTCGGCGTTCTTATTGAACACCGTATCCATGATCTTGCCTTTTTCAGAGTAGAATAGCAGTTCCGATGTGAGGTCATCTATGGGATAATGATACACGTCTTCCCACGTGCCCTCGGCGTAATTAGCGGTATTAACCGTTTTTATCGAGGCTTTTGCCGGCTTGTTCGGAGGTATGCCTTCGGTGAATCCCACTATTCCGCTGGAAGGGAATTGGCCCGCCGGCACAAAGAGCTTTATGTTGCCGGAGGGGCTGTAGATGATGTTCTCGTCGTTCATCTGCAGGTTGGTCGTGAATCTCCAAGAATAGTCATTGTATATGGAATTCCCAATGAAATTCTTAATATACTCCTTACTGACAGTAACCTCTATCAGCGAATTACCGGGAAATCCCCGCGTGGCTTTGTAACTTATGACCTTGCCGGATCCCGAATAAGTGACTTTCCCGTCTATCAGTTTTTCTACGGAGTTGCCCACAGAGTCTCTCAGCTGCCTGACAACAATGCTTTTTACAGCCTGTTCTTCCTTCAGGAACGCGGAAAAATACACCTTTACGACCGTGTCGCAAGGTACGTATTCGGAACCCGGTTTTGGAAATACCCCCGTAATAGAGGGGGAACTCACGTCTACCGACTTGTCTATCTGGAGAGCGTTGGAAGTCGATATCTCGATCACGGGGTTCCCCGACAGGTCTGTTACGGCCCAGGTGCTTACGCACAGATACAATTTTTGCGCGCTCCAGCCCCATATGGTATCATGTTTCTCGTCGCTCATCTGGATAGACAGGTCGGTAGAATCGTTTTCCTGGGTTATGACAAAGCACCCGGGTTCCATATACTCGAAGTGGGCCGGGTTCGCGCTCGAGTCCTGGATCCTGAATCCTCCCGTGTTCACGGACGAGGTATCAATGAATTCGTTGAAATATACGTTCAGCGCTATATCTCCTTCCGAGGAATTAGCGTAGGAACCGCTGGATACGACCGGGCTTGCGGTGTCTTTTACCCAGTCGATGTCCGAATCGAAGATGAAATCCGACTGTTCAATGAAGCAGTTACCCGAGTCATCCCTAGTAGAAGAGGAGAGCATTCTTAAAAAAGGTGTTTTTGACTGGGCATTCCATCTGGCCACCCTGTTTCTTATCGTCTGCGGTACCGACATGTACAGGTAACCCGGAGATGCGGTCACGGTCGAGCCTGTCAGGGTGTGGGATTCCGAGGGGGTGGGCGTGCTGTCGTAGAGTATGAATTTCGCAAGATTCGCTTTCGTGAACGTTACATCAAGCACTTCTGATTCGCCGTTTTCGCCGAGTATGCGCAGTTGTATTACCGAGGTCGAGGTGTAATGCGAGTAACCGGAGTTCCCCGTGTTTATGTAATCCGGTACGGGTCTCGAACTGTCAATCTTGAATGAATCGCTTATCAGCTGCGAAGACTCGGATATATCGTCTTTTACCCTTACGCGGAAGTATACGGCCGGATAATACTGGCTGCCCACGTCAATGCTCGAGACCCATCTCAGTTTCAGTGTATTAGTGCTTATCGAAGGGCCGTTCTTCGTAGGGATGTTCTTTACGCGGTAAGTCACCGTCGCCACGTTGATGGCCGCGGGATCCCCGTAGCTCGAAGACATGGTGGATATGGTCGGAAGCTCCCACGTAACCATATTGTTCGTGGAATATTCTATCTGGAGCCTGCAGTCATTGCCGTCGGCGTCGTATACGTCAAGGTCGACTTCGATGTCTCCTTTGCTGTCCAGGACAGGATAAGGCTGGGATCTGATAGATACTTCCGGCGGGAATCCCGTAGTGAAAGAATATACGGAAGTATGTGTCTCGTGCCCGTATTTATCGTAAATCCAGAGACAGGCCCAGTAGGTAGTGAGCTGCTGGAGGCCCTCCGTAGTCGTAGACAGTTTGAGCTTGTCTCCGGGCATGGATACGCATTGCGCATGCCCCGGGTCCTTGGATGAGGTAGAGGAGCCGTTAGGCACGCTCGAGTACCAGAGTTCATACCCTGTAAAATGTTCTTCGAAAGTCTGGTGCCATTCCCAGTTTATATAAGTCAGACCGCCTCCGGCGGCCTTCAGGAAGTTATCCGTATCCGGAGGCGCAGTATCCAGCACGTAATTCGTCATTATGTCCGTGACCCCCTGGTCTTTGCCGTCCGATACGGTTATGCGCATCCTGAAAGTATTTGAAGATATATCAGGCACGTCGGCACCCGCGTCCCAGACGAAAGTGTATGTGGATACTGTCTTGCCGAGATTCAGCACTGAAGGGTAAGTGGAAGGCGTCATTACGTACGTTGCCATTAATATCTCGTATTGATAGAAACACTCTCCCGGAACTATATACGAAGGTTCATCGTCGTTATCCATGCCTCCGAAATATATGTCTACCAGGTCGGAACCGTCGGTCCTCTGGGTGGCGGTTATCTTCTCGATGCTGTAAGTGGCATCTTCCTTGAGGTACGGCGGATCGTTCGTTTTTACCGTCAAAGCTGAAGTAGAGCTGTAGTTCCCGAAACCGTCGAATGCATAGATCCTGAAATAATACGTGGTGTCTTCGGCAAGCCCGTTTATAACAGTCGAGGGAGCTCCGTTGAAATCGGCGGCGGACAGGTTGGAATCGTCAGACTGAGTCCATACCGAAGTGTAATCGTCTTTTCCGATGCCGGGGTATGTGCCGTAATATATCCTGTATTCCTCGAAGTTAGTATCAAAAGACTGTCCTCCGAACAAAAGAGTATACTGGGTGCCGGCAAATGAGGCGGAGTCGCTGAGCATCCCCGGTTCGGTCGGGTCCAGGTTATCCACGTGGAAGGGGAGACTGGTCGTGTAGCCGGTCTGTGTAGCTCCGAAGATATCGTAGGATTTGAACCTTATCCTGGCCTCGCTGGTCTCGATGCCCTGTATTTGCGTAGACTCGTTCGAATCCCATATGAACATATGATCGGCGGCAGCTGAATAGGACGCCGTGGATTCCACGGTGACGAAATAATTTCCCTGGTTATCGGGCCAGAGGTATGTTGTCGTAGACTTGCCGGCCTGAGTCAGAATGACAGATGTATCAGGCGTAACGGAATACCAGGCCCCGGAAGAGGAGGTGGAATACTGAAAATCGGTGAGTATTACCGGGTTCTTTTCCCGGTCCTTTGCCTTGAAATGTATCTCTACCATGCCGATCCGGTCATTATACAGGTCTCCGGAACCATCCTGGACCTTGCTCAGTGTCCACTGGGAAGCGCAAGTGGAAAGCAGTACAAAATCCGCTTCCCATCCGGAAAGCGGCTTTTCGTTCATTACCTGTTCTGAGGACCAGGCCCCGGTGGACTTTGAAGTGTCTATCGCCTGGACCTGCCAGAACAATGTCTGCGGTTTGACGGAAAGATAGACGTGGGTAGATCTGCCCACGTTGCCCCAGAACGAGCCCGAATTATCGGTCGTGGCTATGGCCCCTGAAATTATCTGGTAATCTCCGCTCGAGGTGCCTATCCTTATATTGTATGACAGCTGGTTCTGGGACGCATGGTCATCCGTTGTATGGTCCCACTGGAACAGGTATTTTTTCTGCGCATCGTTATATTCCGCATAAAGGTTCGACGAGGGGGCTGCGGGACCGCTGTTAGATATGGCAGAATCATGCACAAAAAAATGATCCGGGGGAGGGCCGAAATCGCCCATAAGAAGATCCATGGCCCCGTTGCCCGTAAGGTCTATAAGATTCAGCCTGTAACATGAAGAGGTGGGGGTGTAGAAAGAACAGAAATCGTTTACGAAAGAACCTCCGCCTTTATTTATGTATATCCTCTGCCTTGCTGCGATGTTACCGTTTATGTAATCCATGTCTCCGTCATTGTCCATGTCGCCCGAAGAAAGGGCATAGGTCCAGTCGGTCTCCGAAGGCTGTGCAACGGAATATCCGGCCCCGCTGCCGTCATTGACGTAAATGATGTTCTTTACCGTATCGTTACCAGCGATAAAATCCCAGTCACCGTCGCCTTCGTAGTCTATCAGCGCGATCGCGTAGGTGTCGTCGGTCTCCGAAGATTCCCAGTCCGCTGTTCCCGGGAAGCTGCCGTTATTGTTCAGGTAGACCCTGTTCTCCTCACCGATATTGGCTTCAATAAGGTCTAAGAAGCCGTCATTGTTCATGTCCGCGAGTATAAGGTCGTTGGTTTCCGAACCCGCGACGCCTACGACGACCGGATTGGCGAAAGTACCGTCGCCGTTATTTTTATACAGATAATTATCAGTAGCCGTAGCGTTTCCTTCTATGAAATCCATATCTCCGTCCCGGTCGATGTCTCCGACTGCTATAGCTCTGGAAGGTCTCTCCAGTCCCAGGTCGTTCGTGTCCAGTGAAAAACTGCCGCTCCCGTTGTTTTTGTAGTAATGTATGGTCTTTATGGTAATACCGCCGTTGTCTATTATTAGGTCGAGGTCACCGTCGTTATCCGTGTCGAGCAGAGCGACGGTCCGGGCGTCTGTGGGATTGCCTCCGCCGTTCTGCCAGTGACGGGTAAAAGTCCCGGTTCCCGTATTCACGTACGCGGTAACTGTCCCCAGGTTGCCTTTCGCTTCGACGAAATCCCTGAGCCCGTCCCCGTTTATGTCGCCCACGGCATACCCCATCCGCTGGGATGTTACGTTGAATGCTTGTCTTCTTAAAAAATGATTGGTCTCGAAATATGCGTAACTTGAGTAGGGTGAGGTCTCGGAACTGCTGGAAGTCCTGACTTTCCAGAAATACGTAGTGTTAGACTTAAGCGCCGTCAATCCCGAGTAATTGCAGAACTCATCCGATGTGACAACTTCACCCGAATCCCATATGTTGCCGTTATCGGCGATAATATCCGCAGGGTTGTCGGCGACGATTATCTGGTAGGATTCCTGCACCGCGTCTGCGTTCCAGCTGAACAGGGGGGTAGAACGCTCTACCCCGTATTCCGAGGTAGCGGGGTTATTCCTGGGGTTAGTTGTCGATTCTGTCTGCAGTCCGGACGGTGCTGCCGGGGTACAATAAGCAAGTTT
The DNA here is from genome assembly GCA_016934855.1 of Elusimicrobiota bacterium. Taxonomy (GTDB): domain Bacteria; phylum CG03; class SLGR01; order SLGR01; family JAFGSA01; genus JAFGSA01. The sequence goes on from JAFGSA010000038.1 coordinate 29,477, forward strand.
CGCAGAAAGACATATGAAGAACAGTAAAGTTATAGTTCTTTTCATGACAGTTTATTATATAAAACAGCGGTTCAGTTGTGCAAGATTATCAAAATAAACATAATTATCCGGATAAACATAAAAGGCAGGAATATTAAATTTTTTGCCGTAGATATCCGGTATTCCTGGTGATACAGGCGGAAATTCCCGTAAAATCTGTAATGGTATTTTTATTTTCATCCGTTCCTTTCATACCGCTCCTTATAAAATATTAACATAGACATATTAAAAAAACAAATATTTGATTTTTATTATACTGCTTGATATAATTTTAAATATGTACTTTTTACAGTATGGAAAATAAGTTTATAGTCGATTTCATGCTGGGGCGTCTCTGCCGCTGGCTCAGGCTCATGGGTTTTGACGCCCAGTATTACAGGGGATCGGATAAAGGAACGATAATATACAGGTCTTTGAAGGAGAGAAGGATAATCCTGACCAGGGATACCGGATTGAGCAGAAAAAGGGCACTGGGAATATTCATCGTAAGAAGCGATGACTTCAGGCAGCAGCTGAAAGAGATAATCAGTGAATTCGGGCTCGATCCGCAGGAATCCTCTGTTTTTACAAGATGCCTTGAATGCAACAAGAGACTTGAAAGTATACCTAAAAAGAGGATAAAAGGCAGAGTTCCCGATTATGTTTTCGAGAACCATGACGAATTCTCAATATGCAGCGATTGTCAGAAAATATACTGGAAAGGCACTCACAGGACACTGATAAAAAATGTCCTGGGAGAACTCACAAGATGATTGTAACGTCCATACTCCCTGACAAGAGAGGCGGAAAGTACGGCCTGTATGTAGACGGCAGACTGACATTGAAAATCAGCGGCGATGTGCTTAAATGCGTAAAGATAGCAGCCGGGCAGGGAATAGACGGCAGGGAACTTGACTCTTTGATATCTTTACAGCAGATACATGACGCTGTCGGATATTCAAAACAGCTGATTTCCCGCAGAAAGAGGAGCAGGAAAGAAATAAGGGATAAGCTGGAGGCCAGGGAATACGAGGAGGATATAATAGAAAAGACACTTTTAAAACTCGAGGAATCCGGATACCTGGACGACACGGCATTCGCCGGCTGGTGGATATCGGAAAGAAGAAAAGGAAAGCCGAAAGCAGACAGGGCCATAGTACACGAGCTTAAAAGCCGGGGAGTCTCCGAGGAAGAAATAAGTGAGGCATTCGGCGGGCTGCCCGCAAGCGAGAAACCAGAGGAATTGGAGACTGCCCGCAGGGCATGCATCCCGGTTATTGAGAAGTACAGGAAAAGCCCGTATATAACGGGCAGGAGAAGACTGACCGCTTTTTTAAGAAGGAGGGGGTTCTCCTGGGAGACCGTAAACAGCATTATCGAAGAATTCCTGGGTACTGGCCGGTAATCTCAGAGGTGACATGAAGACCATGAAAGATATAAAAATAAGAAAGAAGTTCAGAAAATTTTTCGAGGGACTGGACCACAGGTGGTATTCATCCATATCGCTTGTTCCTGACGATCCGTCAATGCTTTTTACGACTGCCGGCATGGTCCAGTTCAAGAAGCAGTTCCTGGGTGAAGCCGGGGCGGTGACACGCGCGGCATCGATACAGAAATGCCTCAGGACTTCTGATATAGACGAGGTCGGGAAGACCTCCAGGCATCTCACCTTTTTCGAGATGTACGGTAATTTTTCGTTCGGAGATTATTTCAAAAAAGAAGCGATAATGTGGGCCTGGGATTTCCTGAACAAAACGATGAAGCTTGATCCCCGGAAGCTTTACGCGTCAGTATACCAGGATGACGATGAGGCGTACGCTATATGGAAAGGTTATCTTCCCGAAGAGAGGATCGTAAAACTCGGAGAGAAGGATAATTTCTGGAAAATGGGTGATACGGGCCCCTGCGGTCCGTGTTCGGAGATCCTGTACGACAGGGGGCCCGGAACAGGCTGCGGCAAGGAAGGGTGCGGTCCGGGATGTTCATGCGACAGGTACCTGGAGGTATGGAACCTGGTCTTCACTCAGTATGACAGGAAAGCCTCGGGAGAGCTGGAAGAACTGCCGAAGAAGAATATAGATACAGGAATGGGCCTGGAAAGGCTTAACCAGGTGATCGGGGGCAGCGCCGATGTTTTTGAGACCCCGACCATCAAGCCGCTCATGGAGAAGATACAAAATGAATCCGAGAACTATTCCCTGGAATCCGCGCGGATAATAGCCGATCATTCCAGGGCCGTGACTTTCATGATAGCAGACGGCGTTTCTCCGGCGAATGAAGGAAGAGGCTATGTGCTCAGGCGGCTTATAAGAAGAGCCGTAAGAGAGGGAAAAAAACTGGGATGGCATGAGCCCGGACTGTACAAATATACGTCGCTTGTCGTAGATATCATGTCTGAATACTACCCTGTTCTTGCTGACAGGGCAAACCATATCGCGTCTGTTTGCAGGATGGAGGAAGAAGGGTTTCTTAACACACTGGATACCGCGATGAGGATACTGGACGGCTATATAAAGGAGCTGAGGAGCGCGGGAGACACTATCCTTCCTGCCGAGAAGGCATTTAAGCTCTATGATACCTACGGCATGCCCCTGGAAATAACAAAGAATATCCTTTCCGAGAAAGGCATAGCGACCGATGAGAAAGGATATGAAAAATTCATGGAAGAAAGGGTGAAGAGCACAGAATGGAAGGAGGCGGATGCTTCAAAGTCATATTGGGATGACATAAGGGATATTAAAGATACCGAATTCATCGGGTACGGCTCGTGTTCGGCGCATGCCGTCGTAGTGAAAGTGATATCTTCCGGAACCGGGTTGGTGCTCAATAAGACCCCTATGTATCCCGAATCCGGCGGCCAGGTCGGAGACAGGGGTACTATCAAATCAAAAGACGGGATCTTCACGGTGAAAAATACGGTCAGAGAGGAAGGGATTATAATTCACGAAGGCGTGCTCGACGGCAGGATGATCGAAGGAGAAGATGTCGAAGTGCAGGTCGAAGGAGATGTCAGGAAAGCGACGGAGAGGAATCATACGGCCACGCATATACTCCAGAGCGTGCTCAGGGAGATGCTGGGAGAACACGTTCAGCAGAACGGGTCTCTGGTCGAGCCTGACAGGCTGAGGTTCGATTTTACTCATACTGACGCCCTTTCTCAGGAGCAGCTCAGGGAGGTGGAAGTCAGGGTCAACAGGATAATAGTCGAAAATCATAAGATAAATACGACACAGATGGATAAAGATGAAGCCCGCGAAAAAGGGGCGCTCGCGTTCTTCGGCGAGAAATACGGCGAAAAAGTACGCGCGGTTACGATAGGCGGCCTGCTTGGAAATAAGGTGAGCATGGAACTGTGCGGCGGGACACACCTGGAAAGTACGGGAGAGATAGGCTTGTTCAAAATCTCCTCCGAGAGCGGCATAGCCGCAGGCGTAAGAAGGATAGAAGCCGTTACAGGGGATAGGGCCGTAAGGCTGATGCACGCTAAAGAAGACACAGCGCGTGGAATAGCCGAGATGCTGGGGGTTCCGGAAGACAGGATCCCTGACAGGATCGAAAGGATGAAGGAAGAGCTGAGAGACTGCAGGAACAAGATAAACGAACTGGAAAACAGGCTCATTTCCAGGTCCGGAGAGAAGGGGGAACTGGACAGGGAACTGGATCTGGGCGATGTGAAACTGGTAATAAAACAGTTCAATGACACCAGTATATCCAATGTAAGGGTGTGGGTTGACAGCAGTCTGAAACAGGGTTCGTATGAAGGGGATAAAGGGGTCGCAGTGCTGGCTGTGAGCATCAGCGGAGAAAAAATATCTTTAGTATTGAAGATTCCCGAGTATATAACCGACAGGGCCGATGCCGGGAAGGTCATGAAGGAAGCGGCGGGTGAGATAGGAGGTTCCGGGGGCGGAAGAAAAGATATGGCGCAGGGTGGCGGAACAGAAAAGAGCAGGATAGGAAAAGCCGTCGAAGTTATAGAAAGATTTTTGCGCCCGTAGCTCAGCTGGATAGAGCGTTTGCCTCCGGAGCAAAAGGCCGCAGGTTCGAATCCTGCCGGGCGTACCAGAAAACAGATGCCAGATATCAGATATCAGATGGCAGATGAATATATGAATGTGTTGCAGGATGAGAA
>JAFGSA010000039.1 GCA_016934855.1 Elusimicrobiota bacterium
AACAACAAAACTCAAGCACCAAAACCCAAACAAATAGCAATTTTCTAAACAACCGAGTCGACCGTATTTGTTTAGAATTTGTTTATTATAAATTGTTTGTAATTTGCTATTTGTCATTTGTTATTTCATCTAGCATCTGGCATCTGTCATCTGGTATCTTTCTTCACTAGCAACCAGCAACTTGATTTCCTATCTGGCATCTGGAATCTGATGTCTGGTATCTATTCCTATCCCGCCAGGTCGTGTCTTTTATAAAAATCGGCTTCTTTCAGCCGGCGCTTCCTGCCTTCCGCCGTCCTGGCCGGCAGCGCGGACATGACTAGCCCGGCGATAAGCAGAAAGCCTCTTTTTAAAAATTCTCTCCGTTTCATCTCTTCCATACTCCTTCTATCTTTTCTCCGCAGTATGTGCACTTCGAATCCTTTATCTTTATAGAATTTATCCTGTAACCGGTCCTGCCGATAACCGCGTTTCCGCATGACGGGCAGAAAGTGCTCTCGGCTTCATTGCTCAGGATATTGCCGATGTATACGTATTTCAATCCGGCGTCCATGGCTTCCTTCCTGGCATTGTACAGGGTCTCGGCGGGTGTCGGCGGCAGGTTCCTGAGTTTGTACATGGGATTGAACCGCGAGAAATGAAGCGGGGTGTAATCTCCCAGGTTGTTTTTTATCCAGGAACACATCTTTCTTATGAGTTTCATGTCGTCGTTAAGTGTGGGTATCACGAGGTTCGTGACCTCTACCCATACGCCCAGTTCACGCTGGATTGTCAGGTTTTCCAGGACCGGAGCCAGAGTCGCGTCGCAGATCTCGCGGTAGAACCGGTCGTCGAAGCTCTTCAGGTCGGTATTTGAAGCGTCTATCAGGGAATACAGTTTTCTCGTAGGAATGGGGTTGAGGTATCCCGCCGTCACCATGACGTTCTTAATACCGCGGTCCCTGGCCAGCCCCGCCGTATCAAATACATATTCATAATATATAGAGGGTTCCGTATAGGTATAGGCGATGGACGGGCATCCTTTTTCGGCCGCCATCCTGACCAGTTCCCCGGGTTCGAGCACATAATTCGAAGTCTCCCACGCGGGCGACTGCGATATCTGCCAGTTCTGGCAGTTCTTGCAGTGAAGATTGCAGCCCGCGGCCGCTAAGGAAAATACGGGGGTTCCGGGGAGGTAATGAGCCAGGGGCTTTTTTTCTATGGGGTCTATATGTACGGCGCACGGCCTGGCGTAATTGACTGATATGAGCCTGCCGTCCAGGTTCACCCTCGCCCTGCAGTCTCCCGATTTTCCTTCGGGGATCCTGCAGCCCTTGGGACATAATTCGCACTCTATTATCATTTTTCAGGTTTCCTGTAAAACATGCTCTCTTTATCCGGCAAATAGCCTTCCCTTATGAGTTTTTTTATATTGTTTATATCGGTATCCCTCGCCCCCCGGGGTTCTGACACTTGCCCTTTCCGGGCGGGTTCAGCGGCCTCATTTTTCCCGGACAGTATCCTGCCGGCTTTTAAAAGAGTGTCCCTTACGGCATCGCAGGTGACAGAGGCCCGGGATAAAGCGTCGACACCGGCCGCTTCCTTTCCGTCGAAGATATTGAGCCCCTTGTACCTGTTTACGTACTTATCAAGGTCACTCGTGTATTCGGGGGTCTCCCTGTGCCCCAGGAGCACGATGTCTTCGACTGTCCCGGAGCCGGACACGATGACCAGCATATCTATATGCCCGGCATATCCTTTAATATCACCGGCTATCTCGGATGTCCGGACGGCGCTTGACACCTGGCCGCCTCCCGGATTATAGATGACGTAATGTATAAAAGGATTCTCTAATTTCCTGAAAGAATACCCTTTTTTCAGCCTGTTCGAAAGAATATCCTCGATGTCAGGCGAGGCCGGGGTTTTGCCCGCGGGCAGGGCGGGCAAAACGGCTTTTCCGCCGGCACCGCTGTCTGCGGGGCCGCGGGCGATCAGCGAGTACCCCGCGGCGGTCAGAACTATCCCGAGCGCGACGAATACGGCCTTCACGGTTTTCCCCGCTTTTGCGGGGGCACGCGGGAGCAGGCTGTATTTTGATAAGAACACCATGATTGCCGACGACATGCAGATGATCCCCAGCAGTACGAGAGAACTGCGGATACCGACCAGGGGGGCCATGAAAGCGCCCGAAAAAAGCGCGCCTGCCGCCGCTCCGAGATTGTCCATCCCGTTGATGAAGCCGGTCGAGGATATTATGGATTTTCTGTACCTGTCGTACAGGAACACGCCGAGCGGAAAAAGGGCACCCGTTGTGGCCCCAGATACGGCTGTCAGAAAAAACATCATCGCGTTAATACCCGCCTCGCCCAGGGCCGGCAGGTAACCGTACAGCAGAGAAAAAAGAAAGAAAAAACCCGCTCCGAAAAACTGCACTGCGATTATGCTGTTTTCACTTTTTCCCTTCTCGATTAGATTCTTTTTTGAGAAATAGCTTCCGGCCGCAAGTCCGGCCATGAAAAAGGACGTTATCAGGGCTATGTTCTGGTATATGTACCCGAGAAAATTCTGGTAGGAGAGCAGTATTATTATCTGCGCCGCCATAGCCGTCACTCCCGACATGAAAACGGCGGCTGAAGCATCAAAGCTGTTCCTTCCGGACAGCGGAGAGTAGAGCTGGGCGTACAGCGCCCTGAGCGCCAGGAACACGGCCAGGGGGAGTATAAAGAGCCATATGCCCGTATTTTTTATCGTTCTGAAAAATGCCGGTGCCAGTTTGGATGACAGGCTGCTGAAGAAGACCAGGTTAAGATAATAGGTGACAGGATGCTGGTCCGTGTTTATGAGCATCGCCGAGTTTTCAAGGACGCCTTTGAGTTCCAGCAGCCTGTCCCCGGGCATTATCGAGGCGAATCTCCCCGGATCGAAGATTTCTTTGCCGGGGTCTATTTTAAGATAATTTTTTTCAAGTACCGCGTGATCGCCGGAGATAGTGCCGCCGGACGACGCGAAAAAAATATTGGTGTCCCCCGGAACGGCTATGACCGTTTTGAAAACTTTTTTCAGGGTATGGTACACGGAACCCGAATAATCCGCCGCGTTCTGTCCCATATAATTGGCCGCTGAGGTGACGCAGGTGACCAGCACGCCGTTTTTTTTGAAAGTTCCGGCTATTTTCCCGTAGAATTCTTCGGTATAATACCTGTTTATGAAGGCCGACGAGGGATCCGGAAGGTTCAGTATGGCCATGTCGAAGAAATCCCCCGCGGCATCCCTGTTGACCCATAACCTCGCGTCCAGAGGTTTGTAAATGATCCGGGGATCATCCATGATCTCTCTGTCTTCTTCGGACAGGTACTTTTCCACGAGCTCGTTTTCGGCCGGGTCCAGGCGCAGGTAATATATCTCCTTTACGCTATTGTAACGGAGAAGCCCGGAAAGAAAACCTTCCGCGCCCGTGCCTATGACGAGTATCCTGGCCGCCCCGGGATTCTGGGAAAGATAGAATGCGGCCTGCATGCTGTAATATTCCCTGAGGGGGAAGGCGCTCATGAATTTCCCGTTCGAGAGCAGGCTGTACTGCCCGGCGTATTTCGTTACGGTCAGCCGCTGGTAAGGAGTGTCTACCGTTTCCATTTCACTGACAGCCGGGTTGATCTTTTTCAGCCAGAGGCCGTGGGCAAGGCCAAGCATGTTCAGTTTTCCCGGGGGAAGAACCTGCGTGATGAAAAACAGCATCAGGAATATCCCCGTCATCCTGTGCGCCCTGAGTTTCATCAGGAATAGGGACGTGAAAACAGCCAGGTACAGAACGGAAACGGCGGAAAGAATGGCCGAATGGTCCAGGTGTTTTATGAGAAAGAGGGAAAAAGCAGCGCCGCCGGCTAGGCTGCCGGCGCATTCGGCAGCGTATGCATCCGATACCTTGCCGCAGTTTTTGTCCTTCAGCAGGACCAGGCCCGAAGGGAACAGGGCCCCGCTTATCACCGAAAAAAGGGAAGAGGCGGCAAAGACCGTCAGGACCGTATATCCCGCAGGGAGGATCTCCGCGGTGGAGACGGGGAACGCGCAGCGGGCTATCCTTACCAGGGCGACCTGCGCGTAGGAGGCCGCGGGCAGCATGACGACAAGCGCGCATACGGTTTTCAAGTCCAGGTATCCGCGTAATTTTCCCGCCAGGAAAGCGCCCAGCCCGGCCCAGGCCAGCCAGGACAGGAAGAATAAACCGAATACCAGTTCGGTCCCGTTGACCGTATTTATTATCTCGCGGACCAGTATCGATTGCGTTATTACCGCAAAAGCGCCGTTTAATAGGAAAAAAAGCAGGATTTTCATTTTATTTCAGCCAGAAAAATGATACAAAAAAAGGGGTATTCAATTCAAATCATGCAGGGCCGGCCGGCGCAATATTCAAGCGCCGCCCGCGCAGCCGTAAGGCAATTGTTGAAAAATGTTTAAAATATTATTAATATTAAGAAGCATATTTATAATATTTTTTTATATAGTCCAGTTGCAATGAATAGTTCTATGACTTATAATTTATATATCAGCTATATAGAGCGAAAGGCAGAAAGAGGAACTAAACCATGGTCATCGGTCCGTTAAAGAGACAGCCAATAAGCGAGATACTCCTGAATCAGGGCAAGATAACTAAGGAGCAGCTGGAAACTGCCGTCCGCAGACAGAAAGAGACTAAACAGGAACTCGGCAAGGTTCTTATCAGCATGGGCTTTATCAAGAAGTCCGATTACCTGCAGGCCTATGCTTTCCAGAAGGGTCTGACTTTCAAATCCCTGGCTTCCGTAAAAATAGACGAAAAACTGCATAATATCATATCCGCCGATATGGCCCGCAGGTTCACTGTCATCCCCATATCCAGGAGCGGCAACACTGTAAACCTCGCGATGGCGGATCCGACCAATCTCATAGCGATAGAAGAAGTCGAACAGCAGACCGGTCTGAAAGTCTCGGTAGTACTGTCTTCGGACGAAGATATCAGCAAGATGATAGAGAAGATATACGGCGGGCTGGCGGGCTTAAGGGACGATCTTGACGGGGAGACCGTGGAGACGCTCGAAGACACGGATGACGGTGAGATAGACTTCCTGGAGGGGGAGTATGCGGCCGAGGACGCTCCCATAGTCAAATACGTGAACTCGGTTCTCAAGGAGGCCGTTGATACCGCGGCTAGCGACGTGCACCTGGAGCCGCTTGAGAAGGGGGTCGCCCTGAGGCTCCGGATAGACGGCAAGCTTAAGGAATTCCCAGGGCCGTCGAGAAAAGCGTATCCTGCAGTAGTATCCAGAATAAAGATAATGGCTAACCTTAATATCGCCGAGAGACGGCTCCCCCAGGACGGCAAGTGCAAGATAAAGGTCGCGGATAAAAAATTCGACATCAGGGTGTCTTCCCTGCCCACTATACACGGCGAGAAGATAGTGATGAGGATACTGTACAGGTCGAATCTTGCCCTTGACCTGAACGAATTGGGTTTCAGCATCAGGGAACTCACTTCCTACAAGCAGGCGCTTACGAATCCTCACGGGATGATCCTCGTCACGGGACCGACCGGAAGCGGGAAAACCACCACGCTGTACGCGGGCCTTAGCCAGATCAACAAGCCGGAAAGGAATATAGTGACTATAGAGGATCCCGTCGAGTACGAGCTTGACAATGTCAACCAGGTCAACGTAAAACCTGTCATAGAGCTGAATTTCGCCAATATACTCAGGAGCGTCCTCAGGCAGGACCCCGACGTCATAATGGTAGGCGAAATAAGGGACAGGGAAACGGCGGAGATCGCCATCCAGGCGTCTCTCACCGGCCACCTGGTTCTCTCGACACTGCATACGAACGACGCGATCAGCACTTTAAGCCGCCTTAAATACATGGGGGTCGAACCCTATCTTATAGCCGACGCCGTAGAGCTTGTGATAGCCCAGAGGCTCGTGCGCAAGATCTGCCCCAACTGCAGGGAAGAAGAGAAGGTTCCCGACAATATCCTCAGGAAACTCGGCATAGACCAGGCCGGGAACATGAAGTTTTACCACGGCAAGGGATGCGATGAGTGCTACGGCACCGGGCATAAGGGAAGAACCGCAGTATACGAGATAGCGGTGATAAGCCAGGAAATAAAGAAGATGATAATAGCGGAAGCCAGCGATATAGAGATAAGGGAAAAAGCTGTTAAGGAGGGGATGCGCACGATCAGGGACCTGGCCAAGGAAAAGCTTGTTAACGGAGAGACAACGGTGGAGGAAGTCCTTACCGTCACGTTCGGATGACGACTCAGGAAAAATTAAGACAGCTTTTGGGCTACATGAAGCAAAACAATGCTTCGGACCTGCATATAACCGTCGGCATACCTCCCTATATCAGGATAGACGGGAGGATAATGCCCACTCAGTTTCCTCCCATGGGCCAGGAAGAGTGCGAGAGCATGATATTCAGTGTACTGACGGAAGAGCAGATCGCTAAATTTAAGGAAGAAAAAGTGCTTGACTGTTCATACGGCGAGAAATCGCTCGGAAGATTCAGGATGAACATATACAGCCAGCGCGGAACGATCGCGATAGCGATAAGAAGGCTGCATGAAACAATCATGAAGCTGGAAGAGCTTGGTCTCCCGCTGAAGGCCGCGGAGTACCTGTGCAACCTGCCCCAGGGGCTGGTAATAATAGCCGGGCCCGTGGGCAGCGGCAAGACCACGACCCTCGCTTCAATGGTGGAGTATATAAACCAGGGCAAGGGATGCCACATAATATCCATAGAAGAGCCGATAGAATATCTTCATTCCAGCAGAAAAAGCCTTATACACCAGAGGGAGATAAATACGGACGCGCCGAGTTTTGCGGAAGCGCTCAAACAGGGTCTGCGCGAAGACCCGGACGTTGTGGTGATAGGGGAGATGCGCGATCTTGAGACTATATCGTCGGCAGTGACCATAGCCGAGACGGGGCACCTGGTTCTTGCGACGCTGCACACCAGCGATGCGGGCGAATCCATAAGCAGGATAGTGGACGTCTTCCCGGCCGAGCAGCAGGCCCAGGTCAGGGTGCAGCTTGCCTCGACTCTCGAGGGAGTTATCATCCAGACTCTTCTTCCTTCGATAAACGGAGCGGGGAGGGTGCTGGCGGCGGAGGTGATGTTCGCGACATCAGCCATAAAGAGCCTTATAAGGGAAAACAAGATAGACAAGATATATTCACATATACAGATCGGCGGGCAGTTCGGTATGCAGACGATGAACCAGTCCCTGTACCAGCTGGTACAGAAAAAAAAGCTGCAGAGGGATGTGGCCCTGGCTGTCTCCCCGCGTCCCAAGGAGCTGCATAAGCTTTTCGGCGAGGTGAACTATGCCTAAATTCGTATACAAGGCGAGAGACAAGCAGGGCAAGCTGCTCGAAGGAGTAAAGTTTGCCAACAGCTCCAGGGAGGTCGTGGAAGAACTGGACAGGGTGGGACTGCTTGCTGTTTCCGTGGAGGAAGCCACCGAGATCGTAGGCGAAAAAGAAAAAAAGAAGAAAAAGAAACGCGAAGTAGAAGTCAGGAAAAGGATAAATGCCAAGGAGATCGCGATATTCTGCAGGCAGATGGCCACCATGATAAACGCGGGAGTGAGCATAGTCGAATCCATAGAGGACATAACTCAGATGGTCGTCAACGTGAAATTCAGAAATGTTCTCAAGACGGTATCGACGAACATCAAGAGAGGCAGTTCTCTTTCCGAGGCTCTTAAGAAGCATCCTCGCATTTTCAGCAGGATATTCATCGCAATGATAAGGGCCGGCGAGGAGAGCGGCAACCTCGATATAGTGCTTCTGGACCTGTCGGATTATCTTGAAAACGGCGTTAAATTGAGAAGGAAAATAAAATCTGCCAGCACTTACCCTGTCTTCATAGGAGTGTTTTTTGCGGGCGTAGTGGCGGGACTGGTACTGTTTCTCATACCGAGATTCAAGAAACTGTTCATATCTATGGGCACCGATCTCCCCCTCCCCACGAAAATAGTGATGGGAATAAGCGATCTTGCGATACATAACTTCCACTGGTTGATTCTCCTTGCCGGCGGCGCGGTCGCCGGACTCGTATTCCTGTACAATACCAAGCCGGGCAGGTTCAAGATAGACAAACTGCTGCTGGATACGCCCATAGTGGGAGTGTTTATCACGAAAGTCATCCTTACCAGGTTCTTCCAGACGCTCGCGACTCTGCTGAAAAGCGGCGTGGATGTTGTGGCGTCGCTGGAAATTGCCGCGAAAGTTATCAATAATATACCTGCGGAGCAGATGATAGATAATATCAGGATAAAGATAATGGAGGGTTCGAGCCTCGCTGCGGAGATGGCTAATTATACTCTTTTTCCCAGGATGCCTGTCAGGATGACGGCCATAGGGGAGAAATCAGGCAAGATAGACGAGATGCTGGCCCGCATAGCCGAGTATTACAGCGATGAGGTAGATGCTACCGTTGAAGGGTTCAGTTCCATTATCGAACCGGTTCTTATAGTGTTCCTGGGATTTATAGTCGGGATTTTCATTATTTCCATGTATCTCCCGATTTTCAAGATGGCGATAGGCATGATGTCCGGGGGCGGCGGATTCTAATATAGTAAACAACAAAGCAGGAGGTAATTAATGAGTAGAAAAAGGAATCAGGGGTTCACTTTGGTTGAACTTGTAGTAGTGATGGTCATTATCGGCATACTGGCGGTGATATCCGTACCGATGTACAGGAACTATGTCGAAAGGGCCATACAGTCCGAGGGAAGAGCTCTTGTCGGCGGTATAGCTTCGGCCCAGAAAGTATATTACGCGGAACACGGCACATTTATGGCAGTCGCGGCGGGAACAAGCCAGTCGACTACGCTCGGAGTGGATGCGAGGTCCAATACTTATTTTACTACGTTCAGCGTAACGACGGGCGGCGGCGGCACTCTCTTTACTGCAACAGCTGTAGGCGGCGTTGCCGATGCTCCCTGGAACGTAGTATACAGGGGAAACATTGCAGCAGCTCCGACTATAACGGTAGTGGACCAGTAATAATTTGAGTATTCCTTGGAAAAGGAAATACTGAGGATAAAATAACTTGAAAAGAAATAAGGGGTTAACCTTAATCGAGCTGATAATCGCGATTGTTATCTTTGCCTCGATTACCTTGGCCAGCGTGGCATATTTCGGCGGCAGCCGGAAGCAGGCTGTGAAAGCGAAGAACATGAATTTCGCCCTGCAGCTTGCGGAAAACCAGCTGGAATCCTTTAAGTCGATGGAGTATGATAGGGTGAGAGGCTCCAGCCCGGCCACGTACAGGAAATACGGTACGACTTTCCACAGGTATTACGCTGCCAGCGAACTGAATACGTTCGATGAAGTGTATAAAGTCATACAGGTTTCCGTGACCTGGAGAGCGGACGGCGCCGATGAGAGGGTAATAAGGCTGTTTACCATCATATCTCCGAAAGATAATTAGGAACAGTGATCGGCAAAGGTATAAAAAATCCGGCAGGTGCCGGATTCACGCTCATAGAAGTGCTTGTAACGATAGCCATAAGCTCTATCATGGTGATTACCGTCGGGCTGCTGATGTTTCATGTGCAGACGTACTCACTTAAGAGCGAGGCCGATTTCAGGCAGGCGACCGACTACAGGTATGCCAAGAAAATGATGGAAAAGGAACTGCGGAAAACCGCGCGTCTGGGTCTTTCCAACCCGAGTTCGCTCGGGTTCGTCCAGATCGACGGTTCAACGAAGACCATCAGCTTGAACGGCACTAGGATAGAGCTTACCAGCGTGGGTCCGCCGAACACTACCCTGCCGCTGCTCGATAATGTGAATGAGTTTGTCATAACGAGCACCGCGGCCGGGACGGCCATAAGCATATATGTGGATACCAGCAGGGTTATCTCTTATGATAGCAACCAGGTGATAAGGGATACCCATTCGTTTATAGTGCAGTTAAGGAACATAGAGGATTAAAAAGCAGATGGAAAATAAAAAGGATCGCGGGTCCGTGCTTGTGATAACGATTATCGTGAGCGTTATCCTGATGATAACCGGTATAGCCTATATGTACATGGGGCAGATGGAAAGGATATTCTCCATAAGGGAAGTGCGCGGGGACCGGGCTTTTTATCTGGCTGAAGCGGGCATAGAAAGGGTAAGGTCCTGGATGCTCAAGCTGCCGGGCACTCCCGAACAGTACGCTGAGGAAGTGCTGGGCGTGACGCCCGGGACGGATCCTTTCGATCCTTTCGCGGGATGGAATACGCTGGCGTCAGCGGTGGGAGGCACGGGTCAGTACAGGATAATGATAGACCCGGATAACAATAACCCAGGCAGCGCCGACAAGCTTTATAACATCATTTCCACGGGTACGGCCGATAACGTGACCCAATGCCTGAAAACGCAGCTCAGGTACAGCGATTTCACGCGGTTTGCGTATTTCAGCATGAATGAGAATAATCCTAACGCGGGCGCATTCCCGGGAAAGGATGACAGGCTTTATTTCAACTCGCTGGAGAAGTACATCGGGCCGGTGCATTGCAACGACCAGATATCCGTAATGGGAGGTTACGTAGCCAACCCGACGGTAATCCCGACTTTTTTCAGCACGTACCCCGTTACGGCGGGTTCAAATGCCGGGAAGTACCAGGTGTCGACTTCCAGCGACATATACTTTTATGAAGACGGGCTCAGGAGTTCCGGGGGTGACGGCAACACGCTTGATATAGCTCTTCCCGCAGCGCAATATCCGCTTGTCGACAGGATAGAGATGTTCAAGGACAGGAACATAAAGGTGCTCCAGGACCGGGCTGTTCTGTCTCTTACAGGGTCGCCGAGCACATATACGATAATACTGGCGGATGATTCCCTGTGGTACGACCCGCCGGGAACCAACCTGACTTTGGATATGCCCGATCCCGTGGTATTTTCTGACGCCGACATTTACATACGCAGCGCTTCCGGCGGGAATTTCGAGAATTGGCTGACTATAGCGGCAAGCGGTACCATAGTGATCGACGGCGACATAAGGTACAGCACGTCAACCGGCCCCGGCATGCTGGGACTGGTTGCCGCCAACGACATAGTCATCGATAACAACAGCGCCACGGGGTACGAACTCTGGTCTGCGGCGCTTCCTGGCGCGGTCACCAATACGCCCGCGGTGGACGAGGTAAACAGGGCCGTATATATAACGAACGGCGCAACGCTCTATTCTCTCGATATGGATGACGGTTCCGTAAACTGGAGCGTCGATCCTGCCGGCGCCGCAATAATTACTTTAACGTCCCCGTCGGTTCATCCGGGGAGCCATAACATATATGTGGGCGGCAGCAACGGGTTCCTTTACCGCATAACGCCCTCGGGCGTATCCTCGGGCGGCAGCGTATCTGCCGGCGGCATACTCACTACGCCCGCGATAAATCGTATCGACGGGATGATATATGTCGGCGCGTCTGATAACCGCGTGTACCGAACGAACCTGGCCTGTGCCGTGCAGGGTTTGCCCATAAACGCGGGTGCGCCTGTCCGAAGTATTGTTCTTGATTCAAACAGGAATATCTATTTCGGGAACGATAACAACGGCATATCTTCGTATTCATGGAATTTCGGTATCAACCGCTGGACATTATCTATCGGCGCAGGCGGAGTGCAGGGAGTCGCTCTGAGCCTGGATGAGACGAGGGTATATTTTACATCTACCAACGGCAATGTATACCGGCGCGCCGCGAATAACGGCGGCGCTTCCGGCTCTTTGTCGATAGGTTCAGGTTTGACAGCTCCAGCGATAGACCCGCATAACGGAGACGTTTATGTAGGGGCGGTCAACAGGATGCTCTACCGTATTCACGCGAATCCGGCTTCCGGGATCAGGTGGAGCTATCTCAGGGGCGGCGCGGCTGCCGCCGCGGCAGCGGCACCTGCCGTAAGCTCGGCTACCGTGTTCATCGGGGCAAACGATTCGTATTTATACGCGGTAGACCTGGACGGGAACCTCCAGTGGAGAGTACTGACGGGCGGCGCGATAACGGCGACACCCGCCGTAGGAACAAACGGCAGGGTATACGTGGGTTCGAATGACACCGATGTTCATGCGATAAGGGCCAGGGTCTCCGTAGACGGATTCCTTATGTCATTCGACAGTTTCAGGTCCCCGGACAGATACTCGACGATATGCGATGCCGGACTCGAGGTCTTCGGGGGCCTCATAATGAAGACACGCAGGCCTTTCGGCAGGGTCAGAAAGGTTTCGGGCGATGTTGTTCACCATGGAGGGTTCATAGTGGATTCCTGCGTGTATGACTCCAGGACGGTCGACAACCCGCCGCCTTATTTCCCGCGGTTCATAACCGGCAGGAGCGTAAACTGGCAGGAAAAACCGAAAGCAGTAGCTGACTGATGCTCGGAATAGACATAGGAACCAGATATATAAAGATGTGCCAGGTGGATATGAGGGGCGATGTGGTCTATGACGTCTACGTGGCGATGGAACCCGTTCCCGCGGTTCCTGGCAGCGATGATTACCAGAAAAAAGTATCCCAGACCATAAGAGCGATGTACAAGGAGAACAAGTTCTCCTCCAGGATAGCGGCGACATCCCTTTCAAGTCCCGAGGTTCTCATCAGGAAACTGGAATTTCCGCCCATACCCAGGGAGGAACTCAAGAGCAGCATAAGGCTGCAGGCCGAGAAGTTCATATTTTCCGACCTTAGCAGTATGGAGATAGATTCCATCATAACTTCTACGGAGGGTGACAAGATGGATGTTCTGCTCGTAGCGGCGCCGGATGACCTTATAAGTTCCAGGATGTCGCTTATACAGAACGCCGGCCTGGATATAGTCATAATGGATATAGATAATATGGCGCTGGCCAACTGTTATACTGCTTTCTGCTCGGAACATGACAGCGAAGCTGTCATAATAATGGATATAGGGGAAGTGAAGACGAATTTCGTGATACTCAACCGCGGCAATTTCTGTTTTGCGAAAATAATAAGTTTCGGGAGCAATAACATATCAACGGAGATACAGAACGAGCTGCAGATACCGTTTGAAAAAGCCGCGGAGATCAGGCAGAAACCAGCGATGTGGGACGAGGTGGGATTGAATATAAAGGGCGTTCTCAGGAAGAGTACCCCGGACCTTATAGAAGCGGTTTACAGGGCGATAGAGTATACCAGGAGCCAGAGGACCATACACGATATAGACAGGATACTCGTCACCGGAGGCACGTCGAATATACCGGGTATAGACACGTTTTTCAGCGAGATACTCGGGGTAAAAACGGAAAAATGGAACCCCCTGGAGAACGTTGAGCTGATACAGAAGAAAGAGGTAGGGGCTTTCATGGGAATAGCGCTGGGACTGGCAGTTAGGAAAATATCCGATGTTTGAGATAAACCTGATAAGAGACAGGGCGATACTCCCCGGGGATAAGAAAGAAGTTTACGGGTATTACAAGATAGCCGCGCTGGTTGCAGCGGTAGCGCTGGGAATCATAATCAGTATCTTTTTTATGCTCACCTCCAGAATAGCCAATATAAGGAAGAGCAAGGAGAGCACGCTGGCGCAGATAGAGAATACGATCAATAAGTACAATATAGAACAGTGGGGCAAGGAATGGATGGAGGCCTATCAGCATATAAAGGTCATCGGCAACATTTTCAGCGAACGCGTGATGTGGGCGCCCAGGCTCAAAGAACTGGCCGAGATACTGCCCAAGGAGATGTGTATCGATTCGATAGAGGTATCGAAGGACAACACTATCACGCTGCGCATAATTGCCCTGGCGAAAGAGCAGCAGGGTTTCGAGAGGGTCAAGAGGTACATCGATTCGCTCGATAAGAACGTATATTTCGGAACGGGCGTGAAGATGGAATCTCAGAAGCGCACAAGGCTTAAAGACCAGGATGTGGATCTTTTTACTATAGTGGTACCGGTGAAGACGGCGGGCAATGAATAGGCAGGAATTCCGGAACAAGCATATAAGGATGCTCGCTGTCGGCGGAGGACTGGGTTTATTTTTCATCATAATGCTGGTCCTCGTCATGGTAAAGCCGCTGTACAGGAAAAAGGATATCGCCCAAGAGGAACTGAAGATAACCCGTTCGAAACTCCTCGAGTACAACAGGTTCGTGAACACTATCACCGAGTTCGAGAACAAGGAGAAGCAGGTCAAGGATATCATAAACGAGTTTTACAGCAGGCTGGTGCCCAGGGAAGATATGGAGCAGGGGTTCCTCGAGATACTGGGGGATATATCGAAAAAGACCAATATATCGACGGACAAGATGGAACCTGTGGGGAGTTCCATCAGTTCCGATAGCGGGTACGAGAAGCAGATATGGAACATCAGCTTCACGGCCGATTACAAGGAGATCGTCAATTTCATCAACCTGCTCGAGAAGAACATCGTGTTTTTCGGCATAGAAAACATAAATCTCAGGAGCGGGAAAGAAAAGTACAGGCATTATCTGGACCTGAGCATATACACGGTCATCCCGACTCCTGTCGATACGAAGATTTCCGTCTCGAAATATGATATATATAAATCCACGATGATCCTGGGGCTTCCCAGCGATACTTACAGGATAGTCGAAAACATGGAAAAGACAATCGATAAGAGCGACCAGATGTACGATATCAGCAGGGACCCGATGGCCTGGGGAACCACTATTTTCCCCGAGGAGGCCAAGCCGCAGGCAGGCCCGGTGAAACAGAAAGAGGTGGAGACGGCGCCGTCATTGTCGCTTGACGGGATAATATGGGATCCGCAGAATCCCATGGTAATAGTGAACGGCGAGCTGCTCAGCAAGGGCGGTTCGGTAAGAGGCGCGACTGTTGTGACAATAACTCAGAAAAGCGTCACTCTGAAATGGAAGACTCAGTATATAAAGCTTAACTTAAAAGAAGGAGGATAGGTCCAGTGAGGAAATCAACACTGATTATATTGATATGTTTTGTTTTGAATTCAATGATATTGATAAAGCCGTGCTCGGCTGACAGCAAGATATCCCTGAGTTTCGAGGGGGTCACTTTGGGGAACGTTCTGCAGGTGCTGAGCACAAAGACGGGGCGCAAGTTCATAACCGATACCGATCTTGCGCGAATGAAGATCGTGCTGCATCTTTCTTCGGTGACGCCGGAGGAAGCTGTGAACGCCCTTCTCGATACGTATGATCTTTATTTCGTGCGGCAGCGCGACACCGATATATACGTGATAAAGAGCAAGAGCGCCTCGAAGATCACTATGGTTTCCAAGATATTCTACTGTAATCACGCGTCGGCGGAAGAACTCGAGACCGTACTGGCGACCAAGCTTAACGAAGGCGGGAACATCAGCCACGATGCGAGGACCAACGCCCTGATAGTGACAGACATGGCCGATAATATAGAGAAGATAGGGATGCTGATAGAAGAGCTCGATACCCCGACACAGCAGGTCCTGATCGAGGCGAAGATACTGGACGTCAAGATAGACTCGGAGCTCAAGATGGGAATGGACATCACGGATCTCAAGTATATAAAGGACCCGGAGTATGTATACAACCAGCAGATGACGCCGGGTTTGAGCGGCAATTACAGCAAGCTCAATGTCGGGATAATAGAGAAAAACTATAGTATAAACGCGGTAATAGAGGCACTGCAGAGCAAGACCGACGCCAAGATACTGAACAACCCGAAACTCCTTGTCCTGAACAACCGCGAGGCCACGATAGATATTATCGACGAGATACCGTACCAGGAGAGGACTGAAACGGAGGAAGGCGGGCTCCTGACTTCGACCGAGTTCAAGGAAGTGGGGGTAAAGATAATCGTGAAACCGCAGATAAACAAGAACGGGAATATCATCATAGATATAACTCCCGAGCAGAGTTTCCTGACGGGTTCTTCTGTCAACAACATACCGATAATAAATACCAGCAAAGTGCAGACTTCCTTCATGCTCAAGGACGGCGAGACCGCGGTGATAGGCGGGCTGGTCCGGGAGACCAACTCGAACAGCGCCTACAAGGTACCCATACTCGGAGACATACCCCTGGTGGGTTATTTCTTCAAGAGGACCGATAAGAAGACCACAAGGTCGGAACTCGCTATATTCGTCACCGCGAAGGTAGTGGAAAACATAGAGATAGACAAATAGGCCGGGGCTTTCCAGGGTGAATCCAGTATAGAAGATGAATCAGACTGATATAAATATACTTGTAATAGACGACGATCCTACGCTTTTGAATACCATCAAGCTGTACCTGGGCAACCTCGGGTACAGGGTCCAGACCGCCTCAAACGGATCCGAGGCGCTTGGATTCGCGGGCGGGACCGTTTTCGACATCGTGCTGTGCGATTACAACCTTCCGGATATAATGGGGCTGGAGCTCATCAAGCAGATACTCAAGATATCCAGGAGTTCCGTGCCGATACTCATCACCGGGACGAGGTCCATGGAGCTGGCGCTGGAAGGCATGCGGATGGGTGTGCATGATTACCTGGTAAAACCGATAGACTACGAGGAACTGAAAAAAGTCATAGGCGAGATAATCGAAGAGCGAAGCAAGTTCGAGAAGGGGAAAGAGAAACTGAAAGAGGTCATGGGAGAAGCGCCCGAACCCGCCCCGGAGCAGGAAGAACCCGCACCCGGCGGGGAAGCCGGGGAAGAAACCCTTTCGAAAGAGGCAGAAGAGACAGGGGATACGGAAGAGGCGCCCCCTGCCGAAGAGGTATCAGGAGATATCCCCGCGCTCGAGAAGGAAGAGCCCCCGGTTCCGGTGCAGGATATCCCCCAGCCGGCGCCGGTTACGCCGCCTCCTCCCAGGCCGCAGGTGCGCGCGGAATACGTCCCTGACCCGCAGTCCTACGGTACGGAAGACAAGGAAAGGACCATATTCGATTTCGTCCTTGATAAATCGCGCGAGATAAAAAAGAACATAAGGAACATAATGATCATATCGTTCATACTCGCGCTGGGGTTTGTCTCGAGCGATACGGTGTTCCTGCAGATAACGCCTCTCGGGAAACAGCTTCACAACATGATATGGCCTCCGAGCCTGATACTTGACAGCATACCCACCGGGGCCAGGGTTACCCTGAAAGACGACAGGGGAGTGGAGCAGATAGGGGCGAACCAGACGACCCCCGTTACCATACCCAAGATACTCCCGGGCGGCTACATGCTGTACATGGAGCTCAGGGGATACAACAACATAACGCGGAAGATAACCATCTACGGGGAACGCAAGAAGGTAAGCAACGTATCCATCGCGGGAGACGCCAGGAACATGTCCAGCGAAAAAACACAGAAGTTCGTCATCCCGTTCGAGATGCCCGTTACAATAGAGTCCGATCCCCCGGGGGCTGTCGTATATATAGATGACAAGAGGATGGGTAACGAGACGCCCCTTACAGTGGACCTGACTGCGGACATACATACCGTTACGCTGCAGAAGGAGGGATTCGAGAGTCTCGGCGGCAGCGACATCATAGAGACTCCCGGGCAGTGCAGGATAGATCTTACCAGGAAAGACCAGGAGAAAGTGGATTTCAGGTACTGGGAAGTCAATGCGACAGACAGGGGGATGTTCCTGAAGGGAAAATTCTGGAAAAAAGTAGATATCATGTCCTCTCCCGAAGGCGCGCAGCTGTTCGTCGACGGGGAGATGCTCGGCGTGACCCCCCTGAAGGTAAAGCTGACAGTCGGGGAACATACCGTCCAGATGAAGAAGGCAGGTTTTACCGATTACAACGGCACTGTGAAAGTCCCCGAGCAGGAAAAGCTTGTCGCGGAACTCCTGAATATAGTGAGATTCTTATCCTATAACGAGGAGAAACCGGGTTCGGATGTCGGGGCGCAGGTCTGGATAGAGGGGACCTCTGTCAAGGGAAAAAAGACCCCGTTCCAGCACGCCATGAAACCGGGCGTGTACAATGTCGTCTTCAGGCATCCTACGGATTACATGCCCTGGGAGAAGAAAGTGACTGTCAGGGATCAGAACCAGGTGATAGCCTACATGAAACCCGGGGAATTCGACGTCGAGATAAAGGTGACGGACGCGGGGACCGGTAATCCCGTGATCTCTGCTGATATAAGACTGAACGGCGACAGCGCCGGATCGACAGATGCCGACGGCACGTGGAGAGGCAGGGTGAAACTCGGGACATACAGGATAGACGTCAGTAAAGAGGCTTTCTATGAACCGGGCGATTTACAGAAAGATATAAACGCCGATAACAGGAAGATAGACGTCGTTCTTTCGCCGATAAAGATACAGACGGAAGACAAGGGTGAGGATAAACAGAAGAAGGAGCGGGAGAGCAAGAAGGAGAGCAGGAAGGAAGGCGTGCAGGAGAAGGAGGAGATACTTATAGAGACCCTGCAGGAGGCCGTGCCGGAACCGGAAACCAGTGCGCCCGAAATGCCTGCTGTCGAAAAGGTTCTTATAATAGACACCCGTCCCAATTTCCCCGGCGCGAGCATTTATGTAGACGGCAAATTCGAGGGGGAGACCATAAGAAGGATAACCGGTATATCGCAGGGATACCACAAGATAACCATAAAGCATCCTTATATAGGCGAATCCACAACGCAGGTCCTGATAGATAACGAGAAAGAAAAGATCATAATCAATTATAACAATGCCGGGGAGGTAATATTAAAATGAGAATGTTGAATATAGCGAAGGTCTTGCCTGTTCTCCTGATCCTGAGTGTTCCGGTATTCGGCGCTTCGGACGAAGACAGCTACAAGAAAGGCGTCGAATTCATAAACAATTACGAGTACGAGTCGAGCATGAAGGAAATGGAGAAAGTAATAGCGTCGGCGTCCGCTGCCGGGGACATGAAGGTAAAGGCATACTTCTGGGTGGCTTTTATCAATCTCATGGGAGAGGACAGGGATATGGCCAGGGATACCTTCAATAAGATGCTCAAGAACGGCCTGGGCGCGGACTACGATATAACGAGCCTCCCGGACGAACTCTCGCAGGTAAACGAGCTGATGGAAATATATAATAAGGAAAACAGGGAATACTCTAAGGAAAAGAAGAAGCTGGATAAACAGGTAGGAAAATACATCGACAAAGCCGAGAAATACTACGAAAAGGGGGATTACGAGAGGGCGCAGGAATATTTATCCGAAGTCCTGAGCCTGGATCCCGGAAACGTAAAAGCAGAGACGATGAGAGCGGGTATCGAAGCCGGGAAAGCTGGACAGGAGGCGGCGGAGACCGCATCCGCAGTCCCGGCGGCAGCCGCATTAAAAGTCGACTCCGGAGCGAAGGAAGAAGCGGATAAATACATGGCCAGGGCCGAGAAATACTATAGCGGCGGCAACATGGATAAAGCCCTGCAGAGCGTGACTGCCGCGCTTGAAGCCGATCCCGAGAACACGCAGGCGCTATCCCTGAAGGGCAAGATAGAAGAAAAAAGCAGGGAGGAAGCGAAGAAGGCAGCCGGCGAGCTGAAGGCTGCTGTTCAGCCCAGGATAGAGGACATCAACGCGGAAGAAGTATACGCTGCGGCGGTAAAGAAGGTCGAGAACTACGAGATGGCGAGCGCTTTCGGCGATTTCAAAATGATACTCGATTCCAAGGTCGCACTGACGGATACCAAGGTAAAATCCTACTTCTGGGTGGCTTTCATACATATTTTCGACGGCAACGAGAAGCAGGCGAGCCTCACGATAAAAGATATGCTCAGGAACGGGCTGGGCCTCGATTACGATACGAGCAAACTGCCCAGGGAGCTGTCGAAGAACATCCAGCTGATGGGCATATACAGTGAAGAGAAGGAAAAGGTACCCGGAGCATATGCCGGCACGCAGAAAGCCACAGAGAAACTGGTAGACCGGGCGGAATCGTTCTACAGGAAACGCAAGCTGATAGAAGCGGAACGGCATGTGGACATAATACTGGATTTCGAGCCCGGCAACGAACGCGCGGTGCTGCTCAAGCGGCGGATACAGACGGTGAGAAAGCTCCGCGTGGAGACCCGCAAGCAACTCGTCGAGGACATATTCAGCAACGCCAAATATTATTACGCGAGCAACAACATGATAGGCGCGGTCCAGGACACCTACAAGGTGCTGGAGCTCAATCCAAAGCACCAGGACGCATACTCGCTTTACCAGGACGCGTATACGTCTTTACAGGGGCTTGTAAAGACCTTAAATGACCGCGACAGGGCCAGGTTTACCAAGGCTGTCAATTATTATCTCGAGGGAGATTACGACCCGGCGATAAGGATATTCAGAAACCTGTCCCAGTATGTGCCGGATATAAGCGTCCTGCTCGGCCAGTCCGAGATAAAGAGGATAGAGATAAAGAACAAGAAGCACGCGAGGAAGCATTACAAAAGAGCTGTCAGGCAGGTTAAGAAGAGCAGGTACAAGGTCGCACTGGAGGAACTCCTGCTGGCCCAGATGCTGGATAGGTTTAACCTGGATGTCCTGGTGCTTCTCGAAGAAGTCAAGCTGGAACTGGCAGAATAACTGATACGTTATATATCGGGGGGGCTGTCCGGCCGTGTCTCTGACAAGCTTTATTATATATGAAACTAAAACACTATCTCATTCTCCTTATCCTTGCCGTCTCGGTACTTTATTCGAACTCGCTCTTTAACGGTTTCACATCTGAAGACTATTACCTCATCATCAGCAACGATTTCGTAAGCAGCTGGTCAAACGTAAAAATCCTTTTCTGCAGGGACAACTTGATAAGCCCCTTCTCGATAAGGAACGGCGCCCGGCCTATAACGCTTTTTTCCCTGATGTCGGATTTCAGGACGTGGAAGTACAGGCCCTTCGGGTTTCACCTGTCCAACGTCATGATACATATGCTGAACACCGTGCTCCTGTTATTCCTGTTCAGGCTCCTGGAGATGCGTCCCGAACAGTCTTTCATCGCAGCGCTGATATACGCTTTTCACCCCATTAACGGCGAAGCGGTGAACGTGCCCGGGTTCAGGGGCGACCTTTTGTCGGTAATGTTCATGCTGGCGGGGCTGGTCTGGTTCATATACATGGTCCGCAGGAAAGCCTACATTCTCGCCGCGCCGGTGATAGCGGTATATCTGCTCGCTATAGCTTCGAAAGAGACGGCGATCATACTGCCCCTGGTACTCTTCGCGTACATGGCCGTGTTCGGCCGCTTCAAAGTGGACAAATACAAGATGGCGGGCATAGTCCTGCTCATGGCGCTGGGGATATTCTATATGATATGCTTCTGGCTCCAGAGGTACAGTTACGACATCTACAGGGTGATATTCGTGAACCTCAAGACCGACGTGACCCCGCTCACCTCCGTTTCGAGCTATATAAACGCGTTCTTCGTAACGCTATATCACTATTCAAGGTATATACTCTTCCCGTTCGGTCTGAACTACGATTACCAGATATCCATACCGATGTATTTCTCTTTGCGGACGCTGGCCGGGACGGCGGTTCTGGCGGCCCTGGCCGCGGCGGTTTTCAGGACAAAGGACAAGGTCCTCAGGTTCTGTATACTCTCTTTCTGCGCGTGTTATCTGCCCGCGAGCAACCTCCTGCCGCTTTTTAACGTGGTGGCTGACAGGTACATGTACATGCCGATGCTTTTCGGCTCGTATATCCTGTATGTCATAGGAAAGAAACTCTGCGCCCTGGTACCCGCCGGGGAACTCAGGATAAAAGGGTCCGGCAGGGTGAACTACAGGTTCCTGGCGGCGCTTTTCGTGTTATCCGTTTATTTCGGCGTGAGCTTCAACAGGAACTTTATTTATGCGGACATGCTGACCCTGTATTCGCACACGCTGAAAGGCTCTCCCGGTAACCCCCGCGTCCGGTACAACCTCGCCATAGCGTACAAGGAGAGGGATATGTATGACAAATCGATAGAAGAATTCAACAAGACCATAGAGCTCCACCCCATATACAAGAGGGACAAGATATGGCAGCTCATCGCGGAGAACTACCAGGGGATGGGGCAGTACGGCAGGGCGAAAGAGTATTATATCAAGACGCTCCTTCTGAATCCCAAGAAAGAGACTTTTTACGGGCTTGCGGCCATCCTCATCAGGGAAGGGAACCTCTCGGGGAGCGAGATGCTCCTGGAGAACCTCCTCATGAGCGACCCGGCCGACAGGACTGCCCGGGCGGGCCTGGAGCTCATCGAGCAGAAGAGAAAAGAGAAGAATTAATACCCTGTCATCAGGTCGAGAATTTAAGACCCAGCCCGATAGAGACTCCCACATTCGAGTTTATCGAGTCCGCTTCGATGTTCAGGTAGACAGCGGGAAACAGCGTTATATCCAGTCCCGCGCCTATGCGCATCAGGTCTTTCGACGGTTCGGCTTCTTCGAGGAGCGTATCGAACTTCCCTCTTATCATCTCCCAGGATATTCCCGCGTACGGCGTCACCATCGGGAGCTTCTTGCTTATCACGCAGCCGGCGGTTATCGTGTTGACCGATATTATCCCGACTTCTAGGCTGTTGTAAGCGGCCAGAAGCGCCACGTTGGGTATGAAAGGCATGGTCTTTTCTTCGACCAGGCTGTATTTGGCGCCCAGCCCCATCAACTGCACGGCGTCGTCGGAATCGGAGAGAGCCATATTGAACCCCCTGGCGAATACCGCTATATTTTTAGGCAGCCCGGCCCTTATGCTGAGCCAGGGCGCCGCGAGGTAATCTCCCGATATGTCGTCTTTTACCGGGTTATCGTCGGATATTTTTGCTGTCGTCAGTTTTATCCCGGCGTCTATCCCGGGAAATCCTATGCTCTGGGCTTCCCTGTACAGCCCGCCGCTTATAGCCGCGCCTATATCGGCAGCGAGCGGTTCGAGCTCGTCTTCGAGCCTGTTCTCGGTCTCGCTCACCCAGTCGGCGTGAAGGGCCGCCGCCGCGGAAATGACAAGAATGCTTATAGTAATCACCTTTAACGTTTTCATAATTGCCTCCTGATCGGGTTTTTCATTCAGATTTTATGATAATACTTTATCCATAAAGATTCAAGGCATGTTTATTGACATGATTTCGGGGTATTTGATAGGATAAGGGGAGTGGGGGCGATCAGGGTTCGACAGAGATTGATAAAAAAAGAGCAGCAGGCAGTGTTTGTCGGTGTCACGAAAAACCGTCGAAGATAAACGCAGACTACGGTCTAGCACTGGCAGCTTAATTTAAGTTGTCCGTTCTGACAGCCTTCTCCCTGCCGGGTTGTTAAGGGCGTCATAACGACGGGGATAGCTTCGGGGACCCCCCGGGCTCCGCGGCGAAACTCACGGGGCAATCTCGCGCAGGGTGTCCGTTCCGGGACACCGCGCGAGGAACCAAACCGGGACTAAGCCTGTAGATACTCTGTTTTGTGATTTCTGGACGGGGGTTCGATTCCCCCCGCCTCCACCATTATGTCTTTTTGATGTGTGTATACATCAAAAAGACATACATGGATAGTGTAGGGAATCGAAGGGAT
>JAFGSA010000040.1 GCA_016934855.1 Elusimicrobiota bacterium
TTATAATACGAATTTATTCTATTCATAGTCTTATCGCTTACAGCTTACAACTTATAGCTTATTTGATATTTGTTATTTGTCATTTGTGATTTTATCATCTGGTATCTTTTCTTATAACTTATACTTCTCTCTACGCTTCACGTTTTACTCTTCACGCTTCACTAGCAACAAGCAACCAGCCACTAGCAACTTCTTTTTACTTTCCGCTTTCCACTATTTTACCCTTCCCCGAGCAGTTCCCTTATCTTCTTCCCGGGATCTTCTGCCGTTACTATGCTCTCTCCCACAAGAACGGCGTCGTATCCCATACCGTAAAGCTCTTCTATCTTTTTCCTGGAGTCTATGCCGCTCTCCGCGACTTTTATAAGGCGATCGTCTATATCCCCAACGAGGTCCCCGGTCACCTCCCTGTCCATAAGCAGCGTCCTGAGGTTCCTGCTGTTCACGCCGATGACTTCCAGGTCTTTTAATCCCCGGCACTTGCCGAGGTCTTTACGGGAATGGACTTCCACGAGGCCCGTTATGTTCAGCTTCCTGCATATTCCGAGCATCTTTCTCAGCCTGCTCCTGGAAAGTATCGCGGAGATAAGAAGTACTGCCGAAGCGCCTTTCAATACACCTTCATATATCTGGTATTCCGATATGATGAAATCCTTCATCAGGACGGGTTTGCCGCATATCCTGCTGACTGTCCCTATGTTCTCGATACTTCCCTTGAAATACCTGTCTTCAGTCAGGACCGATACGCAGTCGACAGCGGTCCTCGAATAGAAATCAGCAAGTTCCTCAACCGTATGTCCCGATAGATGCCCTTTTGAAGGCGAGGCTGTCTTTATTTCTGCTATCATGCTCATCTCTGGTTTCGCGAGGGCTTTTCTGAAGACGTTTTCTTTCCCGGACGCCAGTTCCAGCGCCCGGGCCCGGATATCCCCCATATCCTTTTTCAGCTCTTTCAGCCTGCGTTTTTTATATCTGACTATATCTTTGAGAAAGGACATTACCGCGAAACCTGTATCAAATCAGTGAAATTCCTTATCAGCTTCAGCCCTTCGGAAGTCAGTATGGACTCGGGGTGAAACTGCACGCCGAAATAGGGAAACCTGGCATGCCTTACCCCCATTATCTCTCCCTCGGCGGTGCGGGCAGTGATCTTGAGGCATGACGGGAGGCTCTTCTTCTCTATTATAAGGGAATGGTACCTGGTGGCTTCAAACGGGTTCTCCAGGCCCCTGAATATGTCTTTCCCGTTGTGCTTTATCAGCGAAGTCTTGCCGTGCAGTATCCTATCCGCCCTTATTATCTTTCCGCCGAACGCCGCGCCCAGGCACTGGTGTCCCAGGCATACCCCGAGCACGGGCAGATCCGGACCGGCTTTTTTTATGAGTTCGACGCTAATACCCGCATCGGACGGGTTGCCCGGTCCGGGAGAGATGACGACCGCGTCGAAAGCCCGTTCGATCACTTCTTCTGCGGATACGGCATCGTTCCTGAAAACTTCCAGGTCGGCGCGTTTTAGGCGCCCGAAATAATCGCAGAGGTTATAGACGAAAGAATCGTAATTGTCTATAACCGCTATCCTGAGTCTTTTGCTTTTTTCAGCCCTTTTTCTTTTCATAACTCCTCACACCGTGTTAGAAATTTCCGCCAGTTCCCTGAGTTTGTCCAGCGCCTTTCCCGAATCCAGCGACGCGCGGGCGGCTTCTACTCCTTCCCTCAGGTCTCCGGCCACTCCCGTTATCACGAGGCAGGCGGCCGAATTCGCGATCACTACGTCCCTGTAGGGCGTCTTTTCCCCGTTGAATATCCTCGTGATATATTCTGCGTTCGTATCGGGCATACCGCCTTTCATGTCGTCCGCGCCGACAAGGGGAAGACCGAAATCATCGGGAGAAACCTCGTAGGTCTTCACTTTGCCGTTTTTCAGCTCGGACACCCTGGTTTTTCCCGAAAGGGATATCTCGTCCAGACCGCCGGCCCCATGCACGACCATAGCGCCCCTGACTCCGAGGTTTCCCAGAACTTCGGCCATAATCCCGGTCAGTCCCGCGTCGTACACGCCGAGCAGCTGATGCGTCGCGGAAGCCGGGTTAGTCAGCGGGCCCAGTATATTAAAAATTGTCCTGATGCCCAGTTCTTTCCTTGGACCCGCAGCGTGTTTCATCGCCTTGTGGAATTTCGGAGCGAAAAGAAACCCTATTCCCGCTTTCTCAAGGCATTTTTTGACCTGCTCCGGTTCCAGGTCTATTTTTACTCCGAGTTTTTCGAGCACGTCTGCCGACCCGCATTTCCCGCTGGCGGCGCGGTTCCCGTGTTTTGCCACTCTTACTCCTGCCCCGGCCGCTACGAATGCCGCCGCGGTAGAAACGTTAAGATGGTTAAGTCCCGAGCCGCCGGTCGAACAAGTATCGAGTATGACCCCATTGATATCTATTGAAGACGCTTTCTCCCGCATGACCGCAGCCGCCTGGGTTATCTCCTCGACAGTCTCCCCTTTTATCCTAAGCAGGGCCAGGAAAGCCCCGATCTGCGACTGCGTTGCCAGCCCGCCCATGAGTTCTTCCATGGAACCTTTCATTATCGGCGCGCCCAGGTCTTTTCCTTCGAGGAGATCCTGTATAGCTTCCTGTATCATAATATCATTCCTCCCTTAAAATCCTCATCTCGTGAATCTACCCCCGAAACCCGCCCAGCTGTAAGTTGTAAGTTATAAGCTGTAAGACTGTAAAATATCAATATTCAAGCATCAAATAACAAACATCTCCAGCTGTAAGTTGTAAGTTATAAGTTTTAAGATTTCCGGACAAATCCATTATCAAA
>JAFGSA010000041.1 GCA_016934855.1 Elusimicrobiota bacterium
CAGGCTTTACGGGGAGACCCGGCAGGCCCGCTACCTGGAAGAGTCCAGGGCGCTTGTCAACTGGGTGGTCTCCAGAAAGACCCCTTACCACGCCTGGCATTACACGGACCCGGGATCAACTTCCGGTATCGGACACGACAACTACCATACCGGCGGGATACTCGACGGCATAGGAGATTATATCGAGAACACGCAGGATTACGGGTTTATGGACGTATACCTTAACGGGCTGAAGTTCTACGCTGACCGGCTTTTTACCGATTCCGGCGCGCCGAAACTCACTGACAGGAAGAAGTATCCTCTGGATATCCACGGCGCCGCGCAGGGGATATTGACCTTTGCAAAAGCCTC
Organism: Elusimicrobiota bacterium; assembly: GCA_016934855.1. Classification (GTDB taxonomy): domain Bacteria; phylum CG03; class SLGR01; order SLGR01; family JAFGSA01; genus JAFGSA01. Next base: position 352 of record JAFGSA010000041.1, read on the forward strand.
TAAATTCAACCGCTCGTTCCTGGATCTCGCTTCCAGCATAGCCCTGTGGGGCATATCCGGCATGCAGGACAGCCGGGGATACTTCTATTACAGGAAACACAGGCTGTTTACCTTAAAGTATCTGCTGATGCGCTGGAACAACTCCTGGATGGCCTGGGCTCTATCGGAACTTCTCGCGAGGCACCATGGGACTTAAGGACCTGAAGAGCACGCGGGAGATCAGCCGGCTCTGGGACGACAAGTTCCTTTCTTACATTAAATGCGCGGCGCCGGATATAAACAGGTTCGCTCTTCCCTCCAGGTACCTGCCGGACAGGAATTCGAAGATACTGGATGCCGGCTGCGGCCCCGGCAACCACATGGCTATGTTTTCATCTCTTTCCGGAGATATTTACGGGATAGACATCAGCCCCAGGATGGCAGAACACGCTTCGGCTTACGGGAAAGTATCGGTCGGGGACGTCAGGGACCTCCCGTACGGTGACGGTGAATTCGATTATATCCTGAGCTACCTGGTGATAAACCACTGCCCCTTCTGGCGCTCCGGGATCTCGGAGATGGCGAGGGTTCTGAATAAAGGCGGGCGGATCGTCCTGGTCGTGCCCAATCTGTGGAGCGTTAGGACCGTAATAAGAAAGACGGGCATGTTCCTGAAAAAATACTCGATGGGATACTGTTCTCATTTCACGCGCGGACTTATAGCAGGCGAGGCGCGCAGGCACGGGCTGAAGCTCGAGTCTTCGGATTCATGGGTCAAACATCCCGATCCGGAAGACAGGTATATACAAATATATTATTTTTCTTATTATATAGATAAGGCCATAAACAAGCTGGCAGGCTTCTGGGGGGAATACCTGGTAGCCGGCCTGAGAAAGACTTCATGATCAGCGTATGAAAAAAAATGTAGTTCTGATATACCCCAGGCTCTCGATACAGAGCAGGACCTTTCTGCAGACCCCGTTCGCGCTGGTGGTGATAGCCCCTTATCTCGAAAAAGCTGGCTACGAAGTCAGGATAATAGACATACGGACCGAACCCGACTATAAGGACGCCATCATAGACAGCATCGACGACAATACCCTGTTCGCCGGAATAAGCTCCATGACCGGATCGCAGCTCAGAAGCGCCATAGACGCGTCGAAGTTCATAAAGAGCAGGTTCGATGTACCCGTGGTATGGGGAGGAATACACGCCACACTCATGCCGCTGCAGGTTATGGAGAACGCCTACGTAGATATTGTCGCATCCGGCGAAGGGGAAAATAATGTCGTCCCTCTGGCGAGAGCTCTGGACAGGCAGATACGCCTGGAAGACGTACCCGGGTTATATTACAGGGACGGTTCGGAAATAGTAAACACGGGACCCGCGGACCTTTTCGACATGGACAAATCGCTCCCGCCGGCCTGGCATCTTATCGATATGTCCAGGTATAACAATTTCGGCATGCAGATAGGCCGGGGATGCCCGTTTCCCTGCGAGTACTGTTACAACGTCGTATATAACAGGCAGAGATGGCGGACGAAGCCGCTGCCGATGATCTTTGAGGAGATAACCTGCCTCGTCGAGAAGTACGGCGTCAAGACGATATTCTTCTACGATGATAATTTCTTCACCAGCAGGCAGCGCGTCGAGGCCATCTGCCGCTTCATACTTGAGAAAAAGTATGATATAAGATGGTACACGACATGCCGGTCGGACTACTTTGCGTCATACGGGCCGGATTTCTTCAAGCTGATGAGAGCGAGCGGCTGCGATACGCTCGCCATCGGTGTTGAATCCGGCTCCCAGAGGATTCTTGACATGCTTCAGAAAAAAGAGACGGTCGAAGACAGTGTCTGCATGGCGCGCATAACCCGCGATACAGGCATCATCCCCGAATGCGGCTTCATGATAGGCATCCCGGGAGAGACAGAGGAAGACCGCCTCAAGACTTACGATTTCATGGACAGGCTGACGTCGATCAACAGGAACGCCTATATAACATCGCTGGCCATATACACCCCTTACCCCGGAGCGCCGCTCATAGAAAAAATAAAAAAAGAGTACGGGTTCAGGATGCCGGAAAAGCTCGAAGACTGGATAGATTACAACTTCCATAACTGCAACTTCGACTGGATAAGCCGCAGCCAGAAACGCATGCTGGTAGCGATATCCTATATCCCGAGATTCGTTTTCTGGAAGAAGAAGCTCAGGGAAAGGTATGTAAATTTCTGGCTCCTCCCCTTTTATTACTTCATGACCTGGACAGCGGGACTCAGGTGGAGACACAGGTATTTCGGCTTTCCCGTGGAATACGTCATACTCAACTGGTTTTTAAAGGTAAGGAACAGGCTTTCATAGGCAGCCATGATAGGAAAAGAACTTGTTCACGATGACTCGCTTTCGCTGGCGGAAAAAGCCTACATATCGGTCTTCGGCGTGCCGGTCAGCGGGCTCAGGATAAGAGCCAGGAGGATCCTCCCTGTTATAGATGGGATGCGGTTCGGTTCCCTTCTTGACGTAGGGTGCGGCTCCGGCATCTTTTCCATGGAGATAGCCAAGCGCCGACCTGACGCCCGGATCACCGGGATAGACAGTGATCCTTCGCTGGTAGAAAAAGCCTCGGCCATAGCGGACAGGGCCGGGCTATCCAACTGCAGCTTTTCCGTACAGGACGTCCTTGGACTTGCGGAAACAGCTAAGTACGACGCCGTCCTGTGCGTAGACAACCTTGAGCATATAGAAGACGATCTCCTCGCGCTGAAGAAAATATACGCGGTGCTTAAGAACGGCGGCACCGGCATCTTCCATGTGCCGGGTTATTACCGCAGGTGGCTCTTTTTCGGGAAATCTGTCAACTTCGACGTCGAAGGACACGTAAGGCCGGGATATCTAGCGGAAGACATAAAGGAAAAATTGGAATCAGCCGGCTTTCGGATAACGGATATACACTATACCTACGGTTTTCTCGAGACCGTGACCAACAACATATCCTATCTCGTTACGCGCGCCAGGAAGAAAAACAGGTTCCTGTACGCGCCGCTTTTTCCTTTACTGAACATGGTTGCGTATTTCGGCCGCGGCAGCAGGCCCGCCTGGGGGGCGGGGATCCTGATAAAGGTCACAAAGTGAAAATACTCATAGAGATAGGACACCCTGCGCATACTCATTTTTTCAGGGGCATAATAAGACTGCTGCGCGAACACGGCCATGATATAACGGTCGTTACGCGCAATAAGGAGATGACTGACAGGCTGCTTGACCGCATGGGCATAGAATATATTTCTCTCGGGAACCCGGCTTCCACTAAAACCGGGCTCATGGCGGAGCTCCTGGCCAGGTGGATCAGGATATTTTCCATAATAAAGAGACGCGGAATAGTCCTGGCGGCCAGCATCTCCGGCATATCCACCGCTTTTCCCTCTTGGCTCGCGGGGATAAGGAACATTACTTTTACGGATACTGAGGACGCTGCGCTGACTAACCGCATATCCTTCCCGTTCTCGTCTCTTGTGGTGACGCCTGGATTCTACCTGAAGGACATAAAGAAAAAACACATCAGGTACGCGGGGCTTCAGGAACTTGCGTATCTCAAGGATTTTGACGCCGCAGGCGTTTACGGTTTCAGGAAGTCCCACGGCCTGGACTCGGAATACTGCGTCGTGAGGCTGATCGCGTACGACGCGGTTCACGACTGGTCCATATCCAGGATGACCAGGGGAGATCTTGACCGCCTCATTGAAACCCTGAAGCCGTTCGGGAGGGTGATCATCCTGAGCCAGAGAGAACTGCCCGAGGAGTATTCCCGATTCAGGCTCGATTTCGACTGCGACAAGGTTCACTACCTGCTCGCGGGCAGCAGTATTTTCATAGGCGAGAGCCCTACCATGGCGGTAGAATCATCCATGCTCGGCGTCCCCGCTTTCCTCCTTTCCCAGAGGCACCCCGTACTCGGGAACATGGTGAATCTCGAATCCCGGCACAGGCTCCTTGAGAATTTCTCGGATTTCGAAAGCCTCCACGAAAGGCTGCTGAAAATAGGAGATATTAAAGCTTTCGGCAAAGAATGGAAAGCCCGTTCCGAAATCTTCGTTAAGAGTACGGACGATATCAACCGGATCGCCGCGGAACTGATCGAAAAAGGGATGAACGGCGCATGTGCGGGATAATCGGATACTGGAACATCGATTCCGGCCTTGTGGGGCTTGAGGGACTCCTCAGGTATATCAGCCACAGGGGCCCGGACGACCATTCTATAACCGAAGATAAAACATGGGGACTTGGGCACCACAGGCTGTCGGTAATCGACCTGGAGACGGGCGGCCAGCCTATTGTCAGCGAAGACGGGCTGATATACCTTGTGTCCAACAACGAGATATATAATTACAGGGAACTCCGTTCGGAACTCGAGGAAAGAGGGATCGTCTTCAGGACACGTTCGGACACGGAGGTCATACTGCGCGCCTACCAGACATGGAAGGAAGACTGCTTCGAAAAGTTCCTGGGCATGTTCGCGGTGGCGATAATAGACAGATCCAGGAATGTCTGCATACTCGCCAGGGACCACCTGGGCATCAAACCACTGCATATTGCCCGCTACAAGGGCGGGATATTTTTCTCGACCAACATCAAACCTTTCCTCGCTCTGCCTGATTTCGCCAGGCAGCTGGACGAGGACGCCTTCCGTGTTTTCATGAACCTCAGATATATACCCGGCAACGACACCCTTTTCAAAGGTATCCGCAGGATCGATCCGGGATCGGTGACCACTGTATCTAAGGACGGCACCGCCTCTACCCGAAAATATTTTTCCCTGGGTAGACACGCAGCGGATAAGCCCGCTTCCTCCGAAGAAGCCGCCGAACGGCTGCTCTCTCATATAGATGAATCTGTCAAAAGACACCTGGTATCCGATGTCGAGGTCGGGCTCTATCTGTCGGGCGGCATGGATTCGGCCACCCTGGCCTCTTTTGCGGCCGGCCACAACAGCCGGATAAGGTCTTTCTGCATGAATTTCGGAGAACCGACCGACGAGGGAGAAGACGCCGCTATCGCGGCAGCACACATCGGAATTAACCACACGAATCTCCGCGTAGGGGAGAATCCGCTGAGGTTCCTTCCCGAAGTGATCTGGCATGTGGAAGAACCCAAGGTCAACTGCATCCAGGGGTACCTCCTTGCAAAGCATGTTTCCAGGCACGTTAAGGTAGTGCTGTCCGGCCTCGGCGGCGACGAGCTGTTCGCGGGATATATCAATAACGATATACTGTATCCCTGCGCTCTTCTTGCCGGCATTGCCAGGATGAAGACATCGAAGCACCTGTTCAGCATGAACTCCGTCCTTCAGTCGGCGCTCCGTAACCCGTCGCTGGACAAGAAATTCAGGATAATGGATCTTTCTCTTTCGCTTTTCGATCCCCTCAGGTCCTACTCTCTTCTAAGAAACTGTTTTGACCACAGCCGATACCTGACTTCGTCTATATTCGGCGGCAAGTATGCCGCTGACGACCTTTCATACAGGACTCTCGGGGGTTTCTACGATCCGGGCAGCCGCGATATCATCGGAGAGCTGCTGCTCCTGGAGATGAAGACCAAGCTTATAAACGATTTCCTCCTCACGGAAGACCGCGTATCGATGGCACACGGACTGGAAGTAAGGGTGCCTCTCCTCGACCGAAAACTTGTGGAATTCGCCCTCTCCATACCCACTCCCATGAAATATTCTTTCCTGAGGAAAAAGAAGATACTTAAAAAAGCTGTCACGGACCGTTTGCCCGGACGGATACTCAGCAAGAAAAAATGGGGTTTTTCCTTCAACCCCTATTACCAGTTTTCCAAGGATTTGAAGACGATAGCCGGCTCCGTCCTGACCAGGGACAGGGTCGAAAGCCAGGGACTATTCTCATACCGGTGGATCAGGCAGGTGCTTGACGCCAGGCCGGATCCCGGCATGAGGTGGCATTACTTCAATCTCTGGGTCATGGCGGGATTCACCCTGTGGCACGACATGTTCATCGCGGATTTCAGTAAAGACCAGCCGGGGCCCCTGGACCTATGACGGGAAAATATCTATTGAACGCCGTGCGCAGCTGGGCTCTATGGACCGGAAGGCGCCGGTATATTGAAGAGGCATTTTCCGCGGAAAATGCCTGTTTCAAGTGGATCAACGGCAGCCTGATGGAAAAGTTCCGCCTCATCGCCTCGTCTTTATATTTCCCGCTGTCGGAAAATTATAAAGGGATCAATGACGCCCTGAAGGATCCCTGGGTAGACTCCGTCTATGCCGATATCGCCTCGGAGCTCGGCACCGAACCTGCGCCGCTCTATCCCTCGGGGCAGAGTTACGCCCTGATCGTCACACATGATATGGACAGGATAAGGAAGACCTACCAGGGCGCAGCAGCGGCTCTAAAGGGAAAAAAGTACTTCAGCGCGTTTCCCGTTCTCCTGCGCGACTGTCTGGCAGCGTTCCTGTTTCCGGCAAGGAACAGTTACTGTAATTTCGGCAGGCTCCGTCAGCTTGCGTCGGACTGCGGCGTCCCTCTTACCCTTTTCATCCTGCAGGAGAAGACGGACATACGCAAGCTCTTTAAACTGGGCCCGGGGAACTTATTCGGCACTTACAGTCTGAAAAAGATTAAAGTCCGGGTCGAGGAACTTCTTGACGGTCCCGTAGAACCGGGTATACATCCGTCATTCACGGCGGCTTGCGACGCCCGTCAGCTTAAAAAGGAGCTGTCCTCCCTGAGGAAGATAATAAACCATCCCAAGACAGCGGATATCGGGGCGAGGAACCATTACCTGGCCTTCTGCGAAGACACGCCCGCGATACAGCTTGAATCCGGACTGCTCTATGACTCCACGATGGGATTCAATTTTACCAGCGCCTTCAGATGCGGGACGGCTTTCCCTTTCTGCCTGGCGGCAGGCCCGGGCGCCCGGGAAATCCTGCTCGAGCTGCCTCTTCATATAATGGACACCGCGCTCGCATACCGCTCGGTTGATCCGGATTCGGGCTCGAAAATCATCGGTGACATAACCGACAGGATAAAAAAGACCCACGGGGTCCTGACAGTGAACTGGCATTTCAGGTACATCAATCCCTCGGAAGAAAAGGAGAGATACGGTCTCCTCAGAAGTATAATAGAAAAAGCAAAGAAGGACGGGGCCTGGGTCACCACCCCGCAGGCGATGTGCAGATGGTGGAATCATGAAAGACAGGAAAAAACAGGCTGATATCACCAGGATACCCACGGCTGTCCTTTACGCGGCTTTTGCCGCCTGGGCGTACGCGGTGCTGGGCAGTTTTTTCAGGTACCACGGCATAAATCCGGGTTTATCCCGTTTTTTTACCGCCGCGGGGAAAATAGAGCCCGCCAGGTTTCTCTTTCTGGCCTCCGGGTACATGTATTCAGTCATGATCCTTGCGGCCATACTGGCCTCCGCCTTCTTTATCGGCAAGAGGATAACCCGGCTTTTCAGCCCGGAACCAGGCGGTTTTGCAGAAGAAGCGGTTTTATACACAGGGCTGGGACTCGGGGCGCTGTCATACCTTACGCTGTTTATCGGCGAGCTGGGTCTTCTTTATGCCCCGGTTTTCTTTCTGCTGACGGCCGCTCTTGCCGTGCCGGGAATAATCGAATTCATATCAGGCTCCCGGGAACTGGATATCAGACCGTACAGGAAACTCTCGGCCGGAATAAAGATTATAGCTTTCCTGCTCTGCGCCGCTGCCATTTTCAACCTTCTGATGAGCTTTACCCCGGAGATGTTCTACGACTCCCTCAACTACCACCTCGGCATGCCCAATTACTACAGGGTATATCACAGGATCCTTCCTCTTCCGTACAAGATACTCGCAAGCTATCCCCTTGCTGTATCCATGCTGTATACTATGGGAATAATACTCAAAGACTTCATGATAGCGAAGCTTCTGAACTGGGCTTTCGGCATCCTGCTCGTCTTCTCCATAATCAATTTCTGCCTGAGGCACTTAAAGAGCATGCCGGCGGCTATTCTCGCAGCGGCCGCTTTTTATCTAACGCCGACGGTCATAATCAGGTCATGGACCGCGACCAACGATATAGGGCTGGCCTTTTTCATCTTCACGAGCCTCTCTTTTCTCATTAACGCCCTGCGGGAGCAGTCCCCCGGCGGCAGAAAGTGGCTGCTGCTCTCCGCCGTATTCGCCGGGCTCGGCATGGGAACCAAGTATACCTCGGCATTTTTCATTTTCGGCATGCTCGGGATATTTACCGTCGGCGCGTTTAAAACATCTGTCAGGAATGCGGCCGGGAAAGCGGCGCTTTGGCTGGGCGTTTCTATCGCAGTCTTTTCCCCGTGGATGCTTAAGAATTACCTGGAATCCGGCAACCCGGTTCATCCTTTCTTTTCCGGCAGGATAAAAGTCAGGTACCCCTACGCTATCAACAGCAGCAACTCCATAGATTTCTTTTCCGACCCGGCAGGCAAGACTACAGGTCTGAAATCCGTTCTGAGCCTTCCCTGGCAGCTGAGCGTCAAGGGCGGCGGAGATCCCGAGTTCGCCTCCCCGGATTATTACATGATAGGCTCCGTCTTCATTCTCTTTTTGCCCCTTGTCCTCCTGTTGAGAAAAGATGAAGGGTCCGGGGTCATAGGCGACCTGATCGTCTTTTCGGTTTTTTCATACATTTTCTGGGCGCTCTTCTCGGATTCCAGGATAAAATATTACACCCCTGCCGTGCCGGCGCTAGGCGTAATGGCCGGTTATGCCATAGAGCGCACGGGCATCCGCAGCAGGGTTTTCCGGAACGCGCTGGTTTTCCTGTTTTTCATACTCGTTTTATGCAATTTCCTGATGTCACTGCCGGTCGCCGACCTTATGTACAGGCCTTTTTCCCTGCTAACCGGGGCGATAGACAGGGACTCTTTCCTTTCGGATTCGCAGCCCGGTTACCCCAACCCGTCATACGCCGTCTACGGCTACATAAACAGGAACCTTCCGCGGGACGCCAGGGTGCTTATCTCGGGCGACGCGAAATGCCTGTATATCGACAGGAAATTCCTGTGCGCATCCGCACAGAATCTTAACCCGCTCATAGAATACATCCGGGGCGCGCCGGATCCCGCCGGGCTTCGTTCAGTCCTGGTAAAAGACGGCTTCACGCATATAGTTGTAAACGAGCCCGAGACTGTCAGGAACTCCGGCTACGGTAACCTGTATTTTTCACGCAGCGATCTTGAGATACTCGGCGGCTTCTGGAACTCTTACCTGAGGGAACTTTATTCCTATAAAGGCGTGTACCTGTACGAGATACTGCCCGCAAAAGCGGAAACGGGCACGTCACCTTCAAACCCCGTAGTCTCGGCTTACCGCAGATCCCTCCTTTCGCGTGCGGCCAAGCAGATAGACAGGAAGAGATGGGAGCAGGCGCTGGTCCCTCTTTCGGAACTCATAGAAAACGGCCTGGCCGAGCACGGCACGTACTACATGGCAGCCGTATGCCATTATTACAGAAAAGAATACAAAGAAGCGGAAAAATATGCTACAATTGCCTATCAGCAAAGAAAGGACGATAACTACAGAAAGCTCTTGGAAATTCTGCGGGAAATACGATGATAAACAGGATACTGCCGTTTAAGGGAATCAGATACAACCCGGATAAGGTCGATATAAGCAGCTGCGTCGCCCCTCCTTACGACGTCTTCAATTACGGTGACGAGACTGACAGGAAGCTGAGGAGCAGCCGTTTCAATATCGTTCACATACAGAAACCCGAAGGCGACGGCGACCTTAAATACGAAAACGCTGCGCGCATATACAGGGAATTCCTTGAAGAGCGGATACTGATCACGGAAGAAGACTGCGGGGCGTACGTGCTGTGCCAGTCCTGGGGCGGCAATTCCAGGACGGGCATCCTGGCCTGCGTGGGACTGGACGATTCCTACACCTCCATCAGGAGGCACGAGAAGACCAAGGCGGCTCCGATAGAAGACCGCCTGAAGCTGACCATGTCCACCGGGCTTAACATAGGCAGCATATTCGCCGTTTTCGGAGACGCCCAAGGCATCATAACCGGCTCGATGAAAAAGACCATGACGCCTTCCAACCTGCTCTACGAGTTCACTTTTCCCGAAGGCATAATAAACCGCCTTTATTTCGTCAAAGACCCGGAATTCCTCGGAATGATAGGCGAGACAGTCCTCTACATAGCCGACGGGCACCACAGGTACCACACCATGCTGGAGTACAGGAAATTCATGAGAAAAAACGCGGGCATGTATTCTCCCGAAGACAGTTACGAATCCACCATGATGTTCCTTGTCCCGGACACGGAGATCCTCATCCTGCCCTATCACAGGTACCTGAAAAACATGCAGGACAGCAAGGTTGAGAATATGCTGGATAACGTCTCTGTTGATTTCAAGGTAATGAAATCCGGCGACGCCCGGGTGCCTTTGCCTGGAGAGATAACGATTTTTCACAACCCGAATTTTTACACGTTGGGGATACCGGCCGGCACCGGTGTCATAGATGTGGAGTTCCTGCACAGGAACATCCTCGAACCCTACCTGGGACTTACCGAGGAAAAGATAAAATCTTGCGATATGCTGCGCTACATACCCGGTGACCGGGACATCCCGGAGCTTGCGCGCCGCTCCGTAGAAGACGGCTGCCAGGCGGCTTTTTTCCTGAGCCCGGTGAGTTTCTCCCAGATAAAGGAAACGGCCGACAGGGACGAAACGATGCCCAGAAAATCTACTTTTTTCTTTCCCAAGGTCCCCACCGGGATAGTGCTGAATTCACTGATATAACAGCGGTCCGGCGGAAGCTATTCTATTCAGGGGAAGTTATTACGGCTACGGGATTCCTGAAATATTTTTTTACAACGCACTCTATGTCTTTCCTTGTAACGTTTTTTATCTTTTCCGCGTAATCGCGTTCAAAATCGTAGCCGAAGCCGAGTATCTCGTTGAGCGCGTAATCCCTGGCCTGCGACATGGGCGTCTGCCTGGCAAGCAGATCCTCCGTTATTATGAGGTTTTTCGCGGTCTCGATCTCCTTGTCCGTGTACTTACCCGACTTCATCTTCTGAACGGCATTTTCTATTTCCCAGTAGGTGCTCTTGTATTTTTCCGCGGTTGTCGCCGCGTATATGAAGAAACAGCCCGCCTTTATGTAGTTGACGTTCTGTCCGTGCACCACGTACACGAGCTCCTTTCCCCTCAGGCTGTCATGCAGCCATCCGCCGGGATAACTGCCTCCTGACATTATGACGTCCACCGCTTCGAGGGCCGTTCTGTCTTCGATATCGAATACGGTCGCCGCAGGGAACCCGTAGAATATCACAGCCAGGTCCTTTCCGGTCGAATAATTCCTTACAACAGGCTTATCCGGAGACAGCGCGCCGGCCTGATAATCAGGCAGAGCGGTCTGCGCCCCTTTCACGCCGGAGAAAGCCCGGCTCAGGTGCTCCTTCATCGCAGCGATCTCGAAATCTCCCGCTACCGATATAACTATGTTCGAGGGCACCATAAAGTCCCCGTGGATTTTCCTGAGTTTTTCGGAAGTTATGCCCCCTACGCTCTCGGCGGTCCCCTTTATGCTCTGCGAGTACGGTGAATCTGAAGGAAAAACATGCCGCACGAAGTTCAGGTAAGCTTCTTCGTACCAGTCGTTCTTCTGCTGTTCTATGGATTCGAGCGTCAGTTTCCTGGCTTTTTCTATCTCGTCCTGCGCGAACCGGGGATTGAAGATTATATCGCGTATGAGGTCAGTCATTTTAGCGTAGTCTTCCGACAGCGACGCGGCTTCGAGGTACAGGGTGTTATTACCGCTCGAGACCGAAAATTCGGCACCCATGCGTTCGAACTCGTCTGCCAGTCTTTCCCTGGTGTATTTCCCCGAACCCCTGGAGAGCATATTGGCATAGAACCGGAAGAGACCGGGGGTATCGTACACCCTGTCATAAGTGGCTCCTCCTTTTATGAACACGGCATAATTTATCACGCCGGTACCGGGCAGCCTCTTTAATACTATCCTCATGCCGTTTTCAAGTTCGATCTTTTCGGGCTCGCTTTCCTGCCCGTTGTTCCCGGAAGCGGTGACTCCCGCATCACCCGTTTTACCCAGGAGCACCGCCCTGGAATACCTGTCCTGCGCAAGGTACCTGGCAGCCACCCTCCTTATATCCTCCGATGTGACCCTTTTTATATTTTCCAGGTATTTGCCGGAAAAACCGGCATCCCCCGTCGAGATCACATCAGACCCGATCCTGGAAGTATAACCGGTCACGGAAGTCCTGGAAAAAAGAAGGTCGGAGACCTCGAGCTTCTTGGCCTTGTCCAGCTCTTCCCGAGTCACGCCCTTTTCCGCCACGTCCTTTATTATTCCGAGCACTTCCCTTTCAGCTTGATACAATGATGAGGGATCCGCAGTCTTTATGAATACCGAGAAATCCCCCTTACCGTACTCGGGTGTGTATGAATACGTTTTTACCGCGTTAACCATCTGTTTTTCTTCCTTAAGTATCCTGACCAGGCGCGAGTTGGTGCCGCTGGTAAGTATCTCGCTCAGAAGATCCAGAGCGTAAAGGTTCGGATGGTCTATGGGGATCGTCAGCCAGTCAAGCATCATATAGGCGCCTTCTATATCCATGTACCCCGTCTTCTCCCTGATGCCGGTGAGATCCGGTTCCGACGGCAGGGCCGGCGGTTCGTAAAAATTCCTTTCGTACGCGCCGTATTTCCTGTCTATCATATCCGCCGTTTTCCCGGCGTCTATATCTCCTCCCACTACTAGAAGGGCGTTGTTCGGCACGTATTTTTTCCGGTAATAGTCTTTTATGTTCTCCAGGGTGAGCTTCGCGAACAGCTCCCTGTAGCCTATCACCGGGAACCTCGAAGGATGCACCCTGTAGAGGTTCTCCGAAGACAGCTTGTAAAGGCGCTTCTTCGGCTCCTCGTCGGATTTCTCTATCTCTCTCATTATCACTCCCTGCTCCCTCCTGAATGCTTCGGGAGTTATCAGGTTCTCGAATACGAGTTCTCCCATGAGTTCAAGCGCCTCGGGATAATGTTCCCTGGTAGTGGTCATGTGATAGCAGGTATGCCCGTTCGAAGTATAGGCATTGAAGACGTTCCCGAATTTCATCATAAGCGCGTCGACTTCTCCCTTGGTCTTCTTCAGGGTGGGTCCTTCGGCCGTCAGGTGTTCGAGAAAATGGGATATGCCCGAACCGGGATATTCCTGTTCGTACACGCTCCCGGCTTTTATATATATTCTTATCTCTACAGCCTTCGACCGGTGGTTTTCCCACAGAGCCGTCTTCAGCCCGTTGGAAAGCTCTTTCGTAATGATATCGTTTTTTTCAGCCATTGCCGTTACCGCGCATCCCAAAAGGGCCGCCAGTACTGCCGCGCGCCTAAGCACGGTATGATTCCAGCCGCTTTATGCGTTCTTCTACCGCCGGGTGGGTAGAGAACATCTTTCTTATTCCCGACAACTTGAACGGGTTCACAATGAAAAGATGCGCTGTGACCGGATTCCCGTTTTTCACTTCTATCTTTTCGCTGTATCCCGCCAGTTTTCTGAGCGCACCGATCAAAAAAGCCGGGTTGCCGCTTATGACAGCCGCCTCTCTGTCGGCCTCGAACTCCCTGCTTCTGGAGACGGCCATCTGGATTATCATCGCTGCCAGCGGCGCCACCACCGCGGCCACTATGAGCCCCAATGCGCCCGCGTTCCTGTCGTTTCTCCTTCCGCCGCCGAATATCATTGCCCACCTGGCCATAGACGCCAGAAACCCTATAGCCCCCGCCAGCGTCGCGGCGACCGTTGAAATCAGAATATCCCTGTGTTTTATATGCGACATCTCGTGCGCAATCACCCCTTTAAGCTGGTTCCGGTCCATGCTCCTCAGGATGCCTTCCGTCAGCGCTATCGCGCTGTTAGCCGGGTTCCTGCCGGTTGCAAAAGCATTCGGGATATCCTGCGGTATAACGTATATGCGGGGAACGGGTACGCCTGCGTTCGCAGACAGTTCCTCGACCGCGCTTCCTATGCCCGGGTATTTCTTTACGTCCATTGGTACGGCCCGGTACATGGCCAGTACAAGTTTATCCGAGTACCAGTATGAAAAAAAGTTAAAAAGCAGGGCGAAGACCAGGGCTATCACCAGCCCCGACCTTCCTCCAGCAAGCTGTCCTATTGCCAAAAGAAGGGCCGTCATCACGGCCAGGAGCATGACTGTTTTAATATTATTGAGCATTTTTTTCCTCCTCGGGACCCGGGGAACCGATCAGGTCCTCCAGGTCGCTAATATCTATCCTGGTATTTATACACGGGCCTGAAGGCCTCGTGTTTTTAACCGCCATCACAGGTTTTCTCACAACCGCTTTTATACCCTCGGCCAGCTCGTATTCGCACGCCACGGCTATTATGCTGTCGGGATTCATCTTTTTCACTTTTTCTACCGCGAGCCTTCCGCCCCTGACCAGTTCCACGGGATACCCGGCGCGGCCGGCTATCCTTATCACATCGCACACCTGGCATTTACCGCAGCCCGCGCAATTGTTTACATCGGCCTCGAGGTTCTTTGTGCACTCGGAATTCTGTATGCACTTGGGCAGCAGCACCATCACCCTGCCCGAGACCTTCCTGTTCATCCTGTTGTTCGCGTATATATAGTTCCGGTACAGGCGGTCCCTGTCGGTCCCGAGTATTCCCGACACAAGCATGTTGAGACTGAGGTCTATATTAAACAGCATCCATCTTTTAACCAGCCCCGGAACGGGAATCAATTTTTCCGCGCCGAGAGCCGCCGCCAGGCCCAGCGTCCCCAGCGCCGCCAGGACCAGCGAGGCCGACCGTATGATGATGTTAGATGAGAAGATAATGCCGCATATCCCGGCAATAACCATGACCGAATCGGTTACGAGAACCTGGTAACAGACGCCCCCGGGCCTTTCGGATATTTTCATGACAGCATCTCTCCTGTTTCTACCTTGTGACCGGCCATGAACTCGCCTGCTTTCATAACCCTCTTTCCGGGCGGCTGGACAAGCAGTATATCGACTGCTGAATCACCCGCGGCAACGGAGAACCGGTCTTTCCCGGCCCTTATTATCTCTCCAGGGCGTCCCGGGACGGCCTCGCCGCTCATGCGTGCCGAGAATATCTTTATGCGGACTTTTTCCCTGCCCATCCGCGTATAAGCTCCCGGTTCCGGGCTGAGCGCCCTTATCCTGTTTACTACCGACGCGGCCGGTTCGGCCCAGTCTATTCTCGTCATGCTCTTTGCGATCTTGGACGCGTATGCGTATTCCGATGCTTCCTGCTGGGCTTCGATCCCTATCTCCTCGCCAGCCGAAAGCTTCCCGATCAGTTCTTCGATAAGTATCACGCCCTCACGCGTCAGTTTTTCCTTGAGCGACCCGTAATCGTCCTCATCCCCGACATCAAGGACCTTGCGGGATATCATGCCGCCATGGTCGATCTTCTCGTTTATGACCATGAGCGTGACCCCGGTCTGCCTGTACCCTTTCATGAGAGCCCACCTGACGGGCGCCGGGCCCCTCAGGTCAGGGAGGACCGAATAATGTATGTTATAGGCCCCAGATCTGAAAAGTCCGAGTATCCTGCCCGAGAATATCTGACCGTAATCCACCACCACGGCGATCTCGGCGTCAAGTTTCCCGAGCATATCGGCGGATTCCGGAAGGTTTATATCCGCGGATTGTACGCAGGCTATGCCATTATCCGCGCAGTATTCGGCTACCGGGTTCTTCTTTATCTTCCTCCCCCTGCCCGCGGGCTTGTCCGGCCCGGTAACCGCCAGCCTGAGGTTTATGTTCTCATTGCGGGCGAGCGAATCCAGGTAGCTGCATCCTGTTCTGCTCCCGGAAAAGAATACCGTATCAATCCTTCTGCCCATGCTTCTTTTTCCACCCCGCTTTGATGAGAGCCCATCTCCTTTTCAGGAACCCGAGCCTGTCGGGAAAAAGTATCCCGTTGAGATGGTCTATCTCATGCTGTATTACTATAGCCAGAAGCCCGCTGGCTATTATTATGCCGCGCTCTTCGTCCGGGCCGGTCTCGATCTTAACCACTGCCGAACGGGGCACATGGGCCGATACCCCTTTTACGCTCAGACAGCTCTCTTCGATAGACTGCTCGCCCTTCCGCTCGAGTATCACGGGGTTTACCAGGATAAGCGGCTTATTCATGTCATCCGAAGCCTGCTCGGATATAACGGCTATGCTCTTATCCAGCCCTATCTGCGGCGCGGCGAGCCCTATACCCTTGAAGATTATCATCGCCGTGACCATCTCGCTGTATATTTTATCCAGATCGTCCTTGACGACTTTCTCGCTCTTCTTCCTCAATATGGGGTCCGGGTATATCCTGAGTTCCATTTAATCCTCACGCTTTAATCAATTAATATATAGATGCAGTATCCCGGCATAGGATTCCATCCGGAAGATATCCTTGATTTTCCATTTATGACCCGTGATTCATTCATCCGTTACCTCTAAACCGGCATATGACTTATTATATCCAGCAGACGTTTTGCCTTTCGCTCTTCACGAGATACGTATTCTACAGCATATCCTGGGGGTCTACGTCTATCTTTATCCTGCTTCTGAACCGGCGGGAACACATCTGCCTGAGCCTGTCCTTGAGTATCTGCGCTTCGCAGTCGGCATATTTTAAAAGTATCTGCCACCTGTATTTCCCGGCCACCCTGTATCTCTGGGCCGGCGCGGGCCCCAGTATCTTCAGGCTTTTCGCGTTCCCGGCCAGGTATTCGCAGCAGCTTTTGATGTCCCTGAGTGCCTTATCTTCCGTTTCATTGCTGCTCACTATGTTGACAAGCCTGCAGAACGGCGGATACCACGATGCCTTCCTTATCTCGATCTCCTTATCATAAAATTTTTTATAATCTTTTTCAAATAAGGCGGAAATGACATAATTGGCGGGATTGAAAGTCTGCAGGACCACCTTGCCGCGGTGCTCTCCCCTGCCCGCCCTTCCGGACACCTGCTTCATCAGCGAATAACACCTCTCCGCCGCCCGGAAATCCGGGTTCATAAGGCCTATGTCGCTGTTTATTATGCCGATCAGGTCCACGCCCGCGAAATCCCATCCTTTCGCGATGAGCTGGGTGCCTATCAGTATATCGTATTGGCCGTTTTTAAAACCGGTATATATCTTATCGGCCATTCCCTTCTTATTCATCGTATCGAAGTCCATCCTGACAGTCCGCGCTTCGGGAAATATCTTTTCCAGGGCTTTCTCCACCCGTTCGGTCCCGAATCCCAGGAGCTTGTACCGGGTCCCTGAGCAGGAAGGGCACTCCGCGCTGATATCATACTTCTTCCCGCATATGTGACAGAGCGCTTTCTTTACGTTCGAATGGTATATCAGCGTGATGCCGCAATCCTGGCATTTCATTGCTTCAGAACACGCGCCGCAGATGATGGAGGGAGAATAACCCCTGCGGTTCAGAAACAGCATGATCTGCCTGGAGGACTCAAGGGTGCCGGTCATCTCGTCTATCAGATGTTTTGAGAATATGGCCCCCCTCATGCCTCCGGCGTATTCTTTCCTCATGTCCACTATCTCGAGTCTAGGGAAATCCTGCTGGTGTATCCTTTCCGTTATCCTCAGATAATCTATCTCTTTATTTTCGCAGCGGTACATGGTCTCGATACCGGGCGTGGCCGTACCCAGGATCAGGATCGCTTTCTCTATGCGGCATCTTTCTTCCGCCACGTGCCGCGCGTCGTAATAAGGAGAGCTGCCCTGCTTGTACGAGCTGTCCTGCTCTTCGTCTATTATGACCGCTCCCAGCTTCGGGAAAGGCGCGAATACCGCGGATCTGGGCCCGATGAGGACTTTTATCCTGCCGGCCGTCATGCTCTCTATGCTCGTCATCTTCCGCGTGTTCGATATGCGGCTGTGCCAGACGCCTATCGTATCGGGTTCGAACCTTTTTCTCAGGACGTTTATAAGCTGTGTGGTAATGGCAATTTCCGGGACCAGTATTATGACCTGCCTGCCTGCCTTTATCATCTCTGTGATTACATTGATGTATATTTCCGTCTTCCCGCTGTCGGTTACCCCGTGGAGGAGATACCTGCCCGCTTCCCCGCTTCGGGCTTTTTCGAGTATCGGCTTAATTACTTTTTCCTGCTGGGCCGAGAGCACGAAGCCTTCTTCCTTCCCTTCGGCGGCTGGGAGTGTCCCGGTCTTTCTCTTGGCAGGCCTCAGGGCGGGAGGGAGTATCGCACCCAGCGCCTCTCCCGGCGTCATCACGTAGTAGCTGCTCATGCTGTACGCCAGCTCCATAAGTCCCCGGGAGAGCACAGGTTCCCTGTCTATAACCTCGCGGATTTCCTTGATGCCGTAGCCGGCATCCGGGGGGATATCCGAGACTCTCGTCACGTAGCCGGTCCTGAAACTTTTTCCAAAAGGCGCCCTGACCCTGGAACCCACCCCTATGCCGTCCCGGGTACAGTATATGAATTCCCTGTATACCGGTATAGGGAACACTACATATATGTACTTCAAAGCAGTGACCTGATGATCTTTGTATCCTCTAATACTTCCGATTTTTTCGTCGGGTTCCTGAGAAGGTATGCCGGATGGTAGGTCGGCACGAGCTTTACTTTTACGCCGTTGAACTCCAGGTCGAAGACCCTCCCGCGCAGCCTCGTTATGCCCTCGGTAGTCCCGAGTAAAGTTTTTGCTGACGGCGAGCCCAGCGCCACGATGACCCGGGGACATATGAGTTCTATCTGCCGCCTCAGGTACGGAATGCACTGCGCTATTTCGTCCTCCGAAGGGGGCCTGTCATTCATCCTTTTCTCGGGATTAGAAGGGTCTTTCATCGGATGGCATTTTACTATGTTCGTTATGAACACGTCTTTGCGTTCCAGTCCGAGCGTAGTGCTTATTATCTTATCCAGCAGTTTTCCCGCGCGCCCGACAAATACGTGGCCCCTGTGGTCTTCTTCGAAACCCGGGCCTTCCCCTATGAACATTATACCGGTTTTCTCATTGCCGTCCCCGAAACAGGCGTTGAGCCGCTGCGAACCGAGCGCGCATTTCCTGCAGTTCAGTACTTCCTTCCTGACCATATCGAGCCCTCCGGCAGAGCCGCCGGCCGCATTCTCTTTCGAACGAGCCTTACCGGGTCTCCTGCCGATCCAGAACCCCTCATCCCCGGCATCCCGCCTGAATTCCAGGTATTTTCTTATCTTTTCCCTGTCAGCTGAAGGCATTTTCCAAGTATTACGCCGGCCATCCTGCCGAGGGCGGCGTTCCTATATTCCGACATACTGCTTTCCGGGCCTACCATTTTGAAACTTTTTTTAGACGCGCCCAGATTGGAGACCGCGTTTATTATCATGATGTCGCATTTCTTGTCTTTCATCTTCCTCAGTCCCTTTTCAACATCCATTCTGTCGGCCAGCGCGAAACCGGCTATTACGCGTCTGCCTTTCCTTGAGCCCGCCCATCTGAGTATATCCGGGTTCCTGGCGAGCCTTATGCATTCCACCCGGGATGTTTTGCTTATTTTCCTCTTCGACCTGACCGGCCTGAAATCACAGACCGCCGCCGAAGATATGAAAACATCGCATAATAAGAACTCCTTCTTTACAGCCCTGAACATGTCGAGCGCGCTCTCTATCTTAATGTATTTCATTCCTCTCGTATCGGCGGGCTTTACCTGCGACACCAGCGTTACCGACGCGCCCCACTCGCGCGCTTTTTCCGCTATTGCCATACCGGTCTTTCCTGAAGACAGGTTGGTAAGATACCTTACGGTATCCCACATCTCACGGGTCGGACCTGCCGTTATCAGGATGTTTATTCCTTTCAGATTCATTGATAAATTGCTGTTCAGATCCCGTTCTAGCGGGCTGTTTTTAATATTTTTTCGACTGCGGACAGTATATCTTCCGGCTCGATCATCCTTCCCGTACCTTTCTTCCCTCCCGCGAGTGCGCCTGAGGCCGGCCCGATCACGGCCATACCCCTTTTTTTCAGCTTCTCTACATTTTCCTTCGTCGCGGGATTATTCCACATGTTGCTGTGCATTGCCGGGAAGACCGCTACCGGTCCGGGAAAATCCAGCACTACCGAGGTCAGCAGGTCGTCGGCGATACCGTGGCATATCCTGGCTATCGAATCGGCCGTCGCCGGAGCCAGCACTATTATGTCGGCCCAGGCCGACAGCGATGTATGATTTTCATTTGATCGGTCGTTATCGAAGAGTCCGGTATATGTTTTTTCGCCCGTTATAGTGCTGAAGGTAAGCGGGGTTATGAATTCCTCAGCGGCGCGGGTCATGACGACTTTCACGCCGTGTCCCCTTTTCTTCATCAGCGACGCGAGGTACGCGGCCTTGTATGCCGCTATGCTCCCGGTAACGCCGAGAAGTATACTGGCGTTATTTTTTCTTTTTATCGGATTCCTTTTTTTCTTTTTTCTTTCCATTACCTTTATCAGGCTGGTTCTTCTCGTTCTCGGCAGCCATTTCTCCTGCCAGCACCTTGATCATTATATCTTCGAGCTTGGGAGGATTGCCTATCTTTGACGTCTTCCTGAACTCCTCCTTGTACTCCTTGGATGCCTTTACAATAAATTCCCACGGGTTCTCTATCTTGTCGTATAGGATTCTCATCGTATCTCTGTCCACTCATCCACCTCCATCATATTTTATGCTTTTCCGCTTCCGCTATGCACTTCAGTATATTCAAAGTCTCCTGCACCCTGTCGTTTATCACAAGGTATCCGTAATTTTCTATGTAATCCAGCTCCTTATAGGAATTCTCCAGCCTTTTCTTTATCTCGCCGGCGGAATCCTGCTTCCTCCCCGTGAGCCTCTTCTCAAGTTCCTTCATTGTCGGCGTCATGATAAAGATCAGAACTGCGCGCGGGTATTCCTTCCTTATCTGAACGCCGCCCTGGACATCGACGTCCAGTATGACGTATTTCCTGCTCTTAAGGCTCTTCTCTATGAAGTCTTTTGACGTGCCGTAATAATGCCCGTGCACGATCGCCCATTCCAGGAGTTTTTTATCTTCGATGAGTTTCTTGAACTCGCCTTCGTAGATAAAAAAGTAGTCCTTTTTATCGGTCTCGCCCGGCCGCGGCGGCCGGCTGGTCGTAGATATCGAATACACCGAATCCGCAAGATCGTCTACCAGCATGCGGCATAAAGTGGACTTACCCGCGCCGGAAGGCCCGGATATCACTATCAGGGTGCCGGTTTTATCCTTGTTTTCTATTACATCCTGGAATTTGCTGTTTTTCATATATGGATAATAAAACAGTTATTATACATTTTTATATACTTTTTTCAAGAATTCTTCAGACTGGAGAGAATGCTTGAGAAGTCTTCGGGTACAGGCGCCTCGTAGTGTACTCTCCGGCCGGTACCGGGGTCCGAGAAGGATATCTGCCAGGCATGGAGCATCTGCCTGGGGGCCGCCATCATTCCTCCCGAGTATTTCGTGTCGCCGATAATCGGGTACCCCGTATAGGACATATGCACCCTTATCTGGTGAGTCCGCCCGCTCAGCGGGTAGACTTCTACGAAAGTCCCGTTACCGAACCTTTCTTTTACCGTAAAACGCGTAGCCGATGGCCTGGAACCGCTCCAGCCTACCCTCATCATGGTGGGATCCTTACTGGACCTCCTTATGGGGGCTGATATCTCCCCGGAATCTTCCTTTATGACGCCCTCGACCAGCGCGAGGTACACCTTTTTCACTTCCCTGTCCTTAAACTGCCGTCTCAGGTCATTCCCGGCTTCCGCGGTCAGTGCGGCCACCATGACTCCGGAAGTATCCTTGTCCAGCCTGTGAACGAGCTGCGCCCCCGGGTACCTGGAAGCAAGGCTGTCCAGCAGCGTGCTCCCCCTGTATCCCGCAGCAGGATGCACGACTACTCCCGGGGCCTTGTTTATTATGACGTAGCTTTCGCACTCGCAGATTATATCCGGCGGCGGGTAGATTCCCTTTGCTTCAGCTGCTTTTTTCTCCGGCACTTCGAATATTATCTCGTCGCCCGGGGAAACCGCATGATGGCAGTTCGTTACTTTCCCGTTAAGGCGGACATGCCCTCCCTCGATGAGTTTCTTCACGCGCGACCTTGTGAGCGGGATCCTGCGCGACAGGTAAGTATCTATCCTCTCTCCCTCCGTCTCTTCTACGCTGATCTTCCGCAAAGCTTCAGACACTTCTTTTCCGTTTAACAAGAAAGGCCGCGCCTGCCGCTATTCCGGCCAAGGATATCAACTGGGTCGGCGTCAGCCCGAGAAACAGCGGCCCCCTGAAATCCGCCCTTAGAAACTCGACGAACACCCTGAATACGCCGTATGACACAAGGTAAAGGCCGAAGACTGAAGATACCGGCGAAGCTTTCTTTTTTATCCTGCCGTACAGTACGCCCGCCAGCACGAACAGAAACAGCGCCGAATAGAGCTGTGTCGGATGGAGCCGCACGCCGAGCGGCTCTGCCAGGCACGCCGGGTCCGTGAAGATGACCCCGAAAGCCGAGGGTTTTCCGTAACAGCAGCCGGCGAAAAAACAGCCGATACGTCCGCAGGCATGAGCCAGCGCCAGCCCGGGGGAAAGGACATCCGCCACGCTCAGGATATCGTATCCCGCCTTCCGGCAGGCATAGACTATCCATAGGGCGCCTCCTATGAAACCTCCCCAGTATACAAGCCCCCCGTCCCACACGGCTATTATTTTGGAAGGATTATCCAGGTACCATTTCAGCGAAATGACCACGTATCCCATCCTCGCGCCGGCAAAACCCGATAGAAGCGTACCGGCAAAAAGCTGGTTTATGAAATTTGCCGGCACGGACCTGAACCTCGCGGCCCTGATCGCAAGATGCAGTCCCAGAAGCGCCCCTATGGCGACGAACACCCCGTAGGTATGTATCGTTAACCCGCTTATGGAAAACAGCCTGGGATACATTACCCCGTTCTCTTTTTCCAGGGCAGGTACTCGCAGAGCACGCCCAGGCCTATTATCACCGCTCCGACCGAAATGGAAGTATCCGCCACGTTGAAGACAGGGAATACTTTCAGGTCTATGTAATCGATCACTCCGCCGTAGAAGAACCTGTCCCAGAGGTTGGACAGTGCGCCGCCCAGTATGAAGCCGTAGGCGGTGTAAACCGGCTTTTTATGGGTTTTGTCCGTCAATAGGAGAAACAGCAGGAATGCTATCACCAGTATATTCGTCCAGATAAGAGCGGTGTTATTGCCCCTGAAAAAACTGAAAGCTATACCCGTATTTTTCAGGTACGTTATATCCAGGAAAGGCAGCACCGGCATCCTGTCTCCTACTTTGAAATTAATGAGTATCAGGAACTTGAGGAACCTGTCTATTACGAAAACGGAGAAAAAAAGGTAGTATATCAAGGCAGCCTGTTACTTTTTTACAACGTCCGAGCATCTTCCGCAGAGCCCGGGATGCTCTTCATCGCTGCCTACCGTTTCATCGACAAGCCAGCACCTGACGCATTTACTGCCGGGCGCTTTCCCCACGGTAACGGATATTTCTCCCCCCATGTATTCCCTGGCCGGTGCGGACGCCGCTTTCTTCTCCAGGGTTACGCTGCTGACTATCAGGTATTCCTTCAGGCTTTTGCCCAGGGAGTTCAGAAAATCGTATATCTCCCCGGAAGACGTATCGATTGTCACGGAAGATTCGAGCGGGTCTTTTATTACCCCGGCAGCTTTAGCTTCTTCTATGCATTTGAGCACTATGTTCCTGAGTTCGACAACGCGGTCTATCTCTTTCTCTATCTCTTCGTTGAACCATTCCCCCGTAAGCGCCGGCATTCCCCCGAGGAAAACGCTCTCGGGATAAACGCCCCCGCGATCATGCTCCTTTTTGAACGCCTGCCATCCTTCCTCCGCGGTATGGCTCAGTATGGGTGAAATGACAGCCAGCAGGTTTTCGCCTATTATCTTCAAAACGGTCTGAGACGAGCATCTCTCATGCGAATACCTGGCGGATACGTAGAGCCTGTCCTTGAGAATATTGAAGTAAAAAGAGCTCAGGACATTATTGCAGAAATCATGTATCTCCCTTATGCTCCTGAAGAAGAGGTAATTGTCGTAGTTATCCATTGCGGCTTTGAGCGTGTTATGGAACTTGTGCAGAACGTATTTATCTATCGGGGTCATGTCGGCGTATGCGACAGCGTTCTCTTTTCTGAAACCGTTCAGGTTCCCCAGTATGAATCTTATGGTATTCCTTATCCGCCTGTAATTCACCACCACGTGCGACAGTATTTCCTCGGATATCTTTATATCCTTGAAATAGTTCTCGCTGGCAGACAGGTATCTGAGTATATCGGCGCCGTGTTTCTCTATGACTTCCTGGGGGCTTATCACGTTGCCGAGCGACTTGGACATCTTCTTGCCTTCGGCATCCACTATGAAACCGTGAGTGAGCACATTCCTGTAAGGCGGAGTCTTGTCTATTGCCACGGCCGGGATTATCGAGGTCTGGAACCATCCCCTGTGCTGATCGGAACCTTCCAGGTACATGTCCGCGGGCCACCTGAGGTTCTTCCTGGTTTTCAGTACCGCGAAATGGCTCACTCCCGAATCGAACCACACATCCAGTATATCTTCTTCTTTAACGAACCGCGTAGACCCGCATCCGCATCTTATCCCGTCGCCGAGTATATCAGACGCTTCGCGTTCGAACCAGCTGTCCGAACCGTTATCCCTTATCATCTTTTTGACCTTTTCGAAGCTCTCTTCCGTCGCAAGGTAATCGCCGCATTCGCTGCAGTAGAACACCGGTATGGGCACTCCCCACAGCCGCTGCCGCGAAAGGCACCAGTCCGGCCTGTTCTGTATCATGGCGGTGATCCTCTTTACGGACACTTCCGGGTACCATGAGACCTGAGGTATCTTCTCCAGTATCGTCTTGCGAAGGCCGTCCTTGTCCACGCTCATGAACCACTGTTTCGTAGCCCGGAATATTACGGCTTTCTTGCACCTCCAGCAATGCGGGTAGGAGTGAGAGAGTTCCTCCGATTTGAAAAGGAGCCCTTTCTCCGCGAGTATCTCTTTTATCCTGGCATCGCTTTCGAAGACCCCCCTGCCGGTCAATTCGTCCAGGCCCGCGTCGGCAGTGAACTGTCCCTTCTCGTTTACGGGGGACAGCACGGGAAGGTCGTATTTCTTGCCTATGAAATAGTCGTCCTCGCCGTGACCCGGGGCTATATGCACTATTCCGGTACCGTCTTCAAGAGTCACGAACTCTCCGTTTATCCCCTTCGATCTCCTTCCCCCGAAAGGCGCCTCGAATTCGCATCCCTCGAGGTCTTTCCCCCTGACGGACCCTTTCTTGCGGTATCCTTCGTAAGCGGCCGCGAACTTGTCGGCCACTATCAGGTATTCCTTCCCTTTTTTTATGAAAGCGTACTCGTAATCCGGATGGAAACAGAGGGCCACGTTCGAGGGGAGCGTCCAGGGGGTCGTTGTCCACACGAGCGCATCTACCGTTTCGTCTTCTGCGACGAACCGCGGAACGCACGAGAGCATCTTGAACCTTACGTATACAGACGGGGAGCTTATATCCGAATATTCGACCTCAGCTTCCGCGAGCGCAGTGGTGCACGACGGGCACCAGTACACAGGTTTCAGCTCCCTGTATATGAAACCGCCCAGGTAGAGTCTTTTAAAACTGTCTATTATCTTCTCTTCGTATTCCGGGCTCAGAGTGAGGTACGGGTCTTCCCAGTATCCCAGAAGCCCCAGACGCTTGAACTCGTTCTTCTGTATATCGACGAACTTCATGGCGTACTCGGCGGCTTTCTTCCTGAACGCGGTCTTGTTTTTCGTCTGCCCGCTGCCCAGTTTTTTTATAAGCTCGTATTCCACCGGAAGACCGTGGCAGTCCCACCCGGGAACGAACGGGATAGAGAATCCCGAAAGAGCCTTGTACTTGATGACTATGTCCTTGAGTATCCTGTTGAGCGCGTGCCCCATATGTATGTGCCCGTTGGCGTAAGGCGGTCCGTCGTGCAGGATGAAGACCTCGCCTTCCCTGTTCTTCAGCATTATCTTGCCGTAGACATCGATATCCTTCCACAGCGCCTGGATGCGGGGCTCTCTTTCCCTGAGATTGGCTTTCATGGAAAAATCCGTCCTGGGAAGGTTCAGCGTGTCATTGTAGTTCATCGGTTTTCCTGACTGCTCCTTTTTCCGTTATATACGCTGCCACCAGCTCCGACGGGGTTACGTCGAAAGCAGGGTTCTTAGTGCAGGTGCCCGCAGGGCATATCGCCTTCCCGCCTATATTCAGCACCTCGGAGTCGTCCCTGTACTCTATCTCAATGCCGTCCCCGGACGGCGTATCGAAATCGAACGTGGACAGGGGCGCGGCTACGAAAAAGGGGATATTGTGCCTGGCGGCCAGAACAGCTACCATGTAAGTGCCTATCTTGTTGGCGACGTCGCCGTTCTTCGCTATCCTGTCCGCTCCTACTACTACGGCGTCTATGCCTCCCTGGCGCATGAAAAACCCGGACATGTTATCGCATATCATCCTGAACGGTATGCCTTCATTAAACAGTTCGTAGCAGGTCAGCCTGGCGCCCTGGAGCCTCGGCCTTGTCTCGTCGGCGTAGACGCTCTCCAGCATACCTTCCCTGAATGCGGTGCGTATGACTCCCAGCGCCGTGCCCCACCCGCCGGTAGCCAGAGCGCCGGCGTTGCAGTGAGTGAGGATATTTACCTTCTTTTTGCCGGGGAAAGTCTGCCTGAGCAGCCTGGCTCCGTGTTCCCCTATCTTCATGTTGGCTTCTATCTCGCTTTCCTTTATCCGGTCGGCCGCCTTGAGAAGCCCGGCGCCGGTATCGCCCTCCCTGCCGGAGAGCTTTTCCAGTTCTTCCTCCATCCTGTCCAGCGCCCACCTGAGGTTGACTGCCGTCGGCCTTGAAGATAAGAGGTCCTCCCTGACTTCCCTCATATGTTCTTTCACGGAGCCTTTATCCCGGCATGCGGCGTAACCCAGGTAATACCCGTAGGCTGCGGCTATCCCGATCGCGGGAGCCCCCCTTACTACCATATCCTTTATGGCCCACGCCGCGCGCCGGTGGGTCTTTATTTTCACGTACCTTACCTTCCGGGGCAGTGCGCGCTGGTCGAGGAGGAACAGCGTCCCTCTATCGAAATATATGACTTCGGGCATCATTCCTGTTCTTCTTTTCCCGACTCCTTCTTCTGCCTGAGCAGCTCTTCCGACCTCGCCCGGGCTTTTTCCAGGGCATTAAAGAACGTGTTCGGGAATTCCAGGTCGTGGAGATATCTCACCGCCGCTTCCGTCGTTCCGCCGGGAGACGTGACGTCTTCCCTGAGTTCCCTGAAACTCCTGCTGGTCTTTTTCATCATCTCTCCCGACCCGGCTATGGTCTGGGAGACCAGTTTTTTTGCCAGCCCCGGGTCAATTCCTCCCGATACCGCGAATTTTTCCATTATCTCCGCGAGGTAGAAGAAATACGCAGGCCCCGATCCCGAGATCGCGGTCACCACGTCCATGAGCGTTTCGTCCATTTCCACTACCTCGCCCATACTGCCGAATATGACCCGGGCCACCCTGATATCCTCGTCAGCGGCGCCTTCTCCCGCAGCCATCACGGTCATTCCCATGCCCACCAGGGCGGGGGTATTAGGCATGACCCTTATCACCGGAATGTCCTGCGCGTATTTTCTCATTATACCCAGTATGTATTCCGTAGATATGCCGGCCGCTATGCTTATTATGAGCGTTCTTCTTGCGCTTTCACTGACCGCACTGCCGATCTCTCCCAGCGCCGACTCTATATCCTGGGGTTTCACCGCTATGATATAAGCGTCGCTCGCGCCGGCGCCGGCTATGTCAGCGTACACTTTGAATCCCTTGCCCAGTTCACCCCTCCTGGCATCGGATTTCTCTATGCCGTTGAACTTGAGTCCTTTCGCTGTGTTCGCGCGCGATACCGACGACATGATCGTCGTACCCATCTTGCCGCACCCCACGATAGATATCGTCTTTATTTTATTTTTCATATCTTATGATTTTAATAAATTAACGCTGAATTGCAAATACCAGCATCCTGCCCGTATCGCCCCTTCTATGGGAATAGTAATTGCCGTTCTCATACGTGCATCCGCCGGTCTTTCTGAGAAGCCTGACCATGTCTTTTCCGATGCCTATGCGGGACAGCCTGTCTTTCATGACTTCGAAGAGATCCAGCCTCCCGTCTTTAGACACGTGCCCCGGGAACCTCGAGCCCACGTCGTCCCTGACCGCGAAGCATTTGCCGCATATATGCGGCCCCGCCCAAACCGATATTTTCCGCCTGTCCAGCCCTTCTTCCCCGATCAGGGTCCCTAGCGTGTCCGTGATTCCTTCAGCCAGCCCCCTCCAGCCTGCGTGAAAAGCCGCGACGAGTTCCCCCGAGTGGATCACGAAAGCAGGGATACAGTCGGCGGTCCTTATGCAGACGGCCGCATCCCCCGGCCCTCCAGCCAGGAAGATGCCGTCGGCCTCGGTCAGGCCCATGCTGTTTTTTTTAAGATCGTCTTCACCGCGGATCACGGCGAACTCGCGCCCGTGGACCTGGTCGATTAGAAGTATCTTTTCGGCGGGTATACCCGTCTGTCCGACGAGGTACTCGCGCGCCGCATTCTTATCCCTGAAGTCTATGCCGGCCTCGATTGCCAGCCCCGCGTCTACGCGCTCAAATGGTAGGCTGAAATATTCTATGCTCCTCCGCCGCTTTCGGATTTGATCCCTCTTATCCTCAGGAGCAGGTCCTCGGGGTTGGTCGCGGCGTCCTTGGCGTCTTCTATTGTGACCTTGCCTTCCTTGAAGAGTTTCTCGAGAGACTGGTTGAAACTGCACATTCCGTAATACTCGCCCTTTTCTATCTGTTCCGGTATCGAGGTTATCTTGTTCTCTTCTATCATGCTCCTGATAAGGCCTGTGGCAACTAGTATCTCAAGCGCCGGGACCATCCCCTCCGTGTCTTTCCTGGGAAGCAGTCTCTGCGAGATGACCGCGCACAGCGAATCGGCGAGCTGAAGCCGTATCTGGTTCTGCTGGTGAGGTGGGAACATGTCGACTATCCTGGAGACCGTCTGCATTGCGTTTATAGTATGTATCGTGGAAAGGACCAGATGCCCTGTCTGCGCCGCCGTCAGCGCCGCCGACATTGTCTCCGGGTCCCTCATCTCACCGACGAGTATTACATCCGGGTCCTGCCTGACGACGTGTTTCAGCGCAGCCGGGTATGACAGAGTATCTATCTCCAGTTCCCTCTGGGAGACTATGCTCTTTATATCCTTATGAACGAACTCGATCGGATCCTCTATGGTTATTATATGCTTGGAAAAATGGCGGTTCACATAGTTTATCATGGCGGCCAGGGTTGTGGATTTACCGCATCCGGTCGTGCCGGTTACGAGTATGAGCCCCCTGTTCTCGGAAGCTATCTTTTTCACGCTTTCCGGAAGATCGAGGTCTTCTATCGTTTTTATCTCCGCAGGGACCAGCCTTATCGCGAGGTTGACCTTCCCTTTCTGCTGGAAAACGTTTATCCTGTACCTGGCGTAACCTTCTATGTTATAGGACATGTCGACTTCGTGTTTAAGATCGAACTCGCTGCGCTGTTTCTCGTTGAAGATCTCATGCGCCAGGGCTATCGTCTCGTCGGGGCCCATCTCCCCCAGGTCTTTTACGAGCCGGAGCTTCTTATTGACCCTGAAGACGGGTTTGTTCCCGGCCCTTATATGCAGGTCCGAGGCCTTCACCTCTTTCATCTTCCTCAGCAATGCTTCTATCTTAGGCATATTAATTCTCTTTCTTGATCCTTCTCAGGTAAGACGGGAACATCTTTTCCTTTATCTTATCGTGCCCTTCCTTGATGAAATGCTTTTTTTCCATTTCAGGAGGCTTCGTTTCACCTTTCTTCCTGCAGCCTGTAGCTATAACGGTTATCTTCATTCCCCTTTCCAGGCTGTTGTCTATAGTATGCCCGAAGAAGACATCCGCTTCAGGCGACACGGAGCTGTGTATGAGCTCCATTGCCGCGTTTATCTCGTGCAGGGTCATTCCCTGGTTCCCCGTGACGTTGACGAGCAGTCCTTCCGCGCCCTCGATCGAGACATCTTCCAGAAGCGGCGATGTTATGGCGTTTCTTGCCGCTTTAAGGGCGCGGTCTTCTCCCTCCCCGTAACCCAGACCCATTATCGCGTCGCCGGCGTTCTGCATAACTGACTTAACATCGGCAAAATCCACGTTTATCAGCCCCTTTGAAGTTATTATGTCCGAAATACTCTGCACAGCCTGCCTCAGCACGTCGTCGGCGACCTTGAAAGCTTCTACGGCCGCCGTATCCTCCCTTATGACCGCGAAGAGCCTCTGGTTCGGAATGACCAGGAGCGTATCCACGTTCTTCCTCAGTTTTTCCACGCCCTCAACCGCACGCTGATGCCGTTTTTTCCCTTCGAACATGAAAGGCTTCGTGACTACTCCCACGGTCAGTATTCCGAGTTCTTTCGCCACCGATGCTATTATAGGGGCGCCGCCTGTACCCGTGCCGCCGCCGCAGCCGGCCGTAACGAAGACCATGTCCGAACCCTTAAGCGCGTCTTTTATGGTATCCAGGTCTTCCTGCGCCGCCTTCTCTCCCACGGTAGGGTCTCCCCCGGCTCCCAGTCCCTTGGTCAGCCCTTCGCCGAGCTGTATCCTTATCCCCGCCGAAGAATCCTTCAGCGCCTGGGCATCCGTGTTTGCCGCGATGAAATCAACGCCCTTTATCCCGGCTTCCACCATCCGGTTAACCGCGTTGCCGCCCCCGCCGCCAACGCCGATCACCGTAATATTCGCGTTTCCTCTTATATGTTCCTCTTCAATTGATATGATCATCTGCTGGTTACACCTCCGGGCTGCTTAAAATACCTCTTCGAACCATGCTTTGAGTTTATCCCAGAACCCGCCGTGACTCGCGTGCGACACGTCGCTCATCCAGGGTTCCTTGTCCAGGTTCATTATATATTCCATAAGCCCGACGGCGGTCGCGTATTTCGGGGAATTCGCCCTGTCTTCCTTTCCCTTTATGTTCCGCGGCCGGCCGAGCCTTACCTGGAAATTGCTTATCTTGCGCCTTATGGCCTCGTCCAGCCCCTTGAGTTCCGATCCGCCTCCGGAGAGTATGATTCCGCTGGGGACCATCTGCTGGTGCCCGCTGGAAGCTATCTCCTCGGCTATAAGGTCTATTATATCGTCGACCCTGGGCTCTATTATCTTATTGACTTCCTTGTTTGTGGTCTTATGGCTGGATTGACCGTCGACTCCCACGTATTTTATCTCCGTTTCAAGGATGTTATCGGTGACGGCGCAGCCGAAATCTTCTTTTATCCTCTTCGCCTCGTTGAAAGAGGTTTTGAGCCCGTACGCCAGGTCGTACGTTATGTAATCGGACCCCATATCTATCTCCCCTATGTATTTAAGCGCTCCCCCTACGAAGATCGCCATGTTTATCGTCTGTGCGCCTATGTCTACGAGTATGCATCCGAGCTCTTTTTCTTCACTCGCGACCACGGTACATGTCGGCGCCAGCAGTGTAGACACCGTTCTCTTGATGCCGAGGCCCGAACGCGTTATGCATTTATCCAGGTTGTTCATGGGCGCGCAGTCGCCCGTTATAAGCATGACATCTACTTCGAGGTGGCTCCCTTCCATACCCGCAGGATTTTCCACTCCAGCCTGGTTGTCTACCTTGAAATCCAGAGGGATGGCGTGTATTATCTGCCTGTCCGACGAGAGGGGTACGGCCCTGGCTGAATTTATGACTCTCTCTATATCTTCGGAAGTTATCTCCCTGTCCGCGCGCGGGATCTTGGTGGCCCCCTGGTGCATGTGCCCTTCTATATGATGCCCGTTTATATTTACGATGACGTCTTTGACCTTGACTTCGGCTTCCTGCTCCGCTTTTTCGACCGCCTGGCTTATAGCCCTGCATGTATTTTCAATATTCACGACTACGCCGTGCTTGAGCCCGGAACATCTTTCCTCTCCCACGCCGAGTATATTGAGCTGTTTTTCCGCCGGGAGGAACCCGGCGATGACAGCGCAGACCTTGCTTGATCCCACATCAAGACCGCAAATTACTTTTTCTCTCATTTTATTAATACCGCTCCATCTATTTTTTTATCAGATATTTCAATAAATCTCAAATCTATATAGTCTATGTCCTTTATTTTATCGCCGTATTGCCCGGCTATTTTCTCTTCGATATATATATTCCTCCTGATCACGTTGTCATCCAGTCCGCCGAGCACGCCCCACTTGGCGTAATAACCGTCCTTATGGATGTACACCTCGTCCCTGTAATTGGAATCGATAGCTATTATTCCATTATAGAAATTCCTGTCGATATTTCCAATCCTCCTCAGCAGCTCCGCGAGCTGCCTTATCTTTTCCGGGTCTTTGACCTTGAACTTGAGCGCCGGGCCTTCTATGCCGGGGAATACATCGCCGTCAAGCGTAACCACATAGCGTTTTTCGTCTTCCATCAGGTACCCCACGGGTTCCACTTCTTCCACCGTGACCTTCAGCGAATCGGGAAAATTGCGTCTTATTTTCACCTTCTTTATCCTGGACAGTTCTTCCAGCCGGTTTTCCATTTCGCCCAGGTCGGCTGCGAGTATATGAACGCCGTATCCCAGGTCCATAACGGAGAGTATCTCGTTATCCGACACCATGCTGTTTCCTTCGATGGTTATCTTATCCGGCTTTATATTGAGCTGTTCCAGCTTAAGAAGCAAGCCCCAGACGAACCTTGCCGCTATCGAAAAGATTAATATTAGAAAGAGCCATCTTGCAAAGTGTCTTTTTCTTCTACTTTTTTTTCGCTTTATTTTTCGCACTCTGGAGGATTCTCGTTATCAACGTATTGAAATCTATCCCTGCTATACCCGCGGCTTCCGGAAGCAGGCTTGTTTTCGTCATACCCGGGATGGTATTTATCTCGAGGATATAATACGCGTTCCCGTTCAGCCGGAAATCCACCCTGCCTACGCCCCTGCATCCCGCCGCAGCAAACGCCTTTTGAGCCGCTTCCTGCATGCCTTTGTAGAGCTTTTCCGGAATATCACGCGGCTCGCCGTGTTCCGACATTCCCGGCTCGTACTTGGCCTTGTAATCGTAAAAATCGGTTTTGGATATTATCTCGAGCAGAGGCAGCGCCTTTCCGTCTATGATCCCCACGGTCATCTCCCTGCCCGGGATATATTTCTCCGCCATGACCCTGCCCGCCGAGTCCGGGTCATCCGATGCCTCGAGCGCCTCGCTGACGGCTTTCTGAAGCGCGCTTTTTTCCCTGACTATTGTAACCGCGATCGTCGAACCTCCCGCAACGGGTTTTATCACCACCGGCAGGCCGATCTTCAGTTCGGCGGCGCTGCCGATGAGCTGCCAGGAGGGCGTCCTTATCTTATGGAACTCGAAGATCTTCTTGCTCACATCCTTATTCATGCATACGGCCGAAGCCAGCACCCCGCTTCCCGTGTAGGTAATACCCGCGTATTCCAGGACAGCCTGTATGCACCCGTTTTCTCCCGAACCGCCGTGCATTGCGATAAAAACCACATCGGGATTTTCTTTTATCACTCCGCCGATGAAATCACCTTCTGCGTGAAGCGTCACATGTTCTATGCCCATCTCCAGCAGAGCGGCGCGGATGTTCTCCGCCGTTGCCAGAGATATATCCCTCTCCGCGGAATCCCCGCCTGTCAGCAGGAGGACCTTGCCTATTCCGCTTTTCATATCAGTTTTCAAAACCCTCACCCAGCAGACGTATCTCGAGTTCCAGGTCTTTTCCGGACGTCTCTTTGACTCTGCCTTTGACGAATTTTATAAGGCTCCAGATATCTTCGGAAGCGGCGTTCTTCAGGTTCACTATGAAATTCACATGCTTGGGAGAGACCTGCGCATCGCCGATCCTGTGACCGGCCAATCCAGCCTCATCGATCAGTTTCGCTGCAGGAGTATTCCCGTTATCCGGATTTTTAAAGACACTTCCGCAGCTCTTGTATTCGTAAGGCTGCCTCTTCTTCCTCGTGTCCAGGTATTCCTGAATCCTGCTCATTATTTTACTCTTTATACCCTTTTTCAATCTGATCCTGCAACCGGTGATTATAGATTTTCCGTCAAGGCTGCAGTACCTGTATCCGAACCGCACTTTATCTTTCCCCAGCACAGAATAACCGGCTCCGGGGACTTCGAGCACCTCTATCTCTTCTATTATGTCCGATATCTCGCTCCCCGGTATCCCGGCATTGCAGACGACGGCGGCGCCGACGGTCCCCGGTATACCCGCTAAAAATTCCGCGCCTTCCAGGCCCAGGTCGCCTGCCAGCTTCACGAGTTCGGGAAGACTTGCCGCGGCCGACACGCTGATCACTTCTTCGGCGGCGGACATTTTCCTGAAATCTCCGCCGAGCACGATGACGGTCCCCCTGAATCCCCTGTCGCTGACCAGTGTATTGTAACCCCGCCCCAGCACTGTCCACCTGTCATCTCCGGAAAAAGACCCGACGGCATTCTTCAATTCCTGTCTGGTCTCGGCTTCCAGGAGCCTATCGGCCCTGCCGCCGCAGCCGTAACCCGAATATTTCTTCAGACTTGCGTCTTTAGTAATCTTCATCGCGGTATCTTTAAGGTCTCGGCAGGGCACACGGAAAACATCAATCCTTTTTACTCTTCATATCCCCGGTGATCCTGTAGGCCAGCGTGTTTATATTGCCCGCTCCCAGGGTTACGCATATATCGTCTTTTTTCAGTACCCCGGCAACGGCCGCGGAGAGTTCCGTGATATCGCTGATATAATTCACTTTTCCCATGTCGCTGAAATTATCCACTATCAGCCTGCTGGTCACCCCTTCTATGGGTTTTTCGCCTGCCGGGTATATATCCGTTATGAATACCACGTCCGCTATCTCGAGGCTCCCCGGGAAAGCGGCGCACAGGTCTCTTGTCCTGGTGTACCTGTGCGGCTGGAAGACGGCGACTATCCTCCTGTCAGGGTATATTTCCCTGAGGCTCCTCAGGGAGAGGTTTATCTCCGTGGGATGATGCGCGTAATCGTCGTAGAACTTTATCCCGTCCGCATCGCAGAGCATCTCCATTCTCCTGCCCACCCCCCTGTACTCTGCGAGCCCCTCCCTTATCCTGTCGAAACTTATTCCTATCTCGAGCCCCGTTATGCAGGCAGCCAGCGAATTAAGGATATTATGCCTGCCCGTGCTGTTTACCACCAGCTCGCCTATCTTTTCCTTTTTCCTGTAGACCGAATAGCACGATTTTTCAGGGCAAAGGAGAACGTCCCTGGCGGTGTAATCGTTAGACTCACCGTAGCCGTATGTCTTGAAGGGCTTGTTCAGCTGCGGCAGTATATCCCTTATGTTGCCGTCATCGCCGCAGACCACCGAGAAACCGTAGAAAGGGACCTTATTGAGGAACTCCGTGAAAGTCTTCTTAAGCCGGCCCATGTCCTTGTAATAGTCCATATGGTCGTTGTCTATATTGGTCACTATGCTTATCGTCGGCGTGAGATGGAGGAACGACCCGTCGCTCTCGTCGGCTTCCGCGACTATGTATTCCCCGCCGCCGAGTTTCGCGTTGCTGTTCAGGTTCTTGAGCCTGCCTCCCACGACCAGCGTCGGGTCGAGGCCGGCCCTGGAAAGTACCAGTCCGACCATCGATGTCGTGGTCGTCTTACCGTGAGTACCGGCAATGCAGAGCGCGTATTTCAAACGCATCAGTTCCGTGAGCATCTCGGCCCTGGGGATGACCGGTATCTTCTTGACGTGGGCCGCGGCCACTTCCTCGTTTTCCCTGTCTATCGCGGAAGAGACTACGACCACGTGCGGCCCGTTTATATTCTCCTTCCTGTGTCCTATATATATCTCCGCCCCGAGCTTCTTAAGGCGCGCCACGTCCTCCGATTCCTTAATATCCGACCCGCTGACGCTGTATCCCATGTTAAGCAGCACCTCGGCTATGCCGCACATCCCGCTGCCGCCTATACCCACGAAATGAATCTTTTTTATCTTTTCAAACATGCCGCTTAGATGAATTCTCCTGTTACTTCCGCGAGTTTATCGACGGGTTTGACGGAATCGTCTTTCAGCGCTTCCATCTTGGAAGCCATCTGTTTCCTGAGCCCCGCGTCTTTTAAAAGCGGGATGAGCCTTATGGCCAGCCCCTCTCCGCTGAGTATGCTTTCCGAATAATATATGGCTCCGCCGATCTTGCTCAGTTCCTTTATATTGAATATCTGGTGCTGCGAAGAGGCCTCGGGATACGGTATCAGTATCGAGGGTATATTTAGCGCGATGAGTTCCGCCACGGTGGTAGCCCCGGCGCGCGCTATTATGACATCCGCCACGCTGTACGCGTACTCCATGTTCTTCAGGTACTTGTATATCCTGGCCTTTAATCCCTCCTTGCGGTATTCCGCGACTATCCTGTCAGTGTCCTTGTCTCCGCAGATATGAATTATCTGTATCCTGTCCCTGAACCCTTCCAGGTAAGGGAGTATCCCCAGAATCGACTGGTTTATGCTTTCCGAGCCCAGCGAACCCCCGAATATGAGCACCGTTATCCTTTCATCTTCGAACCCGAAATAATCCAGCCCCTTCTTCCTGTCTATCTTGAATATTTCCTCCCTTATAGGGTTGCCGGTGAATACCATCTTGTCTTCTGGAAAATATTTTTCAGAGTCCCTGAAGGATACCGCTATCCTGTTCGCCGCAAAAGTGAGGAATTTGTTAGCGAGACCCGGGAAATAATTCTGCTCGTGCAGTATTACCGGTATATTCATGAGCTGCGCCGCCAGCACCACCGGAACGGATATGTAAGCGCCGAACGCCACGATGACGCTGGGCTTTATCTTCCTGAGAAGGATGACCGACTGGATGAACCCCTTTATTATCCTCAGTATGAACTGGATGATATTCCAGAACTTCTTGCGCGGAAGCGGGGCCGACGTTATCCTGTGAACGAGGAAGCCTTTCTCCCTGAGTATCTGTGACGCGAGCGGCCGCTTGTCCACTATGATGTTCATGGAGATATCCCTGTGTATCTCCGTAAGTTTCTGGGCAAGAGCTATCCCCGGATATATATGCCCGCCTGTTCCCCCTATTACGAGTAATACGTTCTTCTTCATTTATCGATATATTATACCTGTGTTTGTCATAAACGCAACTATCCGTTTTCCCTGGATATATTCAGCAGTACGCCGACTGCGAACATGTTGAAGAAAAGAGACGAACCCCCGAAGCCCACGAACGGCAGTGTGAGCCCCGTAGTGGGGATGCTTCCCGTAACGACCCCGATGTTAAGCACCGCCTGCAGCGATATCAGGAAAGTCAGGCCGCCTGCCATTATCTTCCCGAGGTATTCCCTGCTTTTCAGCGCGATGACTATCCCCCTCCAAGTGAATATGACGAACAGGAGCATCACCCCGACAGCGCCGATGAAACCCAGTTCCTGCCCTATCACGGCGAAAACGAAATCCGTGTGCACATCTGGTATGAAAAACAGCTTCTGGTGCCCCCCCCCGGGCCCCACCCCGTACAGCCCGCCGTCCCCCAGCGCCACTATGCTGTGTGCAAGCTGGAACCCGGAACCGTATATGTTCTCGAAAGGTTTGAGGAAGGACATGACCCTTTCTCTCCTGTAGGCGACCGTTATTAGAGCGTATATCAGGAACGGCACCAGGAAGAGGCCTCCTACCATGAGATGCTTGAACTTTACCCCTCCCCAGAAGAGCATCCCGACCACCATCAGCATTATCACTACCGCCGTACCGAAGTCGGGCTGCTTGTAGATCAGCAGTATTATGCCGCATATGAGTACGAGGGGTATGAACATGGACTTATAGAAACTCTCTATTTTGGAGAACTTCCTGTCCAGAAGAGAAGACATGTATATCACGACTACTATTTTTGCCAGTTCGGCGGGCTGGAAGCCTACTGAACCTATCCTTATCCACCTGCGCGCGCCCCTGACGAAATGGCCTACCGACGGCAGGAGCACTATAAGAAGAAGCACAGCGACTACCGCTATACCCGCTCCCGAGAGTTTTGCCCAGATCCTGTAATTCAATTTAGCAGCGATGAACATCGCGGCGGACCCCAGGATGACCCACATGCACTGCCTCACGGCGAAGAAGTACATGTTCCCGTATTTCTCCTGCGCTAGTATTGCCGAAGAGCTGAATATCATTATCACCCCTATCATTATCAGGCTCACCGTAACGCCCAGGAGTATCCCGTCGGACTGACCGCTGCCGGTTACAGTTCTTCTACCCATTTCCTGAACTTATCCCCCCTGTCCTTATAATCGGTAAACTCGTCGAAACTCGATCCTCCCGGCGAAAGCAGCACCGTATCACCTTTTGCCGCCGACGCCGAGGCCATTGCCACCGCTTCGCGCAGCCCCTCGGCCTGCGTTATCTCGGCCGCGCCCGCGAAATGACCGGTTATCTCTTTCCTGCTTTCCCCGAACGCCACGATCTTTTTTACTTTCCTTCTGACTGTTTCCCTCAGATCGGGATGCATCTGCCCCTTTGTCCTTCCGCCCATGAGGAGTATCACCGGTTTTTCCATGCTCTGAAGCGCTTTCAGCGTCGAGTGCATATTCGTCGCCTTGGAATCGTCTATATATGTTATCCCGTTCTTCACGGCGACTCTCTCGAGCCTGTGAGGCGGGAGTGCAAAACCGGACAGGTCTTTTATCTTTCTGATTCCCAGTATGCGGCATACGGCAAGGGCAGCCATGAGGTTTTCCATGTTATGAGCGCCCGGC
Organism: Elusimicrobiota bacterium; assembly: GCA_016934855.1. Classification (GTDB taxonomy): domain Bacteria; phylum CG03; class SLGR01; order SLGR01; family JAFGSA01; genus JAFGSA01. The sequence continues at coordinate 39,226 of JAFGSA010000041.1, forward strand.
AGAGGGTTTCTGCCGCCTTCCATGAGTATCTCCTTCTTCCCGGAATCGCCTATATATATGATATCGCCTCCTTCGCTGCTCATCACGCCCCTGTCGAGTCTGCGGTCAGGGGAGAAGAGAACCGTCTTATGCCGGAGACCTTCCATGAAACCCGGAATATCCCTTACGCTGTCGTTTATCACCGCTTGTTTTTCCGGCCCCTGCCTGAGGAACATCTCCTTTTTCGCCTTCCAGTATTTCCCGAAATCTCCGTGCCATTCTATGTGCTCCGGGAAAATATTCAGAAGTACCGATACGTCCGGCGCCAGGCCCGGGGAAAAAGGTATCTGGAAGCTCGAGACCTCCAGTATCACCGTATCCCCTTCCTCTATCCTGCCTGTTTCGGAAGTCAGCGGTATTCCTATGTTACCCGCCACCTTGCCTCCGGTAAGGTACTGGATGAGGCTGCAGGTAGTGGTCTTGCCGTTAGTGCCGGTTACCGCAACGATCGTTGACCGCGGGAGGAACTCGAGTCCCACCTGTAATTCGCTTATGACCCTCACTCCCTTTTTCAGCGCGCTTTTCATGAGCGGGCTGTCTGGAGCGAACCCGGGGCTCGTTACGACCGCATCATATGCCGCGGCATCTATATCCTCCCCCCCGCTGCCCGTTATGAAACGGGCCGGCCCGTTCAGGTCGCCGGGAATATCAAGCCTATCCGCCTCCTTGCGGTCATACACCGTTACATCTGCGCCCTCCCTGCACAGCAGCCTGCAGGCGGAAAGCCCGCTCCTTGCAGCTCCGAGTATCAGTATTTTCTTGCCTTTATAATTCTTCATTAATATTTTATCTACGTATTCCTTTTATCTCATACGTTTCATGCTTCACGTTTCACTTTTCTCTTTTGAATTATCTGAGTTTTAAGGTAGACAGTGCGACCAGCGAGAGTATGATAGCTATTATCCAGAACCTTATGACGACCTGCGGCTCGCTCCACCCTTTAAGCTCGAAATGGTGATGAAGCGGCGCCATTTTGAATATCCTCCTGCCTTTCCAGCGGTAGAAAGCCACCTGCAGAACGACTGATACTATTTCCATCAGGAACACTCCGCCGACTATAAGAAGGAGGAATTCGTGCTTTATTATCAGCGCGCTTATCCCTATGGTGCCGCCGATAAAGAGCGAGCCCGTATCACCCATGAATATCTGCGCGGGGAACGTGTTGTACCACAGGAACCCCAGTCCTGCGCCCGCGAGCGCGGCCAGGTACACCGTGACTTCGCCTGCGTCCTTTATATACGGGAGGAACAGGTATTCGCTGAACTTGGCGTGTCCGGATATATATGCCAGTATCGCGTAAGTCGCGGCAGCAAACACAACGCCCCCTATGGCAAGTCCGTCCAGCCCGTCTGTCAGGTTCACCGCGTTAGATGTTGCGATGACGGTTATTATTACGAAGAAGATATAGAAAGAACCCAGGTTTATGAACAGGTTCTTAAAGAACGGCAGCGACAGCGAATGCGCATGTTCCGGCGAAGGAGGCTTGAAATAAAGGAAGACAGCCACCGCGAGGCCAAGCAGGAGCTGCCACCCCAGTTTGAACGCGGGGCTGACCCCTTTCGCGCTTTTTTGCGATACAGAGACGTAGTCGTCAGCGAATCCGAGGCCGCCCAGCCACAGTGTGCTCAGCACCAGTATCACGATATAGCTGTTGGAAAGCCGCGCCCACAGGAGGACCGAGCCTACCAGTGATATCAGTATTATGAGCCCTCCCATCGTGGGAGTTCCCAGTTTCTTCAGGTGAGTCTGGGGCCCGTCGTCTCTTATCACCTGCAGTTTCTTCCTGTTCTTAAGGTATTCGATTATTTTCGGAGCAACGATAAAATTTATCATTAGCGCCGTTATGAACGCTGCGGCCGCCCTGAACGTTATGTACCTCAGAACGTTGAATACGAAGAATTTTTCTTTCAGCGAATGGAGCAGGTAAAACAGCATCTTCTTTAATCTTTGAGCGCATCGATGAGCGATTCAAGGCGGTCGCCCCTGGATGCCTTCAGAACAACGAGTGAATTTTTACCCGCTATCCTGCGTATTATTCCGGCCGCCTCACGGGGACTGCCGTACTTATAGATATTATCGACGGGTATCGCGCCGTTTCCGGCGCCTCTCACCAGCTGGCCGGCCATGGAGCCGCCTGCCAGGAAGTACCTTACGTTTTCCTGCCTGGAGATGAACTCACCGGTCTCGCGGTGCAGTTCTTCCGAATATTCTCCGAGTTCTCTCATTTCGCCCATAACAGCAATTATATTTTTTTGGGGGTATATTTTCAATAAATCCTTAAAAAGGGTTTTTACCGACGTGGGATTGGCGTTATAGCAGTCATCCAGTATATCTATTTTACGGATCCTGACCAGCTTCATCCTGTGTTCGGCAGACCTGGTTCTCTTCAGCCCTTTCCTTACATTGCCTTCCTTCAAGCCGAAAACCCCCGCAGCCGCAACGGCTGCAAGTGCGTTGTATACATTAAATGAACCCGCCACGTTTATCCTGTATTCCTTTCCCCCGCATTCGAATACGGTGCCGCCGGAATCCGCTTTTTTCACGGTGCCTCTTACATCGGCTTCCTCTTCCAGCCCGAACCCGATTTTTTTCATCCCGTACGCCGCCGCGGCCTCCCTTATCCGGCGCTGGTCCGAGTTATATATCAGCGCGCCTTCGTCACGGAGGCTCTCTGCCAGTTCGAATTTCGCCTTTATTATGTTTTCCACGCTCCCGAAATACCCCAGGTGCGCTTTGCCTATATTCGTTATCACACCGATATCGGGCCGGGCTATGCCGCAGAGTTCTTTTATCTCGCCGGCATGGTTCGCTCCCATCTCAAGTATCCCGGCCTCGGTCGACCCGTTCATATCCAGGATGGCCAGCGGCAGCCCTATGTTGTTATTGAAGCTCCGGGGACTGGCCGAGATTTTCATCCCGGTACCCAGGACCGACGCTATCATCCTGACTGTCGTTGTCTTGCCGTTGGAGCCGGTAACGGCTACTATTCCGGCTCTTAATGTCTTCCTGTATTCCCGCGCTATGTTTCCCAGGGCCGCCACCGACGAACTCACCCTGATGTCGCATTCCTCTCTCTCCCCTATGGTCACGGCTCCCTTTTTCCTCGCCTGGCCGGCGAAATCATGCCCGTCCGAGCGGCTGCCTTTTATGCATACGAACAGGGATCCTTTTCCAGCGGCCCGCGAGTCTATCACGGTCTTTTTTACCGTAAAGGACGGATCCGCGTTCAGCCGGCCCCCGGCCCACGCGCATATGGTTTCCAGAGGTATTTTGTCCACTAGGCTAACCCTTTTTTATCCCGGCGAAAACCCCGCCTTTACAGGTACTTCTCGGCCACTTCCCTGTCGGAGAAGCTGATGACCTTGTATCCTACTATCTGGTACTGCTCGTCGCCCTTTCCCGCCAGGAGGATACAGTCGCCCACGCTGGAACTCATTATGGCTTCCCTGATGGCTTCCTCCCTGTCGGGTATGACGAAATAGGGAGTGTCAGTCTCCCTTACCCCGAGTTCTATATCCAGTATTATGCTCACGGGATCTTCGCTTCGCGGGTTATCGGAAGTCAGATACACCTTATCCGCGTAAACACCGGCTATTTTGCCCATTAGCGGTCTTTTTGTCCTGTCACGGTCGCCGCCGCACCCGAATATGCATATGACCTTTTTCGACGTTATCTTCTTAAGCGTCCTGAGCACGTTCTCGAGCGCATCCGGGGTATGAGCGTAGTCGATAACGACTATCTTCCCCTTTTTCCGGATGAAATCCAGCCGGCCCGCTACAGGCGTCGTCTTTTCCATTATCTGTATTATATTCTGCATGTCTCTGCCTCCTTCAACTGCCCATGCCATGGCGGCCAGACAGTTATAGATATTAAATTCACCTATGAGACTCGTCCTGACCTTCCTTTTTTCTTTCCCGAAAACGATATTGAAAGTATTCCCGTCCATTGATATATTCTCTCCGGTCGCCCTGTAGTCGGCGTCGGGAGAAAGCCCGTACGTGACAGGGCCGCACTCGAGTTCCTTCGCCAGTCTCTTCCCGTACTCGTCGTCGCAGTTTATGAAAGCGCGCCGGCCGGTCCTTCCCGACAGCATCCCGAACAGCTTTTTCTTGCTCGCGTAGTAATGTTCGAAATCCTTATGGAAGTCCAGGTGGTCCCTTGTGAGGTTCGTGAAGATCGCGCTGTGGAACCTGAGGTCTTCGACCCTCTTGAGTTCCAGCGCATGAGAAGACACTTCCATTGTCACTTTCTTTACTCCGCTGTCCAGCATGCTCCTTAAAATAAAATGGAGCTCATGGGGCTGGGGCGTGGTCATGCTGAACTTGCCTTTCTTATCCGAATAAAAATATCCCGAGGTCCCGATAAGGCCGGCCCTGCCCTCCTGCGACAGTATCCTGTATATGAGATTGGTAACGGTAGTCTTCCCGTTGGTGCCCGTTACCCCCGTTATCTCCATCTCGGCAGCGGGATGCCCGAAGAAAGCGGCGGACCATCTGGAGAGAGCCAGCCTGGGATCCTCCACCACTATCTGCGCGATCCGCGGGTTGTCTACCTTACTGTCGCCGACGAATGCCGCCGCGCCGAGCCTGGCCGCTTCTTCCAGGAATTCGTGCCCGTCTTTTTTCTCTCCTTTCAGAGCGAAGAAAAGGCTGCCTTTCCTGACTTCGCTGGTATGCGTGGCAATATTGCTGATATCGGTATCGCCGTCGCCGCTGAAATACTGCGGCTTATAATCTGCGAAGAGCTCGTTTAACCTCATTACTGTATCCCGGCTTCATTTTCAGGGATGATGTTGAGGTAGTTCAGGGACGCTTTTGCAATCGCCGAGAAAACCGGCGCCGCCACGTATCCTCCCCAGTACAGCGATTCGTCGGGTTCGTCGAAGACGACTACTATGGTGAGCTTGGGGTCGTCGGCGGGGACAAAGCCGCCGAAAAGGGCCACGAATTTGTTTTCTTCGTAATTACTGGTTTCCACGTTGAACTTCTGCGCCGTCCCGGTCTTGCCTGCGACCTTGTATCCTTTGACCGCGCCCTTGTCTCCGGACCCGCGGCGCACGACTTCCACGAGGATATCCCTGAGTTCGGCCGCGGTCTCTTCGCTGATGACCCTTCTAATAGGCATGGGTTCGAAATCCCTCTCTCTGCCGTTGACTTCGATATATTTTATTATCCTGGGTTCGTACAGTATGCCGCCGTTGGCTACCAGCGAGAAAGCCCCGACCAGCTGTATAGCAGTTACTCCTATTTCCTGGCCGAACGATATCCTGGAAAGGCTGGTGCCGGACCACCTGTCCGGTTTCCTGAGTATCCCCCTGGTCTCGCCCGGGAGCCTTATTCCGGTGAAATTGCCGAACCCGAAATCACGGGCGTACTTATAGAGCATCTTGCTCCCTACCCGGTCGCCTACCTTGGCGAGCCCTATATTGGACGAATGCACCATGCAGTCTCTGAAAGTCAGCGAATCGTGAGGAGAGAAATCCCTTATAGGGAACCCGCCGACTTCGAATTCGCCCCCTTCGCAGTCTATAATCTCGTCGATCTCCACGAGGCCTTCCTGCAGCGCGGCCGCCGCGGTCACTATCTTGAAAGTGGACCCTGGCTCGAATATCCCGGAGACTATGCTGTTCTTGAGCGACTCTATGTCCTGGGGAACCCCGGAATTGTTGTCATATGACGGGTAGACGCCCATCGCCAGCACCTCTCCCGTATGAGGGTCCTGTATCACGGCCATCGCCGACTTGGGTTTGTATTTTTTATATCCCGCGATCAGTTCCCTTTCCACTATATACTGGAGGTTAAGGTCAATGGTAAGGCTTATCCTGCATTCGCACGTGACATCCTTGTTATCCGAATTATAAAGATGCAGGATCCTGCCTTTAGCGTCCTTTATCAGCCTGTCTTCTACTTCTTCTCCCTTCAGCTGCTCATCGAAGTTATATTCTATTCCCGAAAGGCCCTGGTTATCTGTCCCCACGCACCCTATCACCCTTGAGGCCAGGGGCGCGTTGGGATAAAACCTGTGGTTCTCCCTTACCAGTATCAGACCGTCCTTCTGGTATTTCTCCAGCCCGGATGTCCTGGCGGCGTCTACCTGCCTGGCAAGCCAGATAAACCCCTCGGCCTCGTCTACCTGCTTCTTTATCCTGTCCCGGCCGATACCCGCGGCCGCGGAGATGCCGGCGAGCAGCTCGTCGCTTATCTTGTTCTGCCTGGGATTGAAACCTATCGAGTAGGTGTGTCTGTTTATCGCGAGCGGCACGGCGTTCCTGTCCATTATCTCGCCTCTTGTCGGAGATACTTTCTTCACGTGGATGGTATAGCTGCTCTCCGCGATGCATTTGAGTTTCTTATGCCTGTTTATCTGTATATCGAACAGCCTGAAACCCAGCCCGCCGTACATCAGCATCAGCACGCCCAAGGTAAATATAAGTCTGTATTTAATTCTCAAGCCGGCTCCGTGAAATTCCCGATACGTTCATTTTGCCTGGGCATCGTCGGGGGCGAATATACCCTTAATATCGGCCACATATGAATAAAGGCTCTTTTTGTTTCTGCAGAGCATCCTGTTCCCGTCTACCTCGATGAGGTTGTCGGCGCTCTCGGGGATATCCATCCCGAACTCCCCCCTCGCCCTGCTCTCTATGACGGACAGTGACCCGCAGACCTGCATGTCTTCCAGTATCTTCTGCTGTCTTATCTCCTCAATGCGGAGGTCCTCTCTCAGCTTTGTTATCCTGTACCCCATCCTGAAGATGGTAATCTGCTGCCAGGTCACGAATGACAATAACAGGAATATGCTGCTGAATATGACAATGTATGATTTTATAGTGGCCTTTGTCATATCGTGTCCGTTATTTCGCACCCCCTCAGGTGAGCGGACCTTGACGGGGGATTAGAGCTCACTTCTTCGGCGGCCGGCCGGATGGCCTTCAGCACCCGGACCCTGGGCCTTATACGCCCAGCCTCGCACCTGCATTCCGGCAGACCCGGCGGGCACATGCACTTCCCCGAATGCTCGAGGAAAATATTTTTTATGATTCTGTCTTCCAGGGAATGGTACGTGAGAACGGCGAGTTTCCCGTTTCTTTTTATGATCTTCAGGCAATTCCTGACCCCGCGGGCTACTTCTTCCAGTTCGCGGTTGACGTGTATCCTGACAGCCTGGAACGTTTTCGTGGCCGGGTGGATCCTGCCGGATCCGGCGCGCTTGGCCCTGCGGACGATTTCCGCAAGTTCGGCCGAGGTCTTTATTTCCTTCTCTTCTCTTCTTTTAACCACTTCTCTGACGATCTTTCTATATTCCTTTTCCCCGCCGTATTCTCTCAGTACTTTTTCTATTTCGAGCGCCGGCGCGCTGTTTATCCACATCCCTGCCGTGAACCCCTGCCCGGTATCGTATCTCATATCAAGCGGCTCGTTTTTAAGAAAGCTGAAACCTTTTCCGCTTACTTCAATATGCCGCCTTGAGAAACCCAGATCCAGCAGTATTCCATCAACATGATCAATACCAATGCTGTCAATAATTTTTTCAGAATCACCGTATGAACCGTGAAACAGCTTAAAACGTATCTTTTTTTCCGAAAGTCTTTTTCTCGCAGCATCCAGTACCTCCTTGTCTCTGTCTATACCTATGAGAAGTCCTTCCTGTCCCAGCCTTTCCCCTATGACCTCTGAATGCCCCCCCTCCCCCACGGTGCCGTCGATTACAATACCGCCCTTTTTCGGATCCAGCAAATCTATGATTTCCCCCGGCATTACGGGTCTATGATAAACTGAATAACTCAAATCCTGTGTTTTCTTCAGCTGAAACTTTCCAGTTTTTCAGCCAGGTCTTCGTATTTTTCTTCCGACTTCTTCGAATATTCGCGCCAGTTGTCGGGATTCCACATCTCTATCCTGTTTATCATGCCGAGAGCCATGCATGAACCGCCTATTCCCGCGAACTCCAGGAGTTTCTCCGGGACCAGCACCCTGCCCTGGAAATCGCATTCCAGCGATTTTGCCCTCGACAGCAGTATTCTCAGAAATCCCCGCGTGTCTTTCTTCGTCAGGGACATGGTCTTTATGTTATCCGCGATCCTGTCCCATTCGTCCCCGGGAAAAAGAAATAGGCATTTTTCCAGTCCCGCGGTTACTATCCAGCTTTGTGATATCCTGAATTCCGCGGGTATGAAAAACCGCCTCTTGTTATCGACTTTCCTTTCGTATTCGCCTATCAGTCTATTCGCCATTTTTCACCACTTTTCACCACAACATAATAATATACAAAAATAATATTATTGTCAAGTTGTTCAAAACAGGTGGAAAACCGGCATATTTAGGGGCTGCCGGTGCGGTTTATTTATAGACGACAAACGCGGGTTCTGAGGCGGATTCCCGCACCGGTGTGGGGAAATATACGGTTACAAGCCGCATTTTCCGGGCTGAAAAGCGGCCGGATTACGGGTAAAAAAAGCAGGTTTAGATGGATGAAAGATGCCAGATGCCAGATGTGAGATGCCAGATACGAAATCAAGTTGCTAGTTGCTGGCTGCTAGTAATACGTGAAGTGTATCTCGGAAAGCGTGAAACGAAAGAAAAATTATAAGTTGTAAGTTATAAGAGAAGATAAAAGATGCTAGATGAAATAACAAATGACAAATAGCAAATTACAAACAATATCAATCAAGTTTTAAGTTATAAGCTGTAAGCGATAAGACTATGAATAGAATAAATTCGTATTATAAAAAGGGATTGGGATGGGAATCTTAAA
>JAFGSA010000042.1 GCA_016934855.1 Elusimicrobiota bacterium
CGCAGCCCGGCGGCCAGCTCTGGTGGTCCGAGAAGATAGAAAATTACCCGGGGTTCCCCGAGGGCGTCCAGAGCTACAGGCTCGCACAGATGTTCGAGGAGCAGGCAAAGCGGTTCGGGGCGGAGATCATCGCGGGAAGCGTGGAGGGCATTTCGAAAAAAGACATGGATTTCAGCGTGGAGCTGAGCGACGGCAGGAATATAGGGTGCGGTTCGGTTATTATCGCTTCGGGAGCTTCGATGAGGAAGCTGGGGGTCAGGGGCGAAAAGGAGCTCATGGGTAAAGGCGTATCCTACTGCGCGGTCTGTGACGGCCCGCTTTACCGGGGCAAAAGAGTAGCCGTAGTCGGCGGCGGGAACACCGCCTGCGAAGAAGCCGTGTACCTCACGCGTTTCGCGGAGAAGGTTTTTATCGTGCACCGGCGTCGCAGGCTAAGGGCAGTGGGCAGCGTTCTGGAGAGTGTCGAGAATAATCCCGGGATAGAGCTCTTCCTGGAGAAAAAGATAAAAAGCATAAACGGCGGCGAATTCGTGCAGGAAATAGAATTCGAGGGGGGAGAAAAACTGGCGGTAGAGGGGGTTTTCGTATTCGTGGGGCTCGATCCGAATACCGGTTTTGTCAGGGAGCCGATCGGCCTGGATAAAGGTTTCATAATAACGGATAGCGGCCTCATGACATCGGAGGAAGGAATCTTTGCCGCGGGAGACTGCAGGGCGGGAGCGCTCAGGCAGGTCGTGTCGGCCTGCGGGGAAGGGGCCTATGCGGCCGAAGCGGCCAGAAAATACGTAGAAAAAAAGAAGGGAACAGCTTATGATTGGTGAAAAAGAACTGGTTAAACTGGTTAAAAGCAGCGATACGAAAATAGTGCTGATAGTAATGGACGGCGTAGGAGATATACCTGACAAAAGCGGCAAGACGGCGCTGGAGCAGGCAAAGACGCCGAACATGGATAAGCTTGCGGCGGAAGGCAACCTGGGGTTCACCCTCCCGATAGACTGGGGTATAACTCCCGGATCGGGTCCTTCGCACCTGGCTCTTTTCGGATACGACCCTCTGGAACACGAGATCGGCAGGGGCGTGCTGGAAGCGCTCGGCATAGGGCTTAAGCTCGGGCCGAACGACCTTGCCGCGAGGGCAAACTTCGCAACCAGGGACGACAAGGGGATAATAACAGACCGGCGCGCCGGCCGTATCTCCAGCGAAGTCAACCAGAAGCTCTGCGAGAAACTCAGCAGGAATCTGGAAGCGATAGACGGCGTGACGGTCAAGGTCTATCCCGGAAAAGAGCACAGGTTTGTTGCGGTTTTCAGCGGGGAAGGCCTTTATGACAACCTTATGGACGCGGATCCCGAGGAAACGGGCAAGATGGAGAAATTCGTCGAAGCGCTCGACGAAAAATCCGCCAGGTCCGCGGACATAGCTAACAAGTTCATAAAGGAAGTTCAGCAGGTACTGAAAGACGACCACCCGGCCAACACGTGCCTCCTCAGGGGGCTGGCCAAGGCGCCCGGTATAACCGGGTTCGGCGACCTTTTCGGCCTGAGAGCGTGCGCCATAGCTTCCTATCCTATGTACAAGGGGCTTTCCAGGCTGGTCGGGATGGAAGTCATAGAAGGGCTGAACACCCTGGAAGATGAAGTGGAAGAACTCAAAAAACAGTACAATAATTACGATTTTTTCTACCTGCACGTTAAAAAGACAGATTCGTACGGTGAAGACGGCAACCGCCCGTCGAAAGTAAAGACCATAGAAGAATTCGATAAACTGGTTCCGGGGATAACCGGGCTTAAACCGGATGTCATCTGCATAACCTCGGACCACTCGACTCCCACGGACATAAAAGGCCATTCCTGGCACCCGAACCCGATACTCATAAAGGGACCGCACATGAGGAAAGACGGCGCCTGCGCGTTCGATGAATCCGAGTGCTTAAAGGGCGCATACGGCACCATGTTTTCCAAGGATGTGATGCAGATACTCATGGCGCAGGCAGGCAGGCTGAAGAAATTCGGGGCATAGATCGGCGTACAAAAGCCCGTCCTTGATTTATTCTGCGGGATTATGTTAAGATGAGTTGAATTAGCGGGGAAAGGGAGAAAAAATGAGAATAATAACCGTTTTTATATTGTCGCTGATCATGGTGTCCGGGTGTACCAGGAAAGAGGACATTGTCGCTTATGTGGGAGGGAAAAAGATCACGATAAAGGACTTTGAGAGAAGGGTAAAAGAGCTTCCGTCCTATTACCTGGGATTCATATCTACCCAGGGAGGGAAACGCCAGTATATTTCGGGCATGATAAAAGAAGAGGTGCTTCTTCAGAAAGCCAGGGATTTCGGCCTGGAGAAAAGGCCCGAGATAGCCCGCAGGCTGGAAGATGCGAGAAGGGAAGTGCTGCTGGCCTCGGTCATCGGGTACATTCACGAAGAAAAAATAAAGGTATCCGACCAGGAAATAAGGGATTACTATGAAGAGAACGAAGATCAGTATGCCAACCCTGAGCAGATAAAGATAAGCCATATCCTTTTAAGTGACGAAAAGTCTGCGAAGGAAGTGTATGCGCAGCTTAAGAAAGGCGCCTCGTTCGAAGACATGGCGAGAGAATATTCCATAGACACTGTCACGGCTATAAACGGCGGAGACCTGGGATATTTCGGCAGGGGCGACATGTCCCAGCCGGAATTCGAGAACGAGGTCTTTAAGCTCGAGCGGGTGGGCAGCATAAGTGAGATAATCAAGTCGCCTTTCGGATACCATATAGCCAAGCTTACGGGAAGAAGAAGGGGGAACACTAAGACTTTCGAAGAAGCTAAGGAAGAGATAAAACAGAAACTTGAAAAGGAGAAATTCAATACTCTATTGGAGGATTTCCGCAGGGAATACAACGTCAGGGTGGATTACGATGTTCTGGATGAAGTGAAATTAATGGAAGAAGAGGTAAATGCCGATGAAGATACAAAAGAGTAGCGTATTGTCGGTCATTTTCTGTCTTGCGGCAATAGCGTTACTGCAGGCGGAAAAAATAGTCGACAGGGTCGTAGCCAGGGTCAACGACGAAGTGATACTTCTGTCAGAGTTCAATCTCCGGTCGGACCAGATAACAAGCGAATACGAGAAGATCCTTACCGGCCCCGACAAGGACAAGAAGCTCAAAGAGCTCAGGACCGACATTCTCGAGCAGATGATAGACGAAAAGCTGCTGCTGCAGAAAGCGGAAAAAGACGGCATCCATGTGACGAACGCGGAGATAGACCAGGGTATAGACGAAATACGCGGCCGGTTCGCGTCCGAAGTGGAATTCCAGAACGAGATATCCAAGCAGGGGCTTACCGGAGAAGGATTCAGGGAAAACGTCGAGAAGCAGCTGAAAGTAATAAAACTCATCAACCAGAACGTAAAAGCCAAGATCGAGCCTCCGACGGAAGACGAAGTAAGAAAATACTATGACGAAAACGAGGCGGAGATGATGTCTCCCGAGCAGATAAGGGCCAAGCATATACTGGTAAGGACTTCGGAGGAGACGTCCCAGGAGGAAGCCAAGAAGAAGATAGACAAGATATACGAAGAAGTCAAAAAGGACCCCGAGAAATTCTCTTCGTTTGCGGAGAAATACTCGGAGGGCCCGTCCGCGAGCCTGGGCGGCGACCTGGGATATTTCGCCAGGGGCGACATGGTAAAGGAATTCGAAGACGTCGCTTTCGGCATGGAAGTGGGCGAACTGAGCAAACCCGTCAAAACCAGGTTCGGGTATCATATCATCAAACTGGTCGGCAAGAAGAGCAGCGAGAAGAGGACTTACGCCGAAGTGAAAGACCGGCTGAGGAACCTTCTATACCAGATGCAGATGGAAAAAGCGTACGAGGAATTCCTGAGGAACCTCAGGGACGAGGCGAAGATATCCAAAACACTGGACCAGGAACCGGCTGATAAGAAATGATTGATGACCTGCTCCGAAAGTATAATTATCCCGCCGATGAAATAGAAAGACTTATCCTGGAATATAAAAAAGGCCTGATAACCCCGGAAAACAATATAATAAAGGAAAAAATAGAGCTGCCCGAAGAAGAGGATTTTATTTCCCTTCCTCCCGCAGGTACCGGCGAATACAGCCGCCTGTGCGCGCTGGGCAAGGAATCCATAGAGAAAGGCGAACTCGGCGTAATCATACTGAACGGGGGAATGGCCACGAGGTTCGGCGGTGTGGTCAAGGGCATAGTGGAAGTCTTCGACGGGAAAAGTTTCCTGGAACTCAAGATAGCGTCCGGTCTCAAAGTGTCCGGCAGACTCAGGTTTTTCATCATGAATTCCTTCTCTACCGAAGAAAAGACCGTTGAACACCTGGAAAAGAACAGGCATTTCGGCATTGCCGGCAGGATCCGGGTATTCAGCCAGTACATAGCGCCGCGGATAAAAGCTGACGGTGAATATTTTACCGGGAAAGACCCCCTGCAGTCATATTACGGTCCCGGTCATGGAGATCTGCCTTACGCTTTCAGGTCCAGCGGGCTTTTGAAAGAATTCCTCGGATCGGGCGGGAAATATGTTTTCTATTCGAATGTCGATAACCTGGGCGCGACTGTCGATCCCTCTATATTGGGGTTTCATATAGATTCTGGAAAAGAGCTGACTTCGGAAGTCGCTCTTAAAGTTCCCGGTGACGAAGGCGGCGCTCCGGCGGTTGTCGGCGGCCGGCTCCAGATGGTAGAGGGATTCAGTTTTCCAAGGGGATTCGCAAGTTCCAGTATATCCGTTTTCAACTGTTCCACTTACTGGGCCACGGCCAGGTCTCTTGACAGGGAGTTCGATCTACCCTGGTATATAGTGAAAAAGAAAATCGAAGGAGAAGAGGTCATACAGTTCGAGCGTCTTGCCGGAGATCTGACCAGGTATCTGAGCACGAATTTCCTTAAAGTACCGAGGGATAAGAGGTTCCATCCGGTGAAACGTCCGGAAGACCTGGAAAAAGACCGCGGCGCGCTGAAGAAGCTGCTGGGATACTAGATACCCTCCGGAAAACATACCCAGGCGGACTGTGTGAGAAGCAGGTGCTGAATAACATAAAACCGGTTCTGACGAAATGAAGAAGATATATATTACAATGGGCGATCCCAGGGGTGCGGGACCCGAGCTGATATTCGGGAGCCTTAAGGATATTTCCGATAAAGGCGGCTGTAATTTTATACCGGTTGTCATCGGGGACGCGGGTATACTGGGCTCGTTTTCGTCGAGATACGGGCTCGATATAGATGAATTTGCGGCGGGTTCTTCCGTACCGGGCGGGGTATATTTCGTCCCGGTCGCCGGCAGCGGGCATCCGGGCAGGGATTCCCTTAACTATATAGATGCGGCCGTCCGGCTCGTCAGGGAAGACGCAGGGTCGGCCCTGGTCACCGCGCCCGTGGAAAAGAATATCGTGGCGCAGGCGAAAAAAGGTTTTGCCGGCCACACTGAATACCTCGCGGGGCTCTTCGGTGCCTCCTGCACGGCGATGACTTTCGTTACGCGCTCCATAAAGATGTCGATGCTTACTACCCACATCCCGCTTAAAAAAGTCCCGGCAGCGATAAGTATCGGAAAATTGTCTTCCCATGCCGCGCTGGTGGACAGCGGCCTGCGATCCATGTTCCGCCTGTCCCGACCGAAGATAGTCCTGTGCGGTCTCAATCCGCATGCCGGAGACAGGGGGCTGGTAGGCAGGGAGGAAGACAGGGTGCTGCGTCCCGGAGTCGATAAGATAAGAGCAAGCGGCATAGATATAGCGGGACCGCTGAGCGCGGAGGAGGCGCTCAGAAGAACGGTGGCGGGAGAATACGATTTTGTGATATCTCTTTACCATGACCAGCTGCTGCCCGGGGTGAAAGCGATGCTGGGGCCGGCAGTGAACCTGACCATGGGACTGCCCGTCGTAAGGACCTCGCCGGACCATGGTCCGTGCATCGACATCTCAGGGAAAGGCCTGGCGGATAGTTCCAGCATGGAGTACGCGATAAGGCTGGCTGAAGAGCTGGTTCCGGCAGGGGGCTGATGTCCAGGAGGCTGGGGCAGCATTTTCTGACGAACCCGCTGATAGCGGAGAAGATCGCGGACGTGCTTGATATACGTGCCGGCGAGAAGATAATAGAGATAGGCCCCGGGAAGGGATTCCTCACTTCCGTACTGCTGGACAGGAAAGCCGCGGTCACCGGGATAGAAATAGACGAAGGACTTGCCCTGTATCTCGAAAAAAAGATGGGCGGCGCGGATCTCGTCATGGTAAACAGGGATTTCCTGGACGTGGATATCTCGGATTACGGCGCGGCAAAGATATGCGGGAACATCCCTTATCAGCTCGCGGGCAAGATAATCGAGAAGATAGTGAAATCCGGGGCGGACTGGAAGACGGCCGTATTGATGTTGCCGCTTGCCGTAGCCCGGAGGCTGGTGTCGGTCCCGGGGGATTCCGAGTACTCGGCGGTCTCGGTCATGTGCTCGGCAGCGTGCCTTGCGACGATAGAGTTTACCGTCAGCAGGGACGAATTCGATCCGCCTCCTAAGATCGAGTCCGCGGTGGTCAGGATGGCGCGGACCGGCCCGCCTATGAGCGGCCAGTTTTACGAAGTGGTAAAAGGAGCTTTCAGCATGAGGAGGAAGAAGATAAAGAACTCACTGAGCAGGTACTTTTCCATGCCGGCGGGCAGGATAGAGGCCCTTCTGGAAGCCGCGGGCATAAGTTCTTCAGTAAGGGCCCAGGAAGTGCCTTTCAGCGAGTTTAAAAAGCTCACTGATGAATTTGTAAAAGACGGGATTTTGTGATATATTATTGTGTAAAAATTCGGGAGGTAGCATATAATGAGAGAGAGAAGAAATAAGGAAAGAAGATCCACTACTTTGATAAAGAAGAACTTCCAGAACAGGTTTCTGAAACTTATAGGCATAAGCATGGTCTGTTCCATGCTGGTCACCATGGCGGTTTTCTATGTAGTGCTCAGGATAAAGATAAACCAGGCCGGGTTTTCCGGTTACACCCAGGAAAGGCTGGGGGAAGTACTGGGCTGGCTGAACCTGGTGCTGCCTCTGATAACGCTGGTTCTCCTGGTGATAGCCGGTATATGGGCCAACCACCTGTCTTTCAGGGTAGCCGGGCCGCTGTATGCGCTGGAAAAACAGCTTATAATGCTGATCGAGCATAAGATAAGCAGGGTGCAGCTCAGGAACCAGGATGACGAGATGATACCGCTGGCCAACCTTATCAACGAGCTCGTAGAGAAAAGGATGGAAGGAAAAGGAGGGGGAAGCGGCACGTATGAGTAAAGTTAACATCACCTTCGGAACTGCCGGGTGGAGGGGGATAATAAGCGACGATTTCACGTTTGCCAATGTGAGGGTTGTCTCCCAGGCTATAGCGGATTACCTTAAAAAGGAATACAAGAGCGGCATCCCGGCGGTCATAGTAGGTTACGATCCCCGGTTCCTGTCGGAGAATTTCGCGGCGGCCTCTGCCGAAGTGCTGGCTGCCAACGGGATAAAAGTGCATTATTCGGATACGGACGTGCCTACGCCGACGATATCGTACTACATAATAAAGAACGGGCTTGCCGGAGGGATAAACATCACTGCTTCGCACAATCCTCCCGAGTATTCCGGTATAAAGTTTTCTCCCAGCTGGGGCGGTCCGGCGCTCCCCGAGGTCACCAGACAGATAGAAACGGGTTCGATGAAAATAATGGATGATCCGGCGCTGGTGAAAACGATGAAGTTCAGGGAAGCCCGGGATCAGGGGCTTATCACCGTGGTAGACATATCGGAAGTGTACATCGAAAGGATCAGGCAGATAATAGATACGGATATCATCAGCAGGAATATCTCCATAGCTTATGACGCGATGTACGGGGCAGCGAGGAAATACCTGCCCAGGATACTCCCGGAAGCCAGGCTGAAGGTGATAAACGACACGAGAGACGTGCTTTTCGGCGGTCACCGTCCGGAACCCGCGGGCGAATACCTGGAAGTCCTCAGGAGAACGGTCCTGGATGGAAAATACAGCGTCGGGATCGCGACAGACGGTGACGCTGACAGGTTCGGAATACTGGATTCCGACGGGACTTTCATAACGCCTAACCAGCTGATGGGGCTGGCGCTCTACCATCTTTATAAGAAAGGCTACAAGGGTGTGGCTGTCAGATCGGTCATGACTTCTTCTTTCATGGACAAAGTCGCCGAAGATCTCGGCGTGGAGGTCATAGAGACGCCCGTGGGGTTCAAATATATAGGGGATATATTCAGCAAGCAGGATATCATAGTCGGCGGCGAGGAGAGCGGCGGTCTGACGATAGGGGGTCATCTGCCGGAGAAAGACGGGATACTCGCGTGCCTGCTGGCGTGCGAGCTCGTGGCGAAAGAGGGGAAATCTTTATCTGAGATACTCGGGATGCTTTATAAAAGAGTGGGGGATTTCTTTACTGTAAGGAAGAACTACAAGCTGACACAGGAAGACATGGACAGCCTGAGGCTGAACCTGAAGGGCAGCGTACCGGGAGAATTTGGAGGCTATAAAGTCCGCGGCGTGAATACAATAGACGGCTACAAGTTTCTCATAGACAAGGAAAATACATGGCTCGGGCTTCGCTTTTCGGGCACGGAGCCGATAGTCAGATTATATGCGGAGAGCTCTACGGTGAAAGACTTAGACGCGCTCACCGGCGCAGCCGAAGGCATATTCAAGCTGAAGGTAACACAGTAAACTGTAAATTATTAGTTGTAAGCTGTAAGCGATAAGGCTTTAATGGATACCAGATATCAGATTCCAGATATGAATAGTGGAAAGTGGAATGTTGAAGGTGGAAAGCAAAGGAGTTGCTTGCTTGCCTCGGCGTAGCCTTCGGCGAAGTCTGGGTTGCTGGTGAATCGTGAATCGCAAAAAAAGTAATTAAGTTGTAAGTTATCAGCTGATATGGTGTTTGTATTTTGTCTTTTCATTACACATAACACATTACACTTTACACAGTAAAAAGTCTTACAGCTTATAACTTACAACTTGCAGCTGAGGATGTTTGTTTTTTGGTGCTTGAGTTTTGTTATTTCGGGAGTCATACAGCTTATAACTTATAACTTACAGCCGGGCAGAATATATTGAAAATTACAATTAAAAGGAAGGACTTATCATGAGCAAGATCAAAGAAGTAAAGGCAAGAGAGATACTTGATTCCAGGGGCAACCCCACGGTGGAAGTAGACGTCAGGACGGCGAGCGGCGTACTGGCCAGGGCCGGGGTGCCTTCGGGCGCATCGACCGGGGCTCACGAAGCGGTGGAGCTTCGCGACGGCGACAAAGGCAGGTACATGGGGAAGGGCGTGCTCAAAGCGGTAGAGAACGTCAATAAGAAAATAGCGGGCAGGATAAAAGGTATGGAGGTGCAGGACCAGAAAGCCATAGACGATCTTATGATAGAGATGGACGGCACGCCGAACAAATCGAAACTCGGTGCGAACGCCATCCTGGGCGTGAGCCTTGCGGTCGCGCGCGCGGCCGCGATCGAAAGCGGCAAACCTCTCTATAAATACCTGGGAGGAAAGAACGCGGTGAAACTGCCGTGTCCGATGCTCAATGTCTTGAACGGCGGGACGCATGCCAACTGGCAGGGGCCGGACCTGCAGGAGTTCATGATATGCCCGGTAGGCGCGCCGAATTTCAGGGAAGCGATGAGATGGGCGAGCGAGACCTACAGCGCTTTGAAGTCTGTTCTGAAAAACAAGAATTATTCCGTGGGAGTCGGTGACGAAGGCGGGTTCGCGCCGCACCTGAAGACCAACGCCGAAGCGGTCGAGGTCATAATGGAAGCTATAGAAAAAGCCGGCTATAAACCCGGCAAGGACATCGCCATAGCGCTTGACCCGGCATCCAGCGAGTTCTACAACGCGGATACCGGAAAATACGAACTCAGGTCAGAGGGGAGGAGCCTCACTTCGGAAGAGATGGTGGATATGTACGCCCGGTGGATAGAGAAATACCCGATCATATCCATAGAAGACGGGCTCTCCGAAGACGACTGGGAAGGCTGGAAGCTGCTGAACGAAAAGATAGGGAAAAAGGTCGAACTCGTGGGGGACGACCTGTTCGTCACTAACGTCGAGCGCGTATCCAGGGGTATAAAAGAGAAAGCGGCCAACTCGGTTCTTATAAAACTGAACCAGATAGGCTCTCTTACCGAGACCATCTCCACTATAAACATGGCGAAAGATGCCGGCTGGGGAGCGGAAGTGTCTCACCGCAGCGGCGAAACTCCCGACAGCTTCATATCCGATTTCGTCGTGGCGATGGGCACGGGGCACATAAAAACCGGCGCTCCCTGCAGAGGCGAGAGGCTGGAGAAATACAACCAGCTCATGAGGATAGAGGAAGAACTGGGTAAATCAGCCGTATACGCGGGAAGGAAGGGGTTCGTCCGATAGAAGACGGATGAAAGGCACCGGGCCTAAACTCATATATATAGTGCTGATAATCACCGCGGTGGTGATCTACCTGTCCAGCACCAATATAAAGTCAATCCTGAAGCTCAGGGAAGAGATCACTTCTTACGAGCAGAAGCTGAGCATGCTGAAGAAGAAGAACTCGGAAATGCTCCAGGAAGTGGAGTGGATAAGGACCCGGGACGACTATGTTAAATTTCTGGCCAAGAAAAGGCTCGGACTCGTAGAGCCCGGGGAGATAAAATACTACCTGGTCACCAAGGACGACTGATCAGAGTTTCTTGAGCAGCCCGGTCCTTTCGTTGAACTCGTTGATCTTCTCGTCCCATTCTTTGACCGAGTCGAACTGTTTCTGCCAGTAATCTTCCTGGTACCACTGGTCGTTGAGTTCCTTAACGTCTTTGCCCTGCTGCTCCACCCAGGTGAAGTATTTCAGGTTATGCATGCGCTTCCTGTCGTAGTATGATGTTTCCAGCATGTAGTCTGTCCCCAGGTTTTCGAGATACTTTCCGTAATGGACCGCAGCGTTCTTGTCCGTGTATTCCCCGTCCTTACTGTCGTATTCGGATACCCTGGACTGGTACATCTCCATGGAATCCGTGCACAGGGAGAAGACTATGTCGTTCTCGTTCATCTCGTAGTATTTGGCGGCCTTGATGCATGTGAGCATATTGGCTATGGACGAGATACCCAGAAGTTCCAGCTTGTCGATGAAATCCTGTTTTACCCCGATTCCCTGCAGGAACTTATGGCCGGCCTTTTTATTGAAGAGCCTCATTACGGCAATAGTGGCTTCGTCGTCTATATCCACTACCATGTCCGTGTTCTTGAGATTATGGATCCAAGGCACGTGTTTATCGCCGATGCCTTCTATCCTGTGCCCGCCGTAACCGTTGTAGAGCAGCGTGGGGCACTGGAGCGCCTCGGCGGCGCATACTTTTATCTTCGGGAACCTGGTCTTGAGGTATTCTCCCGACCCCAGGGTGCCCGCCGATCCCTGCGTAAGGCAGAGCGCCGACATCCGCTGCCCGGCTTTCTTCTCCTTATTGAAGACTTCCTCCATGGCGGTGCCCGTTACCGCGTAATGCCATATGGCGTTGCCTATCTCGTCGAACTGGTTCAGGATGACTATCTTGTCCCCTCTTTCTTTCTTGAGTTCGTGGCACTTGTCATATATTTCTTTGACGTTTGACTCGCAGCCCGGCGTGGCGAATATCTCCGCCCCGACCTTCTTCAGCCATTCGAAACGTTCTTTCGACATCCCCTCGGGCAGTATCGCGATGGAATCGCATGCCAGCAGGTAAGAATCGTACGCGCCTCCCCTGCAGTAGTTACCGGTGGAAGGCCATACCGCTTTCTGCGTGGTCGGGTCGAAATCGCCGTGTATGAGGCGCGAGACGAGCGGGCCGAAGGTGGCTCCCACCTTATGAGCTCCTGTGGGGAAATATTTGCCTATGAGCATTATGATCCTGGCCTTGACGCCCGATATCTGCCTGGGTATCTCCAGGTAATTGACGCCGCCGAACCCGCCGCCTTTTTTCACGGGCTCGTTCTTCCATGTTATCCTGAAAAGGTTCCTCGGGTTAAGGTCCCAGAGCCCTATGTCCTTAAGATCGTCCTTTATGGCCTGGGGTATTTTGTCCGGATCGCGCATCTGCTCGTAGGTGGGGATGATGATATTCCGTTCCCTGCATCGTTTGATAGTGTTCTCGAGTACCTGATTCTTCGTTGCCATTATCTTTTGCTCCTTTACAACAGATTTTATATAATTAGAGTAATTCTATCACTAATGGAAAATTAAATCAATAGTATGAAAAACGGTTATGTCATAGGTATAGACGAGGCTGGGATGGGGCCGGTTTTCGGCCCGCTCGTGGTGAGCGGCGTGCTGGTCAGGGAGGATGACCTGGAAACCCTCAGGGAACTGGGCGTGAAGGACTCGAAGAAATTCGGGTCGGGGGAAACAGCGCACAGGAAGAGGCGGGAGGTCTGGGAGCTCTCCAGGGAGTATGTGATAGCGGAGAAACAGGTTGTTATAAGGGCGGATGAGCTGGACCGTGCCAACATGTACGATCTCCATATCCTGGGCGTGACGCAGATACTGAGGTCGCTCGGCTGGCTTGACGCGGGTACCATATATGTGGAGCAGATAGGGCAGCTGGGCCGGGATAAGTTCCTTTCAAAATTGGGGTTCTGGCACAGCGGGTTCGTATACGAAATGAAAGCCGATATCAGGTACGCCGCCGTTTCCCTGGCGTCTATCAAGGCCAAGATAGTCCGGGATACGGAAGTCATACGCCTCTGCGAAGGTCTGGGAGAAGAATATGTATCGGGGTATGCCAACAATAAGACGGAAGAGTTTTTCAGGAGATATTACGATAAGCACCGCTGCCTGCCGCCGGGCACAAGGGTATCGAGGAACTGGGACCCGATAATAAGCATGAGATGATAAAAGAAGACAGATTCAACCCCGTATCGATGGACCTCCTCGAAAAAAGGTATCTTAAGGCCGGCGAGACTCCCCGCGATATGTTCATGCGTGTGGCCGGCTGGGTATCGAATGCCGAGAAAAAAGATAAGGATAAATGGAAGGAGAAGTTTTTCGGCATGATGAACGGTCTTGATTTCATCCCGAATTCTCCATGCCTCATGAACGCGGGCACATCCATGCCTCAGCTTGCCGCGTGTTTCGTTTACCCCGTTGATGACGACCTGGAATCCATATTCGATACGCTCAAGCTCGCGGCGCTCACGCATAAGTTCGGCGGAGGCACCGGGTTTTCTTTCTCGCGCCTGAGACCCGCCGGCGATACGGTGGGTATGACGGGGGGAACGACCTCCGGTCCGGTTTCTTTCATGGAGGTCTACGACAAGGCCACCGAAGCCATAAGGCAGGGAGGCAAGCGCCGCGGCGCCAACATGGGGATACTGCGGGTGGATCATCCCGACATAGAGGAGTTCATAGACGCAAAACAGGAAGAACATAAGCTCAATAACTTCAATATATCGGTGGCCGTAACGGACGAGTTCATGAAAGCGGCGAAGAAGGAAAGAGATTTCAGTCTCTATTTCCCGAAAGGCAACGAGAGGGGTCGCGCGGACGCGAAGAAAATATTCGAGAAGATATGCGCCGGCGCGCAGAAGAACGGCGAGCCGGGCGTGATCTTCATCGACAAGATAAACAGGGACAACCCGCTCGTGAGCATGGGCGAGATAGAGGCGACCAATCCCTGCGGAGAGATGCCGCTGCTCCCTTACGAAGCCTGCATATTGGGATCGGTAAACCTGGCTTCGCACGTGAAAGACGGGCATATTGATTGGGACAGATTAAAAGATACAATAGACATAGCGGTGAGGTTCCTGGACGACGCGATAGACGTGTCGGATTTCCCCGTGAAACAGATACACGATATAGTGACCGGGAACAGGAAGATAGGGCTGGGCGTCATGGGGTTCGCGTCGATGCTTATTAAGCTCGGTATACCGTACTCTTCTCCCGAGGGCATAAGGATGGGTAAGAAGGTCATGAAATTCGTGAGCCGGAAAGCGCACTCCGGGTCGGAAGAGCTCGCCGCGGAGCGGGGCGAGTTCCCAAACTTCTACAGGTCCGCGCTGAAGAGGAAGCGACGCAACGCCCTGGTAACGACCATAGCTCCCACGGGCTCCATATCCATCATCGCCGGGGTCTCCAGCGGAATAGAGCCTGTTTTCTCGCTCGTAGCGGAGCGCAGGTCAGAAGAAGGCAGGCTTTACAGGATAGTGGACAGGTTTTTTACGGATTACTGCGCCTGGAACGGCCTGGACGCGGAAGAGCTCATAGAAAAGATACTGGAGAAAGGCGGTATAAGCAGGGTGGACGGCGTGCCCGAGAAGGTGAAGAGGCTGTTCCTCAGCGCCACGGAGATACCTCCGAAGGTGCACGTGCTGATGCAGGGAGCGTTCCAGGGATACGTTGATAACGCTATCTCCAAGACGGTGAACCTCCCGGAAGATTTTTCAGTTAAAGGAGTGAGGGATATAATAATGCTGGCGTACAACATCGGCTGCAAGGGTATAACCGTTTACCGCCAGCACAGCAGGCAGCAGCAGGTACTCAATATAGTCTGCGAGTGTGAAAAATAGACCAAGGAGAAAGTTATGGCAGATCAGGTTGACAAGGAGATCATCGGAGTAAGCTCAAAGATGGACATCAAGAAATTCCTCAGGCAGACCGAAAGGATAGTCAAAGACGTCGGCGCAAAGGCCGGCGAAGTGGCGAAAGCGCTGGAAAAAGACGCTGCTTACGGTACGAAGACAGGCATGATACGCATAGAGCAGCTGTCGCTGGAGACCGAGAGGGGCAGGCTGCTGAGCATGCTGGGCGGCAAGGCCTATGAATTGATAAAGAAGAAACAGATGGCTGTCCATAAGGGCCTGGACAAGATACTGGAAGATATAGATAAGATAGACAAGAAGATAAAGGAGAAGAAGACGGCCCTGGCGAACCTTAAGAGACAGCGGACTGCCGGCGCTTCGAAGTCGTCTAAAGCTCCGAAAAAATAGCTTCATTGAAAACCGCTCCGGTTTTTGATAGAATTTAGCGAACCGTGGGGGTGTAGCTCAGCTGGGAGAGCACTAGCATGGCATGCTAGGGGTCAGGGGTTCGATCCCCCTCACCTCCACCAGATATATCCAGGAAGCCCTGACCCTGAAAAGGCTTGGAAAAAGGATTTTTCCAAAATATATTAAGGGGTTACAGTGAGCGGGAGCGAACGTCATAGGGGATTATCCCCTGTGAAATGCGAATAGCATGTCGGGGGTTCGATCCCCCTCACCTCCACCAAACAGGAAGTACACGTTTTTCACAAAATTTTTCGCGTGTGCTTCGCACACTATCATGGTACATCTCTTTTAAAGTATCGTC
>JAFGSA010000043.1 GCA_016934855.1 Elusimicrobiota bacterium
CTGAAACGGGTGGCGCCGGCGCAGCTGGTGGAACTGATGCTGCCCATGCTCGACCCGAAGGCCGAGCTCGCCGAAAAACCCATAGCCAAGGGGCTGCCGGCAGGTCCGGGCGGAGCAAAAGGCAGGGCCGTGTTCACCTCGGAAGACGCTGTCAGCTGGGCTTCGAGGGGCGAACAGGTGATACTTGTTAGGGAGGAGACCTCTCCGGAAGACGTTGACGGGATGCATAAAGCGCAGGCGATACTTACCTCCAAGGGAGGAATGACGTCTCATGCGGCCCTTGTGGCCAGGGGGTGGGGAAAATGCTGCGTGGTCGGATGTTCGGACATAGAAGTCTCCGATAAATCCTTTACCACGAAAAGCGGCGAAATAATAAACGAGGGAGACTGGATCTCCATAAACGGCACGAAAGGCGTAGTGTATAAAGGCTCGCTCTCGCTGGTCGATCCTGACATGGAAAACAATAAGAGCTATAAAGAGCTGATGAAGATATGCAACACGTACCGGAAGATGAACGTGAGGACCAACGCCGATACCCCGAAGGATACGGCCCGGGCGGTGAAGTTCGGGGCCGAGGGTATAGGCCTTTTCAGGACGGAACATATGTTCTACGGCGAAGGTTCGGACAAGCCTCTTTTCCTTTTGAGGAAAATGATAATGAGCAGGACGAAAGAAGAGCGCCAGGCCGCTCTTGATGAGCTCTATCCTTTCGTAAAGGCTGACATGAAAGCCACGATGAAAGTCCTCAAGGGGCTTCCTGTGACGATAAGGCTCCTGGACCCGCCTCTGCATGAGTTCGTCCCCCATTCGGAAGACAAGCTCGTCGCCCTGGCGAAGGAACTGGGTATTAACATAGAAGACGTGAAGAAGCGCGGCGAAGGGTTGAAGGAGAACAATCCGATGCTCGGTCACCGCGGGGTGCGGCTGGGCATAACCTACCCGGAAGTCTCCGAGATGCAGATAAGGGCCATACTCGAGGCGGCGGGAGAACTGATAAAAGAGGGGAAGAAAGCCCTTCCCGAGATAATGATACCTGTCACGGGTATGGAGAACGAGCTGGTCAACCAGAAAAAGATCGTTGATAAGGTTTACGCGGAAGTCCTGAAGAAACTGGGGCTGAAAAAGATACCGTTCCTTTACGGTACCATGATAGAGATCCCGCGGGCGGCGCTAACTGCGGGGAAGATGGCGGAGGCCGCGGAATTCTTCTCGTACGGCACCAACGACCTTACCCAGATGGGTTACGGGTTCTCCCGAGATGACATCGGGAGTTTCCTCCCGGATTACCTCCAGAAGGGAATAGTCAAGGACGATCCGTTCCAGACCATCGATACCGAAGGGATAGGGGAGCTTATTTCTATCGGCATAAAACGCGGCCGTAAGACACGCAAGAATTTGAAAGTGGGTATCTGCGGCGAGCACGGCGGAGACCCCGAGTCGGTAAAATTCTGCTACAGGGCGGGGATGAACTATGTGTCCTGTTCCCCGTTCCGGGTGCCGATAGCGATACTCGCAGCCGCGCAGGCAAGCATAGAGAAATAGCAGACTGACTATATAACAAGCCGTAAGCTGTAAGTTCTAAGTTGTAAGCTGTAAGACTTACAGCCAGTTGCTGGTTGCTGGTCACTAGTCGCTGGTTTCTGGAATAAGTTATAAGAAAAGATACATTCCGTGAAATGCGTTTCAAGCGATACGAGATAGGTTAATCGCTGATTTGCATTACGGCATGAAATAGATTACTATATCTATTGAGGGGATATATGTATATGTATATGTATATGTATATGTATATGTATATGTATGGCTAACACCGTTAAAGTTCTTTTCTGCCTTCCCGGCAGTAATTTTTCGGGAAAATTCCTTGATTCCTGGACAGAAACTTTCGGATACTGTATCAGAAAAAATATCTCCTTCCTTGTTTCCCGCAGGCAGTCTTGTAATATATATTATGTCCGCAATATGTGTCTTGGTGCTGATGTAAGAAGAGGGGAGAATCAGAAACCTTTCGACGGGAAAATAGACTATGAGTATATAATGTGGATAGACTCGGATATTATATTTACACCTCAACAAATGATAAGGCTGTTAAGTCATGATAAAGATATAGTCTCGGGTGTATACATGATGGATGGCGGCGAATATTTTGCCGCTGTGAAGGACTGGGATGAGAAGTATTTCAAGAAATACGGTTCTTTCCGGTTTTTAACATCAGAAGATATCAAAAATAGCGGGAATCTTTTAGAAGTATCATATGCGGGTATGGGGTTCATGCTTGTAAAAAAAGGCGTATTCGAAAGCCTTACCTATCCCTGGTTCAGGCCTCTGGAAAAAAGAATAGGTAAGATAACTGATTTTACAATGGAAGACGTGTCGTTCTGTCTTAGGGCTAGGGATAAGGGATTTAAGGTGTATATTGACCCGCGGGTAAGGGTAGGTCATGATAAAAAAGTCGTATTGTAGTTTATCAGGAGGTAGAAAAGATGGTTGATGCAAAGATAGAAGATGCGGACCAGAATACTATTGTTAATACCGAAGAAAGCGCAGATGAAGACAAGATAAGGTTTGATACCGGTGGATCAGAAAGAATGATAATTGATGATAGTGGTAATGTTGGTATCGGAACTGCGAACCCCAGCGGCCGTAGATTCGTAATCAAGGCGACAGGAAATTCACAAGGTATAATGTATGGTAAAAATTCTTCTGATAGTGAAATTATTCTAACAGCCGCAGATAGCGGCGGACATGGAGTTTTAGCTCTTGCAGATAGCGGGGGAGATATAAAAGTCAACTTAAGTGCCAACTCTAGCACAAATAATTATATAAATAACGGAAACAATGTTGGTATAGGAACTACGAGCCCTAACGCCAGACTGCATGTCCGTGTTACAGATACAACCGACTTGCTTTTATTGGAAAAAAATGCAAATACTCTCGTATATGTAGAAGATAGCGGTAATATAATTATTAATGATGGGGATGTCGGTATTGGAACTACAAACCCAAGGGGAAAATTAGATGTTGTTGGCGCCGGTGATCAGCCGGAACTTATCGTAAACGGTTATTATGTAGGTATCGGTACAGCAGATCCGGATTGTCACTTGCACGTTAATAATATGATAAAGATTGAGCCCTTATCTTCGCAGCCTACGGGCGCTTTGGGAAGAATGTATATAGATGATGATGGCAGGCTGCATATACATGATGGAAGTAATTGGCGTCCAGTAGCATATCAAGATGACTAAAGAAAACAGAATACATAGTAATATAAAAATATGTAACATGTTAAGGAGGCAATAAAATCATGAAAAAAGCAATGTTAACTATATTATTTATATTTTATCCATTGCTTTCTTATGCAGAAAATCAATGGAATACTAAATATTGTTTGGGATACAAATATATCCCGGGTGACTATTTTTTTATAAAAGGAATTATACTTATAAAAAAGGGACTTTAATCTCTAATTCGTCTGGGCAAGGCAAGGTTGAATCAAATCTGCAATTATTGACGGCGAGAATAAGCTCTGTAAAATCGATAGGATTATTAAGCTTAGGATTTGAAACCGGCGCGGATTTTCCATTAAAAAAGTGGTCGGAGAAGTGGATCAGACCCGCTACTATTGAATATACGGGCACAGCGGAGTACCACGATCTTCCGGCATTTGATATACATATTGCAAATACGTTCGAGAAAGAAATTAATACAGTATCTATTCCGCTTCTCTTAAAAATACAAATGAATGCATTAAGATATAGTAATACAAAGATTGATTTAGATTTTGCCGTTGGTGAATACATTATAATTCAAAATATAAAAACCACAAACACTGCTGAAGTAGAGGTTGCATATTTAACTCATGATGCGGGAGATACATGGTTTCAGGAAAGTCAGGAAATATATAGTGCGATTTGTACTGGAGTTGATTTTAGGCCTGCAATAGAATATGAGTTTACAAATAACGTATCAATGGGGGCTTTTATTGAAATAGGATATATATCGGACTTTGGAAGCGTTAGCAGTATAACTAATTCATTAAAAAAAGCCTATGAGTATGGCGGCGTTACTCATGGGGCGGGGATATCTTTAGATTTCGATTTTTAATAACACGGTATCGCTTTATCGACTAGCAATTGGCGGCCCAGGCTTGGGACTACGCCTTCGGCTACGACCCCACAAGTCGCCTGAAGGCTACGCCGAGGCAAGCAAGCGGCTAGCAACTTGATTTAGTATCTCGCATCTGGTATCCGGTATCTCGCATCTATTTAAACCCTTCCCAGCTGTAAGTTATAGGTTTTAAGATCTCCAGCCCAATCCCTTTTTATAATACAAATTAGTTATATTTAAAGTCTTATCGCTTACAGCTTATAGCTTATAACTTCTTGTCCACTCCGTTCTTCGGGCAGTACTTTTCCAGTTCGCATACCGAGCACAGGGGCCTCTGGGACTTGCAGGTGGCCCTGCCGTGTTCGATGAGAATATAGTTGATGTTATACCACTTCTCTTTAGGGTAGGTCTTCATTAGATCGCGTTCTATCTTGTCCGGGTTATTCTCTTTCGTCAGGCCCAGGCGGTATGACAGTCTTTTAACGTGCGTATCGACGGCTATCCCCTCGACCACGCCGTAGGCGCTCGAGATGACTATATTGGCGGTCTTGCGGGCCACGCCCGGGATAATGAGCATGTCTTTCATATTGTCCGGCACCCTGCCGCCGTAATCTCTGCTTATCATCTTTGCCGCCGCAAGTATGCTCTTTGACTTGTTGTTGAAAAATCCCGCAGACCTGATATATTTTACCAGCTCATCTTTTTTCATGTTTACGTAGTCATCCACGTCCGGGTATTTCCTGAAAAGTTCCTTCGTTATCTCGTTTACCCTCTTGTCCGTGCACTGCGCCGAGAGTATGGTTGCCACGAGTATCTGCCAGGCGTTATTGAAATTTAGAGCCGTTCTGGCTTCAGGGTATTTTTTATTCAGTATCTCGTATATCCTGATGCTGTTATTCATTGCGCATCCTCTTTCCCAGGAGTATTATGTCTCTCAGGTTATCGACGCCTTTTGCCTTGAGCCAGCTGTCTTCGAATTTCGGACTCTGCACGATCTGCGCTATGGCCGACAGGGCCTTTAAGTGAAAATTGCGCTGGTCCGCGGTCCCTATCAGTATGAACACTGCCTTGATATATTTTTCTTCGTTGGAGAAGAGGATGCCTTTCCTGCACCTAGCTACCAGTATCTCGAAAGTATCGGTTCCTTCTATCAGTATGTGAGGTATGGCGAGAAAGGGGCTCAGCACCGTGCTCGTGTCACGTTCCCTTTTTAAAAGGGCCTGGTATATATCGTCCGCGGCATGGCCTATGTCTTCGGATATCCTGCCTGCGGATATCCTGAGGAATTCTTCCAGTTCCATCCTGTCTTCCAGGTCGAGTATTGTGCATTTTTCTATTATGCGGTCGAAGCGGTCTTTTGTTATGTCGTCCCGCTGCCTGATGATGTCCTTGAGCTCTGATTCGAGTATGTTTTTCGCGAGGTTCTTGTCCATTATGCGTTCTACAAGGTGTATCAGGGCGAATTCTCGGTCGGCTTTCCTGCGTCCGTATATCCAGTATATGGCAAGTCCGGCAGATACGGTCACCCCCAGGGTTATAAGCGCGGGAGTTCCCATCTCTACGAGGATCAACAGCGAGCCCGTTATGCCGAATATCTGCACCCAGGGGTAGAGAGGCGACCTGAACTTGGGCTGATAATTGCCGATCTTACCTTCCCGCATGCTTATTACAGCAAGGTTGCCGAAGATAAAAAGCGTTATAAGGAGGGTCGAAGCTGCTTTTACCAGGCTCTCCAGGCTCAGGAACGCTACGACGCATATCATGAAGAGACCGGTGAATAATATTGAAAAATGCGGCGTGCTGAACCGCCTGTTTATTCTTGAGAAGAATTTGGGCAGGAGGTCGTCCCTGCTCAGTGCCATGGGATCCCGCGAAGCGGTCATGATGCCCGCGTTGGCGGTGGTTATGAAGGCAAATAAAGCAGCGATGGACAGCAGTATCATCCCCGGTGTTCCCATAGTCTTTCCGGCACCTGTAGATATGGGCGTGTTGGAATGAGCCAGGACATCTGCATCCAGTATTCCGACAGTCACGAATATGGTTAATATATACACAATGCTCACTGTCAGGAACGAGAATATCATCCCGAGAGGTATGTTGATGCCGGGTTTGTCTACCTCTTCCGCTATTCCGGCTATCTTAGTTATGCCGGCAAAAGAAATAAAGACCAGTCCGGTTGTCATTAAGATCGATCCGGCGCCATGGGGCATGAAAGGAGCATACCTGTGGACATCCATGTGGGAAAACCCGCTCATTATATAAAGCAGCAGGAGCCCCAGCAGAGAGAAGACTAATATCACCTGGAATCTTCCGGCTGATTTGACGCTGACGATATTCAGTACCGTAAAGAAAACACACAGGATGACTGCTATGAGTCTTACCTGGAAGGGGGAAATATCGGGGAATAGCAGGTACGCGAAATAACTCATACCCGTGAGAGCGAAAGCGCTCTTGAAGCTGAGCGAGAACCAGGAAGATATCCCGCCTATCGTGCCGATTGCCGGCCCGAAACTCCTGTCTATGAAAAAATATACACCCCCGGCTTTAGGCATTGCCGTGGTGAGTTCGGCGCTGCTGAGGACTGCCGGGATGACCAGCAGTGAAGCGGTGAGATAGGCTATTATTACCGCGGGACCCGACTTGGCGAAGGCAAGGCCGGGCAGGATGAAAAGGCCGGAGCTTATCATTGCGCCGGATGCTATGCTGAAGACGTCTATCAGCTTAAGCTGTTTTATTAAACCCGGTATTTCTTTTTTCATTAAAATATCTCCGCCTGCTTTTCTGCAGTATTACAGCACATAGAGTTCCGGTAATTCCGCCCGATATGAGCGCCTGTAAAAGAGAGAACGCGAACAAAAGGCCGGGCTGCGGCCTGAAGCTGCTTGCGACGACAAATATGATTCCCAGTATCACCGTTCCGCTGACGGCGCCGGCGGCGGGCCGCATCTCGTTGGAGCCGATTATTATCCCGGTAAACCCGCCGGAAATTATGGCGATGCCGAGAGAGATTCCTAAAGGGAACATCCATTCCAGCCCGGCCAGCCGGGATAAAAGCGCCAGGGCCGTCATAATTACCGTTCCCCTCAATGTCGAGAGGATGGTGTTGTCAGCGGGGATAAAACCCATTATTTTCTGTCAAAAAATATGTTCTTCCCTGTGGCTGAAAGCGGTATCCCGAGAGCCATGCGTATATCGTCGCCGAGAAGCCCGTATTTTTTTACCGTGTATCCCACGGTGTACATTATCCTGTTATCCGCGCGCATGTCGGCCGCGACGGATACAGCGGATCCCGCCGCTATCCCGAGGTCGCCGGAATTATAAGCGCATGTTATACCTTTATCCCCGGCCTGGCTGCAGGTGTCCGCCCCGCAGAACCCGCAGTCCAGCCCGAGCGCCGCTGACTTCACTCCTATAACCACCACGCATTCGGCTTTTCTTACGTTTTCCGCGTCTCTTTTGAAAGTCTGCGGCCTGGATGTCGTGTCTCCCGCTTCCGACATTTTTGAAGCCAGGGCTTCCAGTTCGACTTTCTCGAATATCTTTATCACAAGGTGATCGATGCCGCGCGTCTTGGGAGCGGTTTTCGCGGCAACCGCCATGAAGTCAGCTATATTCCTTATTCCTCTGCCGATATCTTTCATAAATGCCTCCGTATTTCCTGTGTAATGTGTGATGTGTAATGTGTAAAGAGCGATTCAAATGATTTTAGTGTATTGAAGACAGTGAATTGTAAAGAAAATAAGCGATAAAATGGAATAGTGACGTTAGTGTCTAAAGGCAGAGCTTGCATGCTTTTATGTTTGACTTTTCATTACACATTTCACTATACACATAACACAATTAGAAATACTCCTTCGGCTCGGTGCCTTTTTTGAAAGGCTGAAGAACCGGTTTCTCCGACTGTCCCGTCGCCAGCATTCCCGTATCCGTATCGAAGTTTACGAACACTATGCCGCTGGGCACCGGGAAATCCAGTACCGGCGTATTTGCCAGCGCCTCTATCATGTATCTTGTCCAGATAGGCGCTGCCACCACGCCTCCGGCTTTCTTTTTTCCCAGCGGTGTATGGTCGTCATATCCGACCCACACGGTAGTGACCAGGTCGGGCACGTACCCGGTGAACCAGGCGTCGGAGAAATCATTCGTGGTCCCGGTCTTACCCGCATGAGGTCTTTTGAGCCTCCTCGTGTACCATCCGGTCCCGTATTCGCAGACCTGCTGCATAAGGTTCAACATTATATAGTTGGTCTGGGGAGAAATGACCTGTTTTTCTTCCGGGAAGTTCTCTCTTATGGTGTTTCCCGAATAGTCTTCTATGCGGACTATGCAGTACGGTCTGGTCTTTATGCCCTGGTTGGCGAACACGCAATAAGCGGAAGCCAGTTCCATCGGGATCACGTCCCCGGACCCGAGCGCAGATGACAGGGTGGGGGGCATTGGACTTGATATCCCCATCATCCTCGCGTAATGGAGCGCGTATACCGGGCGCACCCTGTCCATCAGGTCTACAGTAGCGCAGTTTATGGATTGTACGATGCCGTTGCGCAGGGTGATATCCCCCATATATACCTTGTAATAGTTCTGGGGTGACCAGACTTTTTCCCTGAGTTTTTTCAGGCGCTCGATATCTTCCAGCTCTTTTTCGTCCATCCCCTCCATCTCTTCCGGCTTGATATCCCGTATCTGGCTGAAATCGATATTCAGCTGGGCCAGGTTAGTGCAGTTTTCCAGGAGCTTCCAGTTGATCCCGTCGTTATAATAAACCCTGGGTTCGTCATGGAGTATCGTCGCCGGTGTAAGGCCGCTGTCTATGGCCGCGGTGTATATGAAAGGCTTGAAACCCGATCCGGGCTGTCTCATGGCCTGGGTGGCCCTGTTGAACTCGCTTTCCTCAAAATCCCTCCCGCCGACCATCGCCTTGACCTGGCCGTTACGGGGATCTATCGATATCAGCGCGCCCTGGACGTTCTGGAACGCGGTTGTCGTGAGTTCGACTTCCGCGTCAGGCGGAAGTTTCTTTTCCTTACGGATCTCTTCTTCCAGCTCCCTCCTTTTGATCTCGTCGAACATGTCCAGGGATGTGTGCATGTGCCGCTGGGCTATCTCCTGCATCTTAAGATCGAGGGTGGTATATATCCTCAGGCCTCCTTTGTACAGGGTGTTCGCCCCGAATTCCGGCTGCAGCTCTTTTCTGATGTCTTCCACGAAGTACGGAGCTATTTTCTTTTTCTTTTCGTATGTCTTTATGGGGAGCTTGTCAGCGTTGGCGAGAAGTTCCTCTTCTTCGGTTATAAAATCCAGTTCCCTCATCCTTCTGAGTACTATGGCCCTTCTTCTGTATGCCAGGTGTATGTTGTTCTCGGGAGAATAGGCCGTGGGAGCCCTGGGAAGGCCGGCCAGCATCGCGCATTCGGAGAGCTTCAGTTCCTGAACCGGTTTGTCGAAGTATGTCTTGGCGGCCGTTTCCACGCCGTAAGCGCCTTCGCCGAAATATATCTGGTTCAGGTAGAACTGGAGTATTTCTTCCTTGGAAAATTCCCTTTCTATATGCATGGCCAGTATCAGTTCTTTCAGTTTTCTGAGGATATTCCTTTCCGGGGTGAGGAACATGACTTTCGCCAGCTGCTGGGTTATGGTGCTTCCGCCCTGGACCACGTGCCCGGCCGTAAAGTTCTTTACAAAAGCCCGGATTATGCCTATTATGTCTATGCCCCAGTGGTTGAAGAAATTAGTGTCTTCTATAGCCAGGACCGCGTTCTGGAGGTCGACCGGTATCTCATTTAAGGGAACAAGGGTCCTCCTCTCCATGAAGAGCTCGTCTATAAGGTCGCCGTTTATATCGAATATCTTTGTCACGAGGTTCGGGCGGTACTGCACCAGCGACGACGTGGAGGGGAGTTCCCTGCAGTATGAGAGCAGAGTGAGCCACCCCGCCAGGGCCGCCAGCCCGGCGAAGATTGCCGAAAAGACGATAAATTTGCGGATATTTTTCATAATTTCTGATTATTATACTAAAAAAGCCTCTCTTATCAAACCTCCGCAGCTTTACGGCCCGGCCGGTATTTTATCTTGATAAAGTACATGTTTTTTATTAAACTTATTTATTAAAAATGAAAACAGGAGATATTGATAATAGCTGGGAAC
>JAFGSA010000044.1 GCA_016934855.1 Elusimicrobiota bacterium
ATGAGATTGCAGATTTGAGAGGCGGCACAAAAGAATAAAATGTATAAATTAGAAACAAAATATTATTATCTGAGATCTGGAATCTCCAATCTGGTATCTATCTTTAATCTGTTATCTGATATCTGGTATCTGACATCCGGGCCAGCCAGGAGGAGGGGATAATGTCAGGGCATTCCAAGTGGAGCAGTATAAAGCATAAGAAGGGCAAGGAAGACGCCAAGAAAGGCAAGATCTTCTCCAGGATCGTCAAGGAGATAGTCGTGGCCGCGAAAGCTGGCGGCGGCGACCCGGCGACGAACGCGAGGCTGCGCCTGGCGGTGGACAAGGCCAACGAGGCCAACATGCCCAAGGACAACATCGAGAAAGCCATAAAGCGCGGCATAGGGGAACTCCCGGGCGTGTCATATATAGAGATGGTCTACGAGGGGTACGGGCCGGGCGGGATAGCGATGCTTGTCAATATCACGACCGATAACAAGAACAGGACGGCTTCCGAGATGAGGAAGCTTTTTGCGGATTACGGCGGGAACCTCGGGGAGACGGGCTGCGTCAACTGGATGTTCAGGAAGAAAGGGCTCATCTCGGTGCTGAAGAGCAAGATATCCGAAGACGAGCTGATGGAGAAGGCGCTGGAGCTGGACATAGAGGACATAGACACTTCCGACAACGAGTATTACGAGATAACGACGGCTCCGGAGAAGTTCAATATAGTGAAAGAAGCGGTTAAAAAGATAGTAGAGATAGAAAATTCCGAGCTCACGATGATGCCCAACACCTACATAAAGCTCACCGGGAGGGAAGCCTCGTCTATGCTCAAGCTCATGGACGCGCTGGAAGACAACGACGACGTCCAGGCGATATTCGCCAATTTTGATATAGACAGCAAAGAAATAGAAAAATTTCAGTAATTGATTACTGAAATTTTTCGTGAAACGTGAAACGCATCTCGTGAAGCGCTTTACACAGAAAAGCTCCCGCCCGATTCCGCTAAATCGTATAGATCAAATCTAAAAAAGCAGAATACGGTATTGATGCGTAAAACCTGCGGCTTTTCGTGAAAAGTGTATTGGATTTTGATTTTTACTAGATACGCTTCACGCTTCACGTTTCACGAGATACGTTCAGCTCAGAATATATATTAGGTATTTGATTTGATTTTTACTAGATACGCTTCACGCTTCACGTTTCACGAGATGCGTTCAGATCAGAATATACATTAGGTATTTGAATTGATTTTTACTAGATACGTTTCACGTTTCACGAGATACGTTCAGCTC
The DNA here is from genome assembly GCA_016934855.1 of Elusimicrobiota bacterium. Lineage (GTDB taxonomy): Bacteria > CG03 > SLGR01 > SLGR01 > JAFGSA01 > JAFGSA01. The sequence continues at coordinate 1,278 of JAFGSA010000044.1, forward strand.
AGAATATATATTAGGTACTTGAGTTGATTTTTACGAGATACGCTTCACGCTTCACGTTTCACGAGATACAGGCTTAGCCTGTATCTCTCGCGGTGACGCGGAGCATCTCGTCCACTGAAGTGACCCCGTCTATGACTTTCTTGAGAGCGGCTTTGCGGAGCGTCCGCATGCCCTGTTCCATCGCGACGCTCTTTATCTCGTGAGAAGGGGCCCTCTTGTTGATAAGCTCTTTTATCTCCCTGGTGCATTCCATTATCTCGTAGCAGGCTAGCCTTCCCTTGTACCCGGTCCCCCCGCAGGTATCGCAGCCCGCGCCCTTATAAAGGGTTATAACGCTCTGGTTGTCTATTTCTTCGGGTTCCAGCCCGTAGGGCATGAGCGTCTCCGCCTCTATCTCGTAGGATTCCTTGCAGTCTTTGCATACTTTCCTGACGAGCCGCTGGGCGGCCGACATGACTATCGTGGACGATATCAGGAACGGCTCCACTCCCATGTTGTCGAGCCTGGTCACGGCCGTGGGGGCGTCGTTGGTATGGAGCGTGGAGAAGACGAGGTGGCCCGTGAGGGCCGCGTTTATAGCTATCTCGGCGGTCTCCTTGTCGCGGATCTCGCCGACCATGATTATATCCGGGTCCTGCCGCATGAAGGTCCGAAGGCCGTTGGCGAAAGTGAGCCCTATCTCGGGTTTGGCCTGCACCTGTATGATGCCTTTTAAAAGGTACTCGACCGGGTCTTCCATCGTGTTGATGTTCACGTCCGGGTGGTTGAGCGTCGTGAGCGTCGAATACAGGGTCGTCGTCTTACCGCTGCCGGTCGGGCCCGTTATGAGTATTATACCGTTGGGGGAGCTGATGCATTTCTCGAATATCGCGAGGTCCCTCTCTTCGAAGCCTAGCATCTTGAGGTCCAGGCACAGGCTCGACGAGTCGAGGATTCGCATGACGACCTTCTCCCCGAAGGCCGAGGGCATCGTGGAGACCCTGAGGTCGATGGGTTTCTTCCCGAACCGGAGCTTTATCCTGCCGTCCTGCGGGAGCCTTTTCTCCGCGAGGTCCAGCTGGCTCATGACCTTGATCCTGGACACGAGCTGGTTGTATATGGTCTTGGGCGGCGATTTCTGGTTATGGAGAACGCCGTCTATCCTGAATCTTATGCGCGTTGTCTTTTCGAAAGGCTCGAGGTGTATATCGGATGCCCCCAGCTTGATCGCCCGCTGGAGGATCATGTTGATCATCTTTACGACTGGGGCGCTTTCTATTTCCTTTCCCGGCTGCTGCTGGGGGGTCGGTGTTTCAGCCATATGTTTTAATCGCGTTTATTCCTTTCAGGGCGGAAGTCATGGCATGTCACCATCCTTCTTCTTCGCCGCCTGTGCCTTCGTCTTCTCCGAAAAAGTCTTCATCCGACTCGTAGTTCTTCTCGATGGCATTCTTTATGTCGTCCTTGACCGCGAGCACTATCTCTATCTTCATCCCGGTGATCGCCTTTATGTCGTCTATGGCGAATATGTCCATGGGGTCGGATATCGCCACGGTCAGGATGTTGTCCTTGAGGGTTATCGGGATGAGGTTCTTGCGCCTGGCTATGGACTCGGGCACCTTCGAGATGACCTTCTTGTCTATTTCGCCGTAATCGGCGAGGGAGACATATGATATATCTGATTTCTTCCCGAGGAAAGCCACGAAGACGTCTTCGGTGATAAAACCCTCGGAAATGAGGATCTTGCCCAGTTCTCCTCCGCTTTCTTTCTTTTTTTCCAGGGCTTTATTCAGCTGGTCGGCCGTTATTAGGCCCACCTCAACCATGCTGTCGGTCAGTTCTTTTATGCTGGGGACTTTCATTGTTTAAATACTAATAAAAAAACCCTTATTTTTCAAGATGACTAATAAGGGGTTTGCCGTGAAAAACCGGGCCGGACGGGCCCTGCCCGCGCCTTGATTGACTAATTCCCATTAAATTCTATAATTATAACTATAAATCGCGGTATTGACGGGTAATACGTTAAAACTATGGCAAAAGACCTGGACAATTACGAAAAACTCAAAGCTATGCCTTCCGAGGAGGAAGCCGACCGGCTTATAGAGAGGCTGCAGAAGGCCAAAGTCAGCACAAAGAAGAAGAAAGACGAGGAATCCGGCTACTTCGAGGTATGGGTGGCGTATAACGACATGTTCACGGCGCTGGGCATCTCGGCCGAGTTCGATTCCGAGCTCAAGAGGCACGAGGCGGTCAGGAAATCCGCAGAAGCCCAGCCTAAGAAGGCGGGCGTCCCCGTCAAGGCGGTCCTGGTCGCGGTGATAATAGGCATCCTCGCCTTCGTGGGGTACCAGTTCAACAAGACCCTCATGACCCTCAGCTCCATCAGCAGCGAAGTCAAACCCATCCCGATAAAAGTGGACTTGGTGGAACTGAAAAAAGATTTCAAGAGCCTCATCGAAGACGGCAAGATAATGTACTCCAGGAAGACGAAGTTCAAGTTCAGCTTCAACTCGATGATATTCAAATGGAACCTCACGAGCGCCAAGAAGGCGTATGAAAAAGGCCGCTACAGCCTGGCGGCGCAGAAACTGGAGAAATGCCTTAAAAAAGACCCGGAGAACCGGGCGATAATATCGCTGCTCCTGAGGACGTATATAGATATGAAAACGCTCGACAGCGCCGAGGGGCTGCTCAAGGCTTCGTACGGGCTGCCTTCTTCGGACTACAGGTGGAAGAGGTGGGTGACCCTCCAGCTTGCGGACGTATATATGATGAAGGAGAGCTACTACAGCGCCGAGGAGGGGCTTAAGGAGCTCCTGGACGCGAATCCCGACGACACCCTGGTGCTCAAGAAGCTCTCCGAGGTCAACTCGGCTTCGGGAAACCTCTCGGACGCGGCCGCATACCTGCAGAAAGTGAAGGTGATAGACCCCAACGATACCGCCTCGCGCTTGCGGCTGGGGGAACTCCTGGTAAGGCTCAAGATGTACGGGGAGGCGTATGACGAGTTCTCCCAGGTATACGAGAATATTAACAACCCCGCCAGGTTCAAGGAGATATCGCTGGTCATAGCCCGCATAAGGCTGGACATGGGCATGCCGGAGCAGGCCAGAGAGTATCTGGACAATGCCATAGACGAGGGGGAACTCTCCGAGGGGTACCTGTACGCGCGCGCCGTCTATAACTATGTCGAGGGCAATTACGACGCGGCCGGCGAGGATTTCGGCACCCTGACTGCGCGCAACGCCTCGTTCGTGCCGGCGAAGCTCTACCTCAACCTCATACTGATAAACGAGGGCGAGACGGAAAAAGCCGCCGGGAACATGGAATCGCTTTCCGGCGAATGCCGCTCCGACGATGAGCTGGCGCTCATGTATTACTGCCGGGCGTCGCTGGATGCCGCCGCCGGCAGGTACGACAGCGCCTGGGATAACCTCGTATCCGCCTACCAGATAGACAGGTATACTGTCAGGAGGTTCGATAAGGACCCCGCTATCCGCAGCCTCAAAGGCACGAAAAAGTATTCCGCGGAACTCAGGAAACTCAGGTAATTTCACCGGAATATTCGATTGACTTTTAACCCCTTATTTTATAGAGTAATAAAACTATGAAAAATATACCGATGACAAACCTGGCGGCGCAGTACAAATATCTCAAGAAAGATATTTTCAAGAGATGGAGCAAGCTCTGCGACGCTACGAGCTTCATCCTCGGCGAGGAAGTCGCCAAGTTCGAGGAGGAATTCGCGGCCTACTGCGGCAGGAAATACGCCGTGGGCGTATGTTCCGGCACCTCGGCGATCCACCTGGCGCTCGAGGCGCTGGGGGCCAGGGGGAAGAAGGTCATATCCACCCCCATGACGTTCATCGCGACCAGCGAAGCTATACTTCACGCCCGCGGGCAGATATGCTGGGCGGACGTGGATTCGCGCTACTACACCATCGACCCGGACAAGATAAACGAGCTGTTGCCCTCGGAGGCGGAGATAATCGTTCCCGTGCATCTTTACGGGATGATGGCCGACATGGGCAGGATAATGGATATAGCCACCAGGAACAACCTCAAGGTCGTGGAAGACTGCGCGCAGGCGCACGGCGCCGAGTATAACGGCAAGAAAGCGGGGAGTATCGGGGATATAGGGTGTTTCTCTTTTTACCCGGGCAAGAACCTGGGCGCGTACGGGGACGCCGGCTGCATCGTCTGCGACGACAAAGCCACGGCGGAGCTCATAAAGCGCCTGCGGACCCACGGGTCGCTCGACAAGTACTACCACACGGAGATAGGATACAACTACAGGCTCGACGCGCTCCAGGCGGCGGTCCTGAGGATAAAACTCAAATACCTCGACGAATGGAACGAGAAGAGAAGGGAGAACGCCGCGTTATACAACGAAGCTTTGAAAGACCTGCCCGTCAAGACCCCGAAAGAGAAGTCGAACACGGTGCATGTATACCACCAGTACTCGATACTCGCGCCGCAGCGCGACAACCTGAAAGAGAAACTCAAGGAAGCCGGAATATCCACCGCGATACATTACCCGATACCGCTGCACCTTCAGCCGTCTTTCTCGTTCCTGGGCCACAAGAAGGGGGATTTCCCCGAATCGGAGCGGATAACCAGCGAATGCCTGTCGCTTCCGATGTGCCCGGAACTCAAGAAGAACCAGATAGAATACATAGCGGACAAGATAAAAGAATTCTATGCCTGACGACAAGCTCAGGGCGGGAGTCGTCGGGGTAGGGCATCTCGGGCGCCACCACGCGCGCGTCTACAGCGAGCTTGAAAACGCGCGTCTTGCCGCGGTAGCCGACACCGACGTGAAACAGGGAAAAAAGATAGCCGAGAAGTTCGGCGCCGAGTTCTTCGAGGACTACCGCCGGATGATAGGCAGAGTCGACGCAGTGAGCGTCGTCACACCGACCGAGACCCATTTTTCCATAGCTAAGGATTTCCTGTCGGAGAGAGTGAACACCCTCGTGGAAAAACCCATAACCAACGAGCCCGGCCCGGCCCAGGAGCTGATAGATATATCTGACAGGACCGGGGCTGTCCTTCAGGTGGGGCATATCGAGAGGTACAATGCGGCGGTGAAAAAGGCGCGGGAATACATAAAAGACCCGCGGTTCATAGAAGTGAACCGTCTCTCCAGGTTCCCGGCCCGGTCGCTCGACATCGGGGTGGTGCTGGACCTGATGATACACGACATAGACATAATACTCAGTTTCGTAGCCTCGCCCGTTCAGAAGATAGACGCGATAGGCGCTTCGGTCTTCTCGAAGAACGAGGACATAGCCAACTGCAGGATAATGTTCGCCAACGGCTGCGTCGCGAACATAACCGCTTCCAGGATATCCTATAAGAGCGAACGCAAGTTCCGTGTTTTCGAGTCGGATACGTACCTGTCGCTCGATTACGAGAAACAGGATTTCACCGTATACAGGAAGAAAGCCCCCAGGATCCAGTCCCCGGGGGACGTCGAGAGGATAGCGCCTTCAATAGAGAAGACCGAACCGCTCAAAGAGGAACTCAAGGATTTCGTAAGATGCGTTAAGGAGAAGACAGCGCCGACGGTAAGCGGGAGGCACGGCCTCTCGGCGCTCAAGCTCGCGCTGGACATCGCCGGCAGGATATGAAGCCGCTTCACGTCCTTGTCATAGCCGGGGAAGTATCGGGGGACAAGCACGGCGCGAAGCTCATCAGCCGGCTTAAGAAACACGAAGCAGTGACCGTGACCGCGGTCGGCGGCAGCCGCATGAAAGAAGCTGCCGACAGGTTCGAAGAGGACATAGTCACGAGCGCGGCGCTCGGGTTCGTCGAGATAGTCCGGCTCATCCCCTATCTTGTAAGGCTCAAGAACCGGCTCGCGGACAAGTATTTCAGGAAAGACTGCGTCAAACGCATAGACGCGCTGGTCGTGATAGACTACCCGGGGTTCAACGTGAGGATAGCGAAGATAGCCGCCGGGTACGGCATACCCGTTTTCTACTACATCACCCCGCAGGTATGGGCCTGGGGGAAGAAGAGGGTGGACCTGCTGGCCGGGATATGCAGGAAACTCTACTGCATGTTCTCTTTCGAGAAGGAGCTCTTCGAGGCCAAAGGCGGCTCGGTGGAGGTCGTCGGGCATCCCATCCTCGAGGATATACCCGGCGAGTTCGATATCGAGGGGTTCAACAGGCGCAACAATCTTAAAGACGGGGAGAAAGTGCTGGCGCTTCTGCCCGGGTCCAGGGTGAACGAGATAAAAAAGCATCTGCCCGTGATAATCCCGGCGCTCGAAGGCACCGGGTACAAGGTGATGCTCGGCAGGGCGGAGACGGTGAGCGAGGAGCTCATCAGGGAGTACATCCCGGCCGACGTGCGGGTCACCTCCGACGTGTACACCCTGCTCAAGCGGGCGGACCTGGTGGTGGTCTCATCCGGAACCTCGACGCTCGAGACCGCGGTGATAGGCACGCCGTTTATCGCGGTCTACAGGGTATCGGCGGTATCCTACATGATAGCGAAACTCCTGGTGGATATACCCTACGTCTGCATGGTGAACATCCTGGCGGGCAAAGAGGCGGTCCCGGAACTCATACAGGACAGGTTTAAACCCGCCCAGCTCGCGCAGCAGATAGGCAGGATAACTGGTTCCGTGGAAGTGCGGGACGCCATCAAGAAGGACCTGCGGGAAGTATCGCTCAAGATAGGCACGCCCGGCGCGTCGGCGAGGACGGCGGATTCCATAGTGAAGGAATTAAGGGGCGGGACATGATAATCGTTACAGGAGCGGCCGGGTTCATAGGGAGCGCCGTGATATGGGGTCTCAACAAGATGGGGATCAGGGATATCCTCGCCGTAGACGAGCTCCAGCATCTTGGCGAACACAAGAAGAACAACCTCGCTCATGTGGGATACAAGCAGCTGATCGGCAGGGATGAGCTCCTGGAAAAGCTGAAAGGCGTGACGAACGTGAACGCGATAATACACCTGGGCGCCTGTTCGAGCACCACGGAGAAGAACGAGGAGTACCTCAGGGAAACTAATTTCGAGTACACGAAACATCTGGCGGAGTACGCGCTTGCCAACGGCGTGAGGTTCATCTACGCCTCGAGCGCCGCGACCTACGGGGACGGCGCGAAAGGGTTCAGCGACGATCACGGTAAACTGAAAGAATATTCGCCCATGAACCTGTACGGGAGATCCAAGCATATGTTCGACCTCTGGGCGCAGGACAAGAAAGTGCTTGACGAGATGGCGGGCCTGAAATATTTCAACGTCTTCGGCCCCAACGAGTACCACAAGGGGGATATGCGGAGCTTCGTCCTGAAAGCGTTCGAGCAGATAAACAGCACCGGCAGAGTCCGGCTCTTCAAGTCTTACAAGAAAGAGTACGCCGACGGCGAGCAGGTGCGGGATTTCATATATATAAAGGATGCTGTGCGGATGACGCTGGCGTTTCTGGAGAACAGGGACTTGGGCGGGATATACAACATAGGCACGGGCGAACCCCGCTCCTGGAATGACCTGGTGACCGCGGTATTCAATGCCCTTGAGAAACCCGTTGAGATAGAGTACGTAGACATGCCCGGCGACATCAGGGACCAGTACCAGTACTACACCTGCGCGGACATGAACAAACTCGAGGAAGCGGGCGTGGAGCTCTGCGATTATTCGCTCGAAGCCGGCGTATTCGATTACGTCAAAAAATACCTTATACCGTCTAAATACCTGACGAGTCCCGGGCTGTAGAAACCGCCCCGGGGATTTCTTGACAAATTACCCGTTTTTGATAAAATCTAGTTCTAATGTAGGTGACCCCATCGTCTAGCCTGGCCTAGGACACAGGGTTTTCATCCCTGCAACTGGGGTTCGAATCCCCATGGGGTCGCCACTTTTTCTGTGGAATGTGTAAAGTGTAATGTGTAATGCTATATATGCCGGAATTCCACGGAAAAACCGGGGGGATTCGAGCCATGGGGTCGCCAAATTCGCATCTCGTATCTGGTATCTGGAAACTGGCATCTGTTATCTTTTCTTATAACTTACAACTTATAACTTATAACTATAACAATGACGAAAGCTATCATACTCATCTCCGGCGGTCTGGATTCTATCCTTGCCGCGTATATACTGAGAGATCAGGGGCTGGGCCTGGTGGCGCTCCATTTCACGAGCCCGTTCTTCGTGAAACGGCCCGGCAAAGACAACAGGAGCCTTGCGGAGAAAGTCTCGGAAAAGCTCGGCATACCTTTCAGGACGATATTCATGGGCCAGGACTACCTGGACATGATAGCTTTTCCTGCGCACGGGTACGGCAGGAACATGAACCCCTGCATCGACTGCCGGATACACCAGTTCAGGCTTGCCGGGAAGGTCATGGAAGAGGAAGGCGCGTCGTTCATCGCGACGGGCGAGGTGCTGGGGCAGCGCCCGATGTCGCAGACCTTTAAATCCCTCAAACTGATTGACGGAGAATCGGGGATGGAAGGGCTGGTTTTAAGGCCTCTATCGGCGGGCGCGCTGGAAGCCACGGTACCCGAGAGGGAAGGACTGGTGGACAGGGAGAGGCTCAAAGGTTTCACGGGGCGGTCCCGCAAAGGGCAGATGGAGCTCTGCGCGAGGTACGGCATAACCCCGCAGGACTACTCGACGCCGGCCGGCGGCTGCCGGCTTACGAATCAGGAGTACGCCGAGAAGGTAAAAGACCTTATAAGACACAGCGGGAAACTCATTTTAAGGGAAACGCTCTATTTGAACCTCGGCAGGCATTTCAGGGTATCGGACACCTTCAAGGTGGTAGTCGGGCGGAACGAGAACGAGAACGCGGCGCTCGAGCGGATGGTCTCGGAGGGCGAGGTCAAGATGTGGCCCCGGGACGTGAAAGGCCCGGTCTGTGTGGGTATAGGCGATATAACTGACGATAACATCCGGTTCATGGCGGGTGTCTGCGGGAGGTACTCGGATACGGGGGGTGCCGGCGAGATCCTCCTGGGCTACATCCACAAGGGGGAGACCCATAATATATCCTCGGCGCCATTTGACGATAAAGGCATTTTAAAGTATAAAATATGTTAATGCGGGCGGGTAGCTCAGTTGGCTAGAGCGCTGTCCTTACAAGGCAGATGCCGCAGGTTCAAATCCTGCTCCGCCCACCATCTTTCAGACGGGGGTTTACCCCCTATCTGAAAGATGGTCTGGACTTATCGGCAGGATTTGAAGCCGTTCGAACGCATGCCTAAGCATGATGAGCGCGGAGCGCGTAAGTGAGAAGGGCCGTTCGAAGAAGCGGGAGGAATGGGAGCTGATGAAGAAAAAATGCCTGTTCCGCCCTTGAGTTTTGCAGGATTTGAAATTTTTTATAGAATTTAGAGAAATCCTGTTCCATGCACCACGTAGGGTGCATGGCGCAGCCGAAGACAGGGGATTTAGGCAGGATTTGAAAAATACCCTGTTCCAGCAGGGTTTTTCGGAAGAGCGGAGTTTGCGAAGCAAATGACGTATTGGGTCGAAGCTGAAAGCGAAGCCCCAAAACGGAGTTAGAAGCAGTGAGCGAGGAGAAATCCTGTTCCTGGATATCCGGGGGGCAGATATACCGCAGGATTTGAATTATCCTGCTCCGCCCCAGATTTTTGCAGGGTTTGAAATTTTTCATAGAATTTAGAGAAATCCTGTTCCATGCACCACGTAGGGTGCATGGCGCAGCCGAAGTCAGGGGATTTAGGCAGGATTTGAAAGGACTTTTTCGCTCCCTGAGGGAGAAGAGCCCGGAGGAATGAGAATGTGAACGCTGCCAGTGGCAGATGAAGTGAACAATCGAATCGTGAGCGAAGCGAGGGTAAAATAAAAGCGGCTGAATAACCCATGCTACGCTTAACAAGCTTCCGTCGTCGCCTTTCAGGCTATGCCGGACAAGACACAGGGTAAAGGGGGAAGACATATCTAAATAGAAATGCCCCGGTTATTTCAGTTTTATAATAGCATATGGATTCATCAATAATATTATCATTAATAGGAATATGTATATCACTTTACGCAATTTCATCTCCATCGAATAAAAGGAATTTACAGGCTAAATTATCTATTATTAATCTAATATTTATTTTTGTAATAGCAATATCACTTATAATAACAATAGTTTTAAGCGGTTATTATAAGATAGATATAAATATAAAATATATTTCATATGGTAAAATCGAAATAGATTTAGATTATTATTATTCTGTTTTAAGTTTGTTTCTTTTGATTATTTTTTCTGCCTTTATAGCCTATATATTCTTTTCAAAAAGAATTTTAAATAAAAACATATTATTAACATATTTGAGAAATAACTTAAACAATAGCAATTATGGATATATTATTTCAGATATAGATGAGTTTTATAATAATTTTATATATAAACATAAAGAATTTATAGAAAGAGCAGAAAAAGATAATCCAATTAGAAAATATCTAGAAAATCCTGAGCCAGAATTGACAAAGAGTAAAATTATAATAAACAAAATCTATAATTATACTCACAGAAAAAAAATAAGGTTTTCGATTAAATATAGGAATTACTTATATGATTTGCTTACAAACCAGTATTTTACTAAGGAATTAGGCGAAAAAAATCCTGTTTTAGGAGTTAAATTAATAAATAGTAATATTCATATATATACTAAGCAGAATTATGTAGAACTATTTCTAAAAGAATTAATGAAAAATAAGAATAGTATACTATATTCACAAGTATTAAATAATCAAGTAAATATACCATTTAGATACCAATTAGTTCCTGAAAATTATTTATTATGTGCAATATTCAAAGACATACATTTAGCGAAAAAACTTAGTGTATATAAACCAATTGGAGATGGGGTAATAGACTATTTAAAGGGGCAGAAAATATTAGAAGATGACGTTAATAATATGAATTATGATGATTTTGAAGATCATGTAGTAAAATCACCTATATATATAGGAATGCTGTTTTTTGATATTATGATTAGGGAATCCATTGAAAACAATATTAAATGGCATATGTGGCTTTATTATTTTCCGTATTTTATCAGATATATATCTGATAATATTTCATATGAAAATATAAAATCTGGGGAATTTATTAATCTGTATGAGCGTTATATATATGAATTATTCCACACAATGAAACAGTGGGTTATGAGGATTACATCGCATGATACGAAATTTAATATAGATTTAGAAGAAGAAAATGGTAGACATGAAAATGGAAATATTATTAAAAGTACAGTTATAGCTATTTGCGAATCAATGGATATTATAACAGAAACAAAAAATATTCGCGATGATTTTATAGTGTATATATTTAATTCTATGCTTAATATGTATTTTGATTTAATATTAAGTGATAATCCAAGAGCTAATTCTTATGGTAGAGTGTATGTATCGTGCATAACTAATAGATATCCATATCGTTCATATAATCCAAGGCTATTGGAATTAATGAATCGCGCCTTAGATGAATATGATATGCCAGTAATTATAACAAGGAAAAATGGGCATAATGTTTTTGATGAATTTAGGGAAAAAATAAATAGTTCGTTATAATGTATTTTACTTTTCTAGATGATTCAAAACAAAATCACCCAACTCGCCATGGAATGTCATCATTAATATCCGTAGGTGGGGTAATTCTGTCAGCTATGAAGGTAAAAACAGTAGAAAATGAAATAGAGCAGTTGTGTAGAATAGTAGGATTCCCAGAAAAAGAAGAGTTTAAGTGGTCGCCGGGAAGAGAATTATGGATGCATGATAATCTTACTAGAGATAATAGACAAGAATTTTTTCAAAAAGTATTAAATATTATTAATAAACATAAAGCAAGAATAGTAGTTGTTATTGAAGATACATCATGTAGATGTGCAACAAATGCGGATAATGCAGAATTAGATATAATAACGTTAATTCTTGAGAGAATTGAAAAATATTTAATTTTAAAAAATAATGCTACTGGTATTATTATTATTGATAGACCAAGTGGAAACAGAAAAGATGAAGATATATTTTTATTTGACACATTAGATACTTTACAAAGGGGAACCGGATATGTGATGCCTGAACATATATGTTTTAATGTATTATCTACGCCGTCTAAATTTGTTAGATTATTACAGGTTGCTGATTTTGTTAATTCTTGTAGTCTTGCATATATATCAGGTGAAAGTACATATTCGCCTGTAATCTTTGATGAGATAAAACCATTATTATGTAGTTATAGAAATAGAATAGGAGGAATAGGTGTAAAACTGCATCCTTGTTTTAAGTATGCAAATTTATATCATTGGTTATTGGGTGATACTCATTTATGGAAAATGGGCATAGGACATCTATTACCATTAGAAAAAAGACCATATTTTCGAAGTCAGAATGACTATTTTAATGATTGACAATAATAGAAACGGGTACGAATATCGTTTTTATTCTTTTTTACCCCACTAGTTTACATCTCCAAAAATATATTCTAAAATAACATTATATAAGGGGGATACAACTCGTAATCTGGCCTGGCCACACTTTCTTATCAAAGATTATATAAAATATAAATAGAACATCCCCTTTATATATATTTAATATTTCTAAAAACCGCCATAAGGAGATAGTAATATGATTCACTTAAATAAAAGATTACCGTTACTAATGCTATTGTTATTGATAACAGGATGTGCAACTACACCAACTACAAAGGTATGGCATCCTTGGCTAAGAACGTTAAAAAATGAGAAAGAAATTAATATAGGAAGTAAATTAACTGTTGATGTAAAAGGCAAAACAGATCCTTTATTAGGTAGCGAGGTGTTACTGCAAAATAAAATAAGATATTATTTTAAACAGTTGTTATTAAGAAGAGGATATGAAATTGTTAATAGTAATGCAGATTATAATGTAATTCTAGAATACAGTACAAGTCGTAATGATAAACAATATTCATACTCACAAGTATATAGTATGAATAAAAATGAATATACTTATGATACATTATATGGAATTAATCATGGTTTGGGAGTAAGTATAGCAATGGCAGTTAATTCATTGACAAATAAATCAGCAACAGTAGCAACCAATGAGACAATAAACATAGAAACATATATACATTCTATATCAATTCTATTTAATGAAGTAAAAACTAATAATGCTATATGGAAGGGAGAGGCAACTTGGGATTCAAATAGACTGGATTTAGGGAAGGATATAGAACCTGCTATAAGATTACTTGTTAGTGGATTACCTTTAAATGATAAAATATATCCCAGAGTTAAGAAGATAAAACAAGGCAAAGAAACAAATTATTATGAATTGGAATGTAAAAATAAGTGGTTTTTCTGTCCTGCTTTACCATATAATATATTTTTTACTTTACCATCAGAATCTAATGCTATACCAGATGGAGTAAAAAATCCAGAAGCTTTAGTAGCATACATAGATTTAATTCAATCAGCTGAATATGCATTACCTACAGGAAGTAGAAATTATAAAAATCCATTATTGAAATCATTATGGAGTAAAGTGGTATTGGGTGGAAAATATTATATGGGAACAGATGAAAATCAAATTAAAGTATTAATAAAACTAAAGGGAACAAATGAGGGGTATATAGTAAATAAATGTATTATTACTACTGACGAGGAATATAGTAAATATGAAAATCAATTTGGTAAATGGAAAAATGCATTAGAAGACTATTATAATATTTATGAAGAATAATATATTTTATATAAACAAACGTGAACGGACCTCGTTTTTTCTTCTTTTAAAACCCCAGTTTACATATCCCCAATTATATTCTATATTATAGGAGTGAAAGAGGGGGATCGCATATCAAATATAATGAAAAGTATCAGAACCGTCCCCATACTTCATACTTTAAAGAAAGACAAAAGGAGGAATTAAACCTAAATGAATATAAAAAAGATTTTTGCAAGAGAATGGTTAATAATAGTATTATTTATTTTTATAGGAGTAATTATATTTACGATATCTTATTATTACCCTGGTATTCCTGAACATAAGACTATTCTTGCTGGGGAGGAATTGGTGAGATTAGAAGAAATACAGACACAGGTAAATGTGAAAAGATCTCAAATCAAGTATATCGGGATAGCATTTCCATTTTTTGCATATTTTATATATTGGCTTATTCGTTCTATATTTTGGGCGTTCAGGACTATTAAAGAGAAATAAGAAACGGGGACGGACCCTGTTTATCTCTCCCAAACCCAGCCCAGCTGTAAGTTATAAGTTATAAGCTGTAAGACTGCCTGCCAAATAGTGAAACGTGAATCGTGAAGCGCATCTCGTATCTGGAATCTGGCATCTGACATCTGGTATCTTTCTTCACCAGCAACCAGCAACAAGCAACTTCTTACACTGGGCCGGTTCTATTTAGCACCTCCGGTGCGCATTTCGTGAATCGCATCTAACATGACGCTAAAGCGCGCATCCCTAATCTGGTAAACCTGCCTGACTGTACTTCACCGGTATGTTTTAATATAATTATCTGCAGCTTACATACACGAACATGACCGACAAAAAAGCTTTAAAAAATGAATACAAAATGACCCCTCTTCAGATGGGGATATACAAAATAACCAACCTCGAGAACGGCAAAATCTTTATCGGCAAAGGGCTGGACCTGCGCGGCAAGATAAACGGCGCCAGGTTCCAGCTGGACATGGGTTCGCACATGAACAGGATGCTCCAGAAAGAGTATGCCGAGTATGGGAAGGAAAATTTCTCGTTCGAGATACTGGATAGGCTCAAACCCGGCAAAGACCCGGCCCGCGATTATTCTGAGGAACTCGGGCTCCTGCTGGAGATGTGGCTCGACCGGCTCCGGCCTTTTGGAGATAAGGGGTATCATAAAAAGACCGGGTGACGATAAAAGGGGTCAAGTCTGCTCTTGACTCATCTTTAATTCGCATTCCGAATAAAATCAACTTAGTATAACACTTCACAAAAACACACAAATAAGTTAAATAAACTATAAGAGGTAAACATTATGACAAGAAAAGCGATTATTATAGGCAACAGTGACGGTATAGGGTTAGAATTGACCAAGTCTCTATTGAAGACCGGCTGGGAAATATACGGTATTTCCAGGAGCCCTTCGGATATAGTCCAGGAGGGCTATTCCCATAAGACCATAAACGTGAAATCAGAGGAATATACGTCGGAACTCGAAGAAATAACCGGTAAAGATAAAGAGATAGAACTGGCAGTTTACTGCGCGGGGATAGGGGAACCGCTTGACCTTTCTGATATGAAGAACGAACAAGAGGTATTCGAAGTAAACCTGATGGGAATGGTAAAGGCAGCCCGCGTGGTCATCCCGTATTTTGTGAAGAAAGGGGCAGGGCATCTTATGGGGTTATCCAGCCTGGCGGACGATATGCTCTCGGAAGAAGCGCCCGGTTATCACGCTTCTAAAGCGGGATTTTCGAACTATCTTGAAGGGCTGGCCCTGGCCTGCAGGAAACACGGGGTACATGTCACTAACATCAGGTTCGGGTTTGTTGATACCAAGATGGCTAAAGGCGATATAAAACCGTTTATGATGAGTGTGCAGAAAGCCGCCGCTCATATTATAAAATGCATGGACAAAAAACCTATCAGGTATACCGCGCCGAAAATCGTAGTCCCTATAGTTAAATTCAGGCGGTTTATGCTTAACCTCGAAGTCCTCAGAAGATCCTGATCTTAACGTGCCCGGTTCTATTTATTTTTCTTTTTCGCCTTCTGGCCCGGAACGTTTATCTTCTTCGATTTTCGCCATACCTATGGCGTAATCGTACATTTCTATCGATTCCTTATACCTGTGTTCTCTGGCATACTGTCTCGCGAGTTCGGTAGCGGCGGCGCAGTACGCCGGGTTATCGCGCCGGTCTGTTATCACCTGTCTTACCTTATCCTGGGTCTCCCTGTCCCCGGGGTCTTTGGCGAGGTATTGGTAGAACGCGCGACCTGCTTCTTCGTGGTTGTTCTCTCTGTAATAAGCCATCCCTTTCTCATAGAAGCCGCCATGTTTGCTGCTGAACATCACGTTCAGCGATATCCTGTGTTCGGGCGAAAGGTCGCCCATGGAACCGTAGCTGTAGTTTAAGATATAAGGATCAAAAGAGAACCCCGCTCCCAGAGTAAAGGAAGCGAGGTCATATCCTATTTTATATCCGCCGCGCACGGTTAGCATATCATTCGGCGCATATTCCAGGCCGATATGTTCTTTGATCCCGGGGTCTTCCTTTATCTTTACGGCATCAAGCGTCATGAGCAGCGGAACGCTGAACCTGCCGGCTGCGTCGTAAGAAATACCCAGCCTCAGCGTCAGGGGCAGGGGATCGCTTTCCCTGTCGTACTTGACGGCGGTACCTATATTCTGAAGGGCTATGCCGGTACGGAGCGGTATGGTCTCAAGAAAATACTGAGCGCCGGCATCCATCATTACCGCGTTAGCGGAGAACTCTTCCACCAGTTCGGACCTCAGGTATTTTATGTTTATACCGGCGTCCAGATGTTCCCTGATCTGCCGGCCATACCCCGCGCTCAGGAGGTAATCCCTCTGCGCGCTGACATCCGTCTCGTTCCAGGACGAATCGATAAGATTGATGGTACCTCCGGTATAGTAAGAGATGCCGAACGCTATGCTTCCCGTCCTTACGGGCGACCCGAAGGACAGGGCGCTGAAATATTCTCCCTCAGTGAACCCTTTCATCCCTGACAGGCTTGCCTGTCTGTCTTTCACATATGAAATGCCCGCCGGGTTGCAGCCGATGACATCCAGCCCGTCCGGCATCGATGTGCAGGCTTCGCCCATGGCTGAAACCCTGGCGTTCACGCGCCGGTTGAGCGTTTCCGCTCCCGTGACGCCCGTATCGGAAAAGAGAAGAGAAGGGCACAAAAACATGGCCGCGATGA
Organism: Elusimicrobiota bacterium; assembly: GCA_016934855.1. GTDB lineage: Bacteria > CG03 > SLGR01 > SLGR01 > JAFGSA01 > JAFGSA01. The sequence goes on from JAFGSA010000044.1 coordinate 18,168, forward strand.
CCAGGTTCAAGGATATACGGCTGAAGACGTATCTGGTTGCCGGCATCTATTTCACCACCGCTATCTTCTTGACGGCATCCATTCCCGCGCCGCTGATATGGACTATATATATGCCGCTCGATACCATTTCGTCGGACATGTTCCTGCAGGCCCAGCCGACATCGCAATATGCGCCGCTGACGGCATCCAGTTTCTTTTCCCATACAAGGCGCCCGGAGGCAGTATAGAGGTAGATGTTCACTTTACCGGACTTCGGGGTTCGGAAGATTATCCTGGACTCTTCGCCGTCAAGAGGATTGACCCATCCTTCTTCTCCGCCCGTGATCTTCACTTCCGATTCGCCGATAGCGGGAAGCACGCTGAATATATCGCCGGCTTTATCGCTCCCGCCGGCGGTCCTTACGGTGATATCCCTCGCGCCCGCGGCGGCGCCGCTTTCTATGCTGACATCTACTATAAGCTTGTTTTCGCTTCTGTAATCCACCGAATCCACGTCTATACCGGCTCCGCTGAACGATACCACGCAGTCTTCCGTGAAGCCGCTGCCTTTGATGACTATCTCTCCTTCTTCGCCCGCGAACATGGAATCCGGCGAGACGGCGTCTATTTCCACGTCGTCGAAAACTTCGAATTCGATACTGAAGGACTTCACGCCGCTCCATTCGGTGCATTTCCCGCCGTTAGCCGGGGTATCCGACCACGCTCTCACCTTGTAATAGTAACGCACGGAACTGTCCGCGTTCTTGTGATCGATCTCCTGCGAAGTCGTCGCGGGCCAGTAAGTTTCCGTATCCCCTGTGAAATCGGCTTTACTCGATTCCATTAACTCGAACAGGGCGGCGCCGTTAGGGTTGGACCATTCGATATCATAAACGCCGTCATCATCCGTGTCGCTGATATTGTCCAGCGCAGGCGGCCCCAGGACTGAGACAAGTAAGTTCTTTACGCTGCTCCATAGGGAACAGGCGCCCCCGGATGCCTCGGCGTCCGACCAGGCCCTGATCATGTAGTAGTAAGTCTTTCCGTCGTCAGATTTATGGGAATAGGAATTGGAAGTCACTGTCGGTGTGCTTTTATCCCATCCGGACCCGGCATCCGAGCAGCCGTCTGCGAATTTATACGAATCATCTTCCCATATCTCGTAGAGAGCGGCGCCGGTTACGGAGCTCCAGGTAACGTCGTAGTCGCCTATGCCGTATATGTCGGTTATAGCGTCTATGACAGGCGCGGAGAGCGAGGATTTGTAGAACTGTATATCGTCCATGCGGAATATGCCCGTCGCCACGCCGTTCCCGCCCCAGACAAAAAACAATATACGCCGGACAGTATCCCACTCGAAACTCCCGTCGCCGTTTGCGACGAACACGCCGTCCGAGAACTGCCAGTTCATAAGCTGCCAGCCGGCGCCCTGGTTCACTGTTTGAGCGGTATAACGCATCTCGTCGCCGTCGTCATCCAGGATATTAAACTGTATCTGGGAGCTGTTCAGCACGGAGTAGATGTAGAACCCGAAATGCGTGTAAGCGGAGAAATCAAATCCTGAGCCCGCGTCATAACCGAAATAGTCCCATATACCCCCAGCGTCTTTATTATATACAACCTGCAAGGAGTATGCGCCCAGGTGGGAATTGGAATTAGTCATGTCTCTGTCATATACAGCACTGCTGTCCCACCACGCCCTCGCGCCGGTATACCTGCCGTCAAAGTTATCCAGTTCCGGTTCCGTGGCGGAACCCGTAAGGAATGAAATGCATATGCAGAAAACAGTGAGTAATAAGATCTTTTTCATAATAATCATTTATTATATGTTTTTAACCGGAAACAGTAAATAAAAATGGGTAAAAAGAAGACGGTTGTATTTTTCTCCCCCAAACCCCGCCCGGTCTTAAGTTATAAGCTGTAAGACTGCCTGCCAAATAGTGAAACGTGAATCGTGAAGCGCATCTCGTATCTGGAATCTGACATCTGGTATCTCTTCTTACAACTTAAAACTTACAACTTATAACTGTTTATCATCTCACATCTGATATCTGGAATCCGGCATCTTTTTTATAACTTAAAACTTATTAACTATAACCTGCCGGCAATCTGCGCAGATTTGATTTACCCGCCCAAAACAGTAGAATAGCCTGTAGCAGGTGTGTGACAAAAGGAGATAAATAATGAAAACAAAAATATTTTATTTTACAGGGACCGGGAATACGTTGAAACTGGCTAAAGACCTGGCCGCGGAGCTCGGGGATACGGAGTTGGTCAGGATAAGGTACGACATGGAGTATGATCAGACTGATTGCGATGCGGCGGGTATCGCTTACCCGGTATACTGTTTTGTCCAGCCGAACATAGTAACGAATTTCATCAATAACGTGAAGTTCAGGGAGAACATATACATTTTCGGCCTGGCGTCATACGGCGGGCTGTTGGCCGGTTCGGGAATAAAACTGAAAAAACTGCTGGCAAAAAGAGGGTATGTCCTCAATGCGGGTTTTGCGGTAAACATGCCCGGAAACGCTACCACGGTGTATGATGTCCTTCCGGAAGAGAAAAGAAACGCGATGTATGCCAAAGAGAGTACGCGGATAAAAGAGATAGCTTCCATGGTGAGAAACAGGGAGACCCGCGAGATAGAAACCAATAAAGGTCTGCTCGGCAGATTGATGACAGCCGTAGGGCCCATGATGATGAAAGGTATAAATAAATCGGCAAAAGCATTTACTGTCGATGAGACATGCGATTCATGCGGTATATGCGAAAATGTCTGCCCTGTTAACAATATCGTTATAACTGACGGGGAACCGGTATGGTCGGATAAATGCGAATGCTGTCTTGCATGTTTCCACTGGTGTCCCAAAGCCGCAATACAGGCGGGAAAGAAGACCGCCTCAAGAGGCCGTTATCATCATCCGGAGGCTTCACTGCCGGATATGTATACCCGGTAGTATATAGCAAGCGGTTTTATTAAATTAGTTGCCGGTCGCTAGCTCGTATATCCTCCCGGATTTAAGTAAAATAAAGACGTGAACCCTGCGCTTAAAAGACTCGAATTAAAGGATATGCCCCTGTTCAAAGGTTATTTCGAGACCGAACAGCCGGTCATATCGGAACTCACTTTCACGGACCTCTTCGTGTGGGGCGATTTCGAAACGCCCTACTGGACGGTCATAGACGATTCACTGCTCATCTTCATGGGAAACCCCGGCGGAAACATCAGCTACGCGCTGCCGCCGGCAGGCAAGGGCGACAAGACACAGGCGTTCCGCAACATAGTGTCCGTGATGAAAGGTGAAAGTGCGGATGCATGTATACGGCGGGTCCCGGAGGGATTGTTAAAGTACCTGGAGCCGATAGAACATACCCGGACTTACGACAGGGATAACAGCGATTATCTTTATCTTACGGAAGAACTCATAAACATGACCGGGAAGAAGTTCCACAGGAAGAAGAACCGGCTCAACAAGTTTATCAAGAACAATAGATATGAGTACCGCAAACTGGACGGGAGCATGGCGGACGGCGTGTTCGCGGTGCAGAACAAATGGTGCGGCATAAAGGTCTGCAAAACCTCCGAAGAGCTGGTAAAAGAGACGGCCTCCGTGAAGAAACTGCTCTACTGTTTCGGCGAACTGGGACTTAAGGGTGGGGTCATTGCGATCGAAGGGAAAATAGAGGCTTTCATAGCCGGGGAGCTGCTCAACCGCGAGACGGCGGTCATCCACGCGGAGAAAGCCGACCTGGAGATAGACGGCATCTACACGGCGCTCCTGAACATGTTCTGCAGGGAGGAATGGCGGGGGATAAAATATATTAACCGGGGTCCCGACCTGGGGCAGGAGGGTCTGAGGAAATCGAAGACCGATATGAACCCCGCCGGGCTCGTTAAGAAATACAACGTCCGCATGGATAAATAATCCGGGATCGCCTGTGTAATATGCAGCCGGTTCCTTGTGTCACTGGGCCGTGGCTGAATAAAAGAAAGAATTGTATTTTAAAAATGAAAATGGTGTATTTTCTGAGGGAGTTGATGGCATAATAAACCGAACGGGAGGTTCATATGAACATATTGGAAGACATACCTTATAACGATGAAAAGATGGGTAACCGCAAACTCGTCGACGAGAAACACCTTCTCGTAATGCAGATAGCGTTGAAGCCGGGGCAGACTGTCCCGCCGCACAAAGCTAACTCGAACGTTCATCTGCTGGCTGTAAAAGGCGCGTTGACAGTGGGTCTCGACGGCTCGGATAATATCGTGAAAGAAGGCGACCTGCTGCCGGTCGCATATCGGACGCCGATGACGATCCGGAATACCAGCAGTGGTAATGCGTCGTTTCTCGTAATAAAAACACCGAACCCGTCGGAAATGCAGTAGAAGCGCGGGAGCGGTTCTATTTAAATAAGTTGCTGGTCGCTAGTTAGTTATAAGCTGTAAGACTTTTTACTGTGTAATGTGTGAAGATGATGGAGTAAGCGCTGGCATAAGCCAGATGAAGCGAACGACTGA
>JAFGSA010000045.1 GCA_016934855.1 Elusimicrobiota bacterium
AATTAATTTGTATTATAAAAAAGGGATTGGGTCGGAGATCTTAAAACTTATAACTTACAGCTTACAGCTGAAGATGTTTGATATTTGGTGCTTGATATTTGTTATTTTGAAAGTCTTACAGCTTATAACTGGGCTGGGTTCAGGCGGATGAAAGATGCCGGATGTCAGATTCCAGATACCAGATGGGAATTTACAAGCAACTAGCGACCGGCCTGCCGCGGCAGGCCAGCATCTTCTTATACTAGCGACGAGCGACAAGCAACCAGCGACTCTCTATGGGTCTTAAGACTTACAGCTTACAGCTGGGTTGGATTAAGGCGGGTTAACGAGATACGTTTCACGCTTCACTAGCAACCAGCAACTAGCAACTTCTTATGGGTCTTACGGCTTATAACTTACAACTTATGCCTGGGCAAGGCTTAAATAGACTTAAAGGGTAGGCCTTACGCTGTTTCCAGCCTGACCTTGAGTATTCTCTTGGGCGTGGCCTTGAGGATATGGAACCTGTATTTCCCGAACTTCACTACGTCGCCTTCCGACGGCAGGCTGCCTAGCTCTCCCACAATGAGCCCCCCCAGCGAATCGTATTTGTCTTCGGGAAGATTGAGCGACAGCTCGTCGTTTATCTTATCGAGGTCCTCGCTCGCGTCTATCTCCCAGCTTCTGTCGGAGACCTTTTTTATAGTGTATTCCTTCACATCGTATTCGTCGAATATGTCACCGGTTATCTCTTCCAGCACGTCTTCTATCGTCACGAGCCCGGTTGATATGCCGTATTCGTCCACGACTATAGCTATATGCTCCCTTCCTCCCTTGAACTCCCTTAAAAGGTCGCCTATCCGCTTGGTCTCCGGTATGAAATAGGGCTTCCTCAGTATGCTTCTTATATCCAGCGTTTCGCCTTTCACGAGCGCCGGCAGAAGGTCTTTCACGTAAAGCACGCCTATTATATTGTCCATAATATCCTTGAAAACGGGTATCCTGGAATGCCTGAGCTTTATAGCTTCCCCTATGAGCTCGGCAGGCGCCTTGTCTATGTTAAGGAACTTCATATCCACCCTGGGCACCATGACTTCCCTGACAACGGTGCCGGAGAATTCCATTATCTGCGAAAGCATCTTCTTCTCAGTAGTGGCGATGACACCCTCCCTGACCCCCATCTCTATAAGACCCTCTATCTCTTCTATATTGAAAAGAGGCTGCTCCCTCAAGGGTTTGCCGCCGAATATCTTGATAACGAAATCCGACAGAAAAGTGAATACAGCCACGACCGGAGTAAATATGAAATCTATGATCCTGAGAGGCCCTATTATGGCGGATGATACTCTTTCCGCGTTTCTCCTTCCGAACGCTTTCGGGACTATCTCGGCGAACACCAGGACTATCACGACAATAATCAGCGTGCTTGCGGACGTAGCCAGGGATTCCGGTATCATGAGCCGCGAACTCATGTCTATGGCTATAGTCGTCCCGAGAACAGATACGCCCACGACGCTCATCGCGGTTCCGACAAGCGTCGTAGTCAGGAGTTTATTCGGATTATTGAGCCAGGCTTCGAGATTTTTCACGCCTTTCTCTTTTATGAGCTTCTTGATCTGGGATCTCCTCAAAACCGTCAGCGCCGTCTCCGATGCCGTGAAGAACACGGTAAACATCAGCAGCAATGCCAGAAAAAGCAGTTTAACTGTGATTATACCTATAATCGTACTCATCCTGTATCTCTCCTACGACCTCCTCTATTATATCCTCTATCGTGACAAATCCCGCTATCCTGCTATTGGACATGACTACGGCGCAATGGATCCTCCTGTTCCTCATCTCGTGAAAAAGATGCTGGCAGTTCCTCCCGGGATAAGTTATCAGCGCCTGCCTGAGCATGCTGTTAAAATCAATCTCCTGGGAACGGTTAAGCGCTCCCACTACGTCTTTCATATATATTATCCCCCTGAAATCATCCAGATCGCCGTAATAAGCCGGTATCCTGGAATAATGGCAGCATACGATATCATCGAGTATCCGGCCGTATTCCTGACTGAGATCTACCGCGTGTATCCTTTTTCTGGGTTTCATGACTTCCCCCACGGTCTTGTTGGCAAGCAGAAGTACATTATCGAGCATACCGGCCAGGTCCCGCGGGATATGCCCGTTCACCGTGATATCCTTAAGGGCTATATGGAGCTCTTTCCTTGATACTGCCTTGTCTTTTTTTATCTTTTTTATCCGGAACATCGCGAATGCCACCTTGTTAAGGATATCCGCCAGTCCCTTGAAAACGGCGTAGAACCTCATGAACGGGGCATAGAAAACGCTCACCGTTACATCGGGATACGTATTGGCTACTGTCTTCGGGATTATCTCGCCGGCAATCAGTATGCAGAAAGAAGAACATACGATGGATATTATCTCCGTCCAGGACCGCTGTATGCCGTACTGTTCAACGTGATGCAGTACGAGAAGCGTGAACACGGAAGAGAATATTATGTTAACCATATTGTTCCCGACCAGTATCCCGGTTATTATCTTAGCCGGGTCCTCCAGCCATTTTCCATACATCCTGTTTTTCTTCTCCCTTTTTCTTATCCTTATCTCACCGAGGGCCAGGAGCCCCGTCTCCAGGGAGGAAAAAAACGCGGAAAAAACAAGCAGTACAGCAAGTATGATATAGATCATGCCGTCAAAATGCGATCGTTTGGAATATTATTACGGTCAGGAATATGCCGATCAGCGCGCCCGCGATCACTTCCCATATGTTATGCACTCCCGCGGATATCCTTGCCTGCCCCACCAATCCCGCCAGGAGCGCCGTTATCAGGCAGACGTATATGTTGCCGGATATAAGGTAGGCGATGGAGGCCAGGGAGAAAGCGACCGCCGTATGGATGCTGGGCATACCCCCGATAATGGAGATATTTTCTCCCTTCAGGGATTTAATAAAAAGCGAGATAACTATCACGAGGAAGATTATAGCCGCCGATATATACGGCGGGAAAGAAGATATCTTCTCGATGACAATGGATCTTTCCAGCACTTCCAGGACTTCCTGTTTTATGAACACCATGTATCCCACGAGGATAGCGCATATGGAAGAGAACAGCACCGCTCCTGCCGACATATCCTTTATTATCTTCGCGAGAGGATGATGGCGGTCGGTGATGAGGTTTACCATGAGTTCGCTGGAAGTATTGAGTATCTCCGTGATCAGCACGAGCGATATGGCAAAGATTATAGCTATCATCTCCGTCCTGGAAAGATTCAGAAACAGCGATACGATGATCACCAGGACCGCCGTAATGAGATGGATCCTCATGTTCCTCTGGGTCTTCACCGCGTATACCAGTCCCCTGAGGGCATAATCGAAGCTCTTTACTATATTGGTTTTCTTTTTGCCGGGTTTATCCATTCTTCATCGATTCCACTATCTTGTCCTGGCATTTCCTCAGGCCGGCGCCTTCCTTCCATCCGGCCACGTGCAGAAGCCCGTGGACCAGGAGCACAGCCATCTCCTTCCTCACCGGATGCCCGAGCTGCCTGGCCTGTCTTTCAGCCGCATCCCTCGATATGATCACCTGGCCTATCAGCGGCGGCCCGACTTCAGGCACGCTTTCGCCTTCCTGCAGGGAAAACGCTATAACGTCGGTCGGCCTGTCGCGGCCCAGGAACTCCCTGTTTATCCTTTTTATCTTATTATCCGTCACCACGTTTATGTCTATCTTGAATTTTTTCGGCGGACGTCCGGACAGTTTCCAGTATCTGCCGATGACAATGCCCGACACGGCACAGACAGATCTCTTATCCAGGTACTTATTATCGCCTACGTAGTTGATCTGCGTCTCGCTATCCAACTGAATTTTCTTCTTTATCTTCGGGGTATTCTATTCTCGAATGATATATTCCGGAGAGTGTTTTGATAAAACTCTTCTGTATTTCTTCGAGGTTAGCCAGAGTAAGATCGCAGTTATTAAGCTGATTGTCGATGAATTTATTGTTTATCACCTTCGTGACCAGGCCGGATATCCTGGAATATGTCGGTTCTTCCAGGGTCCTGCAGGCGGCTTCAACGGCGTCGGCCAGCATCAGCACTCCCGCCTCCCTGGTACGGGGCCTGGGCCCGGGATACCTGTACTCTTTCTTGTCCACGGTCTCTTCTTCCTTGGTCTCTTCGATGACTTTCCTGTAAAAATATTCGATCAGGGTCGTACCCTGATGCTCTGCGATCATATCCTTTATGATCCGGTCGAGCTTATGCTCCTCGGCGAGAGCAAGCCCTTCCTTCACATGCCTTTTGAGTATGAGCGCGCTTATATTAGGCTTGAGGTTCTTGTGCTTGTCCCTGGAATGCATCTGGTTTTCTATGAAATACTCCGGATTGACGAGCTTGCCGATATCGTGATAATACGCTCCGACCCTCGCAAGAAGAGGGTTGGCTCCTATCCTCGCGCAGGCGTTCTCCGCGAGGTTCCCCACCATCAGGGAATGGTGATAGGTTCCGGGTGCTTCCAGCATGAGCCTTTTCAGAAGCGGCTGGTTGAAATCGCCCAGTTCGAGGAGCCTTATATTCGTCGTTATGGCAAACAGACTTTCGAATATGGGAAGAAGACCGCTGGCGATCATGACCGAAATAAGCGAATTGGCCGCGCCCCATCCGATATTCACGCCCAGATGGGTTGCGTGCGTGCCGGTTATCAGGCCTACCGTGGTTATGGAAATTATATTTGCCGCCAGTATATACGCCCAGGTCCTGTTGAGATCGCGGCGGTTCCTCACGTACCGCGAAGAATATATGGCGGCCAGGCCGCCAGCCAGGAAAACGAAACAGGTGCTGAGGGAAAACCCCACTATCATGCTCGACAGGATGCTTGTAAAAAGAAGGCTGATCAGAGCGACTTCCGGGGACAGCAGTATCGTAAGGAGTATGGCCGCTGCCGGTACCGGTATAAGGTAACTCGAGAGGTTTTCCGCGGTATATATCAGTATGGCGAGCACCACCGTGAAAAACGCTATTGTCTCTATAAGTACGACCTGCTTCGGTTCGCCGAATATCTTGTTATAGAATATCTTGAAATACAGAAGACTCAGAACGACCAGGCTGAAGAACAGTAGCACCACCCCTATAACCCTTTCCGTGTCCCGGCCATAGAATATGCCGACCATGACCAGCATCACCATCACTATGATCACCCCGAGTATATTGAGTACGTTGCCGGCCGCAGCTTTACGTATCTTTTTTAAATCTATTATAGGCATCTATTATCTTCTTTACCAATCTATGTCTTACCACATCCGCCTTGGTGAAATATATGAAACCGACATCTTCTATATTCCTCAGTACATCCTGTATCTCTATGAGCCCGCTCACCTTGTGCTGGTCCAGGTCAACCTGGGTTATATCTCCGGTTATGACTACTTTCGAATTGAATCCCAGGCGCGTTAAGAACATCTTCATCTGCCCCGAAGACGTGTTCTGCGCCTCGTCCAGTATTATCATCGAATCATCCAGCGTCCTCCCTCTCATGTATGCCAGCGGCACTATCTCTATCACCTCGTCGGCCCGGTATTTCTGGAACTTCGCCGGGCCTATCAGTGTGTAGAACGCGTCGTAAAGAGGCCTGAGATAAGGGTTCACTTTCTCATGCAGATCCCCGGGCAAAAAGCCCAGTTTCTCGCCGGCCTCGACCACGGGGCGGGTAAGCACTACCCTGTCCACTATCCCTTTCTTCAGGCATTTGACCGCCTGAACGCACGCCAGGAAAGTCTTACCGGTACCCGCCGGCCCTATTGCCACTACTATGTCTTTTTCTTCCATTGCGCTGATATATTCGGACTGCTTCGGACTCATGGGCTTTATCTCTTTTCCGGTAGGAGTCCTTATATATCCGCTGCCGTTATTCTCCACAGCGGGAGATACGCCTTTCCTGATGTCCATCAGTCTTTTCGCGCTGTCTTCGACGCTATTTCTCTCCCCGGATATGGTCACGCTGTTACCCCTGGCATACACGCTGACCCCGTAATCCTCTTCTATCTCCCTGAGATTCTTATCAAACTCGCCGAAAACAGCGAATATCTCGTCCTGGTCCCTGAAATCAATCGTTTTTGTGTATGACGGCCCTTTTTTCACGGATTTTGTGCCTTAGAACCGGATTTTGTTATAAGGCTGGTGATCTCTGTTCCGGTCGGTATCTGAGATTGTATTATTTAAAATGCGGTTCATTATTTATTACCTCGAATTATAACACAAAACATCCCTGCTTTCAATCTCTGGGTATAGCCAGCCTCTGGCCCGGAAATATCAGGTCGGGATCGTTTATGATCCTGCTGTTCGCCTTGTATATCCTTTTCCATTTCCAGGGATCGTTATATATATCTTTTTTGCCCGCGATATTCCACAGGCAATCCCTGTCTTTTTCCCAGGTCCCGACCTTGTACACATCCAGTTTGAGCGAATCGATTATCTCCTGCGCTTTTTCGGCAGCCTGATCCGCAAGATCGGCGGCTTTTCCGTAGTTCGCGCTTTCGAATTCTTTTTCCGCCTGGGAAAGCAGGGCCTCGGGTTCGGTGACGTTCCCTCCGAGGCTGCGGGCTTCGGATATAAGTTCCTTCGCCCTGGCTATCGCTCTGGCAGCATCCTCTTTTCCCCTTACGCCTGCCAGCATATCTTCCTTGAGCTTCCTCGCGATATCGCGTGCGCGGTTTGCATCGTCCCTGGCCCCCCTGTAATCTCCTTCACCCAGGAGTTTTTTCGCTCCGTCGAGGACATCCTGCGCTTTTTTTACTTCCGCGCCGAGGTTACCGGCTTCGTCTATCTCCGCCTGCGCTATGATTATAGCCTGCTCCGCTTCGAGCCGCGATATATTGGCAACAGGCACGATCGTCTTCTTAGCGCATCCTGAAACCGCAAAAACAGCGGCAAAAAAAATAAACAGAATTTTTTTTCTCATAAAATATCTCCCCTCTTGTACTAATATCACGTTAAATCTTCCGGCACATCCACTTTTATAAAAAGCTCGTCGAGCTGTTTCCTGTCAACCGCCGAAGGAGCATCGGTTATAGGCGAATACGCCTTCTGCGTCTTGGGGAAAGGTATTACCTCCCTTATCGATTCGAGGTTCAACAGCTGCGCCACGAGCCTGTCCATACCGAACGCGAATCCCCCGTGCGGCGGCGCTCCGTAAGAAAGAGCCTTCAGGAGAAAGCCGAACTTCTCCCGGCTCTCTTTCTCGTCTATCCCGAGTATCCTGAAAACAAGGTCCTGCACCTCCAGTGAATGGTTGCGGATGCTGCCGCCGCCTATTTCCGAACCGTTCAATACCATATCGTAAGCCCTGCTCTTGACCCGGGCTATGTCCTCGTCCTTCCCGCTTCTTAAGGCTTCAATATCCCCGGGAGCCGGGGAAGTAAAAGGATGATGCATGGGAGACCATCTTCCCGTTTCGGCGTCCTTTTCGAAAAGAGGATAATCCTCCACCCACAGGAGCGCGTATTTATCCTTCCGGGGTTCGTAGAACCTGGTCCTGAGGAAGGAAAGGCACTTGGAGACCGTGTCCGCGGAATCCGCCACGAAAAAGAGAAGGTCCCCTTTTATCGTCTTGAACCGGCGGCTCAGTTCTTCAAGCTCTTCCGGCTTGAAGAATTTCGTTATCTGCGAAGTGAGCCCTTCTTCCTTATGCCTTATCCAGGCCAGGCCCTTCGCGCCCAATTGCTGCACTTCCTTCGTGACTTCGTTAATCACGGAAAGGGATATCCTGTCGGCATCTGATATCTTAAGCCCCCTGACCACGCCTTTCCCGGCCGCGTCGCTGAAAACCTTGAACCCGCAGGACAGGGCCAGGTCGGAGATATCGGTTATCTCGGCCGGTATCCTCAGGTCCGGCTTATCCGTGCCGTACCTGAGCATCGCCTGGTCGTAACTTAGCGAAGGGAAGGGCCTGGAGACCTTCACTCCCATCAGTTTATCGAACACCGAACAGACGTATTCCTCGAGAACGGCCTTTATATCCGCTTCGTCTATGAAAGACATCTCCAGATCCAGCTGGGTGAACTCCGGCTGCCTGTCCTGCCTGAGGTCTTCGTCCCTGAAGCATTTCACTATCTGGAAATACCTCATGAACCCGCCGACCATCAGCATCTGCTTGAAGAGCTGCGGTGACTGCGGCAGCGCGTAGAACTTGCCCGGGTTGACCCTCGACGGCACCAGATAATCCCTCGCGCCCTCGGGAGTTGCCCTGGTCAGAAACGGCGTCTCTATTTCGTAAAACCCTTTACCAGAGAAATAATTGCGCGTTACCTGAAACAGCTTATGCTTGAACACCAGGTTATCCTTTAGTTTTCCCACGCGCATCTCCAGGTACCTGTATTTGAGTCGCGTCTCCTCCCCCACTTCGTCCATCTTCTTGAAATCGAAGGGCAGTTCCCGGCATTTATTGAGGAGTTCCATCTCGGTCACTATGACCTCTATATCGCCCGTGTCTATCTTCTTATTTTCCGTTCCCTCGGGACGCGCTGATACGACGCCCTTCACCGCTATGACAAACTCGTTTCTCAGTTTCTGCGCCTGCTTTATCAGCTCTTCTTCTTTCCCCTTGTCCAGACCGCTCTTCTCCCTTCCGAAGACTATCTGGGTCAAACCGCTGATATCGCGCAGGTCGATGAAAATCACCCCTCCGTGGTCCCTCCAGCTCGCTACCCAGCCGGATAACACTACTTCCCTGTCCTTATCTTTCGCCCTTAGTTCTCCGCAAGTTACCGTACGTTTCAGCATTTTTACCTTTTTCCTATCTTCTCGAGTATCTCTCTTATCATTTTACCGGTTCCGTCTTCAGCGCATTTTCCTGTGTTTATATCGATCTGGCTCCCGTCCCCCAGATTTTTCAGAACGAGAATCCCTTTTTTCTTCTCTTCTTCGCCCATTATAATGACCCAATTCACATTCTTCCTGTCGGCTATCTTAAGTTTTTTTCCGACAGGTATATCCTCTTTATCTTCCTCGACGGACACCCCGTTATCCCTGAGCCCCCCTACCACCGTCTCGCTAAGCCAGCGCTCATCCGCTCCTTTAAGATATATTACATATAATTCCGGGATGTTCGTTCCCTTGTAACCGTACAGCGAGGCGGCCCTCTCAACACCCATCGCCCAGCCGCAGGCCGGCGTATCCGGGCCTCCGAGCTGTTTTACGAGTTTATCGTACCTGCCGCCGGCTATAACGGCCCCGCCGGCAGACTTAGACTCGATCTCGAAGACAGGCCCGGTGTAATAATCCAGTCCTCTTACGAGATAATCATCGGTTATAATTTTGAAATCGGGGTTAAGACCCGTGATATATCTGGTTTCTTTATTTACTCCTTCGGCATAAGCCTTCCAGTAGCTGTCGCATTTTCCGCACAGGTTTTTTGAAAGAGGTTCGATATCCCTGTAAAGCTCCTGGCAGCTCGATTCCTTGCAGTCGAAGACCCGCAGGGTGTTCGCGTCCATCCTTATATTGCAGTCGCCGCAGAGGTCTTTCGCTTTTTCTTTAAGGAACTTCCTTACTTTCTGCGTATACTTCTTCTTGCAGTCATCGCATCCCACGCTGTTTATCTTAAGCGTTAAACAGCCCTGAGCGTTAAGAGCCGACATGGCCTCCACCGCCATTTTAACAATCTCGATATCCTGCATCGGGCTCGCCGGCCCGAAGACCTCGCAGCCGAGCTGGTAGAACTGCCTGTACCTGCCCGCCTGCGGCCGCTCGTACCTGAACATCGGGCCGAAATAGCTCACTTTCTCCCTGATGTTCCCCTGGAGCATCTTGTTCTCGACCATTGCCCTGACGACCCCCGCCGTCCCTTCGGGCCTGAGCGCCAGTTCCCGGCCCTTCCTGTCCTTGAAAATATACATCTCCTTGGAGACTATATCCGTCTCTTCCCCTATGCTGCGCGAGAAGAGTTCCGCGTGCTCTATAACGGGGATGAATGTCTTACGGTACCCGTAAGACTCGAAAAGGCTTTCCACTTTCTTTATCACAGCCGACCACTTTGCCGCCTCTTCGTAAGTCACTATATCCTTTACGCCGCGAACCGCTTTAAAATCCTTCATTATTCTGTGCTCCCGCCTTTTTTGAACCACTTAGCGCCGGCGGGGGTATCCTTTATCTCGATACCCATGCGCGCGAGCTGCTGTCTTATGCCGTCAGCCTCGGAATAATTCTTCTGCTTCCGGAATTCTTCCCTTTTCCTAAGCATATCTTCAACTTCCAGCGTGTCTACGTCCGATACGGTGTCAAGCAGGACTCCCAGGACGTTTTCCACGAAGTATATCAGCCTTCCGCCGAGGGCTATATCCTCATCGCTGGTTTTTCCTTCGAATACCGCGTCCATTATGGGATTCACTTTCTTGAATATCTCCCCTATGGCCTTAGCCGTATTGAAATCGTCGTTCATTATGCGGACCATATCCTCGTCCCTCTCTGCCCCGGGCAGGGCGCCGGCCCGCGTCAGCTGAAGTATCTCTTTTTTGAACCCGGCCAGCTTGTCGTAGGCTTTCCGGACATCAAGAAGCCCTTCCGCGCTGAAATCCAGCGTCTGCCTGTAGCCGGAAGTCAGCAGGTACAGCCGCACAGCCATCGCCGGGTATTTTTCCAGGAGGTCTTTCAGCAGGAAGAAGTTCCCGGTGCTCTTCGCCATCTTATCGCCTTTCAGCGTGACCATGCCGTTATGCACCCAGTACCTTACAGGGTCTTTTCCCGTAAGAGCCTTGGACTGGGTAACCTCGTTCTCGTGGTGCGGGAAGATAAGGTCCAGCCCGCCCCCGTGGATGTCGAATTGCTCTCCGAGGAGCTTCCTGGACATCGCCGAGCACTCTATATGCCAGCCGGGCCGCCCTTTGCCCCAGGGGCTGTCCCAGCCGAACTCCTCGTCCTTCTTCCAGAGGGCAAAATCCCTGGCGTCGCCTTTCCTCCCCGTCGCGCACTCGGCGGAGGAAACAAGCTCGCTGCTGTCCCTTCCGGAAAGCTTTCCGTAACCGTCGAATTTTCCGACACTGAAATAGACGTCCCCCCCGGATTCGTATGCCATCTCCTTGTCTATAAGACCGCTTATGAAATCTATTATATCCCCTATCGTCTCAGATACGCGCGGGTACACGTCAGCCGGGCGGACGTTAAGCTTCTTCATGCTCTCCATGAACTCATTGAAGTACCTGTCCGCTATATCCGCGGGCTTCATTCCCGTTTCCCTGCTCTTATTTATTATCTTATCGTCTATATCGGTGATGTTCTGCACATAGAATACGTCGTAACCGGCGTACTCCAGGTACCTCCGGAGCGTATCGAACACCACGTAGCACCTGGCATGACCGAGATGGGCGTCGCTGTAAGGCGTTATTCCGCAGACATACATCTTCACCTTGTTCCCGTCAGCGGGCACGAACTCGTCTTTCCTCCTGGTAAGAGTGTTATATATGGCCAATCTCTCCATGATATCAGTTTTCACCGCGGCCGACGATGCTCGCGACCGCGATACACACTACGGCTTCGCCTCTTCCCACTGCGCCCAGCCCCTCGTTTGTAGTGGCCTTTACGTTCACCATGCCGGCGTCTATCCCCAGCGCGCCGGCGATGTTTTCCTCCATCCTCGCGACGTGCCAGGCGAGCTTCGGCTTCTCGCATATGATAGTGGCATCCACATTATTTACAACGTTTCCCTCATCCTCCAGCTTATCCCGGACTTCTTTAAGGAGCACCAGCGAGGATATGCCTTTATAAGCGTCATCGGTATCCGGGAAATGGCGCCCGATGTCTCCCAGCCCCGCAGCCCCGAGGAGCGCATCGCATACGGCGTGGATCAGCACGTCCGCGTCGGAATGCCCCAGGAGCCCCTTCCCGTAATCTATCTTCACCCCGCCGAGGATGAATTCTCTTCCCTCGGTCAGCCTGTGCAGGTCGTAGCCTATGCCGGTCTTCATTACCTTGACCTCACGCATAAACCGGTTGCCAGCTGCCGGTGAAACGCGTATCGTGAAACGCATCTCGCAATCTTGCCCGAAAACCCACCCAGCTGTAAGCTATAAGCTATAAGCCGTAAGACTGTAAAATAACAATATTCAATCACCAAAACCCAAATAAATAACAATTTTCTAAACATAATATTTGGTAATTGTAATTTTAATATTGTTTGATATTTGTTATTTGTTTTTTGTAATTTCATCATCTTACCGCTTACAGCTTATATCTTCTTTTACCATATATAAGTTTAACATACTCGTAATCCTCCGGGTATGTGACTTTTATGTTCATCGGGTCGCCCGGAACAATTTTCACTTCCCTGCCTGCGTCCTGCATCACCGAAGAGGAATCCGTATATTCCCGGTCCTTCCTTCTCATGTAGGCTTCCCTTATCTCTGAGGTCCTGTAGCCCTGCGGGGTCTGCACAAGGTAGACCCTCTTCCTGTCCAGTATCACTGTTTTCCCTCCTTCGTCATACCTTACAGTGGACGAGGGATTAATACCGGGAACAGCGGATCCGAACTCGCGCACGGTCTGTGCAAGGTCCGCGACAAACCTTCTTGTGCATACCGGCCTTGCGGCATCGTGTATCAGCACATATTCCGAAACCGCTTCCCTTAGCCCGTTAAGGACCGAATCCTCCCTCTTCTCAGCTCCCATTACACAGGTAACCGCCCCCGTCACCTTCCCCTTCTCCAGGACCTCTTTTTCGTCCATATCGTCCGGATATACGACGATGATATTCCTTATCATGTCGAACCCCCTGAAAAGCTCCACCGAGCTTCCCAGAAGAGTGGTGCCTCCCAGCCCGAGGAACTGTTTCCTGCCGCCGTACCTTTGACCCTTGCCCGCCGCCATCACGAGGACATCGAATAAATCTTCTTCTTTCATATGAGCTCCTGACGGTATCCGGGCATTCCCGTCAATTTACTCTCGCGAATATCATCCTTCCCGAGGGTTTCTGAAGAACGGTCTTGACCGTTACTTCCACTTTATCCCCTATGTGATGGAGCCCCCCGTCTACCACGACCATCGTGCCGTCTTCGAGGAATCCTATTCCCTGCTCTTTTTCCTTCCCTTTCTTCAGTATGAATATTTCTATCGCCTCGCCGGGAAGGAGCTTGGGTTTCAGCGAATTCGCAAGCTCGTTAATATTGAGCGCTTCGACTCCTTGAGCCCGGGCCGCCTTCGTCAGGTTGAAATCGGTCGTGATCAGCTTGGCCTTGAGTTCCTGGCACAGCTTTATGAGCTTAGCGTCGGTCTCTTCTATGTCCTCATAATCTTTTACGTGTATCTTCACGTTGAGCTTTTCGTTCTCCCTCAGCTCGTTTACTATATCCAGCGCCCTCCTGGCTTTTTTCCTTTTTTCCTCCTGCGGGGAATCTGCCGTGGCCTGGACCTCGCTCATGACAAAACCCGGTATAACAAGCACTCCTTCGATAAACGAAGTGTCGGAAACCTCGAGTATCCGTCCGTCGATTATCGCGGAACTGTCGAGAACCTTCAATCCGACATACAGCTTTGACCCCGTAAGATGTATCTCCTTGTCCAGGAGGTCTATCTCTCCCTTCTTCTTCAGCGCTATGAGCAGACCCACGTATCCGGATATCACGCTCACCAGAAGGCTGTATTTCTTGAAGACCTCGTAAACCTTCGGATTATCAACAAGCGTTGGTATCACGTTATTTATGATACTTGCCGCCACGAGACCCAGGATAAGACCTATTCCTCCCGCCACCAGGTCATCCAGCCTTGCCGACTGTATTAGAAGCTCTATGGCTATTACAAGCACGGCCGCGGCCGTTCCTATAAGTATGCCCTTCCCGTCGGCAGAGATCTTCATGTACCCGATAACAGGACCCGCAATAATGACAGCCAATCTGGCTATATAGATAAACATTGTCTTTATACTCCTTTCAAAGAGTCAGTTAAACCCGCTACCCGAGGATATCCTTTACCTCCCCGACGGATTTAATTCTCTTGACATTCATTCCCGCCAGGGTTATACCGCTTCCATACCCGGATAAAATCACTGACTTATAATTATTACTTTTTGCGAAATTCACTCTCTGGCCTATGTCTTCCAGGGGTCTGACTTCGCCGTTGAGGCCCACCTCCCCCAGAAACATCGCATCCGAACCGATACCTGAGTCCTTCACGCTGGAATACAGCGAGCATATCACGCCGAGATCGGCCGCGCGCTCTTCGACCCTTATGCCGCCGCTCACGTTCAGATATATATCTTTAGACCCCAGCTTAAGGCCCAGGTACTTTTCCGCGATTGCGGACAGCATCAGGAGTCTTTCCCTCGAATAACCGCTGGTCCTCCTCAGGGGATATTCAAAGTAACTTCCCGATATGAGGCTCTGAAGCTGCACTGAGACCAGCCTCGAACCCATGCGCACGCACCCCGAAGCCTGTCCCACGACCTTTTCCGCAGCCCTGAGCTCCGCCGCGTTCTGCGTCTGGACAAGTCCCTGCTCCGTCAGAAGATACATCGAGAATTCGCCGCACGAACCGAACCTGTTCTTGGCGGCGCTGAGCAGCCTCAGGTTGCCGTCCATTGCATCCATATACAAGACGGCATCGACCATGTGCTCGAGCACCTTCGGACCGGCTATATCCCCCTGCTTGGTTATCTGCCCGGAAATAAAAACCACGCAGCCTTCGCTCTTGGCAAGAACGGTCAGCTTCTGCCCGCAATGCCTGACCTGTTTTACGGATCCAGGCATGCCGCTGTTCTCGCTGTCTATCATGGCCTGGATGGAATCGATAAAAATAACATCCGGCCTGTTTTCCCTGACCGCCGATTCGACCTGGGAGACGGCCCCGGAACTTATCAGCATTATATTCTTATTACCCAGCCTGAGCCGGTCAGCGTGAACTCTTATCTGCGACGCGGTTTCCTCCCCGCTGGCAAAAAGCACTTTCTTGCCCGACGAGGAGAACCTGTCTGCAAGCTGCAAGAACAGCGTGCTTTTTCCCACTCCCGGCGGTCCGCCCAGGAGTATCACTTCCCCTTCCACCACACCGCCCCCCAGTATGCGGTCCATGCTCTCCATCCCGCTCCTGTGCCTTTCCGAAGTCCGGGTCTCCACTTCGGCCAGGTTTTCCACTTTTCCCTTGATAGTGGCGACGGACCCGGGGGCTCTTTCTTCGTAACCGCCCACTTCGACAATGGAGTCCCATTTGTCGCATCTCGGACACCTGCCGAACCATTTAGCGGAAGAATAGCCGCATTCCACGCACTCGAAAGCCATTATTTTATATCGACCTCCACGCCCGCGCGTACTTCTCCGTCATCCAGTATATTCTCGTAAGCCACCCCCAGGTTGAGGAACTCCGTGAGCTTGAGCTTGGAAGACACCGTCCACCACGGGTTATCCCTCGAGAACTCGAACATCCTGGTCCCCAGTTCCAGCCTGTTCTTGAACATCCATCCCGCGCCGAATCCGCCCGAAGACCTTATCGCCCCGCCGAAGACCGTGAAACTGCCGAAACTCTTTCCCGCGAGCAGGCTCACGGCGTTCATGCGGTCACCGCCTTCGTCCGGATCCGATCCCGAGCTTTCCCCGGCCCGGATATTGTCCAGCCCCAGCGACAGGTATCTTTTCGACGCCGTCCTGAAAGTCATGCCCATGTAACTCCTGTACTGCTCGCTGCCGGGTTCGTAATAAACCTGCGCTCCGACTGAAGTATCGAAACCTTTCAGCCTGTTGACCGCATCCCTCAGGTCCTGGGATGCGCTGTATATGCTGTCTATGGTCTGACCGACTTTCTTCCCGTATTCCTCCGAACTGACTATCTTTCCCAGGGGCCCTTTGCCTTCGTGTACTTCCGACAGGATTATCCTCAGCTCATCGGCTGCGGAACCGAGTTTTTCTATGCTGCCGCCTATCGCCTTGATCTCGTCTTCCATCACCAGGTTAAGGTTGTTCAACACGCTGTTTATATTATCTACTGCGCGGGATAGTTTGTACCCGTCTTTTCCCAGCGCGGTATTGAGCGCGCCGCTCAGGTCACGCAAGTTGGCGAAAGTCATGCTGATATTTTCGCCCAGATCCTTGTTTCCCCCCAGGTCGTCGAACGCCTTCACCAGCTTCTGCAGGCCGCTGACAAAACTGTCTATGACCTCCTCGTAGCTTAAAGGATTCTCTCCCTCAATAGTGTCTCCCGATCTTACCTGGGGAAAATCTTCCGTCCCCCTGGTAAGGCTGACATATGTATTCCCTATCATGCCCATCTTGAGTATCTTCGCCCTGAGGTTTTTGTACAGCCTAACATCCTGCTGTATCCAGACCCTTATCCTCGCCCTGCTGCCCTGAAGCTCGACTTTATTGACTCTGCCTACTTCCACGCCGGATATCTTGACCATCGGACGCGTGGGAAGATCGGCGAGATCGTCGAACATGATATAAAACTGATACCCTCTTTTCAAAGGTATGTTCCCCAGGTTAACTACAACCGCCATAGCCACTATCATAGCGGCCAGTATCAGCATCCCTACTTTTGTTTGTGCGTTTATCATAATATGCTAGTCCTTATTCTTTTCGCTCAACAGACCTTTACTGGACCCTTCGATGAATTTAACAACATGCGGATTGGTCGACTTTTTAAAAGCCTCGGTAGTACTAACTTCCACTATTACGCCGTCATATAGCAGCGCGATCCTGTCCGAAACCTTGTATGCTGTCTGCAGATCATGGGTTACCATCACCGAAGTCGGCTTCAGCTTCTGCTGCAGCTCCAGGAACAGGTCGCTTATGACATCGGTCGTTATGGGGTCCAGCCCGGTCGTAGGTTCGTCGTAAAAAATATATTTCGGACTTGTCGCGATGGCCCGGGCCAGGGCTACTCTTCTCTTCATCCCTATGGACAGGCTCTCCGGCAGCTTATCTTCCACTCCCTTAAGATTGACCATTTCCAGGTAATCTATGACCAGTCCTCTTATCTTGTTATCGCTGAAATCCGTCAGTCTCCTCAGTCCGAAAGCGACATTTTCGCCCACCGTCAGGCTGTCGAAAAGGGCTCCGCCCTGGAAAAGCATCCCGAATTTCGTCTGTATCTTCGTGAGGTTCTTCTGCTTCAGTCCTACGATCTCCTCCCCGTCGATCTTTATGCTCCCCCCGTCAGGAGTGAGCAACCCGATGACGTTCTTGAGAAAAACGCTCTTGCCGCCGCCCGAGCCGCCCAGCAGGGTGAATATCTCGCCGTCATTTATATCCAGGTTTATCCCCTTTAGCACCTGCTGGCTCCCGAAATTCTTGTAAAGACCACGTATCTCGATCATATTATCCCCAGAACGTTCAGCAGCGTGGATAAGAAGTAATCCAGGGTCAGAATAAGTATCATCGAAATAACGACTGCCCGGGTCGTGCTTCTTCCGACCCCCTCTGCGCCGCCGGCGGTCGTAAAGCCCTTGTAGCAGCTGACGGTTACTATTATAAAAGCGAAAAAGACCGATTTTACCAGTCCGTGGACGAAATGCACTATCTGAAGATGAGTCAGTATATCGTTCCTGTACACGCTGCCCGGGATATCGAATGCCTTGATTGCCACGACGTATCCTCCGGCGATACCAGTGACGTCGGCTATCAGCGTGACCACGGGAAGCATTATTATGGTAGCGATAAAAAGCGGCACGGCGAGATATTTTTCAGGCGTCGTGCCCAGAGTGTAGAGCGCGTCTATCTGCTCGGTGACCTTCATCGTTCCTATTTCCGCAGTGATGGATGCCCCGACCCGGCCGGCCAGCACCATCGCCGTCAGCACCGGTCCGAGCTCGAGCACCATGGAGAAAGACACGAGGGTGCCTATGAAAATGGCCTCATCGAATACTTTTATGGAAGCTACCCCGCTCTGGAGCGCCAGGACCATGCCGGTAAAAAGCGAAGACAGAAGGACTATGGGCATGGAATCGACGCCGACCCTCACCATCTGCTTGAATATGTTGCGGGTGTCGTCCGGCTTATCGAAGAGGAGCCCCAGCACGGTCTTTACCATGTATACCGCGCCCCCGATGCCGTGGGCGGCGGCCTCTATCTGTTCCATGAACATTTCTGCCGGATTATGCCTGATCATCCCTGAATACCCTGGGAACCCTTCTGGATATCCCGGTTACTATCTCGTAATTTATGGTAGACGCCCATTCGGCCAGTTTCTCCGCCGTAATGCCCGCTCCGCCGTCTTTCCCTATAAGGGTCACATCGTCTCCGACGGTGATGTCTCTGTTCTCCGTAACATCGACCATTATCATATCCATGCACACTCTCCCTACGACAGGGAAACTCCCCCCTCTTATGAGGACCCTCGCCCTGTTGGACAGCATCCGCGAGTAGCCGTCGGCATACCCTACGCATACAGTGGCTATCCTGGACCTCGCCGGCGCGCGCCAGGTGCATCCGTAGCTCACGGACGAACCTTTTTCTATTTCTTTTATGAAAACTACCTTGCTTTTCCAGGAAAGCACCGGTTCGAAACCGAAATCGGCAGGCTTCCTCTCCCCCGGGTAAAGCCCGTATACGGCCAGCCCGGGTCTTACAAGCGTAAAATGACAATCCGAAGATTTCACCAGTCCGGCTGTATTGGCCGCATGGATGTACGGCGGAGGTGCGGGGAGTTTATCCAGAACCCACTTGAACTTCCTGAGCTGCTCGGATGTGTAAGCGGCATTCTCATCCGCGCATGCAAGATGGGTGAATATGCCGTCCATCTGCAGGAACGGGGAATTCTCGAGTTCCCTGCCCAGCTGCGCCGCGGTCTCCGGCGCGACTCCGATACGGCCCATCCCCGTATCGACTTTCAGGTGAAAAGCGACCTTCTTGCCGGCTCTCTCGGCAGCCTCGCTGAGCATCTTGCCGGCCATGCGGCTGGCTATTATGGGTACCAGTCCGTACTCTATGACCTTTTCGAAATTCCCGAACGGGTATATCGAGCCCAGGACGAGTATCGGTATTTTTATCGAGTTTTCCCTGAGGTCTATGCCTTCTTCGACAGTCGCGACTCCGAGCATGTCCGCGCCGGATTTTTCCAGGACGTCTGCCACGCGTACCGCGCCGTGGCCGTAAGCGTCCGCTTTAACTACCGGCATGACTGCCGCGCCGGTCATGTTCCTTATCTTCGAAAAATTATTCCTGAGCGCGCCCAGGTTTATTTCCGCGTATGTAGGTCTCAGTATCTGCACCAATATTATATCTCCTGCTTTCTCGCGATATCGCAGAATTTCGTATATTCTTTAAGGAAAAGCATATCTATTTCTCCTACGGGCCCGTGCCTCTGTTTACCGATTATAACCTGCGCGATATTTTCCTTATCGGGAGTTAATTCGTCTCTCGATTTATAATAAGCTTCCCTGTAAAGAAAGAGGACCACGTCGGCATCCTGTTCTATCGCTCCGCTCTCCCTCAGGTCAGAGAGCCTGGGGCGGGCATCGCTGCCTGTACGCTTTTCCGGCGCCCGGCTGAGCTGCGACATCGCTATCACCGGCACTTCCAGTTCTTTAGCCAGGACTTTCAGGCTCCTGGACACATAGGATATCTCCTGCTGTCTTGACTCGGAGTCGCCGGGCTTGCCGGGCATGAGCTGGATGTAGTCAACCAGGATAAGCCCCAGGTCCGGATACTCGGCCTTCAGCCTCCTGGCCCGGGCTTTCATCTCGAGAGGAGTGACGGAAGGCGAATCGTCTATGAATATCTTGGATCCCTTGATTATGTCGGCCGCCGTTGTGAGCGCTGCCCATTCTCTCGAACCTATCCATCCCTCCCTCATCTTCTGCAGGTCGACCCTGGCTTCGCAGCAGAGCATCCGCATGAGTATCTCTTCCGCGGACATTTCCAGAGAGAATATCCCTACGGGTATCTTCTTCTCGAGTCCCACATGCTGGGCTATATTCATGCCGAAGGATGTCTTGCCCATGGAAGGCCTGCCCGCTACGACTATCAGGTTCCCTTTATGCACTCCCCCTATCTTCTTGTCGAGCTCGATAAAACCCGTGGAAAGCCCCGATACTTCGTCGTCATGCTGGTGCAGCTTCTCTATTACTTCCAGCGTGTTTTCGACCATGGAACCTATCTTCTTAAATCCGCCCGCGATGCTGCTCTGCCTTATGCTGAACACCTTCTGTTCCGCCTTATCCAGTATATCCTGCGAATCGTCCTGATTCCTGAAACTCTCTTCAATGACGTCCGAAGATATCTTTATAAGCTCCCTCATCAGCGCCTTGTCCCTGACAATTTTCGCGTAATGCTCCACGTTCGAAGCGGTAGTGACGCTGTCAACAAGTATGGACAGGTAATCCGCTCCCCCGACTTCCTCGAGGCTGCCTTTTTTTCTCAGCTCCTCGGATACGGTTATTATATCGACGGCCTCGCTCCTGTCGAAAAGGTCCTTAGCGGCCTCGAATATCATCTGGTGAGAGGTTTTATAGAAACTCCTGGGCGTCAGGAGGTTTACGGAAGCTATCACCGCCTGTTCGTCCACGAGCATCGCTCCCAGGACAGATATTTCCGCCTCTATGTTCTGCGGAGGTATTCTTTCTTTTATATCACGGTTAAGCATATCCTGCACTCCTTATAAACAGTTTTAAGTTATAAACTTTAAGATGTAAGACTTTTCTTGTGTAAAGTGTAATGTGTAAGGTGTAATGAAAAGACAAAACACAAGCACCATATCAGCTGATTTAAGACTCATAACTATTTTTGCACTTTACTTTCAACTTTCCACTTTCAACCAATCTCATCTGGCGTCTGCTCATATAACTTAAAACTTACAACTTATAACTATCTTATTCGGCATCTCTTATCTATTTTTTCACCACCCACAGCTTGCAGGTAGCCTTGACTTCGGGATGAAGATTCACGGTCACCTTGTATACACCCAGTTTTTTTATAGGCTCTTCTATCTGTATGTCCTTTTTATCGACCTTTATCCCGTTCTCTTCCAGTTTTTCCCTTATATCGATGTTCGTCACGGACCCGAAAAGCTTATCCTCCTCGCCCACTTCGACCTCCACCGTTATAGAGATATCTTCTATCTTCTTAGCTGTCTCCCCGGCATGTTCTCTTGCCTTTGCTTTTTCGGACTCCATCTTGTTCCTGAGGTCGCCTATCATATTCACATACTTGTCCTCGAAAGGCCAGGCGAGATCCCTGGGCAAAAGGTAGTTTCTTGCGTAACCGTTGCTTACATTGACCGTTTCACCGAACTTCCCCAGTTTTTCGATATCCTTCCGTAAAATCAGCTTCATCTTATATCTCCTTTCTGTCTTTAAAACTCCACCTTCTCCTGAAATCTACCCATACGTCGACTATCCCCAGTAATATGAATACATATATGCCGTACGCGAAAAAAAGCATGAACAGCAGGACAATGAGCCGCATAAAATGGGATATATTAAGATTCATCATAACCGTGACAGCCAGGCCTATTCCGCTCAGGAAGTATCCCACCAAGAGCACCATACCCATATTAGAACCCATGAGCGTAAGCAGTTTCTGCCCGGGCCACCTGGTGCCTGCGAGATAAAGGGCTATCGCCGCTATTAAAAACCATATATACTGCTCCGGCAGCCTGATCTTCTTTACCGGAGGCAGAGGTTCCGTAAAACCGCTCCCGGCCGCGCCGTGATACACCATCCATGAACCCAGAAAGCCCGTTATCATGCTCCAGCCGAAGAAGCTGTTCCTGAAAAAGACTATGAAACTTTTCACCGAATTCTCTATAATGTCTATCTGCTGCTGCGGGATGCCGAAATCGTAGTACCAGCCTATACTCAACCCGGCCGCGATTTTTGCGGACCTGACCGTTTCGGCGAGGATATTGAATCCCGTAAGCAGGTACCCCGCGGCGCCCAGCACTAAAAAAATGAACACCCACATAAGCGCGGCGTTCACTATCCTGCTGTAAGGGCTCATCTTGATCCCGAGTACATTCCTGAACCATAGCGCGTACGGCACGAATATCAGTATGTACAATGCGGCAAAGCCGGCTCCCCTCAGCATAACTGCCGCCGAGAACACTGCCAGCCACGATACCGCCGCCAGCGCGTATCTGCCGGCGCACAGGAGCAAAAGCTGGGGCACTACCGAAATGAACAGGAAAAATATCCCGAAAAACGACATATACCCCGATACAAGCACCAGCAGTACCGACAGCAGCGTCAGCTGAATAAACTTTCTCTCAGGATTGACTATTCTCATCAGAAGTCAATTTCCGCCTTTGTTTATTTCGTAAACGGTACGAATGCCAGGTTACGGGCTCTTTTTACGGCCCTGCTTATAAGCCTCTGATGCTTGGCGCAGTTGCCTGTTCTCAGACGCGATATCAGTTTCCCTCCTTCGGTTATAAACTGCTTCAGGAATTCCACGTCCTTATAGTCTATTTTCTGTTTTTCGCGGCATATCCTGCAGCGGTCTTTCCTGTATACTTCCTTCTTGTTAAACGAGTCTTTTCTGTAATATTCTTTCTGTTCCAAAACTATATCCTCCTGTTACCTAAAATGGGATCTCCTCATCATCGTCATCGCTGCCCGCCTCGCTGACCCCGCTTCCGGCGAGCTCTTCGTCAGTATCAACATTATCGTCATATGCTTCCGCACTTGCTTTTGCGGGAGCGCCCTTACCCGCCGAAGACGCGGAACCCAGGAACTGGACGTTCCTGGCAACCACTTCGAGCCTTGAACGGGATTCTCCGCTCGCATCCTCCCATTTCTTCAGCGAAAGACGCCCCTCTATATATACTCCCCGGCCTTTCGCAAGATACTTATCGCAGTTTTCCGCAAGGCTTCCCCACACGGATACGGGGACATAATCGGTCTGCTGGACGAATTCCCCGGTTTCCCTGTCCTTATACCTCCTGTTGATCGCAAGGTTAAGGGTCGTCACGGCCCTTCCCTTAGGTGTATATCTGAGCTCGGGATTACGCGTGAGATTGCCCATCAAAACCACAAGATTAGCATTACTAGCCATAGGCTGTACCTCCTTTATGGTATGGTCTACTCTTCGTCTCTTACAACTATATTGCGTATATAATTGCTGTTGATGTTATAGTGCTTTTTCAGTTCCTGGATCCCGGCGGGCGGACATTCGAACTTTATAAGATGATAATAGGCTCTGTCATGCCCCTTCACCTTATAAGCCATCTTCATCTCGCCCATATCCTGGCTGGATTTAACAGAGCCTCCCGCGCCTGATATTATATCCTCTACGCTTTTTATACTCTGCTGCTTTTCATCTCCTTCCAGAGATACGGGAACTGCGAACACTGTTTCATAGGTTGGCATTTTAACCTCCTTTCTGGTCCTGCATTAAGGGCTCTTAATATAGATTTTAAGAGCAAAGGACGTACTTATTATTTAGTTAATTATAACAAAAATTAATCAAACTGCAAATCGCAGTAAGATGTAAGTTATAAGAAGAGATACCAGATGGGAATTTACAAGCAACTAGCAACTAGCGACCAGCAACTTTTTTATGGGTCTTACAGCTTAAGGCTGGCTGAATAATATCTCGATTATATCCCCGTCCCTGATCTCATATTCACGGCCTTCCGTCCTGACTTTCCCTGTCTTCTTAAGCGCTTCCGCGTCAAAACCCGCCACTTCCAGGTCCCGGTAGCCGTATACCCTGGCCCTGACGAATCCCTTCTGCATATCTTTATGTATTTTCCCCGCGGCTTCGTACACGGAGGTCCCTTTTTTTACATTATAGCCTTTTATCTCCCTGCCGCCGACCACGGTAAAGAATGTAACCTGCCCCAGCAGCTCCTTGACCCTGAAAAGCACATCGCCGGAACCTGATTCCCAACCGGGCATTTCGTCCAGAAAACTCCTTCTTTCTTCCGGAGCCATCTGGCCCAGTTCGGTCTGGAAAGCCACGTCCATGAATATGACATTATCCCTTTTTATATCGGGCCTGTCCGCGCCGGTCGTGATATTCACCAGAAGTATCTGCTCCTTGGGTGTAAGAAGTATACCGTCGCTGTCGGGCGGCGGCGGCGCGTTCCCCGAGAGCAGCTCCGCCGCTTTCTTCCAGTATTCCGACATGGGGTTCTCCTTGTGTCTTCTCTGCGCGATCTCCAGGTCGGAGAGGAAAAGCTCCGTTTCCACCAGGCTTATATCGCTTTCGATGCCGGCGCCGGCACCTTCCACGATGGAGACATCTTCTGATTTGAAATCCCTTACGACATGGAGAATGCAGTACACGTCCCTGATATTGGAAAGGAACTGGTTTCCCAGCCCTTCCCCCCTGGAAGCTCCCGGCGGGAGACCCGCTACATCGACAAATTTAATGTAAGGGTAAGTCAGCACTGCCTGCCGGTATACTTTCTCCTTCAGGGTATCGATCCTGGGATCCCTGACGTGGGCTACCCCCACGTTAGGCTCGACGGTACAATATGGATAGTTAGAACTTTTGGCGTTGTTCTCCGTGAGAAGGTTGAAAAGCGCGGTCTTCCCTACGTTGGGAAGCCCTATTATACCGCAATTCATTACAAAAGCCGCCTAGAAGAGCGTTCTTATGAAGAAATTGATCTTGTCTATTACTCCGGAAAAAACCAGCGAGACGACTGCCATAAGTTTCAGGAGTATATTGAGGGACGGACCGGAAGTATCCTTAAAAGGATCGCCGACCGTATCTCCTATGACGGTTGCCTTATGCACATCCGAGCCTTTTCCTCCGAGATTGCCCTTTTCCACCCATTTCTTAGCGTTATCCCAGGCGCCGCCGGAGTTTGCCAGGAAGATAGCCAGCGGCACTCCGGATATCAGGCTGCCCGCGAGGAATCCGCCCAGGGCCTGCATCCCGAGCACCGAACCCACTATAACAGGCACTATCACCGCCAGTATCCCCGGCAGTATCATCTGCCTCAGCGCGCCCTGCGTCGTTATATCGACGCACCGTTCCGAATCGGGTTCCGCCTCCCCTTCCATGAGGCCTTTTATCTCGCGGAACTGCCTGCGTACTTCTTCGACTACCTTGTACGCGGCTTTGCCGACCGCGTCCATCGTCGCCGCCGAGAAAACAAAAGGTATAACTCCTCCGATGAACATCCCGGCGACTACCGAAGGCTTCAGTATATCTATCATTTCGATGTTTGCAGTCTGGGCATAAGCCGCAAACAGAGCCAGGGCTGTCAGAGCGGCCGAACCTATCGCGAACCCCTTGCCGACGGCAGCCGTCGTATTTCCCACTGCGTCAAGCGCCTCGGCCCTCTCCCTAACTTCCTTACCCATCCCGGCCATCTCGGCTATACCGGCGGCATTATCCGCTATTGGTCCGTAAGCGTCAACGGCTACGGTCATGCCAGTGATCGATAGCATTCCCACCGCCGCCAAAGATACGCCGAACACACCGGCGGTCTTGTAAGCAATGACTATGGCGATGGCTATTATCACAACCGGTATGGCAGTGGAATACATGCCTGTAGCGGTCCCCGCGACAATATTGGTTGCCGGCCCTGTTTTCGATGCCATGGCTATATTCTCAACGACTTTACCGGATGTAAAATATTCCGCGGTATAACCCACTACTATCCCCGATATCAGTCCGACCAGTATTGCCCAGAAAGCGTTAAAATCCACATACCAGTACCTTGAAAGAAGGAAGGCTCCGACCATGAGCGTCACTGCCGAAGAGATCATCCCGTTCCTCAGTGCCTTCTGCGGATCGGATTTTCCGCCTTTTACGAAATAGACGCCTACTATGGAGGATATTATGCCCCATCCGGCAAGCATGAACGCGAACATTATGCCGTGAGTGTCCTTTGCCGACATGGCTATCACCACGGCGGATATTATCGCGCCGACGTAGGATTCGAAGAGGTCTGCGCCCATTCCCGCCACATCTCCCACGTTGTCTCCCACGTTATCGGCTATTACCGCGGGATTCCTGGGATCGTCTTCCGGTATCCCAGCCTCGACTTTTCCCACGAGGTCGGCTCCGACATCCGCCGCCTTCGTGTAAATGCCGCCCCCTACCCTGCCGAAGAGAGCTACTGAAGACGCGCCCATACTGAAACCTATTATCAGATCCGCCGCCTGTTTCAGCCTCTGGATCATCAGGTGTTCCGTGAACCCCGCATGCCAGATAAGTATCAGGAATACCGCCGACAGGCCCAGCAGCCCAAGGCCGACAACGCTTATGCCCATCACCGCGCCGCCCGGAAAAGCGACACTCAGCGCCTTGGAAATGCTTTCGGAAGCCGCCTGCGCCGTCCTTCCGTTAGCGGAAGTAGCCACCCTCATTCCTATATACCCGGCCAGTATCGAACATCCCGCTCCCACAACGAAAGCGAAAGCGGCTTTTTTAGCTATGGTAAAAAATATCACGGAGGCCAGGATGACCACGAAGATGAATATCCAGTTATACTCCCTTCTTAGAAAAGCCATGGCGCCTTTCTGGATCATCCGCGATATGGTCCTCATCTTCTGGCTGCCGGGATCGGATTTCAATATGCCTCTTGCCGTTATCCCCACGAATATAAGACCCAGTACTCCGCAAAATAAAGCAATCCACAATGAACTCATATTTCCTGCTATCATTTAATTCTCCTTTCGGCCGTTGACATGCGGGAATTCCATCCTGGCAGGCACGAGTATGCCTCCCGAGAAGATGAATTCCATCGCCTGATTTACCGTTATATTCAATTCGTGCACTTCTTCAGAAGGAAGGACTATGCAATACCCCGTAGTAGGATTGGGCGTGGACGGAACGAACACCGTAATATATTTTTCCCCGTTCCTCACTATCTCGCCGGATATGAACACGAGGGTATATATCCCTTTCCTGGGGTATTCTATGAAAGCCGCTTTCTTAAACGCCTGTTTGTTTACGAACATCGTGTCCGTTATCTGCCTGATGGTCTTATATATCTTGGATACCACCGGGGTGTTGAGTATAAGGGTCTCGAACCACCTGAAGATGACCCTGCCTATTATGTTCCTGGCCCACAGACCGATAAACCATATGACTGTCAGCGTCAACAGGGCGCTTATCGTCATCTGCGCGGCAAGCGGGAGATCCGCCATCTCCGGTATATTCTTAAAGAGGGGGAGGAAACGCTGGCCTATAAGGCGGAATATCACCCACACTATCCACGCGGTAAGGCTCACCGGCAGTATGACAATAATGCCCGTGATGAAGTGCCTTTTAGTTTTCTGCGCCAGTCCGTCCGACATCAGTTAAACTCGTTCATTGTTTTTTCGATCCCGCAATCCAGGTATCTCGAAAACAGCTCTTTTGCCCTCACGAGGCTGTCTTCGATCTGCTTGAGCTCGTTTTTTTTGAACCTCTGCAGGACGTACCTTGTTTTATCGGGCTTATCTTCCCCGCCGATGCCTATTCTAAGCCTGGGAAACGCGTTTGTGCCTATGGTATCTATAATCGATTTCAGCCCGTTGTGCCCGCCCGCTGTGCCGCCCGGCCTTAACCTGAGCTTCCCCAAAGACAGGTTGAAATCATCGCATACAACAAGTATATCCTGCGTCGTCACGTCCATGCTGCTCATTATGCATTTTACGGCGGACCCGCTGTTATTCATGTAAGTCAGGGGTTTGACCACCGTGATTTTCCCCGAACCCGCATACAGCAAAGGGCATCTTCTGCTTTTTTTGAATTTCCCGGCAAGAATATCGGCAAACATAAACCCGGCATTGTGCCTGGTAAAAACATATTCTTCTCCCGGGTTTCCCAAGCCTATGACGATTATCCTTTTTTTCAATTACCCTGTTTTTCTTTTTTATCTTTCTTATCTTCCGCGGGTTTGGCCGCTTCGGATTTCTCTTTCTTCTCTTTAGGTTCTACCGCCTCTGCTTCCTCTTCTTTCTTCTCTTTGCCTATGACCTCCGGTTCGGCTTGTTCGGGCGCTTCTTCAGGCTCCTTGAACTCTGTCGCCGCCACCAGGTTAACGGCGATCGCCTCGGGATCGGCCAATATCTCCACTCCCTCTACGGCGGATATATCTTTTATCTTCAGGACATCGCCTATTCTGAGCCCGGATACATCCAGCTCGAATTTATCCGGGATTATCGTCGGAAGGCATCTTACCCTGATCTTTCTTATTATATGCTCGAGAACGCCGCCTTCTTCTTTCACGCCCGGCGCTTCGCCCTCGAATTCCAACGGCACCTCTACTTCTACTTTTTCAGCAAGGTTGATCTGGCAGAAATCGATATGTATTATCTTCGTGGTCACCGGATGGACCTGTATTTCCTTTACGATGGTAGTCACGGGCTTTTTACCGCCGACCGTCAGCTTTATAAGGGCGTTCTCGCCGTGTTCGGTAGAAATGGCTCCCTTAAAAGCCTTTTCGTCTACGATAATCGAGACGTTCTTCGTGTCGGGCCCGTACAGGATCGCCGGAATCCTTCCGCCGCGGCGCAGCTGGCTGACTTTTTCTTCCGAAGCCTCTTCTCTTATATCTGCTTTCAATTTAATCTCTTCTGTCATTATATTACTCCTTTTCAGATAAATAACCCGCTGACCGAAGTCTCCTCGTGGATCCTTTTTATCGCTTCCCCCAGAAGGTCCGCAACCGACAAGACTTTGATCTTGGATATCTTGTTCTCCTTGTTCATTTTTATAGTATCGGTGATTATCAGTTCCCTTATGGAACTTCTCGTTATTTTCTCCAGCGCGCTGCCTGACAGCACGCCGTGAGTGCAGCACGCGTAAACGTTCTTCGCGCCGTTCTTCTTCAAAGCCGCCGCCACTTCGGCAAGTGTCCCGCCGGTATCTACGATATCATCCAGTATAAGCGTATTTCTCCCCCTGACATTTCCTATCACGTTGTAGACCTGCGCGTAATTGGGTTTCGGCCTTCTTTTATCTATAAGCACGAGATTGGCTTTTATCTTCTTACCCAGGTTTCTTGCCCTCCCCACGCCCCCCGTATCGGGAGCAACCACGGTCAGCGATCCGATCTTTTTCTTTTTCAGGTAATTCACGATCACAGGATAGGGCAGAAGGTTATCCACCGGGCAGTCGAAAAACCCCTGTATCTGCTGCGCGTGTATATCCATTACGAGTATCCGGTCAACTCCGGCGACCTGAAGCAGATCCGCCACGAGTTTGGCCGTTATCGGCACCCTCGGGCTGTCTTTCCTGTCCTGCCTGGCATAGCCGTAGTAAGGTATGACAGCGGTTATCCTCTTTGCCGAAGCCCTCTTGAGGGCGTCTATTATAACCAGCAGCTCCATTATGTTATGGTTGACCGGCGGAGATGTGGACTGTATCACGAAACAGTCTTCCCCCCTCACGTTCTCGAGTATTTTTATCCTGCATTCGCCGTCGGAAAAACTGGAAATCCTTATCCTGCTGAGGCTGCAGCCGAGATATTTGCATATATTTTTTGAAAGCGCGGGATTTGCGTCTCCCGAAAATATTTTCATTTCATACTGCATTATTATTCTCCCTTTTGGTTTACTCATCTTCCAGCGATTCCCTTATATTTTCCAGCTCGCCTGCGGTATTCACTCCTCTTATAAGATCAAAATCACAGATGACCCTTCCGACATTCAGCCCTGAACCGCTGATTATCCCGACGAGGTCCGTCAAATAGTATTCCCCCTTAACAGGCGATCTTTTTATTTTACCAAGATATTCTTCCAGATTTTCCCGGTTAATGCAAGATACACCGCTGTTAATCAGGTTTATGCGTCTTTCCCTTTCGTCTGCTTCCTTCTCTTCGACTATCTTCACAACACGGCCGCCCTCTTCTATGATCCTGCCGTATCCTGCGGGGTCGTCAACGTAAGAAACCAGCAGCGTAAGATAATTATTCTCATCCATGTGCGCTTTGTAAAGATCCCCGAAAAGGCCGGCGTTCACCATGGGTATATCCGCGCAGGTAACTATTATCTGCCCTGTGCCGCCGCATTCCGGAAGAGCCTTGCCGAAAGCATCGGCCGTTCCCAGCGGTTCCTCCTGGAAAGCAACCCCGCACCCCAGCCCGAGCGCGGCATCCCTCACCCTTTCATCCCTGTATACCACTACGATCTTACGCGGATCGGTCTTAACTGCAGCGCCGACGACCCTTTCGAGCATTGATTCGCCGCCTATTTTCCTGAGCGGTTTAGGGATATCGGACTTCATCCTCACCCCTTCTCCGCCGGCCAGCACTACATAAGTAACCGAAGACATCATCTGTATTTTTCCACTAAAGATTTGATATTATATAAAATACGATTATTAAATTCAATCTGGGCCCGGGACAGGATTACTCCGGGTCTTTAAGCTTCTTTTTCATTTCTTCGAGACGGTCCATCTCCTCCCTGTTCTTCCTGTACGCGGCATCGTATTCCCTCATCATATCGTCGTATATTTTCGTTTTTCCCCGGAAATCATCGACCTTATACTGGGAAACCGTACCGGAAGCCGGATATTTTATCTCCAGCCAGAGTTCGTCTATTTTATCTTTCATCTCATCCATTTTCATCTTCTGGCTTTTCAGGCGGGCGGACTCTCTTTCTACGGATCTCTCCCTCATCTTTATCTGCGAAAGCATGCCGAGGGACCCTCCCGGCGCCGCGGATGCGTTTTCAGAACTCTCCACCAGCCCGTTATACCAGTCTATCATGGAATCCAGGCTGTCGAACTCCTCCTGGTACTCATCATATTTGCCGGAGTATTCCCCCAGGAGCGCGTTATACTCCCCTACGAGCCCGTTATACTCCTTCTCGGTCTCTCCCGATACACGCGCTGACGCGGAATATTTCAGATTTATCGAAAGGTCATCTATCATCCCGCGGTATTGTTCAAGCCGTTTTCTAGTCTCTTTGAGCTCTTTTTCGCGTGCCCCGATATCTTCCCTGCGCCTGTTTATCTCCACTTCTCTTCCCGAAAGATATATTGCTCTGTCCTGCTCCCTGAGACCGGACTTTATTCTCAGCACATTCCCTTCTTCTAAAGCGCTGCCGTCTTCGATGTTGTTATAAGCCGCTATATCCAGCGCCGGCACCCCGTACCTCATGGAAACATCCCCCAGCTTCTCTCCCCGGGAAAGCGTATGCTCAATTTCCCTGGTTTTCAGTCTGAACAGCGCGCCCGGAAAATCATCGACCGATATAGATATTATCACTGCCGATAATATGACGAACAGTATAAGATCGATGAAAATCCTGGATAAAATAGGTATTTTTTCTTTATTGTTTTTCATAATCTGCCCGAATACCGGTCAGTCTCAGCGCACACCATCTTCGGAAGATATCCTTTTTACCGGCTCTTTTTTTCTATTTTAGCCCAGGTATCTTTGAGGGATATTGTCCTGTTAAATACGGGATCCGTCTCCGAGGTTTCCATGTCCGCGCAGAAATATCCCAGCCGCAGGAACTGAAAGACGTTTCCCGGAGCCGCCGATGCCAGGGCGGGTTCAACCTTGCAGGAATCAAGATTCCTGCAGGATTCCGGATTAAGAAAGTCGGTAAACGTCCTGCCTTCACCTGCGGAATCCGGGTTCTCTTCGGTGAAAAGCCTGTCATAAAGGCGCACCCGGGCATTCCTGGCATGCGGCGCGGAGACCCAGTGGAGCGTACCCATGACCTTACGACCGTCGGCGGACCAGCCGCCGCGCGTATCGGGATCATAAGTGCACCTTATCTCCGTTATCTCCCCCGTAGACGGGTCTTTCACTGCTTCCCTGCATTTAACGTAATAAGCGTGTTTCAGCCTCACCTCCCTGCCCGGCGCAAGCCTGAAGAATTTTTTCGGCGGGTCTTCCCTGAAATCCTCCCTCTCTATGTACAGTGTGCGGGAAAAAGGGATCTCGCGTTTTCCCGCAGAAGGGTCTTCCGGGTTATTTACTGCCTCCACGAGCTCCTCGCGGCCTTCGGGATAATTTTCTATCACGACT
This sequence comes from Elusimicrobiota bacterium, assembly GCA_016934855.1. Classification (GTDB taxonomy): domain Bacteria; phylum CG03; class SLGR01; order SLGR01; family JAFGSA01; genus JAFGSA01. The sequence continues at coordinate 31,817 of JAFGSA010000045.1, forward strand.
TTGACGGGGTCGAGAACAGCCATCACCCTCATGGCCCTTCTGTTGAGGTCTTCCCTTATGCAATGCTCGAGGAGCGCCATATCCACTGTGCTGTTGGTTTTAGCGACCCCTATGCGCTCGCAGAAATCCCGTATAGCCCCGGGCGTGTATCCCCTTCTTCTGAGTCCCGATATAGTCGGCATCCTCGGGTCGTCCCATCCGGATACGTGGCCGTCCTCTACGAGCCTGAGAAGCTTGCGCTTGCTCATCACCGTGTAAGTGAGATTGAGCCGCGCGAACTCTATCTGCTGGGGGTGATGTATTCCCAGTTCATCCAGGAACCAGTCATAAAGCGGCCGGTGGTTCTCGAACTCCAGCGTGCATATGGAATGCGTGATGCCTTCGACCGAATCCTCTATCCCGTGCGCAAAATCGTACATCGGGTATATGCACCAGCCGTCCCCGGTCCTGTGATGCGGCGCGTGCATTATACGGTACATGACCGGATCCCGCATATTGATGTTGCCGGAACTCATATCGATCCTGGCCCTCAAGACCCTCGACCCGTCAGGGAACTCCCCTTTTCTCATCCTTTCGAACAGCTCCAGGTTCTCTTCGGGTTTCCGGCCCCTGTGCGGACTGTCCTTTCCCGGCTCGGTGAGAGTGCCCCTGTACTCCCTTATTTCGTCGCCCGTGAGGTCGTCCACGTAAGCCTTGCCTTTTTTTATGAGATTAACGGCGCATTCGTACATGAACTCGAAATAATCGGAGGCGAAGAGGACCTCCTTCCCCCAGTCAAACCCCAGCCATTTAACGTCTTCTATGATCGACCGGACATAATCTTCTTCTTCCTTTACCGGGTTGGTATCATCGAACCTCAGATTGCAGCTGCCTTTATAATCCGAGGCGATGCCGAAATTAAGGCATATCGCCTTGGCGTGCCCTATATGCAGATACCCGTTGGGTTCCGGGGGGAACCTGGTTATAACCCGGCCGCCGTTCTTTCCCGTCTCCATATCCCCGTTTATTATTTCACGGATGAAATCGGTACTTTCAACTTTGTTATTAATATCGCTCATCTGTTCCTTCTGAAAATCCGCGGATTTTCGAAAAATATTTTACCAAAACATTCTGACCATGTAAATAAAGAGAAGCGGCCGATGTCCGAGTGCCGGCGGCGGCACTTATTATACAGGCGATGGAGTGAGCCAGCTATAAGTTGTAAGTTTTAAGTTATAAGAAGAGACACCAGATGGGAATTTACAAGCAACTAGCAACTAGCGACCAGCAACTTTTTATGGGTCTTACAGCTCACAGCCTGGTGGATTTCGGGGCAAGATTGCGAGACACGCTTCACGAGATGCCGGATACGTTTCCTATTTGACTATTGCAGGATTTACAGATAACATCTATATTCGCGGACACAAAACAAAAATGAACACCATAAGACTGAAAAAGAATCAGGACAAGAGGATCCGCCTGGGGTATCCCTGGGTATTCTCCAACGAGATAGAGAAAATATCTCCGGCGGCAGTCTCTAAAACGGTGCGTATTGAAAGTTATGACCGCAGGTTTATCGGCATCGGTTATTATAACCCTAATTCGCTGATCGCCGCGAGGATCCTTTCCAGGCACGAGACCGAGCTTGATGCCGCTTTTTTTAAAAAAAAGCTATACGCGGCGCTCCGATACAGGGAGAGCGTATACCCCGGTTCCGATTCATACCGGGCGGTCTACGGCGAATCGGACCTGCTGCCCGGCCTCATCATAGACAAGTACGAAAGGACGTCGCATTTCCGGATAACCGCGAAAGGAATCCTCGATTACCTGCCGCTGATAATCGAAGCGGCCGACAGCCTCGGGCTGGCGGATAACATATATGTGAGCGCAGACGAGACCGCGGCAAGGCTCGAAAACATGGACGCTCTGTCCTACTGGGCAAAAGGCGCGGATCCGGGACCGGTTACGATAAAGGAGCACGGACTGTCCTTGCTGGCGGACCTGGAGAGAGGGCAGAAGACCGGGTACTTTTTCGACCAGAGAGAAAACAGGCTGAAGCTCAGCGGATATGTCAGGGATATTTCCGTCCTGGACTGCTTCTGTTATACGGGTTCTTTTTCCCTGCACGCTTCTCATTTCGGAGCGAGGGAAGTGTTCGGGCTGGATACCAGTTCCGCGGCGGTGGAGACCGCGCAGAAGAACGCAGAGCTGAACAAGTTAACGAACTGCGGTTTTGTCGAAGAGGACGCTGTTTCCTATCTCACACAGGCGCAGCCCGAAAAAAAATACGGTATGGTAATCCTGGACCCGCCGGCTCTCATAAAAACGAAAAAAACCTTCCGGCAGGGACTGAAAAAATATATCAGTCTAAATGCTCTTGCCATGGGCTGTATCGAGCCGGGCGGCACCCTCTTCACATCCAGCTGTTCTCACCACCTGGATTTCATGTCTTTCCTGGGCGTCATAAGGGATTCGGCCAGGACCGCGCGCAGGAACGTCCAGATAATAGAGTTCGGTTTCCAGGCAAAGGACCATCCGGTCCTCCCTGCGATGCCGGAGACCATGTACCTTAAATCCGCCTTCTGCAGGATATCTTAAATTCATCTGAACCCTGCCAGTCGCAAGTCATAAGCTGCAAGACTTTTTACTGTGTAATGCGTGATGATGATGGAGTAAGCGCTGGCATAAGCCAGATGAAGCGAACGACTGAATGAACCGAATGT